>JBELBV010000092.1:0-2558 GCA_042095135.1 Flavobacteriales bacterium | reverse complement strand
ATCATATAAAAGCCAAATTGCTTAGTCTCTTTCAACTCGCCAAAGTTTTGAAGCCCTAAATTTCGTTTCGTCCAGACCGCCAACAATTTTCGAAAGCCTTGCTATCATAGAGATAGCGAGGCTTTTTCTTTTGTGGGGGCCTACATGGGGGCCTACAAAAAATGCCCTCGAATTGGCGTCGAGATATTTATGATTTGATCTAGGCTGAAAGACTTTTTTCAATTTGCATGGGGGCCTACATGGGGGCCTACAAATTTGGAGAAGTGCTCTCGGAGTTAGCAGTCTGATCGGGACTCGAACTTCCCAAGGATGAACAAACCTACTTTGATTGCGCACTTAACGCAGGGGAAATATATAGGGTCGAACTTTGCACCATGCAGTCAAATTGGTTTAGAGCAATAATGTTGTGGTGCGCGGTCAACACGGGCCTGATCGATGTGCAAGCCCAACAGAACATACATCTGTACGGGGTCATGCCCACGGTGGATGTAGGGGCGTCACTTGGTGAGGGTTGGCACGTCGAGAATTACTCGTTTGCCTGCATCTTGCCTGTGGAACAGTTGAGGCCGTCATTTGGCCAGACAATGGCAATGGATGCTTATGGACCTGGCGAGGTCGAGGATGGGCGCAACGTGCGTGCGCTGGTGTTCGCCTATACCGAATGCGATGTGACGCGCATACTAAACGAAGCTTGGTCCATGACGGCCAGCTATACCCATGAATGGGTTCCTAGCAATGTGGTTCGGGCGGAGGGCTTGCAGCGTGATACGCGCAATGAACACCGTGTTTGGCTCCAGTCGAAATACCAGCACAAGGGAGAGAAGGTGACGTGGTGGTGGCGAATGCGCTGGGACCAGCGCTTTATAGAAGATTTGGAGCCGAATTCGGAATTGCGTTGGTTGGTTCGGCCTCGAATCCGTCAGCAATTGGGCGCTTCTATGGATTTGGTGCAGGGTTCGCTCGTGGCCAGCGTGGAGGGCTTCGTGGAAGCCTGGGATGGTGCGAATGTGACCTCGAACGAGGACGGATTCCGAGAGACCTGGAGTTCTGTGCAGTATGGTCGCGTTTTCGATGACCGCTTTCGGTGGGAAGCGGGCCCCCTTGTCGTGAGCTGGAAGGAGCTAGGCGCAGAAGGAAGTCTCGGCTGGAAGCATTTTTGGTACCTGCAATCCACGGCTTTCTTCACTTTGGGACTTTGATGTAACACAAGAATGAAGGTTGATGGTAGTCAATATCCTGCCTTTGATATCAGTTCGATGCAGCTGTGAGGTTATGAAGGCTGGGTGTGCATTTTGCGAAAGCACTCATACTTATCTTACAAGGAAGTATTTATTTTCACTCGGGCTATGCTGCATGATTGCATTGTCCACATTTGCTCAAGATGCGGAGGGAGCTCAATTCACACAATCTTTTTGGCGCTGGGCAGAGTAACCGAATCGTGATGAAACACCTACTTACCGCAATCGCGTGCTGCTTGGCAGTGGCTTGCTTTGGCCAGGGCACTACTATTCATGAGTACCCTTGGAATCCTGATTGGAACAATGACAACTTCGTGGGCTCCTCCGATCTCACTGGCTTTCTTTCTGCCTTTGGAAGTGAGTTTGGAAATCCGCCTGAGCCTTGCGATTATGATGGGACTCCGCTGGAAAATTTCATCAATGGCGTATCCGACGGCTCAATAGTTTTGGATTCAATGTTCATCGAATATGAGATCTTAGACATCCATGAAACTTACTTGTTTGGATGCCCCGATCCTGTAAGTGATACGATCATTATCGCTAATAGCTCAATGATGACCTACATGCCGTACGGAGGAAATGGCGGAAATTGGGAGATTGAGGGGCCCGATGCATTTAATCAACCAGGGTTCAACACCGAGATGGATTTTTCAGTTGGGATGAACAATCAAAATGGTGCATATGAAATTGAAATCGAATCGAATTATCTCCAAGCCGCAGGTTATTCATGGGATGGTTTTTTTGGTGGCAGCGTCGATTCTAACCTCAATTACAGCTTACCTATGGATCCAAATTGGAGCCTAGATGAAAATGGAATCCATCTGTCAGGATGGCAAGCGAGCGACTGGGCCTACTACGCCAACTACATCCACATCCTTCCTTACTGGCACTACGCTGAATAGTGATTGACAAAGTTTAGACAGGTGTCGTCCAGACCGCCAACACACTTTCGAAAGCCTTGTAAGTCAATGACTTGCGAGGCTTTTTCTTTGCCGTGTTTGGATCATGGTTCGAACAAAAAAAAAGCGGGGCCATTCGGCCCCCGCTTCCCAATCTAACCAAAGCCAAATCAGTCTCAGTCGCAGGACTGAGCGAAGTTGGCCAAGAAGCTCAGTGCGCCGATGGTTTTAATGCCGTTCATGGGCCTAATTTGAGGCGATTGATGGGTACAGTGGCTCATGCACGTACAATTGATGTTGCTTCAAATGCCTATTGATTAACTGACCGACTCGAGATGGCCGAACTCAGGGGCATTGTGTGCGGGAACAAAATGAGACTTTTGGATTTTGATTTTTCATGATGTAAATTGCTGGCAACCAA
>JBELBV010000091.1:0-2654 GCA_042095135.1 Flavobacteriales bacterium | reverse complement strand
CCGAAGGCGACTGCGACTGTGATGGCAACCAAGCTGATGCCATTGGCGTTTGTGGCGGCGACTGCGAGGCAGACGCGGATGGGAATGGCATTTGTGACCCTCTGGAAACAGCAGGATGTACCTACGACCTCGCCTGCAATTTCGACTCCCTCTCCACGCTAGATGATGGATCTTGCTTCTTTGCAGCCTGCGGTTACGACTGTGCGGGAAACTGCATCGTAGATACGGATGGAGACGGGACCTGCGATGCTTTTGAGGTTCCAGGCTGCACATCTTTGGATGCTATAAACTTTCATCCTGCCTCAACCGAGGACGATGGCACATGTGTTTTTGGATTTGTAATGACTTGCTTTGGCGACATCGACGGCGATGATGCCGTTGGCGTAGGAGACATTCTGGAAATCCTCGCGAACTTTGGCACCATTTGTAATTGAAATTCGCGTCAACAATCTAACAATACTGCTTACAATAATCATTCTATGAAATCTATTCAGATACTTGCCGTCCTCGTTTTTATATGTTCTACCGGAAAATCACAAACTCAACTCTGGCTAGAAGACTTTAATTTGATTGGTGAAGGTGATATGTGTGGTACAGGGATAGTTTATGCTCCTGATAGCAATTTTACTATCCAATGCGGCGCTGGTAGCGACTTCATCGGTGCTTTTATAGTCGCAGATTCAATTCCATTTATTTTCGATGACTCTGAAGGCGTAGAACTTGAAACTCCTATCATCTCTATATCTAATTCTGTGGCCTCAATTTCTCTTGAAATCTCTGGCACCAGCTCCCTAGATCCGACTGACAGCTTTTCCCTATATACCAACATTGATGGTACAGGGTATAATTTAAAAGCCGTTCGCTCCGATGAGTCGGATCTAAATGATATATATGTTAACGGACTAACAGGCTCAACACTTCAAGTAAAAGTGGTCGTATTCAACGACCATTCTGAGCAATATTATATTGACAACTTCAGTATTGAAGGGTGTGATGATATTGATTCCGATGGCATCTGCGACCTCAGCGATGACTGTATTGACTTCCCAGTCGGCAATTGTGGCTGCATCAATAGCTCCGCTTGTAACTATAATCCCATTGCATTATTTGATGACGGCACTTGCACCCTACCCTTTACCATTTGCGCCCCGCCAACAGAGGACTCAGCCTACGTTTACTTGCCCAATCCCGCAACTGCTGGATGCGATTGCATGACCGTGCCACTGGAGCAACTTTACTTGGAACACTTTGATGACGAAATTAATATTAACAATGAAAGTCAATACCTATCAATCTGCTCTAACGTTCCTGACCCATATGTTCCCATCGACAGCAACTGGACCATGAATTGCGGCTCCGGAACAGGCGTTTTCGCTTTTCCTTCATCTCAGAGTGGAACGGATTTGTCATTAAATGTTTACCAGGCATCAGACGCTATGTTGACCACGGCTTCAGTTAACGTTTCGAATTACGCCTTTGCATATGTCAGCGCCACCGTTGAGCCAAATTTTGGCGGGCCCAATCTCGAGCCATCGGATGGCTGGGACATCAGTATTATAAAGGATGGCATTCATTCTGGCAGCATTGCTAGCTTGTTCGATGACGTTATCACCGAAACCGAGATTTTAGGCTTTGTTGAGCTTAAAACCACAAACGCTCTCCAGGTCCTTGTCGAAGGTGATGCACCCGATGCAGGAGAAGATCTCTACTTAGACGATATTCAAGTGCTTGCCTTTGGGAGATTGGGTTGTACTGACAATTTCGCTGTCAACTATGACTCTGTTGCTGTGATGGACGATAGCAGTTGTGTTTATTGCTCGTACCCTTTGGACCAGCTTAACCTTCCTGTTACGGAGGACTTCTCGAACAACATTGATGACATTGGTTTTTCGTGCGCAGAGTGGACCGTTAACGGAGAGGAAATTCGATCCGGGCATACGGGAATGGCAGATGCTTATTGGATGACCAATCTCATCATAGTGCCAGATACAGGTACAGTTTCCTTTCACGCCACTTTCGACCTTGAAATTACAGTAAGCGCAGGAAACCCTCGGGCAGAAATAAGCCTGCAGAAGTCTGAAAATGGCGGCCCATGGAGCACTGTATACTATAGCGAAAGCACGGATGGCGCTGATCTTTTCCCGGGATACTCATCCTTCACTTTTCCAGGCACGGTCCAATTCAGATGGAGCGCTGCTACTAGAAAGCGAAGTGCAAACCTGGACAACATTTCGATAACATTTGAACCCTACAGTGAGATGGCTGGCTGCACGGATTTTTCGGCCTGCAATTACAGCGTTCTAGCCACAGAGGATGACGGCAGTTGTTACTTCCAGAACGAATGTGGTGAGTGCGATGGCCCCGGGGCCATCTATGAATGTGGATGTACTCAAATACCCGACGGTGATTGTGACTGTGCGGGTAACTCTCTCGATGCTCTCGGTGTTTGCGGGGGAAGCTGCAATTACGACTTTGATGCTGACGGGGTTTGTGACGATTTAGAAATCTTAGGGTGCACATATATTCTAGCATGTAATTTCCTTCCTTCCGCCACCAATGATGACGGCTCATGTATATACCCTAATGTGGGTTTCAATTGCATTGGAGAATGCATCGTAGATACGGATGGAGACGGGACCTGCGATGCTTTTGAG
>JBELBV010000090.1:0-2666 GCA_042095135.1 Flavobacteriales bacterium | reverse complement strand
AGGTAATTCATCGACGAGAAGGAACTGTGCCCCCCAGCGATGACCTCTTCGACCAATTCCTTTTGGTCAGCCGAACACGCCACCAGCGTGCGGATCGAGAACGAGCGAAGCGCAGCTTTCACGCTCAACGTCGCTACAGCACTGTCCTTGCGACCCGTAAACGGTAAAGTATCCGGTCCGCGTTGGCAGGATGCGTTAATATTCACCCGGCACACTTGGTTCACCATGTGGTCGATGCATTGGCCGGCGATTTTGGCATCTCGGGTGAAAATGCTCACCTGTTGACCGTAATCGCTCTCGGCGATGTCTGTCAATACTTCTTCAAAGTCATCGAAATCCAAGACTGGACAGACTGGACCGAACTGTTCTTCTTTAAAAATTGCCGTATCGCGGCTCACCGGATGCAGGATGGCTGGGAAAAAGCAATTCCCCTCCACTTGGCCGCCGCGTTCATTGACGACACGTGCACCCGCTTCAACCGCTTCATTCACATAGTCTTGCATGTAGCCCACCTTGCCCACTTCCGGTAAGGGTGTGATGTCGACGTTATCGAATGGACTGCCCCATACCAGTGCGTCCGTCGCTGCAGCAAAAGCCTTCAGGAACGCATCCCTTATATCCTTATGAACGTACACCACTTTCAATGCGGTACAGCGTTGGCCGTTGAAGCTCCAGGCACCCTTCACGCATTCTTTGACGGCAAGGTCGATATCGGCATCAGGGAAGATTACAGCCGGATTTTTCGCTTCCAGACCCAACACTTGGCGCACCCGGTTGGCCTTGGGGTGCTGGCTGATCAAGGCATTGCTCGACTTGCTGTTTCCAATCAGAGCGAGCACGTCTATGTGACCGGTTTGCATAATGGGCGTGGCCAATGTCCGGCCTCGGCCGAAGATGATGTTGACTACGCCGGGCGGGAAGCTTTGGGCGAAAGCTTCCAACAATGGCGTAATGAGTAACACACCATATTTCGCCGGTTTGAAGACGCACGTATTCCCCATCAACAATGCCGGCAATAGCACACAGAACGTTTCATTCAAGGGGTAATTGAAAGGACCCAAGCAGAGCACCACACCGATGGGGCCGCGCCGAATCTGGGCGAGTGTCCCGTCGACCGACATGATGTGGCTGCCCTCCCGGTGCAAGTTTTTATATTCATCGATGGTTTCGCGGAGGTAGGTCACCGTGCGGTCGAATTCTTTTTCTGCATCGGACCGCTTTTTGCAAATCTCCCACATCAGCAAATTCACCACCTCATCGCGCTTCGGTACCATCAATTCAATGAATTTCTCCATGGCCGCGATGCGATCTGATGCTGGTGCCGTGGGCCAAGCGCCTCGACCGTGATCGTAAGCAGACTTCGCCGCCTCAAGGGCCTTCATTCCCTCCTCACTCGGAAGGTCCGGGGTTGAACCCAACAAAATGCGTTCGCCTTGGTCATCGGTGATTGGGCTCCACACTTGCGCCCGTGAACCGCTCCAAGCCTCAAGCTTGCCGTCAATCAAAAAATGAGTATGGTCGATGACCTTGGTATTCTGTTGGATTGTCATGCCTTTGATAACCATAGACTTCTCAAATTGTTTATGAATGACCCCTATGCGGGCATAGACGGAAGGAATCATACCATGAAACTCAAACTCAATCAGGTTTCAAAAATTTAATTCTTGTGTGCACCATGTCACACGGTGAGTCACGGCAACGAATTAATTTTGCGCCATGTCAGAATTCATTCAATGGATTAGCCAGCCGTGGCCGTGGTACGTGGCCGGACCGGTTATCGGACTGATGGTGCCGCTGCACTTGATTTTCCTCAACCGCACCTTTGGCATGAGCTCGTCGTTTCGGCATATGTGCGCCGCAGTGGTTCCCAACAACTTGGACTTCCTCAAGTACGATTGGAAGCGTGAGTCGTGGAACTTGGTGATGGTCGCAGGCGTACTCGTCGGCGCCTTTCTCGCCAGTACGTTTTTGGCATCAGATGCCCCCATTGCCCTCAGCGAATCAGCCATCCTTCGATTGAAAGGATTTGGCATAACTGATTTTTCCGGGCAGCACCCGGCTGATTTGTTCAGCTGGTCATCGCTCAGCAATTGGCAAAGCCTGCTCTTCGTCATCGGCGGAGGATTCCTTGTCGGATTCGGAACGCGGTATGCCGGCGGGTGCACTTCGGGCCATGCCATCATGGGCATGAGCCATTTTCAATTGCCCTCTTTGGTGGCGATGCTCGGCTTTTTTACCGGTGGCCTCATCACGTCCTGGATCTTATTGCCCCTCATTCTTGTTTAATCCCTGGACCATGAGAAATTTCCTCGCTCTGCTCATTGGCATCTTCCTCGGCATCATCTTCATGAAATCCGAAGTACTCTCTTGGTTCCGCATTCAAGAGATGTTCGCCTTTCAGAATTTTCACATGTACGGCATCATCGGCAGTGCAATTGCTGTGGGGGTCCTCAGTGTTTGGCTCATCCGCAAGGCCGACGCCAAAAGCATCGAAGGCAATCGAATTGAATTGAACGACAAAGCTCCCAATTACAAGTCTGCCTTCATCGGCGGCACCATTTTTGGCCTCGGCTGGGCCATGACGGGAGCTTGTCCAGGCCCCATGTACGCACTCGTCGGAAGCGGAACGACTGTCTTCCTCATTTCCATTGTGATGGGCATCTTGG
>JBELBV010000089.1:0-2713 GCA_042095135.1 Flavobacteriales bacterium | reverse complement strand
CTTGCAAATTCCGGTCGCCTCCGACGTGCACTTCCTCCAGGTGGCTCAAAAGCGTGCCGCCGTCGTGCCAAGGCATATTTACCGAGGTGTCCACGACGTTGTCGCCAAGCAAGGCGCTAATGGGAATGAACTTGATGTCTGGGACGTCGAGCCGCGAAGAGAAATTACGGAAGGCCGAAGTGATTTCGCGGTACGCTTCTTCAGCAAAATCCACCAAATCCATTTTGTTGACGCACACCACGAGGTGCTTGATGCCCAGGAGCGACGCGATGAAACTGTGCCGGTGGGTTTGTTCCACGAGGCCGTGGCGCGCATCGATCAAGATGATGGCGAGGTCGGCCGTCGAGGCGCCGGTCACCATGTTGCGGGTGTACTGCACGTGACCAGGCGTGTCGGCGATGATGAACTTGCGCTTTGGCGTCGCGAAGTAGCGGTAGGCCACGTCGATGGTGATGCCTTGTTCGCGCTCGGCACGCAGGCCGTCGGTGAGGAGGCTGAGGTCGGCGTTTTCGAGGCCTTTTTTCTTGCTCGACGTTTCGACCGCTTCGAGTTGGTCTTCGAAGATGCTTTTGCTGTCGTAGAGGAGTCGGCCGATGAGGGTGCTCTTGCCGTCGTCGACGCTGCCTGCTGTCGTGAAGCGGAGGAGGGAGTTCTGTGTGGTGGTGCTCATGGTTTGGCCTGCTTAGAAATACCCTTCTTTTTTGCGGTCCTCCATGGAGGTCTCGCTGCGTTTGTCGTCCACCCGTCCGCCGCGTTCGGTAACGCGCGTAGCCGCCACTTCTGCGGTGATTTTTTCCAGTGTGTCGGCGGCGCTCTCAATGGCACCGGTGATGGTCAAATCGCCTAAAGTCCGGAACCGGATGCGCATCATCTCCGGAGTTTCTCCTTCGCGGTGGGGCAAATGCTCGCTGTGGGCCAAAATCACCCCGTCGCGCACGACGCACATGCGGTCGTGGGCGTAGTACAAACTCGGCAAGGCGATCTGCTCGCGCGTGATGTAGTTCCAAATGTCCAGCTCGGTCCAATTGTTGAGCGGAAACACGCGGAAGTGTTCGCCTGGCATGTGCTTGCCGTTGAACAGGTTCCAGAGTTCGGGGCGTTGGTTTTTTGGATCCCATTGGCCAAAATCATCCCGGTGGCTGAAGAACCGCTCCTTCGCCCGCGCCTTCTCCTCGTCGCGCCGAGCCCCGCCGATGCACGCATCGTAACGCCCTGCCTCAATGGTCTCCAACAAGGTCGTCGTCTGCAGGCGGTTGCGGCTCGCCTGAGCGCCCGTCTCTTCGCGTACGCGTCCACCGTCGATGGTCGCTTGCACACTGCCGACCACCAATTGCACGCCGAGGCGCTCAGCCAAAGCATCCCGAAACGCCAACGTCTCTGGGAAGTTATGCCCGGTGTCGATGTGCACCAACGGCATCGGAATCCGCGCCGGTGCAAACGCTTTGGCCGCCAAATGCGTCACCACGATGCTGTCCTTTCCGCCACTAAACAAAATCGCCGGCCGCTCAAATTGCGCCGCGACCTCCCGTAAAACGAACATCGATTCCGCCTCGAGCTCGTCCAAATGGTCCAATTGGTAATCCGCTTTCATACTTCTGTAAAGTTCGGGCACAGCTCCACTGCGCGCAACCCATGCCGTGTCATTTTCGTCCGAGGTTTCCATACCGATACCACGCCCGTTCATGGAAATAGTACAAGGCCATTTTCAACCCACTCTCGGCTACAGCCACACTGGTGGCCTTTTGCACCGCTTGGGCATCGTCTTGGAAAAAGAACCAAGCGAGCAGGAAGGTCGTTCCGGACGCTATGACCCGCCAGGTCACGGCTTTCGCGAGGTGGCGGATGCGGGATTTTTTAGGGTTGGGCATGGGGTTATGGATTGAGCAAACGCTCGTACAAATCGTTGAGCATGGCCGCAGATGTTGCTGGGGCGTATTTGTTACAATTTACAAAACCTTTTTGTATTAACTCTTCGCGCTTTCCCGAATTCCCGATCACTTCTTCGATGCTCGCGCGAATCGAATTCGTATCCAACGGATTGCATAGCAAAGCGGAATCTCCTGCTACTTCGCATATTGGATCGACGCCGCTGGTGATGACAGGCAGCCCAACCATTTGTGCTTCAATGATCGGCATCCCAAACCCTTCCAATGTGGAAGCGAACAGCAAAAAATCACTCGTTCCGTAGGCTTCCTGCATCTCCTCGTCCGTCAATTTCGCCTGCCAACTGAAGTCGATGTTGTGCCTTTCAAGCATGGCCAGATCCTGAGGGGAGGGTTCGCCGATGATCTTCAAATGCACATCCATTCCCTCCAGCGCCTCCGCATGTCGTTTCAGGTTTTTATTCTCGGCGAGGCCAATGTGGAGGGCGACGGGTTTGGGATTGTCGGGGCGTTCTTTTCGGGCCTTGAAATGCTGCGGAACGACGGTGGGTATGACAGTGATTTTTGTCGGGTCGAACCAGGGGGCTTCGTGCATGACGGCGTTTTTAGTCGCTTGGGATACAACGACCAGGTGATCGATCCGTTTCAATGGCCCGTTGAACCAAAAATACTTGATGAGTTTCCTTTTAAATTGCGAAGGATGGTGGAGGTACCCGATGTCATGGATGGTGGCGACAATCTGCAATTTCTTTTTTTTGATGTCCCTTTTCTGCCTTTTTAGTCTTCGGAAGGCGAACGCGCAGAAATAGATATCGCCTGTGATGTGGATG
>JBELBV010000088.1:0-2715 GCA_042095135.1 Flavobacteriales bacterium | reverse complement strand
GTTGAGGGCATTGTCCCAAGCGATGCTTCAAGGGGCTTAGAGGGACCATCCTATGAAATTCGATTTAGACGGTGGGCTAAATTGGAGACCAAATGGCCGGAGTTTCCCCGGTTGTATCCTGTTCAAGAGGTGCTGAGGTTGGGGAAAAAGCTGAACCGTACAGAGCAATTGGCAAAGGGAGTGGCCAATCTCTTGAAGTCTGTTGACCGCTACCGAAAAGTACAAGGCGCACAATATGCTTATCATCAAAAGGTGTTTCCGAATTGGGCCGGTGCTGACAGTCCTCAACATTTTGATGGCTTCTACATGGAAATCTACTCTGAAGTGCGGGCCAGCTTTACTCTGGAATTGATCGGCACTGCAGGCTCAGTTTTAAGGCACGCTTTGGAATTACAGTCAGGTTGGAACCGGACTTTTATTGACCGTGAACAATGGCCAGAGAAGCCTGGAGAAGGGCTTTTAAGGTTGTCCAATAACATGGACAACGAAGTGTCATTGCTCATTTCTGCATTGCACTTGGTGCGTTGGAAAGACCGGCATTCTGCGGCAAAGCTTCTCATTGAAAAGGAGCGGCAGCAGTCTGAGGTTTTACCCAAGATTAAGTGCGTCGTTTTTGATCTTGACAATACGCTTTGGGAAGGTGTCATTGGAGATGACGGTCCAGAAGGAGTCACAGTCCGTCAGGAATCAGTGGACTTCATTCGCGCCTTGGATGCAAGGGGAATCATTTGTGCAGTAGCCAGTAAAAACGAAGCTGGAATTGCACTCGATAAAATCGAATCGCTTGGGCTTTCTGATTTCTTGTTGTTCCCCGAAATCAATTGGGGACCAAAGAGTCAAAGCATTCAACGCATTGCCGAAGCGATGAATGTTTCATTGAACACCTTCGCATTCATAGATGACAATGCGTTCGAACGGCGCGAAGTCTCAGCTGCACTTCCTATGGTTCGGGTGTTCCCGGAGAATGGGTTGGGTCAATTGTTGGCGAAAAAAGACTTTGATGTTCCAGTGACGGAACAAGCGGCCAAAAGACGGCTCAGTTATTTGGCTGAATCCAAGCGGAGGAAGATTCGGTCTGAAGCGGGGAGCAGCGCTGATGCTTTTTTGCGCAGTTGTAATATGAAACTGACCCTTCTGAACCCAGCGATGCATACCGAGCGATGCCTGGAGATGATCGACCGGACCAATCAGTTCAATATTTCTGGAAAGCGGTATTCCAAGGAAGATTTTAACCGTTTGCTGCAAACAGATTTGCATTGGGCGTGGTCCGTAAGTGACGACTACGGTGACTATGGAACTGTAGGATATATGAGGGCTGTGCGAGAGCCTGATGCTTGGGTCATCAAAGATTTTGTAATGTCTTGTCGTGTGGCTCAAAAACGTGTTGAGGAGTGTTTGTTCTCTCATTTCAGAAGTGAAGTGAGTGAAGGTCTCCCCCTCATTTTAGAGCTTGTCAAAACAAACCGGAATGATGCCATCATTGGCAAACTTGCTGAAATGGGCCAAGCCTCTCCCTTCGATCAAGGTCTTTCTCGGGTTGAATTGAACGCGAAACTCGAAGGTGCAGATGTGATAGAAATCGTCAAGCAGGGTCATGGGTGAGCTTTTGATCATAACCAATGCTGATGATTTGGGCCTCAACAGTCAAGTCAATGCCCAAGTCGAGGTGCTGCATCAAAAGGGGGTCCTGAGCAGCGCGACAATCATGGCCAATGGTGGAGCCATTCACGAGATAAAAGATCTCCACGATAGAAACCCCAACTTGGGATTGGGTGTCCACTTGAATGCTACAAACTTTCGGGCTTTGACGCCCGCAATGCGTGAAAGCGTATTGTGCGACGTGTCGGGATCATTTGCTTCAAATTTTAGGGATCACAACAGATTGGGGCTGTCCGATGTGCTGGCCAAGGAATGGATGGCACAGATAAAACTCGTGCAGGGCATGGGCATTTCCATCGACCACTTAGACTCACATCATCATGTCCACACTTGGCCTTCCGCGCTTCCTGCTTTGAGGAGGGTGTCGAGAGAAACAGGCATTCCTTGGGTTCGCAATACACGGAACATCGTTCCAATGGATGAGCTGGTGGGTGCCAAGTCAAAGTTGAAATATGCCGGAAAGAGCCTATGGACTCTCACTTCTAGAATGATGGGAATGAAACTTACAGATGGTTTTTGTAGTGTTTGGGACTTCAGAAGATGTTTGGAGGAGGGTGATGGTGTTTTTACAGGGCTGAAAACGATTGAATTGATGTGTCACCCTGGTGACTTTGGGAACAGTGAATACACAAAGGAGGCAGATTGGTTGGCTGAAGGGTTTTTGAATACGTTGAAGTCAGGCTGGTCATTGGCGAGTTATAGGGATTTAGCGTGACGAGAAATTGACGCATTTGCGCAGTGTGCTGTGTTGTGCAGTTGACTGATTAGAAAGAGGTTTGCATTGCACAGTAAACTTTGTGAGGAGAAGTGCCAGAGTGGTCGAATGGGCCTGACTCGAAATCAGGTGTGCTCTCACGGGCACCGGGGGTTCGAATCCCTCCTTCTCCGCTGAGAAAAGACCCGGTCGATGAGGCTGGGTTTTTTTTATTTGAGGAGCTTTTTTAAACCGTGTACGACGTACACGAATGTGCTGATTGTCAGCAATTTGCGTGAAATTTAAACCTTGAAAGGAGCGCGAATGTGCCTGCTTTGATGTCCTTTGCAGGATGACCATAG
>JBELBV010000087.1:0-2752 GCA_042095135.1 Flavobacteriales bacterium | reverse complement strand
CGATTTAACTTCACGTCCACTCCCATTGCAGTTGTAGATATCAGGAGCATACCCACACCGATTAAACATCCAGATTGTTTCCACATCTAAGGGTGCTCGTCCCATATCGGGGCGCCAACCACTTGCGTCGTAAACTCAGGCGAAAACACCTCTTCAGGCAAATTGTGAGGGCCGACAAAACCCGCGGAGAACGGCGCGGCCAAATCAGGATTGACTGCAATGCGTTCATGGATAGACCGTCGCAGAGCCTTGCCATCATGCCCGAACGCACTCTCTCGAAGACTGGTCAGTCGAGCCACCGTGCGCAAGCGTGACATCCGCTCTTTACGCTCAGTCACATAGTCATCGAACATCGATGGTGCCCATGTTGATTGTTCAACCAGGGCGCTAGAGACATATTTAACATCCCGGTGCGTGATTGACAGACCCTGTCCAATGATCGGATCATTTCGACCGGCGGCATCGCCGATTAGCACAACACCGTCACGAACAGGATGGTCAACCCAGCTATCCGCGTTGGGATAGGCAATGTAGGGACTGATCGGCTGAGCATTTGCGATAGCTTCCGCGTGCGGAACACACGACAATCGCCAAGCATCTAGGAATCGTTGCGGTCCGTCGGGCCCAATGAGCAGACCACGCTCTTGCGATGACCAACCCAAGTAAATCCGAACCTTGCCATCGCCTTGTGGAAAGGCAAGCACATTCGCTTCACCTTCGGTTGCGATCACCTGCAAGTCTTCTGGCCAGCCCTGCGCCTCATCAACCAGCCTGCCCGAGAACAAGTGATGCTCCGCATCCTGTTGTTGGTTGCAGCCGATTTGCCTAGCAACAACCCCATTGCGTCCATCAGCGCCGACAATCCAGCGCGGTTCCAGCGTCTTTGCTTCGCCCGCAAAGACATATTCTAGTCTCGGCGGTATGCCAGGCGTGACTTTGAGAGCCGTGATCCCACGATGAAAAATGACTCCCAGTCGAACCGCCTCGTCATTCAGTAAGTTGCAGGTTTTTGGGTGTCCTAGACAGAGCGGGTTTTCCTGCGCGGCAGACTCAATGTGCAGGGTTTGCGCCTCGCTTTCCTCCGCCGACGCGAATTCGCTATAGCTAATATGTCTGGTCGGACGGTGCGCACCCGACGACATATAAAGCGCCGTCAGATTCAGATCGTTCGCTTCACTGACACCCCACGGCGCAAGCCACTCCCCTCGTACGACATCCTTATGCTGTGCCGATTTTTCCAGCATCAACACACTTAGCCCCTGCCTTGCGAGCACAATGGCCAGCGAGCTGCCGCCGATCCCAGCACCAACGATGGCGACGTCAATTTGGCCGGTACTACTTGGCAAAGAGTCCTTCCTCTAAATCTGCGAACGCCTTGAATTCCAACGCATTTCCTGACGGATCCAAGAAGAACATTGTGCGTTGCTCTCCTGCTTCTCCCGCAAAGCGAATTTGCGGTGGCATAACAAAATTCTCAAGGCGATGTTCCACTTTCGCGCGTAGTGCATCCCATTCAGACAACGACAACACGACGCCAAAATGCGGCACCGGCACATTCGTATCAGCAACACCATTTGTGGTGTGCTGCACATGCCCGGTAGGCCCGATGCGCGGATTTAGATGCGCAACGAGTTGATGCCCATAGAGATTGAAATCGACCCAGCCGGCAGCACTGCGACCTTCCGTACAGCCTAGAAGACGCCCATAGAACTCTCGTGCTTCGGTAATGTCTCGCACTTGGACGGCAAGGTGGAACGGATACTCAACCATTCAGATGTCGATCGATCTCATTGTGGAAGTGTTGCACCCGCATTTCGTCGTCATTAAGCCAAGTAGATTGAAACGCGCTGGAACTCATTCCTGCTTGAACATTACCCAGCAGCTGCACGTCCTGGTCAATAGTATCTGTCATCGTTTTGTTACCGGCGATGACTTCGCTGTAGCTGAACTCATCACGAGCAGGACGGACATAGTCAGCCGGTTTAGCACCGTCCATACCAATGTGCGTACGTTGGAGACGTTTACTTTCTAGGTCGTCTTCTCGATTCGTTTTATCCTGGTTTGCGGTCCCTGTCGCGATCGAAGGGTCTGCAAACAATACCATCGACAATTTATCAAATTCACATTTGGCTGGATCTTTTGCGTGCGGCCGAACCCGCATGAGCCAACAATGACCTGGCGTAAACGACAAAATGACGTTCGGGAACAGGTTGTACTGCCATACGTCTGAAAGCTGTTCATCGTTGAAGGCAGCGTAGTCAAACCCTTTGTCTTGGCCTGTACCTCGCCGTTGCAGCTGCACAGCACGCCTGATCTCGGGGACACGGCCAACAAACTCATCTGGATTAAGACCCAGCTGCAACAGCTGTGCTCGGTGTATGTCGGTCGGCTCATCAGGCACGGGAAAACGCGGATTAGACGTCGCACCCGGGACAGCGAGCCCGGTGTGACCATGAGGAAAAAGATGCACAGTATCATTGCAACAATCAACCATTCGCCGGTGTTGCGGATGCAAAAAGTCGACGTGATACAGCTCACTGAAATTGTCTACGACGGCTTTCCAGTTACATTCAAGGTGAACCGTCTGGTCTTCAACGAGTGTCATTTGGTCAAATCGGTACGGTGCCAAGTGCTCAACTACGGTCCCCAAAAACGCCAACAATGGTTCCGCTTTGTCGTCCATATTAATGAACACCATGCCGTTCCAGGTATCGGTACGAACTTTCTTCAGTGCCCGCTCGCAGGGCACACC
>JBELBV010000086.1:1577-2832 GCA_042095135.1 Flavobacteriales bacterium | reverse complement strand
CGGCTCCACTGGTTATCGCCGTTCGCCACGGAGACGCCGAATGACCCTTCGAACCCTTCGTCATACTCACGGATGAAGGTGTTGGACATGGAAACTTTGTCGGCTTCTGTGAAGGTCAGGGTCTGGTTCTCACTAATCTTGACCCAAAAGGACTGCCCTACATCCAAGGTGGATGGTGCATCGCCGACCCCCATGTCATTGCTGGTGATGTACGAACCCGCATCGGCGTTGTCGTAAATCCAAAACGCCTCTACCCCATCAACGCGGGACAGCACCTGAACCAAGTTTACCGGTGATGGATAAGGGTTGGAAACCAAATTCCAACCATCTACCGTTTCATTGCTTTGGTTGGGGTCGTCGGTGAAGGTCAAGTCGATGGTGACATCGCCCATTTTGAAGGGACCCGTCACGTTGAACAAGGCGTCTTGCCCCTGGGGAATCAGCGCCATGTAGCCTGAGCCCGGTGCCAGTTCCGTCGATGCATCCCAGAGGTAGGTCCATCCAGCTCCCAAGGAGCCGTAGTTGCTTTCGTTGTATTGGAAGACCAGAATGCTGGGGTTGGCCGAAGTCCAATCGCCAACGGTCGTGCCGGTGACGTAGGCTCCGATGTTCACCCACGTCGAACCGTCGGGATCGGCCGGGATGTAGCGTTGAAAGGTGAATTCTTGATCCGCCCCGTCGCCGAAGTTGGCAGCAGAGCACGGGCCGATACTCGCCGTTCCCTTCAAGGCATTGGACTCGAACGTCATGCTGGATGAGCCTGTGCCGGTGCCGTCTGGGTCGTCAGCTAGGGTGAGTGCTCCGTTGGTTAATTCTAATGCACCACCTGCCTTCATGCGGCCGTGGCCTTTCATCGTCACCCCATTGGTGTTGTCAAGGATGAGGTCAAAAAACTTCGCCTTGGCACTCGACGGGTTGCCGTAGTTATTTAAATCAATGTTTTGGGCCGCTGCGCCCCCCATCTTCAGCATGCCCATACCGCCGTTGAAACAGTTATCTTCACCTTCCGTCATCGAGAAGTTGCGCGTGGCCTTAACCATTCGCGCATTACCGTCGCAGGATTGGAAGGTGCCCGCATACACCTGAACGTCCCGGCAAGAGACTTCCGCAGAAGCATCAATCACGAGCTTACTAGCAGCAGAAGCCACCACGATATCCAGCGCCTCATCGCCTGTATAATTCGAGCCACCTTGAGACTGGTTGACATTGCTCCATGCCACATCAATTGCTGCAGGTGGGAAATTCACATTGCCCA
>JBELBV010000086.1:0-1477 GCA_042095135.1 Flavobacteriales bacterium | reverse complement strand
CGGATGGTCAGTGTGGTACCCGCTTCTACGTCTCGAAGCAGAACAAAGCCGACGTGGCCTTCAATTTTGTTGCCTCCGGAGACATCCGCCGTCAGCATGGAAACAATAACGTCTCCGGGGTACAAGGTGGTTTGAGCGTGTGTGCTAGAAAAGCAAATGAATGTTACCATAGCACATAAAAGAGTCTTGCAGGACCCGCCACGAAGGGGTGGTTTTAGCATTGCAAAATTCATGCGAAATAGGTGTTTAGGGTCTTTGTGACGTAAACCACGAAGAATCAGAAAGGTACCAATTTTTTCGTGTTAAAAAAAAAAACCTTAATCAAGGTGCCTAAAGTCACATTTTTTTAACACAAGGCAACCTCACCATGCAATGCGCAGCAAGGCGTACCTTCGCTGACGAAAATCGATGCCGTGAAACCCGTTTTTTCCACCTGTTGCCTGTTGCTATCCTGCCTCGCTGTGCGGGCCCAAACCGTTGAAACCAGCCCCATTGACGCCATTGTAGCTGTGGTGGGCGATGGTATTGTACTCGAAAGTGAAGTGGAAGCCCAGGCGTTTGCCATGCGCGCCCAGATGGCTCAAACCGGGCAGACCGGCGATTTGACCGAAGTGCAGCGATGCAATTTGCTTGAAGAGTTGATCTTTCAAAAACTCTTGGTGCACCATGCCAAATTGGACAGCTTGGAGGTGACCGATGCTGAGGTCATGGACGAAATCGATCGGCGCCTCGCGTACTACATCCAAATGTTCGGGAGCGTCGAGGCGTTCGAAGCGGAATACGGCCAAAGCGTAAGTGAGTGGAAAGCTGAGTTCCAAGACCCGGTCATGGAGCAACTCCTCGCCGGTCGCATGCAAGCCCAAATCAACCAGCAAGTGCGCGCCACACCCGCCGAAGTGCAGCAGCTGTTCGCCGAAACTCCGGCCGACAGCCTCCCCCTCATTCCCGAGGCGGTCCGCTACCGCGAGCTGGTCCTGCAACCGGCCATCACCGAAGCCCAGAAGGCCGACGTCCGCAACTTCCTCGACTCGATTCGCACCGAAGTTTCTACCGGCAAACTCAGCATGACGTTGGCCGCCTCCCGCTACTCAGAAGACCCCGGCAGCAAATACAAAGGCGGCTGCTACCCGAACATCAACCGCGGGCAATTCGTCCCCGAGTTCGAGGCGGCCGTATTCGACACGCCAATCGGCGACCTCTCCCCTGTTTTCGAATCGGATTTCGGCTACCACTTCCTGCGCGTCACCGACCGCCGCGGTCAGGTATTCAGCGCCTGCCACGTGCTCATGTCGCCAAAAATCGACCCGGCTGCCCTCGCCGACATGGGCAGCGAAATGGACAGCATCGCGCAGCGCTTGAGCGCGGGCGAGCTGGGGTTTGAAGAGGCGGTGCTGGAATACTCCACCCGTGAGGAAACCAAAAATCAAGGCGGCCTCGTCGTCAACCCCCGCGACGGCGGCACGTTGTTCGGCTCCGA
>JBELBV010000085.1:0-3042 GCA_042095135.1 Flavobacteriales bacterium | reverse complement strand
CATGCTCAGCGAAACAATCGCAATCAGGAACAGAACGAGGCCTGTTTCATTCCAGTCAAAGGCATAGCATACCACAGCAAGCCCAATAAGGATGAGGAATTCATACTTCTGGATAAATTGAATCATACGGCAATGTAATCACAAATCAACAGCGTCTTGAGCGAAGCAATTGCGGATTACATCCACTCTAGGCGTGTGGGAAAGTGGAATCAAGGTGATACTAGATGGGTATGCATACAGACCTGCCGCAGCGGCGCGCCTGTGCGGAACATGGCCCCTAGCTCGAGATCATTTCCTTGCCGCAAAATGCTAGCAGGTCAGGAGTATTGGTTTGGCCAATCCTGTAATTATTCACTCCATCGCGGGAGCCATTCAATTTGAAAATACGCAGGCCTTTGGCGCCTTCAGTGACAAGCAAGCATGTAATACAATACCTTAGCGTTGAGGGTCGGTTTCCGCCGGCTCCGTGCAAGAGCAACCCACGATAAAGAGCAGGTGATATCTCGCTAGAAGAAATTGAAGCCATGAAAAAGTTATATCGAAACAAGGACGAGTCAAAAATTGCGGGGGTATGCTCAGGTCTAGGTGACTACTCTGAGAAGGACCCTGTTATATTCAGATTGATCATGTTGCTGTCTTTTTTCGTGGCAGGACCATTCTTCTACATCCTCGCTTGGATCGTGATTCCCGCAAAAAAAATAAATTTCTCAGAGTGAGAAATCGAGCGTGCTTGATGCGCGAAATAACCATTGCCATGAAATTTCTTCCAATTCTACTTTGTTGTGTGTCTTTCCAATCATTTTCCCAATGCGATTTCACGGAAGTGAGCATCGAGACGTCAACCGGGGAATGGGGCGATGAAATGTCTTGGGAACTCTACCAAGAGCTGGACGGCAGCCAGCCGTCGTTGATTGCATCGTTTCAAGGTGAGTCGGACTGGACAACGTCGAGCCAAGTGCTGTGTCTGGAGGACGGGTGTTACTTTTTCTCGGTTTCCGATTCGTGGGGTGACGGTTGGAATGGAGGAGAAATCGCCAGTTCACCTCTCCTTGAAGGTTTTCTGGAGCCGTTTGCGTTGGACGATGGCTACGCAGGCTACCTCGCTTTTCAGGTTGGGGAAAGCGCATGCGAAACGAGCTTGCCGGGATGCACGGAGCCGTACGCCCTGAATTACGTTCAAGGTGCCAACGCCGATGACGGCAGTTGCGTTTACTTCGAAACGTTTGAGCACACGGTCAATTCGGAGGTGTGGGAACGGCAGTACATTTATTACCATCCCGAGTCCGCACCCGCGGATTGCCCACTGGTATTCGTCTTTCACGGGTACACGGGCAGCGCAGATGACATCATGCAGTATTCGGGGTTCAATGCGCTGGCAGATGAATTCGGTTTTGCGGTGTGCTACCCGCAGGGAACCGACGATTCATATGGGAATGCCTTTTTCAACGTGGGGTATGACTTTCAATTCAATGAAAACGTAGACGATGTGGCCTTTACGCTGGCCTTAAACGACCACCTGCAAGCAAACTACGCGCTGGACGAGACGGCGGTGTATGGGACAGGGATGTCCAACGGGGGCGACTTTTGTTACCTGTTGGCATGTCAGGCCTCGGACGTGTTTCAGGCGGTGGCCCCGGTTGCGGGCATGATCATGCAAGACATCATGGATGCCTGCAATCCGTATTCGACCACCAATATCCTCGAAATTCATGGCACAGAGGACGATGTGACGTACTACGATGGCGATCCCACCAACCAAGACGGTTGGGGAGCATATCCGAGTATCCCAGAGACCATGGATTTCTTCGTGGACTTGTTTCAATTGGTCAGTGAAGGCACGGAGGAGCTACCCAATACCGATACTTCCGACGGCAGCGAGGTGGAGGTCACAGCGTGGTCCAACGAAGCGGCGTGCCCAAGGCTCGAACTGTACAAAGTCATTGGGGGCGGTCACGATTGGCCCGGTGCCTGGGGCAACATGGACATCGATGCCAGCTTGGTGGCATGGGAGTTTTTCGAAAGCACGTGCAACGTCAACCTGCCATTGAGCATTGAGCCCACCCTGCCATCGGTCGAATCAACCGTACAAGGCACGTGGGACATGCTGGGTCGTCCTTGTCCAGCCAATGCGGCCGGACAACTCGTGATCGAGCGACTTTCCAACGGCCAGGTACGCAAGGTCTTCCGGGTTGTTGAGTGATAGATATGACGCGTATAGAGGGGATTACTTCGTCGAAATCACATCGCCCACAGGACGCTGGACGGAGAAGGTTCTGGTGGTGCGGCGATGGGCGTACTCAGTCCAATCTCCAGCCCTCAATGTTGTAGGTGGTATAATAGGAGGAGTAACCAGGGGGGCCGGGGTTGACGTCGTTGTAAAATTCTGTTTCGTTGATCCACCATGCTCCAGCGCCATTTTCGTCAAGGTTGTACACCACAGGTTCACACGTTCCACAATACGAAATCAATAGATCATTCTCCCCAGTCCCGATGGCGACACTTCCGGTGCTGTCGTCGTGTGAGGTGGTGAACGATTCAGTGTACGTCCATTCGGCTTCCATATCTTCTCCTGTGTATATGTACCACCCAGAATAGGAATATCCGTTTCCCTTAAAATTCCAATCGCCCACGTATTTGTTTCTCGGGTCGTTATCAGGTGCGAGGCCATTATCTGGTCTGCATGAGATGGCCAACAACAAGAGGGATGCCATTGAAACTATCAGGTGCATGTGGGATGTTGTGCTCATCAAAGAGGCTATATAGGCTATCAGGAAGTTACATCTTTTCCTTGCAAGCGGCCGGCATTTTCACCACTTTCTTCGATTTAGAGCGCCCATTCACGTCAACATGAAATGTACCTTGCCGCACGATTCAGTGGCATGAGGTTTCAACTCACATTGGTTGCTTGGATGGTCGGTTTTTCGACCACTTGTTCTGCTCAGAAGGAAAATGAAACGAGCGGGATTTTAATGCGCTACTTCGAAGGAGTCTTTGGTCAAGCAGAGGATTCGACTGCGGCGAAGTTCATTCATTATCCCACCC
>JBELBV010000084.1:0-3063 GCA_042095135.1 Flavobacteriales bacterium | reverse complement strand
GCACGGAACGGTTGAACAATGGAGTCGAGAGGGGAACGCATGGCAATTGAATGCCACTGAAGCCGGCACGGCATCCCTCATCCTTCTACCACCTGAAGTGATGAGCGCTTCCACTGGTTGCACCATTCGCGTGCGTTGGCATCAGGGGTTTTCCGGTTCGAATTCGAATTTCACACGCCTGCACTGGCTGCTCGATTCCACCCTCTGGTTTGCATCCGAAATACCAACGATTCCTTCAGGCACTTGGTCTGTGAGTGACGAACATGGTCCGTTGTCGTTTATGCACCTAGGTGAAACCGGAACCGATGATTCCATTCGGTGGTTCAGCTCGGGGCCAAGTTCTTTATGGGATGCTGTCATTGCCCCGCTAAACCATGCGCATTTCGCCGATCCTTTTGACATCGAGATGACTTGGTCGCAGAACGCTGGCAGTAATATGGTGCACATTACCCTTGCTCGCGTTTACGAGGACAGGAGTCGTTCAGCTTCTGAATGGTGTGCACAGGCCACGCACGGCGTGCCCATTGGAATTGGGTTTTCAGCTCACTTCACCGCTTCTAACACCGAAGCCGCTACCATTGAAATCTTAGAATACGGTCCACATGTCCCGGATACCTTGCCACCGTTTTTGCAGCAAGCGCGTTGGTGCAACGGTGGAGGGCCTCAGCTGGCGTTTTCTGAACCCATGAATTCCTCCGCAGGGCGCATAGTTCAGAATGCAGGGCAGGATACCCTGCCCCTATCATGGTTGAGTTCCCCGAGCCGAAAGTGCTTCGCCTTGCCCACAGCCTCCGCCGGTACTGCCCTGCAATTCCATCTATCTGGATTCGAGGACATGAACGGCCAGCCCTTGTCCGACACTTCCATCACCATCTACCCGGTCAAACCAGTCGCTGAAAAAGGCGATATTATCATCGTCGAATGCATGGTCGAGTCACCGAATCAAGGTGAATGGATGGAACTCCTCAATGCTACTGACCGCTCCATCGATGTCAGCCAGCTGAGCGTATGGGACGGGAGCACAAATGCCAGCAAGGCCCTAGTCCCTGGGTTGGGATGGGACGGTGTGCTTGAGCCCGGACAGCGCACCGTTGTCGCCAACCAATGGGCACCGTGGATGGCTGAATCATCCCCTCTGTTCGCTGCGATTCAACCAGCGATGACCCTCTCAAACACCGGTGAAACCATTGGGCTCATATCTTCGGCAGGGAACGTAATTGACCAGGTCAAGTTCAGCAACGACTGGTGGCTCGTCCATGGGACCATTGGGTTGCAGAAAAAGCATCCACTGGGCTGCACCCTTGAAAACAACTGGATTATCCTCGCCGATGAGTCGGAAGCCAGTCCTGGAATACCGAGCCCGCTGGAATGGCCCACCGACACCACTGTCGAGTTGGTTGCTGAATCCGCGGTTGCCCTGTTTTCCGGTACCGGCATATTTGAACTCAATCAGCCCCTGCATCCGGATTGCACACCGGTGATCAAAGGCGGCTGGGGTTGGAGGGATGAACTTGAACCGGAGGTGTTGTTTTGGCGCAACGACAGCCTCACCGAACACAGCACTTGGTCCGTCACAGCCGGTGGGGTGCGCGGGTGTTTCAATTTGTTTCCTTCTGCGTTGACAGCCTCCCTAGATGTCGACAAGTTTCCAACGAGTGGAGAGCTGATCGTAACCGAAATAGCACACGATCCACAAGGCGCTTCCGCCGCTTGGGGCATGTTCGTGGAACTGTTCAACCCTTCCGAAACCGAAGCCATCGAGCTTGCCGGGTGCACCGTCAATGGCATTTCATTGCGCTCATTTTCCTCGCTCCCTCCGCTGGATAGGGTATGCGTTCCTGTCCCGCTGGGTCGAACGCAAGGAAACGTTGAAATTCAGAATCACCGCGGAGACATCGTTGATGTTGTGGCGTACAGTCGGTGTTGGCATCCACAGCGGGACCAATCTGAGGCGGGATTCAGCTTGGTTCGCCTCCAACCTTGGACCGGTCGAGTGCACCCCGGTGCGTGGTGGGCATGGACGACAAGCGCAGAAACGGCGACCGGGTGTTCTCCGGGTCGGGCGGATTTGGCAGAGTTACAAGTGCCAATAGCTCCCGCAGCAACTGCTATCGCCTGCGGAGAGCGAGGTGGCGCACGGATCATTTCATTCACAGCACCGGTTCAACTTGACCCACCGTGGGTGCCGCTTGATACACTGGGCGGCAAGAGCATGGAATGGACGAATTCCACCGAAATGCTGTCGCCCTTTGACACACTCTGTCCGGCCGCAAACCTGGCATTGGATGCCAATGGTGTGGGGTTGAATGAGGTTCGGAAGTGGGAATCCGGAGGAGCCGAACCGTTCATTGAATTGGCCAATCCGCATGCCACCTGGGCGTCTACCGAAGACCTGTTTTGGACCACCGCAACCGTGCCATTCCCAGATGACTGGGCGCCCATCAACGACGGAACGCACTGGTTCATCCCGCCAAGAACGACTGTGGCGTTTGCCGAATGCCCGTCCCGGATCGCTTTGGATGGGCGCCGGGCCTTGCCCGCTGAGCTCCCCAGTCTGTGGGGGAGTGTCCAACTGCAATTAGCGGAGAGCGGCACCGCGCGTGATGCTTTCATCTTCGAATCGGGCATGGAAACGCCTTGGCACACCGCGCGGCACAGCTTTGAAAAGACCACATGGAATGCGCAATTCGAACACGCCATTTGGTCGACCTCGGCTTCCGCAGGCGGACATACCGCTGGTTCCTGGAACAGTTGGCAATTGCAGCCCGATGGTCACCTGAATAATGATATCCTGCACGTCATCCAACGAACGGGATTTATCACCTCAACTGGAAAAATCGTTCCCATTGCTTTTCAGATCAATGCACCGAATGAAGAAGCATGGGAAGTGCAATGGACCATCGAAAACAACATGGGTACGCTGATCGCAGCCAATGGAAAAACACCTGTCATCGTGGACAGCGAGCGTCCCATCGTGTGCCAGTGGGATGGTGCAGCCGGCGAATTGTATGCCGCACGTGGCGCTTATCTGCTCAACGTTGAATTGCATTCATTGCAAAGCCA
>JBELBV010000083.1:0-3125 GCA_042095135.1 Flavobacteriales bacterium | reverse complement strand
TACATTCAAAACAGGAAGCTGCATTTCCGTTCGAATGAATAGCCCGTGCGACGTCCTATATGACCTTTACATAAGAACCCCTTACTTCAATTTGATGCCATGAAACGATTTATTCTCATTGCGATGCTTCTGATCATCGGGACTGCTGGACAAGTGCAGGCCCAGATCACCTCAGTCGGGTGCGACTCCATGAGCCTGGTTGTTAACGTTGGATCCCAAGAAACCGCGTTGAATCTGTACCACCCGGGCGGCTACCTCACTTGGCCGCCAAGCGAAAATGTGATGGACTGGCTGTTTACCGATGAGGAAGGCAATGTGGTGCACGAAGAGACGTTGGTCGACAACAACTTTGTATCCTTCGGTCATAACGTACCCATCACGGATACCTTGTTTGTTTCCGTGCTCCTCACCAATGATTCATCGATTTACTATGATGGAAATCCTGTGGCGTGCCGCATTGAAGACTACTTGACTTGGGAGGAGACGGAAATCATCCCTGGCTCCTTTATCGGGTCTTGGACTCTTGGTGGTGCGGTCGGAACCTATGCCGGCGAGCCATCGAGCATTGGAACCGTTGCTTTGGGATTCGCTCCAATGACACGGCAGCTGGTTTCCATCGTAGACATCACAGGCCGGGAAGTGAACCCCGAGCCGAATCAATTGCTGTTTTTCATCTACGACGACGGTAAAGTGGAGAAGCGGTATGAGGTCCGCTATTGATGGCGTGACGACGGCTTTTCACCTCCAGCTGTAAATTGAAAAAGGGGGTTGGTTTCGAATTTCATTTGCTCAACCATAGCCACGGCGCCATGTATCATCAAAAGACAGGACATAGGGTTTTGCCCATCCATTCGGTGCTAGTGGCCATCGCCTTGTTGGCGCCAGCTTGGCCAGCGGCAGCCACAGATGCTCCGCAATTGGACAGCCTGCTCCGTATATGGCACGATGAGTCCGAGAGCATCGACGTGCGATTTGCGGCATTTAATCAACTGTACGCAGGATACCACCAGCGATACCCTGACACCATTTTGGTTGAATTGGAACAGTTGGCGGTCAAAGCGCTGGAACACAACCGTCCGCTGCTCCTGTATGAAGCATGGTTACGAAAGGGAGGACTGCTCAATTACAAAGGGCTTAATGAGCAGGCGCTGAAAGCGTACCAGCGCGCGGAGGAGGTCATCCAGCCGTTTGACGATTATATGCGCATGGGGTCCTTAGCTGCAAACCGGGGGAATGTCTATGCCAATCAGGCGGATTATGCGCGTGCCATGGAATCCTTCACGACGGCGCTAGAATTGCACACAGCGGCGGGTAATGCACGAGGTCAGCGCAATGTCCGAATGGCTCTGGGGAACGTATTCGTCTTGATTGAAATGTTCGAGTTGGGGAAAATCCAATACGAAGAGGTGCTTTCCGAATTGGATTGGATCCCTGAGAATGCACGTTTTCGCGGGCTTCTGTACATGAATCTTGGGTACTGCGAATACAAGCTGGGAAACCTTAACCACGCTACGGAATTGTATTACCAAGCGTTGCCGCTTGCAGAACAAGCCAATTCCGATTACCACCTCGCGTGTATCCATCAGAACATCGCTGCTCTCTACGAAGAGGAGGGACGGCTGGACGATGCGAAATTCCACTCGACCCGAAGTCTGTCGCTGTTCGAAAAGATGGGGGTTGAGTTGTTAGCGGCAGAATGCCAAGTGCAATTGGCGCGCCTGCGCCTGGCTGATGATGTGCGCGGTTCATTGGCTATGGCCAAAGGCATCTTGGCCCGACATTCGGACATAGAAAATCACGAGTTGTTGCGCGATTTACATGAGCTGCTTTACCTGGCTTATAAGGAATTGGGCAACGCTTCGCAGGCCCTTGAAATGCACGAGTCTTTTCTGGCGTTTCACGACAGTGTCGAGTACGCACGAAACAAGTACGTAGTCATCCGAACGGCGTACGAAAAGGATGTCGAGCACCGCTTGAATGTGCTGCGTATGAAAGGCCAAGAAGAGGTGGACAGGCTCTACATCCAACAACTCAAAACCGTGATCTTGCTTATCCTGGTTTTTGTACTCGTAGTCGCGGGGGTGGTGGTTTATGCGATTCGAAACAAGGCTAGGCACGAACAGCGCAAGGCAGCGCTTCTGACTGAAATAGAGGGGTTGAAAGCGTCCCAAATGAGAAGCATGGCGGTCTCCATGCCATCATTGGAAGATCAACGATTGGCCATTGAGGCGGCCATTGACCGGCCGTTGAATGAAACGGATTGGAAGGTCTTGAACCTGTTGATGGAAGAACCGACGATGACGAACCAAGCCATCGCCGATCGAGCCTTCTTGAGCATCGATGGCATCGGTTCTTCCCTTCGCAGGATGTACGGATACTTCAACATTGGGGAAACGAGGTACAAGAAAATTGCCTTGGTGCACGCCGTGACCAAACTTACTTTGGAGCTGAGTCAAACATCGGACTGACGGGCAGCTAGGCTTTTTTTCACCCCTGTGCGTGAACCAATCATCTTCAATTTAGTGCACCTTCGAACCATGAAACATTACTTCTCAATGCTAACCTGCCTCATCGCAACGGCAGCAAGTGGACAATTGAACTTGGAATGGGCGCACTCCATGGGTGGGAGCAATACGGATTTCGCCACGGATCTCATTGTGGATTCAAATGAAGACATCGTGATTGTCGGGAAAACGTCTTCCGAGGATTTTGATTTTGCATCCAACTTGGGTGACTCCGATGGTATCGCAATCAAATTGGATGCAACAGGGGCAGTTCTATGGATGTATCACTACGGCGGATCGGGACTGGATCGCTTTGAAGACATCGAAGAAACGTCCGATGGGGGCTACGTCATTGTGGGATCAACCGCATCATTGGATGGCGATGTCGTGTCCACGAATGGAGCACTCGACCTTTGGGTACTGAAGTTGGCTGCAGACGGAAGCGTTCAATGGAGCAGAACATATGGAGGATCGAGCGATGATTTGGGCCGAACGGTTCACGTCACCGATGACGGGGGCTACGTCGTTGCAGGAGACTGCAAATCAAATGATGGTGATGTTACAGTCCATAACGGGCAGAGCGACGCGTGGGTGGTAAAATTGAACGAAGCGGGCGAATGG
>JBELBV010000082.1:0-3138 GCA_042095135.1 Flavobacteriales bacterium | reverse complement strand
TGAGCTAATGACCCTCTGCTGAATCGGACGGCGAATATACGATGCAGTTGCGTCAGTCCTCTTCGAAGGCCTCGCCATCCAAATTCTCCAGATCGAACCCCTCATCCATTGTCTCCTCCAACACCTCCAACATGGCGCGGTCAATCCTAAAGAGATAAATCACCTCATCGGTTCGAATTTCGAGGCAACGAATGATGCGGCCGTCGGCCAGATTCAGCGACTGTAAGTCGTCATCGCTGAAGCCTTCGGGAAAAGTAGAGCCAATCAGTTCAAGGTGAAAGGCTTCCACATTGTTGTAGTTCTTGATGATACGCCTCATGATTTGCGCTTTTGAATGTGTCACCAATCGAGCAGCCACCCGAAAAACAGGGGTACAACGATGGTCGCGTCAGACTCAATGACAAAACGAGGCGTTTCCACACCGAGCTTGCCCCAAGTGATTTTCTCGTTGGGGACGGCTCCGGAATAGCCACCATAGCTGGTGGTGCTGTCCGATATCTGGCAGAAGTAGGACCACAGGGGCACTCCTGTGCGTCCCAGATCCTGGTGAAGCATGGGCACGACGCAAATCGGGAAATCCCCTGCAATGCCGCCGCCAATCTGAAAGAAGCCCACGCCCTGGCCTGTTTCTTTGGTGGTCTCCGTATACCAATCGGCGAGGTACATCATGTATTCGATTCCACTCTTGACGGTGGAAGGCAAGACATCGCCCTCCAAGCAATGGGCCGCGTATATGTTGCCCAGTGTGCTGTCCTCCCAACCGGGACAAACGATCGGCAACCCTTTTTCTGCAGCGGCATGCATCCAGCTGTCTGCCGGGTCAATCTGGAATGCATCATCCAGCTTGCCCCCAAGAAGCGCATCGTAGAAAAACTCATGGGGGAAACGGCGCTCCCCCACCGCCTCTGCTGCCTTCCAAAGGTCCACCATGACGCCTTCCAGTTTGCGGAAGGCTTCTTCTTCTGGTATGCACGTATCTGTTACGCGGTTTAGTCCGCGGTCCAGCAATGCCTGCTCTTCGGCCGGCGACAGGTCCCGATAATGCGGAACGCGTTCATAATGGTTGTGCGCTACGAGGTTCATCACGTCCTCCTCGAGGTTGGCGCCCGTGCAACTGATAATGTGCACTTTGTCCTGCCGGATCATCTCCGCAAGGCTTCGACCCAGCTCAGCGGTGCTCATGGCTCCCGCTAGCGTGATCATCATTCGTCCGCCCCGCTGTAAACAGTCGTCATACGCCTGGGCTGCGTCGGGAATGACCGCCGCATTGAAGTGGCGATAATGGCGGTCCGCAAAAGCGCGGATAAACGGTTTCTTCTCCATATCAGGGTTTTATTGGTGCTGCTATAGGCTGCGGATTGAGGACGTAAGTCAACATTTTGTGCAGCAGTTTCGCGGCGGTAAAGGCACTCGGGCTGCGATCCATTCTGGGGGCCAGCTCCACAATGTCAAAGCCGACCACCCGGTGATGATCTGTCGCCTCTCGCACCATGGAAATGACCTGATACCAATTCAACCCACCGGGTTCTGGCGTTCCGGTTTCGGGAAGGTGCGCTGGGTCAAACACATCCAAATCCACGGTGATGTAGAGGGGG
The DNA here is from genome assembly GCA_042095135.1 of Flavobacteriales bacterium. Lineage (GTDB taxonomy): Bacteria > Bacteroidota > Bacteroidia > Flavobacteriales_D > Sanyastnellaceae > UA16. Next base: position 1,543 of record JBELBV010000082.1, on the reverse strand, counting down.
GTCCCCTTTGGCCCTATCCTCTGCACAGCTTTCGCAACCCATTCGGCATCATCCAACGAATGGCACAGCGACGCGTGAAACACGTTGCCCTCTTGCTCATATTGGCGTTCATCTGCCGCGGTGCTGCGGATGCCTACCTGCACCAATCGGGTGTGGCGCGAAGCCCAATGCAGTGCGCAGGCGTGGTTGCAAGCCGAGCCCTGATAGTCGCTGCGCAGATCACTGTGGGCATCCAGTTGCAGGACCGATAGACCGGGCTCAGCTGCCGCACACGCCTGGATCGCACCAATACTTACGCTGTGCTCTCCTCCTACCAGCACAGGCAGCACTCCTTGGTCCAGAATAGCCCCCACCTTTTTCCTGACGCCTTGACACATTTCCTCAGGCGACTTGGCGCTGCCTTCGTGCTCCAGGGCAAGGTTCTCCAGCACCGCAATGCCCTCGCCATGGACCTCTGAGCCTGTCTCAATATCGAACAGCTCCATGTTCTCTAAGGCTTCAAACAAGGCGACTGGACCCTGATCCGCTCCTTTTCCCCAGGTGCTTGTTCCATCATAGGGAACGGGCAAAATGGCCGCACGGGGTTGTTTGCCATCAACCAAAACAGGCTCTCCCGCATATTGGCGGACACCTGCAATGGGAAGCCGCTTAGAGAGCGCCATCACTTTCGAATCGTTCATTGTCTTACCGATTGAGATGCGCGGAACGCCTTGCGGCGGGATTCCGCCTGCTTTGCCTTAGAGCTTGCCTCATCTTCCAAGCGCGTGGCCTCTTGACGCTGCTGTCCATAACCGAGCAATGCGAGTACGTCCTCGGCTTTTTGCTCATCGCAGAAAACCTCGGCTTGGAGGCGGCCATCCCCATCCCTGTTCAAGAGAACGTGTTTGGGGCCGGGAATCAAACAGTGGTGGACACCACCATGGCCCCCGATGTTGTCCTGATAGGCTGCCGTGTTGAAGAAAGCCAAGTAGAGCGGTTGATCTGCATCAAACTTTGGGAGGTAGATCGCGTTGAGGTGCTGCTCCGAATTGTAGTAATCGTCACTGTCGCAAGTCAATCCGCCGAGAAAAACCCTTTCGTAATTGTCCTCCCACCGATTGACAGGCAACATCATGAAGCGCTTGTTGATCGCCCAAGTATCGGGCAGGGTCGTCATGAAACTCGAGTCGATCAGGTTCCAGCGCTCCCTGTCGTTTTGGCGCTTCTGGTAGAGGACCTTGTACAAGGTGCCACCCGCCTCTCCAACGGTAAAAGATCCGAACTCCGTGAAGATGTCTGGCACCGGCACTCCCTGCTCGCCACAGTGTACCATGATCTGCTCGAGGATGGCCTCAATCATGTAACCATAGTCGTACTCGAAGCCCAAAGAGTTTTTGATGGGCAGACCGCCTCCGATGTTGAGGGCTGTGAGGCCAGGACACTCTTTTTTGAGCAAACAGTACACGTCAAGGGCCTTGCGAAGCTCATTCCAATAGTAAGCCGTGTCTCGAATGCCCGTATTCACGAAGAAGTGGAGCATCCGAAGTTTTAGGTTCGGTTCATC
>JBELBV010000081.1:0-3181 GCA_042095135.1 Flavobacteriales bacterium | reverse complement strand
TCCCCCGTTGGAAAATCCGGCAAAGGAGCATTCCGATTTGTGCGGCCCGATGATTTGGGCGAACAGGTCATCCGCAAGTTGCTGGGTGACTTCCCACAATTGGATAAAGAACGCATCGACGATGTCATTGTCGGCAATGCCACGCCTGAAGCCGAGCAGGGCTTGAACATTGGAAGAATGGTCAGCCTCATGGGCCTGGACACCGAGAAAGTTCCCGGCATGACGGTGAATCGCTACTGCGCAAGCGGTTTGGAAACCATTGCCATTGCTTCCGCTAAAATTCATGCGGGTCTCGCCGATTGCATCTTAGCCGGTGGAATCGAATCGATGTCCCCCATTCCTTTTGGCGGATGGCGCATTGTTCCCAATGCGCGCATTGCCAAAGCCAATCCCGATTGGTACTGGGGAATGGGGCTTACAGCGGAAGCCGTTGCCAAAGACTTTGAGGTCAGCCGCGAGGCGCAAGACACCTTCGCGCTCAACAGCCATTTGCGCGCAGCAGCCGCTATTGATGCGGGCCGATTTGCACCTGGTATTGCCCCCATTGAGGTGACGGAAGTTTATTTGGATGCCGCCGAAAAAAGACAGGAAAGAAAGCACATGGTGGACACCGACGAAGGTGTGCGCCGCGAGTCCTCCGAAGCGGGACTCGCGCGGTTGCGCCCCGTTTTTGCACAAGGTGGAAGCGTTACCGCAGGCAACAGCTCCCAAACCTCGGATGGCGCAGCCTTCGTGCTTGTCGTTTCCGAAAAAATGCTCAAGGAATTGAACGTTGAGCCCATCGCCCGCTTGGCGAGTTACCATGTAAGTGGTCTTGAGCCTCGCATCATGGGGGTTGGGCCAATTCATGCCGTTCCCGAAGCGCTTCGGAAAGCGGGACTGACTAAAAATGACTTGGGTGCAATTGAATTGAACGAAGCCTTTGCTTCTCAATCCGTTGCCGTATTGAAGGAACTTGACCTCGACCCCGAGCGGGTGAATCCGAATGGCGGCGCGATTGCACTGGGGCATCCACTCGGATGCACCGGCGCGAAGCTAACCGTGCAAATGATGAATGAATTGCACCAACGCAAGTCGCGTTACGGGATGGTCACCATGTGCGTTGGCACCGGACAAGGAGCCGCAGGAGTTTTCGAAATGATGAACGTTTAATTAGGTAGTAATATGTCTGATCAATCAAAGGCCTTGCGCGGAGGCGAATTTTTAATCCGCGAAACCACAGCAGACGCTATTTTCATTCCAGAAGAATGGACGGAAGAACAGCTGATGATGAAACAAATGACGCTGGATTTTGTCGAGCAACGCATCATCCCAAACCTGGAACGCATCGAACAACAAGAGGACGGACTCGTCCCCCAATTGATGGAAGAAGCGGGAGAATTGGGACTCATTGGTAGCTCCGTACCAGAAGATTTGGGCGGAATGGGGTTGGATTTCAAATCCACCATGCTCATTACGGAAGCCATCGGTGGAGCGCATTCGTTTAGCGTCAGCTTCAGCGCACATACCGGGATTGGCACACTGCCCATCCTTTACTACGGAAATGACGCACAAAAAAAACAGTGGATTCCAGGATTGGCCTCTGGACAGCTCAAAGGATGTTATTGCCTCACCGAGCCCAGCGCCGGATCGGATGCCAACAACGGAAAAACCACGGCCAAACTCACCGAAGATGGGATGCACTACCTCATCAATGGACAGAAAATGTGGATTACGAACGGCGGCTTCGCCGATGTAATGATTGTCTTCGCCAAAATTGATGACGACGAAAACCTTACCGCTTTTATTGTCGACGGCCACGCCGAAGGGATTTCGAAAAATCCAGAAGAAAAGAAGATGGGCATCAAAGGCTCATCCACGCGTCAAATCTTCTTCAATGACGTGAAAGTTCCCGTCGAAAATTTGCTCTACGAACGACAAAAAGGTTTTAAAATTGCGGTCAACATCTTGAACATCGGTCGCATCAAATTGGGAGGAGCCGTGCTCGGCGCTGCCAAAGATGCTTGCACCCATGCCGTGCGGTACGCGAATGAACGCGAACAGTTTGGACGACCCATTTCGAAATACGGAGCGATCCGATACAAACTGGCTGAGAGCGCCATTCGATTGTTTACCAAAGAGTCTGCTCTTTATCGCGCCACACAAAATATCGACGATGCGATTGCAGCGCTCAAAGCAGGTGGCATGGAACACGGAGAGGCGACCTTAAAAGGAATTGCAGATTTCGCACCGGAATGCGCGATGATGAAAGTCTTGGGGTCGGAGGTATTGGATTACGTTGTGGACGAAACCGTCCAAATACATGGAGGCATGGGTTACAGTGCGGAAACACGCGCAGAATTGGCGTACCGAGATGCCCGAATCAATCGGATTTTTGAAGGAACGAATGAGATCAATCGCATGCTCACCGTGGACATGATCCTCAAGAAGGCCATGAAAGGTGAAATCGATCTCATGACACCCGCAATGGCGATCTCATCAGAATTGACTGGTGTGCCCGATATGACACCGCCGCCCAGTGATCTGTTCGAAAAGCAACTTCAGTATGTTCGGAATTTCAAAAAGGCCATTCTCATGGTAGCGGGATCAGCGGCTCAAAAACTCATGATGAGTTTGGCCAAGGAGCAAGAAATACTGATGAACATCGCCGACATGGCCATTTGGGCTTACACCGCAGAGTCAACGATTTTGCGGGTTCAAAAACTACGCGGATTGCGCGGGAACGACGCCGATTTGAGCGTTCAAGAGGCGATCATGCGCGTCTATACCTATCAAGCTTCGGAATGGATTCACAGCGCTGGCAAGGAGGCCTTGCTCGCATTCGCGGAAGGCGATGAACTGAAGATGATGCTCATGGGCATGAAGCGATTTGCCAAAACCGAAGACTTCAACACCAAGGAAGCAAGGCAATTGATCGCCATGCATTTGATCGAGAAGAACGAATACGGACTTTGATTCGGTTAACCTCGAAGTAAGCCTCAACGAACCGGGTGAATTCTTTGTTGAAATCAAACGAAAATTCGTGCACTTCGGAGGCGAGTGCGCAGGTACTTTTGTGGAATGGCAAAAAAGAAAAGCATCATTACGAAAGCCTCGGAGAAATTCCTAGCGGCCTACCTGAATAACGCAAGCCCAACTGGCTTTGAAAGCAGTGGTCAACAGCTTTGGCTGGACTACATAC
>JBELBV010000080.1:0-3198 GCA_042095135.1 Flavobacteriales bacterium | reverse complement strand
GGATATCATTCAGCTCGTTGACGGCGGATTCTTGCTGCTGTCCGGAACGGAATCCAACGATGGAGACGTTTCCACAAATTACAGCGAGGATGAAGATGGAGAAGATTGCTGGGTGGTGCGTTTGAATCCGACGGGTGAGCTGCTCTGGGAGCAGAATTATGGAGGAACGGGAGAGGATTCTGCCGAAGGTCTGCTTCAGATTGATGACGAAAACTTTTTGGTTTGCGGCCGAACAACGTCGTCGGATTATGACATTGAGGATGCCAATGGGTCGAACGACGGTTGGATTTTCCAATTGGATGATTCAGGGAACTTGGTCTGGTCCAATTCGGTGGGAGGAACCGATTGGGATCGGGTTATGGCTCTAATTCATGACCCCGAAGGGGGCTATTGGTTTGCGGCAAATTCCAGCTCGGATGATGGGGATGTACCACAGAATTTGGGCGGTCATGATGTCTGGATTGGAAAGCTCTCAGTCACGGGTGAGATTTTGTGGTCGGAGACTTTCGGCGGTACAGAGGATGATCGCATCAGTTCCATGGACCTATTGGACGACGGCAGCCTTGTTTTTTCCGGTTATTCCACCTCCAATGACATGGATGTTCCTTCGAACACCGGTGGATATGACATGTGGATTGTTAGGGTAGAGGGATCAACGACTCAATCCATCGCGCGACCGGCGGTTGAAAAGCCCATTGCCCTGTTTCCGAATCCTGCTCGAGATGAGCTGCATGCATTGAATCTTCCAGTCGGTGTTACAGGAGTTTCCCTGTTCGACGCCGGTGGGCAGTTGATGATGGAACGATCTTTGTCGGGGCTTGAAGCTCTCCAATTGGATGTGTCTCCTCTCCAGTCAGGGTTGTATCTGTTGAAGATGCATCCCGCAGGCGAGTGGCAACGCGTTCTGATTCAACGCTGAGCGTAGGGCGTTTTCACCCCTGTGCGTGAACCAATCATCTTCAATTTAGTGCACCTTCGAACCATGAAAAAGCTAACCCCTACCTTCCGTTATATGGCCCTGTTGGCCTTTTGCTGCATCCTTGGTTCAGCTTCTTCACAGGTCATAACGTCTGTCGATTGCGAACTTCATGGCCTCGTGTGCAACGTGTGCTCACAGGAGGGCGTCATCAACATTTATCATCCCGGGCCCTATGTGACGTGGCCTCCCGAGACGAATGTCCTTGAGTGGGAATTCACCGATTCTGAGGGCAACGTGCTGCACGATACCACACTGGTCGATGCGAGCACAGTGAGCTTCAGTTTCGACCTGCCACTAACGGACACCCTGTTCGTTTCCGTGCTCCACACGAATGACTCGGTCTTTCACAACGGCAGTGAATACCCATGGGCTTGCCTCGTTGAAGATTACCTCACCTGGGAAATCTATACCTATCCCAACGGAACTGAATACGGTTCTTGGACGTTAGGAGGCGGCTCAGGTGTGGATGTTTCCGAACCCGCATCCTGCGTGGATGAGGATCAGATTGACCCAGCGGTTTTTTGTCCTGAGATTTTTGCGCCGGTATGCGGGTGCGATGGGGTGACCTATTCAAACGATTGCGAGGCCACCTACCTCGGGGGAGTCACATCATGGGAAGACGGGCCGTGCGTAGTGGTGGAATACGGGGGCTGCACGTACCCGCAAGCCTGCAACTACGATCCGGGTGCTGCATTCGAAGACGGTTCGTGCACGTTCCCGCCGGAAGCTTGCGCGTGGCCGGACACATGGGCAGCGGGTTGTACTTATTCGGACGCTGAGAATTACGATGAAAATGCCTTGGTGGATGATGGTTCGTGCACCTGGGGTCCGTGTTCGGTTTGCGTAGGTGACCTCGACGGTGACAACGTGGTGGCCGTCACGGATGTTCTCCTCCTGTTGAGTGCATTTGGCACTTCATGTCCCTGATTCGTGCAACCCATTCCTAGTTAACCCAGTTTTGTGTGTGAAATTCACCAAACCCCACCCATGAAAAACATCCTCACCCTCCTCTTCCTGACGTTTGCCGTTGCGGTGTCAGCCCAAGATTCAGAGCACATCTTCGTGTTGCACTACACCGTTGAAGGGGCTGCAGAGGACGACACGTTATTCGTGGATGTTGAAGCCACCGAGGTGGAAGTGTGGATGGACGGGATGTATGCCACTTGGTTTGTTGGTGATTCGGGCTTCGTTGTTTTGCCCTTTGGGGGCCCAAATTACCCTGTAGAACCTGTTGTAACAGTGACCATTTCCGATTGCAATGTGCCGGGTGCTACGGTGACGGCCATCGCTCAACTCGACACGTCGATCAACCAGGTCAATAGTTATTGGTACAATGCATACGTGGATATGGTTCCTTGTGAAACAGAAGAAGAGGAGGGCGATTTCCCGTGGGAAGATTTGGACGCGGATGCCCTTGCCCAATACCTCGATAGCCTCTGCGGAGATCCGCTCAGCAACGATTCGTGGTGGTATTGCGGGTTACTTGAAAACCTGATTGCATGCCAGGACGGTGACGAGGAGGCATGCGATGATTTGGCCGAATGGCTTGAGACGGCAGACTGGTCGTGGTGGCAAGGCACGGATGAAGAAGAAGGGGATTGCAATGCGCAATTCATCGTCATGCAAGCCTTTGGTGAGGACTCGGTGTTGATTGCGAACGAGTTGTATGTATTCCTGTTGGACTACAACGAGGAGAACGATTACCTCTGGGACTTTGGTGACGAAGGAAGCAGTGAGGACCCCTTCCCGTCTTGGCAGTACGAGACCGACGGTCCTTACGTCCTATGCTTGACGGTGAGCAACGAGGAGGCGGATTGTTCGGAGACCTTCTGCACGACCTTGAGTGTGGACTCACTAGGCTGGATCAATGGATTGCAAGACGGGTTTTCGATTCAGGTGTTTGCAGGAGACCCGGGCAATGTTTCGCTCATTGGTGCCCCCAATCAGCTCATTGAAATGCCTCGGGTTTATCCCAACCCTTCCGCGGGAGGCGCGGTTCAAGTGGAGTGGAAAGAGCCGTCTCATGGGCCTATTGAGCTGGGCGTTTACGACATGATTGGAAACGAAGTGCAGCGCCAGGTCATCAACCGCCGGTTTGCGGATGCCGTCTTTACCATCCAACACGACCTTGCACCGGGCCTGTACATCATTCAGCTTTCGCAGGGCGACGTCACGCGCAGCGTACGTTGGGTGGTTCGCTGAGCATCACCGAATGAACG
>JBELBV010000079.1:0-3239 GCA_042095135.1 Flavobacteriales bacterium | reverse complement strand
TTACGAGAAAATTCGCTCCAAGGTTGCGTATCGGCGCGCTCGGCCGTTTCTTGGAACCATGGTCACAAGAATCGCCACCACCTGTAGTCTTTTGCTCGCTTTGGCTTCAACGCCCGCCATCCACGCCCAAGTGGAACAAACCTTCGAATACGGAGGCGTCGAGCGCACCTATTACCTCGACCTGCCCGCCGATTTGGCGACCGATGCGCCGCTGGTGTTTGTGCTGCACGGCTACGGTGGATCGGCCTGGTCCATGCGCAATTACACAGGATGGTCCACCATCGCTGCCAACGAAGGCGTCGCCGTGTGCTACCCACAAGGCTCGGACGACGGCGGCGGCACACCGCATTGGAATGCGAACCTGGGCATCAGCGCTACCAACGATCACGGATTCCTCTCTGCCCTCGCACAGCACCTGCAGGATACCTACAGCCTCAGTGCCGAATGCACCTACTCGTGCGGCATGTCCAACGGGGGGTACATGAGCTATTCGCTCGCCTGCCACAATCCGGATGTCTTCCGTGCGGTGGGATCGGTGACGGGCGCCATGAGCGAGTACGATTTTGACAACTGCAATCCCGCAGAGGTGGTCCCGGTGATTCACCTGCACGGAACGGCTGACTTCACCGTCAGCTACAACAACGGTGTCGGATTCGGGGTGTGGGGGGATGAAGGCGTTCAGGAAATCATTGCGATGTGGACCGATATGATGGGCACCACGGAAGAAACAGAAACCGACCTCCCCAACCTTGAGGCGGTCGACCTGTCGTCCGTCGAGTTCTTCCGCTACTTCGGTGCGCCCGACGGCCAAGAATTTCACCACTACCGTGTAAGCGGTGGCGGCCACGTTTGGTTCGGCGTGTGGGGCAACCAGGACATTCAAAGCACCGAGCTCCTATGGGACTTCTTCCAATCCCACTGCGCCGGCGAATTCACTACGGTCGAAGAGGCGCCGCAGCCTGAGGCTGAACTGGTGCAATGGACAGGCGAAGGATTGCGGGTGCTGGAGGCGTGCGCTGTCCGGGTATTCGACTTGCAGGGACGGCTTATTTGGAATTGGCCCAACGCCACGCCGGGCCTTGTGCTCTCGCGTGCCCAGCTGAACAGCAGCACCATCGTCCAGGCCCTGCGCCCGGACGGCACGGTGCAGGTCGTTCGCGCTCAGTAAGGCCCCATTCCGTTCTCGGTGCCGCTCGTGCACCTCTTGAAACCTTACCCACCGTTTATGGGTTGTTTGTACATGATCAAGTTGTTGCGTTTCGGATGCCTGTGCGCTGTGGTTCTCGCGAGCGCCTCCGTTGGTTGGGGTCAATCCACCGAACCGGCCGTCCAACAATGGAACGAGCTGGTGCTCGAAGCCATCCGCAATGACCTTGCCCGTCCCAACGTTCACGCCCGCAACCTGCACCACTTCAGCACCGGCCAATACGCCTTGCAATTGCTCACCGAAGGCCTGGACGGCACGGCAGCGGACGGCAACGTCATCTGGCCTGCAGTACCCGCCACCATCGGGTCGTGGACGCCCGGCACCAACGAACACCGGGACATGATGGCCACCTACGCCTTTCGGTTCATCTCGTTGCGCTACGCCGCCTCGCCCGGTTGGAGTGAGACGCTCGATGCACTCATCACGGAATACATCGCTACGACCGGCACCATTCCGAGCATGATGATCAACAACTCGGAGGCCGCGGCTTTCGGTTACGATGTGGCCGATGCCATCGACGCCGCTTACCTCGACGACGGCGCCAACCAAGTGGACAACTACGACAACACCTGCTACGAGCCGATCAATGACCCGCTTGACGTGACCGAGGAGGGCCTGTGCAATTTCACCCTCGAAGATCCCAACCGCTGGCAGCCGCTTTCGTTTGGCGGCAGCTTCGTGGACCAAGCCGGCAACGAGACCTTCGAAGACGTGGTGCCGTTCAGCGGCGCCAACTGGGGAGATGTCACCCCGTTTGCCTTGGATCCCAGCGAGGCGAGCTACCTCGAGCGCGACGGCTGCACCTACCCCGTCTACTTTGACCCAGGCCCGCCCTTGCTCCTCGGTGAGGCGGACGAAAGCCTGTACAACTGGCAAAACGGTTTTGCGCTCGTCGCCCGTTGGCAAACCCAGCTCAACACCGAAGACGACGTCACCATGGACATCAGCCCGCGCAGCATCGGCAACCTCAACGCCGACCCCACTGTTCCGGACTACCTCTACAACCAAGTCGAAGGCGGCGACATCGGTCCGGGCCACGCCTTCAACCCGGTGACGGGCATGCCGTACGAACCGGAGACGGTACTGCGCGGCGACTTCACCCGAGTGCTCGCTGAATTCTGGGCCGACGGTCCCGACTCCGAGACGCCGCCCGGCCATTGGTTCACCATCCTCAACGACGCCACGACCCATCCGAACTTCGATTGGCGGTGGAACGGGCGCGGGGAGCCGCTCAGCCACGACGCGTGGCTGGCGCGGGCGTACCGGCTGCTCGGTGGCGCCATGCACGACGCGGCCATCGCGACGTGGAGCGTGAAGGGCTACTACGATTTTGTACGGCCCATCTCGGCCATCCGCTGCATGTTGACGAAAGGCCAATGCTCCGACCCGGCGCTGGACAACTTCGATGCAGAGGGTGTGCCGCTGATCGAGAATGTGTTCGAAATCATTGAAGCCGGCGATCCGATTTTGGAGATCCAGCCCCAGGCCCTCGGTATGGTCAAGGTGCACCAGTGGGTCCCCAATCCCGATACGGGCATTCCGGCCTTCGAGTGGCGCGCGGGCTGTTCGTGGTGGCCGTACCAGCGGCCCACGTTTGTGACGCCGCCGTTTGCCGGATACGTCAGCGGGCACTCAACGTATTCGCGGGCCGCGGCCGAGGTGCTGGCGCACGCCACCGGCTCGACCTATTTCCCGGGCGGTTTGGGTACGTACGAGGTGGAGGCCAACAATTTCTTGGCGTTTGAGTCCGGGCCCACGGAGTCGTTCACCTTGCAGTGGGCCACCTACCGCGATGCGGCCGACCAATGCGCGCTGAGCCGCATTTGGGGAGGCATTCACCCACCGATGGACGACATCCGCGGCCGGGTCATTGGGTCGCAAGTCGCCGATTTAGCCATCTCCGCGTACGAAGAAGAAGCGGCCGAACTGTTGACGCCGATTGTCTGCCCGGAGGACATCGATGCCAGTGGCAACGTGGGCACCTCCGACCTCTTGCTCCTGCTTTCGAAGTACGGAGAGGATTGTGAGGAGT
>JBELBV010000078.1:0-3247 GCA_042095135.1 Flavobacteriales bacterium | reverse complement strand
TTGCCACAGCAACACTGGGAGGTGTTTTCATCCAAATACTCAAGCGGCTATCAAATCGACAACGTTCGCATGTTGCCGGTCCACCCCGATTGCTTCATCGAAAGCATGGCGGCCAGCAGCGGTGTAATCTGCGGCGCCGGTTTCGAAACGCCCTCCGAAGCCCTTTACCTGGGCAAGCCCCTGCTCGTCGTACCGATGCACGGACAATTTGAACAGCAGTGCAATGCCGTCGCATTGCGTCAGATGGGGGTAACTGTTTTGGACGTGTTTTCGACGGAGGTCATTCCCACCCTCAGCACGTGGCTTGTGGAACGACCAGTGGTCGACGTGAACTACCCAGACGACAGCCAACGGCTGGTCCGCCGAGCCTTGGAATCTGCTCTTCGGCCGTTGCAAAAGGCGCTGTAGCACCCGTTCACGCTACCATGCGGAGGGGAGCATAAAAAAAGCACCCAGATGGGTGCCTTTCTTTTTGTAGCCCGTAGGGGAATCGAACCCCTGTTTCCAGGATGAAAACCTGGCGTCCTAACCCCTGGACGAACGGGCCAAATGGGGCGCAAATATACTGCAGAGATTGCAATCGGCAAACCTCCACAAACTTTTTAGCCCAAATACGCACGGTACATCCAGACCGTCTTTTCTTGCTCACGGATGTAGTCGCTCATCAAGGCGTTGGTGCCTTCATCGCCGGCCTCGGACGTAAGCTGGAGCAGCGCTCGCTCGCGCAACAACAAGACGCTGAAGGCGGCCACGCAATGCTTCAATGCCTCCGGTCCGTTGGAGATGTCCTTCACCGCGTGCACATCGGTTGCAGCGAGGTACGCTTCATAGGTGTGAAGCGGTCGGCCACCGAGGGTGAGGATGCGCTCGGCCACCTCATCGATTTTGAGTTGGAGGTCGGTGTAGAGTTCCTCGAATTTGGCGTGCAACTCGAAAAATTCTGATCCCCGGATGTTCCAATGGAAGCCACGCACGTTTTGATAAAAAATCTGCAAGTCAGCCAGCAGGCTGTTCAAACCTTCAACCGTCTCCGCGGTCACCTGAGGATTGAGTCCGATGGGGGTGTTTTCCATTGTGGTTCGATTAGTATGCACGTGCGAAAACAACTCTGCGTTCCGAGGGCGCGCCGGTGCGGATGCAGGTGCCGGCCTCGGCAGCGTCCTCAAGAGGAATGCAGCGGATGGTGGCTTTGGTTTCTTGCTTGATGAGGTCTTCAGTTTCAGAAGTACCGTCCCAATGCGCCTCGACGAATCCGCCGGCGTCGAGAGCCGCTTCGAATTCGTCCCACGTATCTACGCGCGTCGTGGTTTCTTGGGTGCGCTTCGCAGCGCGATCAAACAAAGAAGTTTGGATGTCCGTTAGCAATCCCTGGACATGACCGACGATTCCAGCTGCTTCGACGATTTCTTTGGTCTGGGTGTCACGGCGCGCCACTTCAATGGTGCCGCCAGCGAGGTCGCGGGGGCCCATTGCCAAACGCACCGGCACCCCTTTCAATTCGTACTCAGCAAACTTCCAACCACTGCGCTTCGTATCGTCGTCATCGACCTTCACCCGCACACCGGCTGCCTTCAAATCGTCCGCGATCGCATCGAGCTTACCCACGATTTCGGCCATCTGCTCCTCTCCTTTGTAAATAGGTACAAGTACCACTTCAATCGGCGCCAGCTTCGGCGGCAGGACAAGTCCAGCATCGTCCGAGTGCGTCATGATTAAGGCGCCCATCAATCGGGTGGATACACCCCAGGACGTGGCCCACACCAATTCCTGCTTTCCGTCGCGCGTCGCAAACTTTACATCGAATGCGCGGGCGAAGTTTTGGCCGAGAAAGTGCGAGGTTCCGGCTTGCAGCGCCTTGCCATCTTGCATCATGGCTTCGATGCAATAGGTATCCAGTGCACCGGCAAAACGTTCGTTGGCTGTCTTGATGCCTTTGAGCACCGGCATCGCCATCCATCCTTCTGCGAAGTCTGCATAGACGTCGAGCATTTGGCGCGCTTCGGCGACCGCCTCGTCCTTGGTCTCGTGGGCGGTGTGGCCTTCTTGCCAGAGGAATTCCGCCGTGCGCAGGAACAACCGGGTACGCATCTCCCAACGTACCACGTTGGCCCATTGGTTGACCAACAGAGGGAGATCACGGTAACTCTGTATCCATCCCTTGTACGTATTCCAAATGATGGTTTCAGATGTCGGACGCACAATCAATTCCTCCTCCAGCTTCGCATCAGGATCGACCACCACACCGCTTCCGTCTTCCGCATTCTTGAGGCGGTAGTGGGTGACGACTGCGCATTCCTTCGCGAAGCCCTCCACGTGATCCGCCTCCTTGGACAGGTAACTCTTGGGGATGAACAGCGGGAAATAGGCATTGACGTGGCCCGTGTCCTTGAACATCTGGTCCAGCACATCCTTCATCCGCTCCCAAATGGCAAAACCATAGGGCTTGATGACCATACAACCCTTGACATCGCTGTGTTGGGCGAGATCGGCTTGTACCACCAGTTCGTTGTACCACTTGCTGTAATCCGCTTCGCGGGAAGTCAATTTTGAAGCCATGAAGTTGCGCTGTCAGTTTGGTATGGTTTGTGCGGTATCGAGCCCGTGGACCTTCCGCTCCGCAAAAGTACCCAATTTCGTACCTTTCTACCATTAAACCCCGCCCCCATGGCACGTTTATCTTCCCTCCCGTTCGGTTCGCCCAGTACTTGGCTCTTCGCTGTGCTCGGTAGTTTGTTCTTCGCTGGCTGTGCATCAACGCCGGATTTCTCAGCGCTTGAAGATGACGAATTGTACCTGCGGCGTGGGGAAGAATTTGTGACCGACGCGGCGTACATGGCGTTCGCGTATGAGAACACCGCCGAGGAGCCAGATGGAGACGATTACTACGACCCGACACGTGCGAACTTTAGCCCAGGCTACATGAACAGCTACGGTATGCCAGGCTACCAGCCGAGTTACTACAACCGCTACCGGCCCTTCGGCGGAGGATTTGGCAATGGATTTGGCACCCAGTGGGGGTTGGCTTCGTACATGAACCCATACGCTGCTGGCGGATTCGGCATGGGCTACGGTTCAGGCGGCTACGACCCATTCTATGGCGGTTGGGGCAACCCCTACAGCATGGGAGTCGCTGTACCGGGCGGTTTCGCCACAACAGTTGACGCTTATCGAAACTTTCTCGAGCAAAACGGACTCGTCGAGAAAATCGAAGCATGCCTTGAGAATCTTGATGTTAGCAATGTCTGCG
>JBELBV010000077.1:0-3460 GCA_042095135.1 Flavobacteriales bacterium | reverse complement strand
CCGATATCGACATCGATTTTGACGACGAGGGCCGGGGCAAGGTCATCGACTACGTGATCAACAAGTACGGCTCGAACCAGGTGGCCCAAATCATCACGTACGGCTCCATGGCGGCGAAAAGCTCCATCCGCGACACCGCGCGCGTATTGGAATTGCCACTGCCCGATGCGGATCGGATAGCGAAGTTGATGCCGGACATCAGCCTCAAAAAGCTCTTTACGCTTGACGACAAAACCCTCAAGGAGAAACTCCGCGGCAACGAGGGCTTGCAGATGGTCAACAACATCAAGGAGCTCGCGAAAAAAGCTTCCCTTGAAGGCCAAACCCTTCAGACCGCTCGCGTTCTCGAAGGCAGCCTCCGCAACACCGGCATCCACGCCTGTGGTGTAATCATTACGCCCACTGACATCACAGATTACGTTCCGGTGGCCGTCGCCAAAGACAGCGACATGGCGTGCACGCAGTTTGACAACGCCGTCGCAGAAGACGCCGGGCTGCTCAAGATGGACTTCTTGGGGCTGAAAACCCTGACCATCATCAAGGACGCGGTGCGCAATGTCAAGGACCGCCACGGCATAGACCTCGACCCGGACAGTTTTCCGCTCGACGACACGAAGACGTATGAGCTCTTCCAACGCGGCGAGACCATCGGCATCTTCCAATACGAATCCGCGGGGATGCAGAAGTACCTCAAGGACTTGAAGCCGACGGTCTTCGGCGATCTCATCGCGATGAACGCCTTGTACCGTCCGGGACCGCTCGAATACATCCCGTCGTTTGTCAAGCGGAAGCACGGGCTGGAGCCCATCACCTACGACCTCGATGCTTGTGAAGAGTACTTAGAAGAGACATACGGAATCACGGTGTATCAAGAGCAGGTGATGCTATTGTCGCAGAAATTGGCCGGTTTCACCAAGGGCGAGGCGGATACGCTGCGAAAGGCGATGGGCAAGAAGAAGGCGGACCTCATTGCCAAAATGAAGCCGCAATTTCTCGAGCAGGGCGTAGAGCGCGGCCACGACACCAAGAAGCTCGAGAAGATCTGGAAGGACTGGGAGGCGTTTGCTTCTTACGCCTTCAACAAATCGCACTCGACGTGTTACGCATGGGTAGCCTACCAAACCGCCTACCTCAAGGCCAACTACCCGGCCGAATACATGGCGGCGGTACTGTCCAACAACATGAGCGACATCAAGCAGGTGACCTTGTTCATGGAGGAGAGCCGCCACCGAGGCATCCCGGTCCTGGGCCCGGACGTGAACGAATCGCTGTTCAAATTCCGTGTCAATGCCGAGGGTGCGATCCGGTTTGGACTGGGTGCGATGCGCGGTGTTGGTGAAGGTGCGGTGCAGGCCGTCATCGATGGCCGTGAAGATGGCGATGGAGGCTACAAGAGCCTGTTTGATTTTGCGCGGCGCGTGAATCCGAAAGACGTCAACAAGCGCGTCTTCGAGGCCTTGGCGTTGGGCGGTGCCTTCGACGGGTTCGCTGGGCTGCACCGTGCGCAGTTCTTTGCCGAAGACGAAAAGGGGCGCACGCTCATCGAACTTGCGGCGCGCTACGGTGCTGGCCACCAAGAGGCCGAGTCTTCGGCGCAAGCGTCGCTGTTCGGTGGGATGGAAGAGATGGAGATGCCAGAGCCGGCCATTCCGGTGTGCGATCCGTGGGACCAGATGGACCTGTTGACGCGCGAACGGGATGTCATCGGCGTGTACATTTCCGGGCACCCGCTTGACAAATTCCGGTTCGAGATCAAGCACCTGTGTTCACCCGACGAAGGGTTGGAGGTGCTCAACGAACCGCTGGCATGGCGTGGCCGTGAGTTGCGGTTTGCGGGGAGAGTTCTCGAAGCGCAGCACCGCATTTCGAAGGCGGGCAAGCCGTTCGGTAGCGTTACAATCGAGGACTATCGTGCCAGCCAGCGCTTCATGCTGTTTGGCGACGACTACCTCAAATTCAAGGACTACATAGTAGAAGGCTGGTTCGTGTTTGTGCGCGGCTCGGTGGAACAACGCCGCTTCCGGGACGACCCCAACGACGTCGAGTTCAAGGTGCGGTACATCGAACTGCTTGCCGACGTGCGCGAGAAGTGGGTGTCGCGACTGCGTTTGCAGTTGGACCTGCAGGTCCTTGATGAGGAGCGGCTGGACCGCATCGGTCAGATGATTGAGGGCAGTCCGGGTTCGGTGGGCTTGACAGTGGAGGTACACGATCAAGGCATGGCGCTGGAGATGCCGAGTCGGTCGCACAAGGTGGCACTCAGCGATGATTTTGTTGACCAGCTCGAGGAACTCGTCAACGGGGGCGGCTTGCACTACCGCTTGGAAACCAGCAAGCAGTAGAAACTTTTTCACGGGCACCAAGGTTAGACGTGGATAAAAGGCATGTTAATCCTCGCCAATTTTGAACGGGCGGTTGGGTTGGCCTGCTAACTTTGATAACTCAAATTTGCAAGGGGCTGCGGCCGTGAGCTTAAAGACTGAAAAAAATGGCTGTAGAATTTACCGCTGAAAACTTTGAAGACTTGGCGCTGAACAGTGACAAGCCGGTTATTGTCGACTTTTGGGCCGAATGGTGTGGTCCTTGCCGCATGGTGGGGCCCGTTGTTGAAGAGTTGGCAAACGACTACGAAGGACGCGCCGTCGTTGGCAAGGTCAACGTCGATCAACACGGAGACATTAGTATGAAATACGGAGTGCGCAACATCCCTACCATCCTGTTTTTGAAAGGAGGGGAAGTCGTAGACAAGAGCGTTGGTGCTGTGCCGAAGAACGTATTGATTGAAAAATTGGACGCCTTGCTCTGAGCCACGCTCAGTGCATCGTTCGATGCAAATGCTTCGCTGCATTCACAACTTAAGGTCCTCACCATCCGGTGGGGATTTTTTGTTTTCGGAGGTGCCGTGTGCTCCCGGCGCCGCTTCGTACCTTTAAGACATGCCGATGAACGTCGATCCTTCCTTGTTGCAACGCCTGGGCCGCCTCGAATTGTTGGCGCGCCAGGCCGTAGAAGGCTTCATCACGGGCCTGCACAAAAGTCCGTTCCACGGCTTCTCGGTGGAATTCGCCGAGCACCGCCTGTACAATCCTGGCGAATCCACGCGCCACATCGATTGGAAGCTCTACGGCCGCACCGACAAACTCTTCGTCAAGCGCTACGAGGAGGAGACCAACTTGCGGTGTCAACTCGTGCTCGATTGCAGCGGGTCCATGTGGTACCCGTCCGAGGTGACGCCCGACGGTCCCGAGCTCAACAAGCTCAAGTTCGCGATCCACAGCTGTGCGGCACTCATCGAGTTGTTCCGGCGTCAGCGTGACGCCGTCGGTCTCAGCGTCTTCGCCGACGAGCTTCAATCCCACATCCCGGCCAAATCCTCCGGTGCTCATATGCGCATGATCTACCACGAACTCGAGCGACTGCTGGATGATGTGGGTGAGCAACGCACGGGCACGTCGACGGT
>JBELBV010000076.1:1635-3906 GCA_042095135.1 Flavobacteriales bacterium | reverse complement strand
CGCTCACCGTAGCGCCAGAAATCGAAGTGCCGTACATCGTGTATCCCCAGTTCGTTGAACCATCTCCATCTGGTCCGATGTAGCGCTCTACTGTGGCCCGCGCCTCCGTGTTCATCTGATTGGCAACGCGGCCTCCGGCAAATGTTCCTTTGATACTCGAGCCCGAAGGAATGGCATCCAGCAATCCCGAACCATTGGCGTTTGAGCCAAACTTCAAGGTGTCGCCTCCAACATCGATGTCACCTGTGGTCAAAATCAACCGCCCCGTCACCTCAAGACCTCCAGAGAAAGTCACACCTGAACCATTCCCTGTGCTGGAATTGTCAATCTCCAGAATGTCAAAACGAGCGCCTTGTCCAGAAACCGTTTGCGGCATTGTAGACTGCAATTTGATTGCACCACTGATGGAAGGGGGCTCAGATCCAAAGGATGCATCCCCTGTTACAACCAGCGTCTTTCCTGTCGGCAGTATCAAATCCGCCGTTGGTGGAAAGTCAATGCTCCCCACAGTCACCGTTGGAGGTGTTCCCTCTCCTTCAGGAATCGTTACTGGTCCTGCGAAACAGACAAGTCCTGGCCCAGAAAACGGATCGGAATCCATGGCCGTGAAGGTGCCAATGACCACAACAACGTGACCGGCTGGAACGTGCACGAGTCCCCCGTCTTCGATATACAAATCCCTGACGAACAGCTCGAATAATCCACTCTCTGCATTGATTTGGGTTCCGTCCACAGTCACGGTCGTGCCAGAGGAAATGTGGTAGCTGAAGCTGGTAACGTCGGTTTGACCTGCGGCGTCGACGGCCACAGCCTTCACGAACGGAGCACTTCCACAACCAAAAGCCCCACCTGTGCATGCATCACCCCTCCAAATCTTGTCGGTAAAGCCACCATCATAATAGCTATAGGCGATTGGAAGTGTACAAGAGCCATCGTCAGCACTCGCGGACGCATCATAGTTGAGGGCATCGACATCGACACACCCCTTTTTTCCATACCCCTCCACTTTGATGTCGTCGATATAAATGTCCTCCCCAGCCCCAGCAGCATCACCTTCCACCACCACCTGCAAGGCGTCGACAGCGTTTAAATCCACTGCTGCAGATAGGGTAGTATTGGCCACGACATCATCGTAAAGGCTGGCCACGATTCCTGTATTGACCCCGTCTTTATTCACACTGATGGACCACCCATCCGAAGCCTCCAAATAGTCACCAATATTGTTCGGTTCGACCACTGCACTGACCTGCCCCGACAAATAACCCGAGACATCAACCGAAGCCGTAGTCAGTATAGCATCTGATGCCTGGTAAACATTAAAGGAAAGGTCTGTACCACTTTGGGAAGATGGAAAAACAAACACACCTCCCGATCCAGAACAGGACACCGACCAATTGGCATCATTTGCGTCATAACCAGAACAAATGGACAGGTAAGTTCCGGTCTCATCTTGGTAGACTTCATCATCGAAAGGCTCGATGTACAATTGGGTCATGGACACTGCTGCGCAATCGCACCCATCGCCGGCCGCATTGGGAGTATAGACATAACCCGTAGCCCCACTCGGCGCCGCACAACGCATCCCAGGCAGATTACAAGAGCCATCATCTTGACTGGCTCCTGAATCAAAATTGCAGGCAGTGATGTCCGTGCAACCACAAGTGCCTGCCGGGAAATCAACACAAGTATCCGCAGGGTCGCATATCCCGTCTCCGTCTTGGTCTACACATCCTTGCACCACGACATCATCCAGGTACCAATTCTCATTCTGGTCATTGTAGCCAACAATGAGGACCTGCATGGTAGATCCCATCAACCCTGTCGCAGAAAATGGCGCGTGCGTACAACCACATCGATTGCGCTGGTCTTCCTGTTCAAAAGGACCACCATCGATACTGATATACAGGGTAAGGTTGTCCGAGACATCTATGTTGGTTTCCTCGGAAGGCGTAGCCGAGAAATCAGCGATGTAACCATCTATGGAAATGACCGGCGACACCCAGCCTGCACCTTCTGAATCTTCCCAAGAGAACTTCTGGCTGCCGTTATAGGAAACAACACCTATGAAATCGCTGGCTGCACAGTTCGCATAAAAGTTGCCATTGGCAGATACAACCAATCCTGACCCGCACATGTCGCCATCCGCGAGCAAAGAGGCGTCTTCGAAGTCTTCCTCGTACAGTACCGTCGGCGCCGACGTCACCGTAACCTGTGCAGTGTTTGACGCAGAATTACCCTGAGCATCGACCACTGTCAGCGTCGCGGTATAGA
>JBELBV010000076.1:0-1535 GCA_042095135.1 Flavobacteriales bacterium | reverse complement strand
GTGTTTGACGCAGAATTACCCTGAGCATCGACCACTGTCAGCGTCGCGGTATAGAGCCCCAGACTCGAAAAATCATAACTGGAACCGGTCACACCATTGACTGTGATGGTGCTGCTCACCACACCACAATTGTCTGTTGAAGTATTGAACGTGCCGTTGCTCGCAGCGAGGTTGACCGTCGACCCCGTCAGATTCAACGTTATATCGTTGGCAATGGCCACCGGATTTTCATCATCCAACACCGTCACCGTCACTGAGGTCACAGCACCGACATTGGTGCCATCCGAAGCCCTCAAATACACTGTCCGAGCGCCCAGGCTGTCACAATCAAAGGCCAGCGATGATGCCCACGTAGACTGGTCATGGGACAATTCAATGGTCGTTGAAACGCTGCAGTTATCAGAAGCCACTGCCGATACATCTGAAGCGGTCATGGTGACCGCACCTGCGGCATCCAACACCAGATTGCCGGCACTGCCAGTGACTGTGGGACCCGTTAAGTCTTGGACAGTCAACGTCACAGACACACCCGCTCCCTCGTTGGTGCCATCGCTTGCCCGGACATAAACCGTATTGGAACCCAAGTCACTGCAATCGTAGGACAGGGTGCTGCTCCAATTGGTGTCATCCTTGGACAATTCGAACGTCATGGATGAAGAGCAATTGTCTGAAGCGCTGGCCGCGAGGGTCAGCGGAGTCAATGTGAAGTCTCCGTTCGCGTCCAAGATCACCGTTGTTGCGTTCGCAGAGGTCGTTGGCCCCGTCACATCGGCAATGGTGAAGGTCGCTGCCGAAGAGGCGGCGCTGGTGTTGCCCTCTGCGTCCTGCGCCTTGAAGTAAAGGTCCAAGCTTCCGAGGTCGGCACAATCCACCGCCAATGTCGAAGTAAACGTCCCATCGGACGCGCGGCTCACGAGATAGGTCAGACCGCCCGATGCGGTGCAATTGTCTGTCGCCGAAACATAGGTGTCTGAAGCCGTGATGGTAGCATCACCATTGGCATCGAGGTTGACAGTTACACCGGAAACGCTGGAAATGGCCGGCGCGGTTTGATCCGCAATCGCAATGACCTGTGAACCGGTGCTCAGATTGCCCGAAGCGTCGGTCACCCGGAAATAGAACGTCTTGTCGCCCAGGTCGTTGCAGTCGGCGGCGAAGGTGGTCACATAGCCACTGCCATCCATCTCCGAAATCTCGTAAATCAAACTTCCTGAGGCAGTACAGTTGTCGGAAGCTGTGATGTAGCTCGAGGCATCAATCGTCGCCGATCCCGCCCCACTCAAAATCTCCGTCACCCCAGAGGTGATGGACGAAATGGTCGGATCCGTATTGTCCTCGATGGTCAAGGTGACCGAAATGCTGGTCGACACATTGCTGTTGCCGTCCGTCGCCCGCACATATACCGTATTGCCCCCCAAATCCAGACAGGTGTACGCCAATGTGGAAGACCAATTGGTGTCGTCCTTGGAGAGCTCAATGGTCGGTGAAGCTGTGCAGTTATCGCTGGCTGAAGCACTCAGTGTGGCGGGAGTCAA
>JBELBV010000075.1:0-3955 GCA_042095135.1 Flavobacteriales bacterium | reverse complement strand
ACTTCTGTTCCCTCGGGGCTAACGTAATGCTTCGTCTTCGTTTCAGGCTGACGGCCCATGTGCCCATACGCTGCCGACTCCTCATAAATCGGAGTCCGCAGCTTGAAATGCTGCTCGATGTCGAACGGCTTGGTCGGGAATAGCGGCTTGATCTTCGCCGCAAGCTCGCCGTCTGAAATTCCGGCGCGACTCGTACCGTAGGTGTTGACATAAAACCCCACCGGTTCGGCAACTCCAATGGCATAAGCCAACTGCACCAGCACCTCATCGCACACGTCCGCGGCCACCAAGTTTTTGGCGATGTAACGCGCTGCATAAGCCGCTGAACGGTCCACCTTCGAGGGGTCCTTGCCGCTGAACGCGCCGCCTCCGTGGGCGCCGCGGCCACCGTACGTGTCGACGATGATTTTGCGGCCGGTGAGGCCGGTGTCGCCGTGCGGTCCGCCGATCACGAACTTGCCCGTGGGGTTGACATGCAATTTGATATCGTCGCCGAACAGGGCTTGCACATCGCTGCTCATTTGCGCCTTCACGCGGGGAATCAGGATGTCACGAACATCCTGCTTGATTTTGGCCAGCATCGCTACTTCCTCATCGAAATCATCGTGCTGGGTGCTGACAACGATGGCCTCGATACGCTCGGGTGTGTTGTCATCAGCGTATTGAATCGTCACCTGGGACTTCGAGTCCGGGCGCAGGTAAGGCATCGGACTGGGCGACTCACGGCGAATGGCGGCGAGCTCCTGCAGCAGGCGGTGTGACAGGTCGAGTGGAAGCGGCATGAAGTTGGCCGTCTCCTTGCACGCGTAACCGAACATCATGCCCTGGTCACCTGCACCTTGCTCCTCGGGCTGGGTGCGTTCTACGCCTTGGTTGATGTCGCTGGACTGCTCGTGGATGGCGCTCAGCACCCCGCACGATTGGGCATCAAACATGTACTCGCTCTTGGTGTAACCGATGCGCGAAATCACGTCGCGCGCGATGGTTTGCACGTCCAAATATGCCTGGCTTTTCACCTCACCGGCCAGGATGACTTGGCCCGTCGTGACCAGCGTTTCACACGCGACCTTGGACGTGGGATCAAAGGCCAAAAACTGGTCGATCAAGGCATCGCTGATTTGATCAGCAACCTTGTCGGGATGTCCTTCTGAAACGGACTCGGAGGTAAAAAAGTAGCTCATATCGTTGGCGACAAAAGTAAGCACGCAAATTTCCAAACGTCAAAAGACCGCGCTATGTTTGCAATGCTTATCGCGAAAGACGGAGGGAAAAGGCCCTGTGAAGTCTTGGCAACCCGGTGAGGCCGCTGCCTCCTCTTTAATCAAATTCACAATTTTCTTATACAGGCGATATGTGCTCAGTAGTATTTTTGCCCAAATACATCAAGCCATGTCTAAAACAGCCGAATACCTCGACCTTTCTACTTCCATTGACGCCGATTTCCAGAGCAGCTTGACCGCAGCCGATGCGCTCGAATTGCTCAAGGCCGGGAACCAAAGGTTCTTGTCCCAAGCGCCCAACACGCGTCAGCGTTCTGCACTGCTCAACGGCGCCGCCAAAGGCCAAGCACCGTACGCCGCCGTTCTGGGATGCATCGATAGCCGTGCACCGATTGAGGAAATCTTCGATGCTCAGATTGGTGACCTCTTTGTCGCCCGCGTGGCCGGGAACACCGTCAATGGTGACATCCTTGGTTCCATCGAGTACGCTTGCAAATATGCCGGGTCGAAATTGGTGTTGGTGTTGGGACACTCATCATGCGGAGCGGTCAAGGGAGCCTACGCCGCACTGAAAGATGGTAACCTCACTGGATTGCTCGAACGCATTGAGCCAGCGGTCGCACCGGTTCGTGAAGCACACGGGGACAACCCTTCAGACGAGGCAATCGACACATGCGTAGCGAACAACGTGCGATTGGTCTGCGACCGAATTAAGCAGGAAAGCGACATCCTCGCTGGCCTAGCAGCAGACGGCAGCATCGCAATTGTAGGTGGTGTATACAACGTCGCTACGGGTGAAGTTGACTTTACCGTTTACGGCTAAAGCCTAGCAGCTCCGGCCGCTTATTTTTCTCGGAAGAACAACCGGATGGTGACCCCTGATAGGTCCCATTCCGAGCGGATGTGGTTTTCCAAAAACCGCTTGTACGGATCCTTTACATACTGCGGCAAGTTGCAGTAGAAGGCAAACGTCGGTGTCTGCGACTTGATTTGAGTCACGTACTTGATGCGCACCATCTTGCCTTTGTACATCGGCGGCGGCTGGTTCTGAATGATGGGCAGCAAGAAGTCATTGAGCTGACTGGTCGGTATCTTGTAATTGCGGTTTTCATAGACCTCCATAGCTACTTCAAACGCCTTGAGAATACGCTGCTTGGTCAAGTTCGAGGTGAAGAGGATGGGCACATCGGTAAACGGTGCAATTCGCTCACGAATCGTCTCTTCAAATGATTTCATCGTCTGGTGGTCCTTCTCAATGAGGTCCCACTTATTAACCAGGATAACAACGCCTCGGTAACTGTTGACGACTTGCCAGAAAATCGCTTGGTCCTGCCGCTCCATGCTGTTCTGTGCGTCGATCAGCAGCAGGCACACATCGCTCTGTTCGATGCTCCGAATCGTCCGAACGGTGCTGTAAAATTCCAGCTGATCTTCAATCTGCTTCTTTCGACGCAGACCAGCAGTATCGATTAATTCAAAATCAAACCCATAGAGGTTGAAGTGGGTGTGTACACTGTCGCGCGTTGTACCGGCAATGTCCGTGACAATATTTCGTTCGTTGCCGACCAACGTGTTAATCAGCGTGCTTTTACCCACATTCGGACGACCTACCACAGCAAACTTGGGCAAGCCACTGTCTTCCTCATTCCCATCACTCGGCAACATGGAAACAAGTGCATCTAAGAAGTCACCCGTTCCATAGCCACTCGAAGCGCTCACCGGGTGCACATCGCTATCCAAACCCAACCGGTAGAACTCACTGGTCTGTTGATCATGAGATGCCGTATCCACCTTGTTGCAAGCCAGTATCACGGGCTTATCATTTTTGCGAACCAAACGAGCGATGTCCTCGTCCAAATCGGTTACACCGGTTTGTCCATCGACCATGAACAAGATCAATGCTGCCTCCTCTATGCTGATTTGCACCTGCGCGCGAATCGCTGCTTCAAATGTATCATCGCTTTTGGTGATCCATCCACCAGTGTCGATCACGGTAAACTGGCGCCCCGTCCATTCCGCTCGTCCGTACTTCCGGTCACGCGTCGTACCGGACGTGGGATCAATGATGGCGTCCTTCGTCTCGGTCAACCGATTGAACATGGTTGACTTGCCGACATTGGGCCGACCTACGATGGCTATGAGATTGTTCATGCGAACTGGATTGAAGGAGTGCGAAGTTCGTAAATGATTGCTTACCGAAAATCAGACATAAAAAAAGGGCCCTCTTTCGAGGGCCCTAAGAATGGCGTCGACATACTCTCCCGCAGTAGCAGTACCATCTGCGCTGGTGGGCTTAACTTCTCTGTTCGGAATGGGAAGAGGTGGACCGCACCGCAATAGACACCTAAACGACATGATGATCAGATTTATCCGAGCGATCTCGGTCTGTCTCATCAAATAAGAACATACTGGTAGAAAAACTTGCCTTTATAAGCTTTCGGGTAATTAGTACCGCTCGGCTTTGACATCACTGTCTTTACACCTGCGGCCTATCAACGTTGTCGTCTCCAACGACCCTCAACAAGACCTCATCTTGTGGTGAGTTTCGCACTTAGATGCTTTCAGTGCTTATCTCATCCATACATAGCTACTCAGCGATGCAGCTGGCGCCACAACTGATACACCAGAGGTATGTCCATTCCGGTCCTCTCGTACTAGGAACGGGTCCACTCAAGTCTTGAACGCCCACAATAGATAGAGACCGAACTGTCTCACGACGTTCTGAACCCAGCTCG
>JBELBV010000074.1:0-3970 GCA_042095135.1 Flavobacteriales bacterium | reverse complement strand
CTCTTTGGAGGACTGTTCCCACCACCAACGGCCTGACCGGGGATGCTCACCAGGCAGAACTGGACGTGTGCAAGGTGCGCAACCAATACTTGTATAACCCATCTCATACAGCGGGTTTACCGGAACTCCTGTCCACTTTACTCCCGCTAAGATCTGAGCATCAGTCCAGTCCAAGAGTGGGTGGTATTTCTTGACTCCCCAATCCGGAGCCAACTCCACTTTAGGCGTGGTTGCCCGGTTGGAACTTTGACTTTTTCGTAGGCCTGTCAGCCACCAACTCTTGCCTTCACAGGCCTTTTTCAGAGGAGCAATTTTCCGAAAAGCACAGCACGACTTCCTCGCGCCGATATCTTGGTAAATGGCGGTAAGGCCTTGCTCTTTATTAAAGCGGTCAACCAGCCCTTCATCCGGACTCAAGGAACGGATTTCAACACCAAAGAACGCCTCCGTTTCTTTCCAAGTTTGCACCGTTGCAGGAAACAAAAGTCCTGTATCTAGGGACACAAGGTCCACAGACAAGCCCGCTCTGAGAACTGCCCATGTCAACAGCTGGTCTTCGTGACTAAACGACGTGGTCAACAAAGTATGCCGCTTTGTAGCCTGTTCACCTATGGTCTCCCGCAAGTTGTCGATTAACGCATCCAGATTTGAAGTCGGGGATTGTATCACCATACCGCAAAGATACAGTTCCACACATATTTCCCACCTAATAACTATGGATTAAGCAGGTCCCCCAAACTTCGGTGCTCTAAAATGGCCAGTTGAGCATCCCTAACGTCTGCCATCATGCGGTGAAGCCCGCAGTCCTTTTCAACGCAATCGTCACAACGCTCATAGTAATGCAAACTCACACAGGCCAACGGCGCTATCGGACCGTCCATAAGCCGCATCACTTTCGCCATTTTCACTTCTTCTAAAGGCACACTCAACGCATGACCACCTTGTGGGCCGCGTCGGCTTTTTACAAGGCCGCCCTCCCTTAATTCCACAAGGATTTGCTCCAAAAATTTCAGGCTCATTGGTGACGCCGTGCAGATTTCCCGAGCATTCATCCAAAAAGCCGGCTCCTCACCTGCACTTTCTCTCTGTCGTTTGGCCAAGACTGTGAGCGCCCTAAAAGCATACTGGGCCTTTTTCGTCAGCATGGGTTCAATTTCCCGCTTTCCTCGACACAAGACAAACTCAAATTGCCTATCCCTGCCAAACCGGCCCAATGGGTTTCAAAAAGGCCTAAAACTGCCACAGCAAATTCCACCATCAATGCTGCTGTATCACCACGCGCTGAACCTGACCCATCGCTCGTCCCTCAGCGGTCAAAGGCACCAATAAGACGAGGCCTGCATCCCAAGTTGATGTGTCGAATTTTTTTCTTTCTTGGCTTGTTACCACACCGTGCTCTATGACTTGCCCACTCAAGGACATCACCTTCCAATAACATCCAGCCGGAAGCGTCCAGTGTAACAACTCTCCCTGCACTACTGGATTAGGAAAAGCAAGCTTTTCAAAATCTGTTTTTTCCGAAGCAGCGGAGGCCACGGGTGAGCTGTACCAGGCAACATCAGTGAAAGCCAGGAGTTCTTCGCCCGCATTGTCCGTCACCAAAAGCTCCTCGTGCAAAAACATCGGCAGTGGCCATTCCGGAGCGAAGTACATAACCTGACTCAGCGACCAGTTGGCCGTATCACCGTCATATGCTTCCGCATAGTATTGAAAATAATCCATGCGCAATACCTCAGGATAAACTGTTCCGTCAGGCATCGTGAGCGACCCCCACGCATCTATAGAGGATGTTGCATTCCCATCCAAGCTGTACGGTAAACCAAACAGCATTTGATTCGCTGAAAAGGTGTCAGACAAAGTGTTCCCCAATTCCATGGGAAAGCTTCTCTGTACCAGGGGGTCCAAAAATGGCACGGTGACGCCATTCGCATTGTTGGCGTTCCCTAAGACGGTAAAATCACCATTTAAAACCGCCCAAAAAGCCACCTGATCTCCATTGATTGACACCCACTCAGCGCCATCAAACATGGGTGCAAACGGAGAGGTTCCGGCCGGAACCAATTCAAGGTTGGAAAGCACCGTACCGTTCACGTCACTGAAGTCCCAAGTCTGAGGTTCAACATCCGGCGGCGAAGGTGCCAAGTACTCTCCAAAACTCAGTGTTGAGGAATATCCTGCGCCAGGAAAACTTGGAAAACCCAACGAAGGCTGAGCAAAAACAGACCCAGTGCAGATGAACATCGAAACGAGAAAAACACCAAAATACCGCATCATTGAAAAGATTTTAAGGTTGAAAACACACTCCAGAACCCTATTCCCAAGAACCATCACCACATTGCAACAGCAATGGATGGAGCACAAATATCTAACCCAAAAGTCGGGCTCCCCAACCTACACTTGGTGGCTGACATGGGCTTTGCTGACAGCTTCGGCAATCAACTCAAAAGACTCAATCTTCTCCATTCCAACCACATCTATATCGTAGGGAAGTCTCCAGATAAAGTCTACACCAAAGGAGATTACCCGTACACCAATCTCAAGGATCTAAATACACCCCGCCCGAACAACTTCCGCAAGGTCTTTGTACACTTTCTCCTCCCCATGGTCTGCCATTGGCTTAAAAAACACAGGGACTTGAGAATCCATTGGGTTTTTTATGGCGCCGAGGTCTACCGCAATCCACTGGTTCGGTATGACCCAATAGGGCCAAAGACCCAAGCCTACCAAAGCTTCAATTTAGCCGCCACCAAACGTTACATCGGTTATTACCTGATGCACAGAAAATCATGGCACCAAACGCTAAAACAAGTGGCCTCCATTCTCATCATGAACCCAAAAGAATACGAGCTGATTCAAAGTTTGATTCCCGTCCAACGGGCCACGATGGAACCCTTTTTCTACGGAAAGTCTTTTAACGATGTGGTTTCCGTTGAAACAGCCCAAGCTCCACAAGATAGCAGTCTACAAATTCAGGTTGGTCATTGTGCGTTCCCTTCGGTGAATCACCTCGATTTTTTAGAAAATCAAATGCCTCCTGAATCTGTTCAGTGGCACCTTCCCTTGTCTTATGGCGACTCCAAATATGCGGAATGGCTGACCCATCGGCTCTCGGAACGGAGTGACGTAAAGTTTCTCATGACACGGGTTCCGATAAAACAATATCTAGCCCACATTGACAGCATGGACGCGGGCGTATTCCCCAACATCCGACAGCAAGGGCTGGCCAACATCAACAGCTTTATACTTCGAGGCAAGCCCATTTTCCTTCACCCCCAAAACCCCACCTACAGCTTTTACCAAGGCATGGGGATCAAAACAGGCAGCGTCGAGGCTTTTTCGCTCAGGTCAATGCGTGAGCTACAGCAATACACAGAGCAAAACGAAAAAGCGCTTCTTCAGCACCTGAACACAGAAGTGTGTTCTGACCACTACAGACGTCTCTTCACATAGATACAAGGGCTAACGCCACTTGGGCACCCCCCTCATGTCGCGTTTTGTAGCCTCCTTTCTAACCGCAGGGCAACCCACATAAACTCCGGGTTCAACCGCATTTTTGACCAGTGTAGCTCCAGCACCTAAAACCACCCCATCTGTCAAGACATTTCCGGGAGAAACAGTAGCCCCACTCCCCAAGAAACAAGCCTTTCCCAAAACGACGCTGCCCCCCAACGCAACATTGTTCGCAAGGTGCCCCAGGTCGTCTATACGGCAACCATGGCCCACCATTGAGCCGTGTGCGATACAAACATCATTGCCGATTTTAGTAATCTCATTGGCATTGCCTCGCACAATCGTGATGTTGCTGCCAATTCTACAGTTGCTGCCGATCTCCACTCCCCCCAATTGTTCAAGAAAGATTTTCTCCTTCTTACCCACACCGCCCCATACCCACATCATCCCTGAAGCACCCACCACAGTGGAAGCACCAATGCTGGTCCCTTCCTTGATGTGGGACTTTGAGTAAACCAAT
>JBELBV010000073.1:0-3990 GCA_042095135.1 Flavobacteriales bacterium | reverse complement strand
CTGCGCCAGTGACAAGAACATTAGATTTCATGGTGTTGGGGATGTCCAGCGTTGTCTTCCCAATTTACGGCTGCTGGAGGGCAATGTTTCATCCCATTGCCTTTGAATTTGCCTGCGCAATTGTGGAATTCGGTCCAGCTTCCATCGCCGAAATCGAAGGATTTTTAGTCCAAGTTTGATTTCATCAGGTTGAAGACTTGATTGGGCCCTTTCAAGCAGGGATTCAGCCTCATGCCAGTTGCTGTGTTGTGAAAGGTTTCGAATCAACGACAAGGTCATTCCAGCCAAAGCTTTTTGTTCGTTTTGGGTCTGAATGTGATGTCTATGTTGGAGTGCGTAATAAACCACGGCGACTCGACTGGCCAATTTCTCAGCAGAATGGAACCCGACGCGACTAATGCTATCTGAAGAGACCCGGTGCAGAAAATCCACGGATTGAAGGTTGCTTGCTCTGAATTCTATGCCTTTGAAATGGGCGCGCATGTGCAGTTCTATGTCCTGCCAAACCCGTAATTTTTCGTTCCATCCTCCTGTTCTTTCCCAGGTGTTCCGGTGCCACATCGTCCCGGTGCTTTGACATGGAGGCTTCATTCCTAACAAACCTTCTAGCCAACTGACTGGATGCTCGGGGTCGTCCCAGAGGTGTCCTTCATTCGGATTGTCCTTAAAGATGGCGGTTTGGAAATAGTGCACGACATCTTGCTTTTTTGAGCAAGCCTCCTCGTATTTCACTCGATTCTCCAAACAGAGAGGAGCCAAGAGGTCATCTGAGTCAAGGAAAATGAGGAATTCGCCTTTTGACTTATTCGCACCTGTATTTCTGCATGTACAGGCGCCTTTGGGTTCGCGGTTGCGCAGATGAAATTGTATTCGGTTATCCTGGGAAGCCCAATGCTTGACCATATGAGGCCCAAGGTCAGTACTCCCGTCATCCACTACGATCCATTCCCAATCGGTGTATGACTGATTGAATACACTGTCTGCTGTTTCCTGAAGCACATGAGCCCGGTTAAACAGTGGAGTTATGATTGAAACCTTGGTCATGCCTATTCTTCCAGAAGTTGGCGTATCGCCGAGGTGCGTTTCTCTTGGGAGCACAAATCCAGAATGTTGCTTCGACCCATGGCTCCCATTTTGTTTCTCAGTGCTGAATCGCGGGCCAATTTCACCATGGCCTTGGCCATACCCTCTATGTCCCATTCTCGCGTCAGGATGCCTGTGAGGCCATCTTTGACGTGCTCGGGTATGCCGTTGTGGAACGTACTAATGACTGGCATTTCAAGCAATGCTGCTTCAGCAGGACTTAGTCCGAAACCTTCTTGGTCCCCGTCTGATGAGGTAACGCTGTGCTGACAGAAAATCCATTTGGATTGAACCAGTTCCAGAGCTTGGATGCGCTCCATTGCAGGTATGAGGTGGATCGACCCTTGTAATTTGTGATTTTTGATTCTCTCCCTGAGTTCTATCTCAAGTGGTCCTGACCCTATGAAGGTGATCTGGGCTTCAGGAAGCGATTGTTGGGCAACTCGAAATGCTTCGAGTGTTACGATCGGCGCTTTTTTCGCAGTGAGTCTGCCAAAATGCACAAAACTGGGGCTTGTTGAGGTTTGTATTGCTGGGTTCCTTTTGATGATTTCGCCATCCAGTGCATAACGAATAACATGGCAGAGAGAAGCTCTGATGCCAGACGCAATGCACAGGTTTCGTGTGTGATGCGAGGCGCAGATAATGGAATGACTCGCGTTCGCAATGGCCACGAACGAAGCACGGTATTCAGGACGATTGAACTCTTTGCTGACGTCGTAGCCGTGGACATTGATGACATATGGAATGTCTAATTCTCGCAGAAGAGGAGCAATGACCTCTGCGGTAGTGCCGAATTCTATCCAGAGCAAATCGGGCTGAAAGTCCTCCAGCTTTGATTTCAATAACCGTTTTGCTTTGGATTGTTTGTTTGCGAGCAAAACATTTTGCCGACTCAATTTGCTGCGGATGATGTGGTGCAACCTTTGCGGCACATCATCGAAATCTAAATATTCTACGTCGGCCCTCCCCTTGTCATTGGGCTTGCGGCCGCACCAAGCCTTGACTTCAGCCCAAGATTGTAGTTGGGATAGGTTGTCAGATATGAAGGTTTCACTCATACCTACAGCGGAATTGCTGATCCATCCAATCCGGATTTTTTTAGACATGGTCACAAGTTCGTCCATTTCTACCTTCGGGAAAGGATGACCATCCCGAACTATGAGATAGAGAAACGTGACCTTGCGCGTGAGTATCGGCGTTTGCTGCGTGCTGCTGAGCAGAGCAAAGGCAAGGAGGACCGTAAGCGGATTCGCAAGGCTTGGGAGTTGGCAGTGGAAGCGCACAAGGATATGCGCCGGCGTTCCGGAGAAGCCTACATCTTCCATCCTGTTGCGGTGGCAAGGATTTGCGCAGAGGAGATCGGGCTCGATACGACGAGCATAGTTTGCGCACTGCTCCACGATACTGTGGAGGATACGTGGGTGACGTTAGAGGACATTGAGCGGCTGTTTGGGAAGCGGGAACGGGCCATCATCGATGGGTTGACCAAGATCTCGGGAATTTTCGATCCTTCCCAAAGTGCTCAAGCTGAGAACTTCCGGAAGATGTTGCTCACATTGAGTGACGACATTCGGGTGATACTCATCAAGATTGCCGACCGGCTGCACAACATGCGCACATTGGATAGCATGAAACGGGAGAAGCAGCTCAAAATCGCAGGTGAGACCGACTTTATGTATGCGCCGCTTGCCCACCGATTGGGCTTGTACACCATCAAAAGCGAACTTGAGGATTTAAGCCTGCGTTATCGACAGCCAGAAGAGTATGCGCAGATTGAACAGAAAGTGCGCAAGACCAAGGCTGTGAGGACGCGTTTCATCAACTCTTTCGCCGCTCCGATCAAGGAGGCACTGAACAAAGAGGGTTTGAAGTTTTCGGTGAAAGGACGCCCCAAGTCTATTGCGAGTATTTGGAACAAAATGCAGAAGCAAAAGGTGTCTTTCGAAGACATCTACGACATCTTCGCAATTCGCATTGTTTTGGAAACCAACCCAGAGCAAGAGAAGAGTGACGCATGGCGCACGTACAGCGTGGTAACAGATTTCTACCCTCCTAACCCTGACCGTCTGCGCGACTGGATTTCCATTCCCAAAGCCAACGGGTATGAAAGCCTGCATACTACAGTGATGTCACCAACTGGTAAATGGGTGGAAGTGCAGATCCGCTCTGAGCGCATGGATGAAAATGCGGAAAAGGGGTACGCTGCGCATTGGCGCTACAAAGGCCAGCAGGCTGATAGCCGCTTGGACCAGTGGATTGGCCAGATTCGGGAAGTCATTGAGGGTGGAGAGGACAGTGCATTGGAATTTGTAGACGAGCTCAAGCTCGATCTTTTCAATGAAGAGGTTTATGTATTCACACCAAACGGCGACCTCATCGTTTTGGCGAAGGGTGCCACTGCCTTGGATTTCGCTTTTCGTGTGCACTCCCAAGTGGGGCAAAAGTGCATTGGCGCCAAAGTCAACAAGAAGCTCGTGCCCATCGGCCATGTTCTTGAGAGTGGTGATCAGATTGAGATTCTCACTTCGCGCAAGCAGAAGCCCAAAGAGGATTGGCTCAATATGGTTGTGACGGCTTCCGCGCGTTCAAAGGTCCGGGCGGCTTTGCGCGCCAACCGGAAAAAACTGGCCGCCGAAGGCAAGGACAAGTTGCGCAAACAGTTCAAGAAGTTGGGCATCGACTTCATCCAGGCTAATCTTGATGAACTGGCGAACCGTGTGAGGCTTGACAGCCCCTCTGAGCTCTTCGTACGTATGGCTGATGGTCGGTTGGTCCTCGACGATTTCCCCGCCCATGAATTGCGAGGCGGTAGGTTGTATTTCATTCGTAAACCTGTGCACAACCCCGCGCCTGTTGTGGCAGAGGAGGGCAAAGTGAAGGTGCCGAAAAGGGATGAAGACTTGG
>JBELBV010000072.1:0-3999 GCA_042095135.1 Flavobacteriales bacterium | reverse complement strand
GTGAGGTGGATTACTCGTAGAGGGGTCTCCCACGATGGGATGGTTGAGCGTTCCCAGAAGGAGTGCATCATCCGCATCTCCAAAGGTGTTTGTTCCGGACGCAAACAACGGCAGGTTGGCATGTTGACATCGAATGTGAATGCCGTTGTCAAGCCATTGATTTTTCCCAAAGGGCGATTGCGCATTGAAGAACGATAATGTGTCCAAAAAGACGCCGATTTCGTTTCCTAGCCATGCGTTGCAGCTGGCGGTCGTTTGCGCCTGCCGCAACCGCAATCCAATGGTGTGATTTTCAAATCGATTGCCCTCGAGAAACAGGTTGGATGTTGATCCGAATACGTCCAATTGGGGGAGGTTTTCTCCTCCACCAAAAAAAGAGCACGATACCACCCACGAATGGGGTGCAAGGTTGGAGCACTGCACGGTTGATTGTTCGAACTCGCAGCCGTCCAATCGAATACCTGTATTGGTGAAATCCGCGGTGCATCCAACCCCAATCACCTCTTGAAGGATGACCCCCGCAATCCCGCCATTCGAGGCTGCAAGAGCCATGTCTTGAAGGGTTCCATTCTGCCAGCGTATTCGGTTGCTGAAGAGCAATTGATGGTCGGGTGTGTAGCCACTTGCTGTGACATCAGTGAAGCGGCTTTTGACGCCAACGTGCCATTCTGCCTCGTTATGAAAATGCATAGTTGCACGCTCCAATAGGAATGTTCCCTGGCCCTCTGCAGCTGTTTTTGCCTCAGCTATCAACGTCAAGTCGATCGCTGCCTCCGAAGGCCCTTTTATTGCAAAGAGGCTGTGGTCCCCAAGGAATGTGTATCCAGTTTCGTCTGCGAATTGGATTTCTCCCACGTGATTCGCTGATTGAGAGGTAACCAGCAAGGTGTCGAACGGATCGAGGTGCACGACACCTTCATTTTGCCAAACGGCTTGCGAACCATTTAGAAAAATATTGCCACCTCCTATGGTCTTGATGCGGCTGTTGGGTTTCTGGATAATCGAACCAAATGGGTCTACGCGGAGGGTGCCATCCTCTAACACCAATTCGGCATTTTCTTTTAAGACCAGGGTGGAATGAGGTCCGATGTGCATGGTTCCTTGGACTTTCAAGGATGATCCTTCGGACAAAGTGAATTGAGCATGGGAGGATCCCGCACCGAGGGAATCGCCAATGCTCAGTGTGCGACCTGCTCCGATGTTTAGTGCAGGGGAGCATGGGCTAGTTTCACATGTGAACAGAGGCCATTCTCCCGGCCCATTGCAGGAAGAAGTTCCAATTTCAATGGAGTATTCTGATTCATTCGGTGTTCCAGCTCCGGTTATCATTTGTTGTGTGGAGTTTTGCCACCCCAGGCACCATGCAGTGTCTAGACCGAAGGGCTCAACAAGGAGGGGTTGACCATGGACGATGTAATCCCAAAGGAATTCAAAGTGCTGGCTCACATCGCAGTGCGGGGCAGGGGAAGTCTCTATGGGCTCCAAGGACCAGAAGTCAAAATCAATCTCAGCAGCAGAAAATGGGGATTCAAAGGGGATGTCAAGAGCGGATAGCGCAGGGACGTAGACGCTTGTTGGGGTGTAGGAATCAGGCTCGATACCGACAAGGGAAAGAGCGGCTTTGAATTTAGCCATATGCGTGGATGTACCGCCGGGTAAGTCCTCAAAATGGAACAGGTCAATGTCCGTCCAGGCCAATCCATCTAGAACCAGGGACTCGCCCCACTCCCAAGTGGGATTGAGCAGCGATGCTTCGAAGATAACGGGTGCATTCGGAGCGGTTTCAGGATGGGTCAGGTCACCTGGTTGGCCGTGCAGATGGATGTTGATGTAATCCCACCCCAAAAACGACTCGGTTGCCGCGTACCACAAAGCCGGAGCCGAATTCGGGACATTGGGATGGCCATTTGCGACGGCGAGGTTCACGCAACGGTTGGGCAAGCCTAACTGCTCTTGATGGGCCTCGAGGTTGGATCGAATCTCTACTGGATGGAATGGAGATGTCACCAAAAGTTCGCTCGCTGCGGGAGAGAGCAAGGCGTTGAATAAGAGTTCAGCATCGACTGAAAATTCAGCAAAGAAGGCAATCGCTTCCTGAAGGGCAATGGGCAGGTAGGCCCCACGGAACGGGGAATCCAGTGCTGCGAAAAGGCGTACGCAGTGATCGATTCCCTCCGCTTCCATGCTCCTCAAGGTTTCGCGAGCAACGACACCGCCCATGCTCGGACCGATGACCACCAAAGGGTCAGCATTGGCTCGGTAATCTCGGCATTGCTCGATGATATGCCGCAGCAATTTTGCTTGTTGATAGATGGAACGCGTACCGTCCTCAAAATCGAGGAACACCAAATCAAATCCTTCCTGTAGCACCGCCTCAAGCATCGATTCGAGTCCACCAAGTGCTTCGTTGTATGCGCCATCGCAGTTCCATATGACCTCCCAATTCAAGTCGCCGTATCCATACGTGGGCATGTGTCCCCCGACATTGGGGTCAAATCCTTCCAAGAGAATGAGCGGTTTGTCGAATAGGCCGTCGGCTCCCATTTTGACCAATGCCTGCCCAGTAACAGCTTCACCGTCATCAAAGATTCCGACCCAATGTGGGTCTTCTCCGTTGAGTGTTGGCCAAGGGGGAAGATCCGGTTCAGGGCAGCTGAAGGAACCTAGTACTGGGAGGAGCAGGTGTTGCTCGTACGTTTCATCCTCGAGTTCGAGCCGCAGTCCAACCGTTACGGCCTCGGTATTGGTGGATAATTCAATATCCATCGGGCTTCCTGGAAGCACCGGCATTTCCTCGCCATTTACGACCAGTGTCCATTGCCCGGATTCAAAAGTTTCCGGCACCGTCGAGGCAGGCAGGATGAAGCGGCTCAATCCCGGCTGAATGTAACGGTGAGAGCACGATACGTTGACGAGAGAGGCGTCACAGAGTGGGCCGATGGTGGTCCATTCTTCAGGGATGCTGTCCGTCCTCACGGAGAGCGCGAGGGCTATGGCATGCTCCTCGTGCACAATGCTCCGGAAAATGGAATCCAGATCCTGTTGATTGCGTCCCATGAAAGGAGTGGAGGACTTCTCCCATACGAATTGATTTTGGCGGGATTTCTCGGGTAGGCCAACTTGAGAGTGGCCGATGAAAGGTAGGGCTCCTGCGGACAGGAGCGTTAGCTGAATTGCGAAACGCATTGAATCTTGGTTTGAGTGTTAGGGCCTTAGAGTTGAATGGAATGACAAGTCGTGTCACCAATCATTTCCGCACGGATGATGAGGACAGGCAGTGTGTCGACTTCGCCGTTAGGCGACAGCGCAACATGCCTTCGTGTGGTGGGAAGAAATTCGTTGGGATGAATCCAATGGTGGAGGAGGAGGGATGGGGCAGGAGGCTGACCTGGTGTGAGCCATCGTTCGGGCTTCAGGTTCTGGGTTTCCCACGCGTGGAAAAGCCAAAAACCGTTGCGGGCAGCTTTCCCATGGCGGTTGCCAACAAATCGAATGTACGCTGCACCTGGGATGCAATAGATTGAGGTTGCTGATGGGGCCTGCAAATTCGCAAACGTCAAGGCGTACGCACGTGGCAGCTCATGGAGCGTTCGCAGAGAACAGATCAGTCCATCCCATCGGTCACGCGGGCAGGGAAGGGTCACTTTGCCATGGTTATCGGTCCAAACGGTGTCTCCTAACGTAGAGAAGACATCGTACGACCACCAGTCGGCAGTGATTGAGTCGGAAGCAAATGGGACCACGGGTTGATTCGCATGGGGCTTGCCTCCAACGTGCAGAATTTGGATTTCAAACGATTCGGTGGCTTTGTTGCATCCTAAGCACGCCATCCACACCCAAGCAAAAACACACCACTTCCCTCCTCGCATGGGGCAAATCTCCGATGCGGATGAGGTGCTTCACGGTACTTTTTGCATACGATGACAGAGGGTTTGCCATCGAATGAACTACACGCGTCAGAACTTTCTTAGTCCCTTGTCAATCAGCTTGGCTAGTTGT
>JBELBV010000071.1:0-4277 GCA_042095135.1 Flavobacteriales bacterium | reverse complement strand
CCGCCCGTGGCTGCGGTGAAGCCCCATTTGGCTGTGTTGGATCCGAGAATGTCCTCGATGTCAACCGTTTCAGAGAGACGCTCCACGCAGTCCCAATAGACGGTCATCCCGTTCGTCGTGGCGTTGTAGGTGACGCGCAATTGGTATTCCTGTCCATTTTCGATGTTGCCGAAGGTGGTCAAGGCGGGCACCGGTCCGGCAAGTTCCTCTGGATCATTGTGGTCCACGACACCGTCGCGGAAAATGGCGAGGTGATCGTAATTCGGGTCGGCGTGGTTGGCTAAGCCTTGGTAAGTATCCATTTGCACACCTACGCTCGGTGCAATTTCAGCCGTTGCAAAATTGCCGCCGTACCCCATGAGGCCTCCACCACCACCTAGCGTGGGGGCCCCGAGGTCGCGCAAAACGAACACCATCCCATCCGCACCGCCGTTGTTTGTGCCGAGGTACACGTCCGCCGTCATCTCCCAACTTTGGCTTATGTCCACCGTGCCGAAGTACCAGACGGCGCCGCGTTGGCTGCTCGATGCGTTGGTCAACCGGTAGCATCCGCCTCCGAGGTTGATGGCGTTTTGGTAGGTAACTCCCAAGGCCTGAGCCGAAACCGGTTGGTTGGGCCAGACCAGCAGCAGCAGCGTAAGGACCCAAGAGAGGGGCCAAAACATCCGGTGCAAACGGAAGGATTGAATGCAAATTCCCATGCTGCAATTTCGTGATTTTCATGCAATTCCGTAAGTGCAACCATCTGTTGGATTTTTCGGTTCTTTGCACACGAAACCAACCACCGTCGCCTTGCGAACGATTTGCATTCTCTTCAGCATCAGTTTTTTGCTGGCCTTCTCCATCCCCGCACATAGTCAACGCACTTGCGGAACCGACTCGGTGCATGCCCACATGATGGGATTGCCCGGCTTAGAAAAACTGCACCAAGACAAAGTGGATGCGGTCAACGAGATCATCGCCTCCGGCAACCGCGACGAGTGCGATGCGCCGCTCATCATCCCCGTAGCGGTTCATTTCCAAAATACCGGAGTTCCCCTCGATTGCGCCATCGAGATGGCATTGTCTCAAATCCAGACCTTGAACGAAGATTTTGGGGCGTACAATCCGGATATCGACACTTGGTACGATCTACAAACGAGCATCTGGCCCGGAATCAGCAACCAAGAATCGTGCATCAGTTTTTGCCTGGCCACACTCAACCACCCAGCAGGGTATGGATTGAGCGACGGCGACTACGCGGTGACCGTCGACGAGGTCGATAACGACCAAAACGACAACGACGGTGATTGGGCCGGCTACCTCAATTTTTGGGTGCGACCGCTTGGCGGGGGCGTGCTGGGGTATTCTCCGCTCGGAGGCTCGGGCAATGGCGATGGGGTCACTTGCGATCCGGCGTATTTCGGCAGCGTTTCGTGCGGCGGCAACAACATCAGCGCCCCGTACAATATGGGTCGTACCATCACCCACGAGGTAGGTCACTACTTGCTGTTGGAGCACCCGTGGGGCAATGGCGGTTGCGCCAGCACCGATGACGTGGCGGACACGCCGGTCACCGATGGTGCGCAATATGGATGCCCAGCAGGTCAAGAAATCGTCAACTGCACGGCGCCCATCTTGTGGCCATCGTACATGGACTACTGCGACGACGCATGCTTGTTCATGTTCTCGGCAGGGCAGGTGGAACGCATGGAGACCTATGTCGAAAACAGCCTACAGAACCTCCTGAACAACGCGGTGACCGCTTGCCAAGAAACCTTGTGCATCGGGTTTGATGCCAGCGTTTCCGTGCAGAACGAAAGCTGTTCGGGCAATGACGGAAGCGTGGTGGTAAACGCCGAAGGGGGCGAAGGGCCGTATGCCCTCACCTTGGTGCCCGGTCCCAGTGCCACGGGCAACGCATTCAATGGCCTTGTCGAAGGCCAGTACACCGTCACAGCGACCGACCAGAATGGTTGCGAGGTGCAGCAGGTGATTCAAGTCAATCGAGACGCGCCCAACCTGCAATTGGTCAGCACCAACAACGAATACTGCAGCGACGGAACCGGCTCCATCGAAGTGGCAGCCGACGAACCTTCCAACTTCCAATTCAGCCTCAATGGCGGATCGATATGGCAAGCGGACGGCCTGTTTGAAGGGCTGCACGGAGGGGTCTTCACGGTGCTCGCGGCCAACAGCAGCGGCTGCGAAGGACTAATCGAAGCGGTGGTAACCAACGAAAGCAACCTGGCCATCAGTTTTTCAGAAAAGAGCAACGTCAACTGCACCTGGTTCGACAACGGACGGATTCGGGCACAGGCCAATGGAGCGGTGGAGCCTGTCATCTATCAATTGAACGGTGACGAGGACAACACTTCCGGCGTGTTCAACCTCCTGCCAGTCGGTGAGCATAGTGTGACCGCGGAGGACGCTGCGGGCTGCACGGCGGAGGCTATGTTTTCCATCGACTTCGATTTCTC
This sequence comes from Flavobacteriales bacterium, assembly GCA_042095135.1. Classification (GTDB taxonomy): domain Bacteria; phylum Bacteroidota; class Bacteroidia; order Flavobacteriales_D; family Sanyastnellaceae; genus UA16. The sequence continues at coordinate 1,818 of JBELBV010000071.1, read as the reverse complement.
CGTCATCGGGGAGGACTGTCCCTGCGAAGTTTTCGTGCCCAATGCCATCACGCCTGATGGCGATGGAGTCAATGAAGTTCTCGAGATGCAGGCGTCGTGTCCGCTCTATGATTTCAAGTTGGAAATCTTCGACCGATGGGGCCACATCGTGTTCGCAACGGAAGACCCGACATTCGAATGGATTGGCAGCTACGAAGGTGGCGGCGAGTACTCGGGCTATTTCGTACAGAACAACATGTACACCTACCGCCTCTCCTTCCGTTGGGGTTCAGAAGATGCGCAATCTGTGAATGTGGAGTCGCGCGTTGGTTGGGTCAGCATCATGCGCTAATTTTCAATCATGATTCTACAATCACATGCTCCGTGGGCCCTGGTAACAGGGGCAGCTTCCGGCCTGGGCGCCTCGTTTCTTAAGGGGTTGGCCGAACGCGGTTACAACATCGTCGGTGTATCCAAACCCGGTGACGACGTGGCCGCCGTGGTCCAACGTTTTGCTCAAGAGTACAACGTCCAATCCCTGGGCATCGATATGGACCTGGTGCAAGACGGCTGTGCCAACTTGCTCAAAGAGCAATTAGAGGAAGCCGGCATTCACATTGATTTTTTGGTCAATAACGTGGGCGCTGGAGGAACGTCGGAGTTCATCCATTCACGGCCGGAAGCCAACCAATTGATGATGGATTTGAACATGAGCACCACCGTTTCCATGTGCCAGGCCTTTCTGCCAGGTATGGCTGAGAAAGAAGCGGGATATGTCCTCAACGTGTCGAGCATGGCGGCCAATTTTGCCATGCCGTACAAGAGCGTTTACAGCGCCTCAAAGGCTTTCGTGCGGGCGTTTACCATTGGCATTCGGGGGGAAATGAAACCTTTTGGCATCTCAGTGAGCGTGGTGCAACCGGGCGCCATGTTGACCAATCCGGTGGTGATCGAGCAGTTGCGCCATGGGTCAACATTGGCGCGGGTCAGCGCCATGAAACCCGATGAGGTAGCGGCATCGGCATTGGATGGAGCGTTGCGCGGCAAAGCCGTCATCATCCCCGGCGTGAAAAACTGGTTGACCCTTGGGTTGCTTCGTGTTTTCCCACGCCCTCTCAAATCAGCAATGGCGATTTTTAATTACGTTCGGACCCGAAAGAAATCCAACGGAGAATGATGCATTTGATCCCATCCCTTTCTCCGGAGGACGCCCAATCGGTAGTGCCGTTGGGCGTGGCCTTGGTTGGATTCTTGCTGTTTTGGTTCACGTTCCATTCAGAAGGCTTACGCCGTGCTTTTCACGACCGCATGGAGCATGACCGGGCCTGCCTGTGGCACATCTTTACCGCCAAAGCTTGGGGATTTGTGACCATGGGCTTGGTGCCTGCCCTGGTGCTCCACCAAGCCATTGGCTGGGGACCGGAGGCGCTGGGATTGGCATGGCCGGCAGAACACAATGCACTGATCTGGAAATGGACCCTTGGATTGGGAGCCGTGGTCATTGGCGTCGCTGCTCTGGGCGCGCGAAAATTTGACCCTCAGTATCCGCAAGTTCAAGCCCGGGAATGGAGTAGCTCGATGATGGCCGTGAATTGGCTCGGTTGGGCGTTGTACCTCGCCGGGTATGAATTTTTATTCCGCGGCGTGCTTTTGTTTCCACTGGTCGAGGCGTTGGGTGCGTGGCCGGCGGTCGCCATCAACACGGTGCTGTACTCTGCGACCCATGTGCCCAAGGGACGGGACGAGGCCATTGGTGCCATCCCGCTGGGGTTCCTGTTGTGTTGGGTGACCTTACAAACAGACAGTCTGTGGCCAGCGACGTTGGTTCACATTTTCATG
>JBELBV010000070.1:0-4356 GCA_042095135.1 Flavobacteriales bacterium | reverse complement strand
AGATTTCAAGCGCACCGTTCGTCCTGGAGCCAACCGGAACCACTTCTTGTTGACGTCCACCCTGAAATCCTCAGCTTCCATCCACAGCTCACGCCCGAAAGGAATCTCACGCGTACCCGCTGCCTCGTCCTCCGGATTGTTGACAGTCGTCAGCATCTCCGTCTGGCCTTCCGGGTAATTCAGTACTACCAAGCGAATGGGGTTCAGCACCGCCATGACGCGAGGTGCGCGGCGATTCAAATCGTCCCGTAGCGACCACTCCAGCAAACTAACGTCGATGGTATTGTTGCGCTTTGCGACGCCAACTCGATCTGCGAATACGCGAATGCTCTCCGGGGTGTATCCGCGCCTGCGCAATCCGGAAATGGTCGGCATGCGGGGATCATCCCAGCCGTCTACCACGCCTTCCTCCACCAAACGAAGCAACTTGCGCTTCGACATGATAGTGTAATTCAAGTTAAGACGAGCAAATTCCGTCTGTTCACTGGGGTATATGTCCAGTGCTTCAATGAACCAATTGTAAAGCGGGCGGTGGTTCTCAAATTCCAACGAGCACAGACTGTGTGAGATGCGCTCAATGGAATCCGATTGGCCGTGCGCGAAATCATACATCGGGTAAATCACCCAATCGAGTCCTGTTCGGTGATGTTCGACAAACTTTACCCGATAAATCACTGGGTCGCGCATGAGCATGTTGTCATGGGCCATGTCAATCTTTGCGCGAAGAACGCGCTCGCCCTCTTGGCATTGGCCCGCTTTCATTTCTTCGAACAAACGCAGGCTCTCCTCGGGTGTTCGCTCCCGGAAAGGACTGTTGGTGCCCGGAGTGCCTGGTGCACCCTTTTGCGAGGCTATTTGCTCGGCAGTTTGATCGTCAACGTAGGCCACACCTTTCCCAATCAAATCGCAAGCGTATTCGAACAATTGCTGGAAATAATCGCTGGTGTAGAACTCCCCACCGTTCCATTCAAACCCCAACCAAGCGATATCTTCTCGGATGGCGTCGACGTATTCGACGCTTTCCTTTTCTGGATTGGTGTCGTCGAAACGCAGGTTGGTCTTACCGCCGTATTTCTGCGCAAGTCCAAAGCTCACGCAGATGGCCTTAGCGTGGCCGATGTGCAAGTAGCCGTTGGGTTCAGGCGGAAAACGTGTATGGACTTGTCCTCCGTGTTTTCCAGCGGCAATGTCCGCTTCAATCTTTTGCTCGATAAAGTTCAATGAACGTGCTGGTTCCTTGCTTTCCATGGACGTGTTGGACATGGTGCAAAGGTACAGCGCAGGCCTCAGGAATGGCGCAGTTTCGACTTAAAGAAGTCGAACGTTTTTCATCAAGTTTTCCTTGTACGTCCGGCTGACCGGCACATCTTCTCCGGCGACGTGAACCGTGCTTTGGTACACATCGATGTGGTCAATGTGCTTGAGATTAACCACGAAGTTGCGGCTGACCCTAACGAACGCATCCGAAGCTAGGATCACCAATAAATCCTTCAATGAGGCTTTGACGTGATACTGCCGAGTTTCCAGTTGAATGGCGCTGTACTTTCCTTCCACTTGGATGTAGCGAATTTCATCCAATTCAATGCGCCGAAGTTTGTTTCCAACCTTCGTGTAGAATTGGTGATTCCCTGCTCCGTGGGTTTCAATATGCTCGAGTTGCTCGACCAACGCATTCATGGTGGCTAGTGGTACATTGACTGTGCCCGACGAATCTCGGGTCTCAATTTGTGTTGCTTCGTCTGTAATTGCCGCCGGATTGAAATCGTTGGCGAGGGAGATCAGGGGGTTGCGAGACTCAAGAACGTTTTTAACGCGGGACCATGAACCCTGCTCGTTCAATGCATCTGGCCAGATGACCACTTGCGGATTCAATTCCATCGCCGTCAACACCGTGTCTTCTGGTGTGGAGGCGCTGCTTACTTCGTAACCCAAGTCCATTAATACCTGGGAAACGCCAGTTCCAGACTTATCGCTGGAGGGGGTGACAAACAACACCTTGGCTTTATTCATGTAGTTAGAACCCTCCGAGCTCATCTTTGTTCTCAAAAAAAAAGACAACGTCCGCACATTGGTCTATTTTTGTAAGAAATGAAGTCACAGGACCGTAGATACAAGACACAAACAATTGGCAATGTGCACTCAAGCACAGTGGAAGAGGTTGCTGTTGACCCCGTTTTGGAGGCGGTGGACACCGCTGGCTTCAGCCTCGTGTTGTACAACGATGAGCACAACACGTTTGATCACGTAATTGAGATGCTGGTCTCCGTGTGCGGTCATGACACGACCCAAGCTGAGCAATGTGCACTCTTGGTTCACTTTAAGGGGAAATGCACGGTCCTGAGCGGAGCGTATGACGAACTTGAGCCCAAATGCACCAAATTGTTGGATGCAGACTTGACGGCTGAAATCGAAGCTTAGGCCTCAACAGGAAGCCCTTTCATCGTGCGAATCGCATCCGTCGGAGACGGAGCGTTGAACGTCGACGACCCCGCGACGAGGACGTCTGCACCTGCTTCCACAAGCTTTGCCCAATTACCCGCTCCTACTCCACCGTCAATTTCAATCATCGCCGAAGTCCCTGCTTTATCCAACATACCTCGCAAGTCCCGAACCTTTTGGTAGGTGCGCTCGATGAACTTCTGTCCACCGAACCCGGGATTGACCGACATCAAGCAAACCAAGTCGAACTGCCCAATAACATCTTCCAGCAGTGACACCGGGGTATGCGGATTCAGCGCAACTCCCGCTTTCATCCCCTTCGCACGGATGGCCTGCAGGGTGCGGTGTAAGTGAGTACAGGCTTCGTAATGCACGGTTAATACGTCTGCTCCTGAGGCATGAAACGCGTCGATGTACCGATCGGGATCTACAATCATCAAGTGCACATCCAGTGGCTTCTTCGCGTGTTTCGCAATCGCCTGTATGACGGGCATGCCAAAACTGATGTTCGGGACAAAAACCCCGTCCATCACATCCAGATGAAACCAGTCGGCTTGTGAGGCATTTACAATTTCAATGTCCCGTTGCAAATTGGCAAAGTCCGCCGCCAAAATGGAAGGTGCTAAAAGGTGTCCCATAGCGCAAAGGTCAGGCATTGAATGAATTGATAGACCTTTGTGGTATGCTCGATTTTTCCACACCTCCACCCCACCTTTTACCCGTCGTGGGCTTGACGGGAGGAATTGGCAGTGGAAAAACAACAGTTGCAAACATTTTTGAGGCCTTTGGCATTCCTGTATACAATGCAGATATGCAGGCCAATACACTGTATAAGCGCAACGCAGCATTGCGCGCTTGGGTCGTAGAACGTTTCGGAACAACCTGTGGAACCTACCTCGGCGAACACTTAATCGACATCAATCGCAAAGCGTTGGCTGACATTGTATTTTCCGACTCAGGCGCATTGGCCGAATTGAATGCGGCTGTGCATCCTGCTGTTCAACATGATTTCCAGGCATGGCATGTCCTTCAATCCGAGCATTCGAGCGCCCCATTTGTCATTCGAGAAGCAGCCATATTGATCGAAACAAGGGGCCATGAACGATGCAACCACCTCATGGTGGTTCAAGCGCCTCGGCCCTTGCGTTTAGCGCGTGCTGCTGGCCGATTGAATGCCGATCCATCTCACATCGAGAAACGGATGCAGCAACAGCTTTCGGACGAAGCCCGTGCGGAACACGCTGATTTCGTGCTTGATAATGCAAACGAAAATAGGCTGCTTCCACAAGTACTGGATGTGTACAATCAGCTGACCAGCGTTCATGTCCCACTAGACGGCAAAACGCCTTAACTTTCGAGTCATGGTGTGGGAAGCATGGCAAATCTGGATTGCAGTTGGACTCGGCCTCATGGTGCTTGAGGTATTCGTCCCTGGCTTCGTTTTGGCCTGCCTCGGACTGGGCAGCATAGGAGGCGCCATCGCGGCATACTTGGAGGCCTCATTCGAAATGCAGCTGGTGGTCTCCGCATTGACCGCATTGGTCGCATTTGTCTTCCTCCGCCCTTTTGCCTTGAAAATGGGATTCTCTGGCAACGAACGCTTGTCCGGCGTTGACGCCTTATTGGGCAGGGAATGCATCGTCACCCAAGCCTTTGATCCGGCGTCCGGTCTGGGCCGCTGCAAAGTAGACGGCGATGATTGGCGGGCCGAACTGCTCGTTCGCGAAGAGGCCAGCCATGCCACATCAGGCAAAATCGTCGTCATCAATAAAGTTGAAAGCAATACCCTTATCGTTTCATTGAAACCTTCTTCGTCATGACGGCTACAACAGTCCTTGCTACGTTATTTTTCCTTTTCGCCACGGTCATCATCGTAAAAGGCGTTCGCATTGTTCGCCAAAGCGAATCCATGGTCAT
>JBELBV010000069.1:0-4704 GCA_042095135.1 Flavobacteriales bacterium | reverse complement strand
ACCAGGACATGCTCAACTTCCCCATCAAGCTGAACAACAAGCTCGCTCACGTGGGTTCATTGGCGAGCATGGGGGTGTATGCACCCACTGAGCAGATGGTTGGTGTGCGTGACGAAATCACAGCGTTGGTCGATGCCGAACTCGAGAAATGGCATACGCTGCGCGATGAGCGGCTGCCTGCGTTCAATGCGCTGATCCGCCATAGCGCGATTGATTTGATCGGGGTGCCGGAGGAGTGATTTTCAATTTGTTATTGCTTGATGATTTCGGCGTTGTATTCGAATGTCGAAACATTACGTAAAACATGTAGATAATTTGATGCGTGCCGTTGACCGATTGGAATTTCCTTTCGTCAATCTAAAAGTATCATTTATGTATCAAATTTTGAGTCTGTCGTGTTGAGTTTTGCCCAAAACCTTTAACATGAAGCGCCCAATATTTAGTTTGCTCCTGTCCATTTGCTTGTTTGTATTTACGGATATCAAGGCACAACAAGTTGTGATTTCAACGACGTTTGAGGCTACAGCCGCGGCATGGCACGAAGCTTTTCTTGAGTCTGCGGCATTTTGGAATAAATACGATTGGTTAGGGCAGGGTTTGGGAATTCAAGTTGAGTCATGGCAGTTGGAGAGCATAGACAATTGTCCAGAAATAGCATGGGCTTCTTTTCATTACGTCCAGTGGTCAATTGATTTCGTTGATCCGGCAGATGAAACTGAAATCACTGATGTCCCGGGTATTGTTGAAAATCTCCAAAATGGACGCCTTTATTGGTCTGGACTTTGGAAAAACGGGGTGGAACAATATTATACCGGAGAATTGAACCGAGATTTTTGGCAAAGGAGAGTGGCTAGGATTGAATATCGAGACTCGATAGATTCGGAGAATATTCTTTCCGGTAGGTTGTTCTTCTCCAAGGAGACGAATCTGATTGCATTTTACGCTGACTCGGATCTTACACCAGAGGTACGTGCTGAGAATAAAATGAAAGAAGAAATAAAGAAACTCGAGCAGGCAAAGAAAGAGGTGTCGGATAAGCTCGATAATTTAGGAGACTTCCGAGGGCATTTATTTGATGATTACCTCTACTGCTTTGCTGCGGAATATCAAATGGATTATTCACCGGGCTACCCAAGTGAAGCATTTACAACACCGACAACAACTTTTTCTTTTTTCGTCTCGAATAAAAGGATGGTAGAAGGTTCCGAATTGACACAATTTGGGCGAGAAAACGTGGCAGATGCTGCATCGCTAATTGGGATTGAGTTGGTCGATAGCGTGAAAACTGAGGAGTACTTTTTGAACGGAGTGCGGTTGGATGGATTCGGTTTCCCAGAACAAATCTTCGCTTCAGAAGAAAATGCGCTTCATTTGGAATACAATAAATTATATAATGAATACAAGCCGATATACTTGGAACAGGAAACATGGTTTATGATACCGGAGGAAAAGTGGGAAGCTTGCGCGGAACTAGTGCGGAATCGTTGCACAGGTGTGAGCCTGCCTGCTATCTCAATGGACATTCCACAAAAGCAAACCATCAAGAATGGAGAATATGTCTATGGGAATATTCGAGGAACTGTGATTTTTGGAAAGGAACAGATTTCATATGATGGTTTAAAAATTGAATCCGCGGGCGGTGGCATGTACAAATTCAATAAAACGACTGTTGACCCGGTCATAGATTCACGCCCGCTCTTCGTTATAGGATATGAGCCTAAATACGGCACATTTGAAATGATTGCGACAAACTTGTATTACGGAACAGCAGTTGAAATGACGAAAGGTTCTCCCATTAGGTGTTCTCCTGGTGCAATCAAAACCTATGTTGCTATTGACGGAAATGTTTTCATTGCCCAAGCCGTTCGAGATGTCGCATACGAAATGGAGGCAGAAAAACTCCGAAAAGAAGAAGAGGAACGGGAGCGGAAGAATAAAGAGTTTTTGGCAACGATTGCCAAGACGTATGGTCAGAAATATGTCGATGCCTTTAACCGCTTGGACATTATCGTGGGCATGCCTGAAGAACTCGCTGCTCTCTTAATGAACGAATATTATTTCATCAAGAATACTAGCGGTGCTTCCTCGGGAACGTTGTACCAATGCGAAAGTAGATTTGAGGCGAACGCTGGGTTATGGATCACCATATCTTCTGGAAAAGTAACCTACATCTCTACTTACTAAGGAGCGCGAAAGCAAACATATCGACGAGCTTACAAGTTCGTTTTCTCTTGGTTAAAGTATGTCTTTATCCAAGATTCAGAGAAATATGGCAGCGATACTTTCACTATCTGTTTACTAAGGTCTGAGTGCACCTTTGGGTATAAGCGTTTATCGCTTCTAGTGACTTCGAGTTTCAGACGCAAGTATACAAGATGAAGAATTTGCTTGTAGCCGATTCGTATTTGAGACTTGTCGAACTGTAGTAAGAACTTCGTCCCGATGTCGTCCCTACCCCTTGCAATTTCTATGAAACTTTGGAGTAGAAAGAACACATTCAGATGGTGCAATTGGTAATATGGAATGTTGCTCATTGAAAATGAACGCGTCATTATGTTTTGTGCCAATGAGATGTCGCCTGTCATGAGGGCGAGCATGTTCATCTCGTGAACGCTACTCAATTTCAGAAATCCTCTCGGTTGTCGTCCGTGGACGTCTTCCCAGAGTTGCTCGAAGTCACGTCTGCCCTCCAACCATAATGTCGCAATGACACGGCTTTTGAGGATAGGATGAAGGTGTTTGGTGTCATTTGCTAGGATTTGCCCTCCGACCCCTCTCCTGATGGGTAGGCCAAGCAGGAGTCTTTTGGTTTGTAGCAGGCATTTGATGAGGCAGGTGATTTCGGTGTTTTGTCGTGTTCGATTGATGCGTTCCCACCAATTGCCGTGAAATCCATTCACGCTCGAATAATTTATGTTGATGGTACAAATCAATGAAACGACACTCGGATGCATCAATGCGTTGGAGATCTGACCACGGGTATTTCCCAATCGCAATCCAATCCGGTTCCCGAAATAAAGCTGGGCCATATAATCTTGGCCTTTAATTGAAGAATGTATCCCCTGACAGAATTCAGAAAAATGATTCCATCTTTTGGCATCGATTAAAGCGCAGGCGATTTGAGTCGCGAGTTCTACCCGCTCGAGGTTGCCAGGGGCTTCTTGGATGTATTTAATGCATTGGCTAGGACTGCATTGTTCAACGCGATGCACTAAATCTAACTGCCTGTTCCAACGCTCAAATCGATGGTGTTGAAGGCAGAATTGCTGAAAGCTTGCATACCCACAAAATTGAGCCAATACATCAAGTGTTTTCACACGGGGCTTGACTTCAGGCGCGAAGCCGTACATGCGTCTTAACGTGTTATAGCTGATGAATTCGTTGGTTTGGCCAAGAATGAGGTCTGAAAGCATCTCACAATCTCCACGCCCTTGCATTTTGATGCCGGCCTTATCCAATACCGCTTCTTTGAGTGCTTCAATCACAGCTACAATGTATCAATTGCGTACCATGAATGAAAATAAGTAGGTAGTTATCTGGCTGCGGTAGCCCCTTACCGCACCAAACTCACCGTGCCTTGCCGGACCACCGGATACCCCAATTGGTCCCGGTATGTGACCTTCCAGAGGTAAAGGCCGTTTGGCGCGTAGTGCGTGCCGCCGGTGCTTTCCCCCAACCACGGGCGCTCCGGGTCATCGGTGGACCAGATGAGGTCGCCCCAACGGTTGCGTACCTCGAGGTCGTACGACGTGACACCCAGGGCGACAGGCAGCCACACGTCGTTGAGGCCGTCTTGGTCGGGTGTGAAGGCCGTCGGGGCGTGGAAGATGGTGCCGTTGACAACCACCTCGCCCCAAGCCGTGGCCGTGCATCCATATGGACTGGTCACGGTTTGGATGACCTCGAAGGTGCCGCCGTCGCTGAAGATGTATTGGCCGTTGGGTTGGCCGAGACTGCCCCCGTCACTCATCCAGTACGTAACAGTTGAGGTAGATTGCGCGAGGGACTCAATCTCGACCACCGGTTCCAGCAACTCGACGACCTGTGGTGAAATGGTGAAGCCGGCCTCCGGAGCAGGATAGACTGTCACGGCGTCCTCGACGACGAATGATATGCTTGCTGGGCAATTGCCCGTGGAAACTGCACTCACCGTCACGTCGTAGGTGCCGGGCAGTTCGTACACGTGCAACGGCGAATCTTGCAGACTCGAACCTCCATCGCCATAGGACCAGCCGTAGTCGAGTTCACCGGTAGGCGCAGCATCGGCCAAGGTCACCGACAACGGGACGCATCCAGAAGAAGGCCACACCTCGACGTCGAACGCGCTGAGGTCCGGCGGAAGTTCGATGAAGATGGAATCCACTACGGATGCCGAGCAACCGATTTCATTGATGGTCAACTCCACTTCGTGCCAACCGCCGCTCGTGAAGGCAATCTCGCTCACACCTACGCCAGAGGCGGAGGGGGGAGAGGCCTGCTGAAAAGCCCATGTGTAGACCGCACCGGGGAATTGAGCGCCGGCGCCCACAAAATCAAAACTGTTACCCTCCAAGCACTGCTGGGCGGGGGCATCAAAGTCCGGATTGGGCTCATGAACGAGCAACTCGTAGTCGGCCGATTGCAACAGGCACTCCAACCCGGTGAACGTTACCTCCAACAGGTAGTTGCCGGCATCGATGAATTCGGCATCGGCGATGTAGGCCG
>JBELBV010000068.1:0-5155 GCA_042095135.1 Flavobacteriales bacterium | reverse complement strand
CGTGGAAGTGCCGGGGGCCTACGTGGAAGTGCCGGGGGCCTACGTGGAAGTGCCGCACATGAATGATTCTACACAGGGGCTTGTTGATTTTCATTCTTCATTCTTCATTCTTCATTTTTCATAAATGCGATATAAAGGATCTCAGTTATGAAATAATTTACTTTACTTTGCTTTACTTGCTGGTTACTTAGTTGCCGTTTTCAAGTGTGATGCGAACAGCTCGTCGAGATGGGGCGGTTGGTGGTTCTTGTCCATTTGGAACTCGGTAAGGTCGATGTTTCGGGATTCCAAAAATGGCTTGTCGACGATTTGTGCGCCGTTGTGTGCGCGACGCTTGACCGGGTCTAACGGGTCGCCAAACAGGATTTCCTCGACGGTGCGTGCCAGGATGCGCGGGTGCATACAATCGGCTTCGCTGCCAATTCCGCGTTTCAAAATCGCGTCGGTCTTGAGCGGGTAGTTCGTCCAAAAGCTCGAGACGAGGACGTTCGACTCGTTAGGCACCGAGTTGGCAAGCGACCGCATGAAGGTCGTCTGCGCCAGCTTCGTTTGCATATACGGCATTAAGTAGGTGGTTTTCTCATCGATGGCATAGGGAGGGCAATTGAACAGGATTCCGCCGTCTTTTTGCTTCCACATATGGGGCATACAATATTTGGTGAGTAGCATAGGACCAAAAATGTTCACGTTGAACATCACGTTCAGTTGCTTGGGCGTGATTTGCTTCATGGGGTCCAGCATGAGGACGCCGGCGTTGTTGATGAGATACGTGGGTTTGATTTGTTGGGTTTTGAGAAGATTGAGGAGCTGGGTTTCTTGTTGGGTTTCGTCGAGTTTCGTGAAGTCGAGTTCGTAACCGGTCACGTTGCCTCCGTGCGACATACAGGGACCGCGCAGGTTGAGGTCGTGCGCGGCGCTTTTGGCGGACTCTTCGGTCCGTCCGGTGATGATCACGTCGATGTTGTGGCGTTGGAACATTTTGGCGATCTCCTTGCCGACTCCGCGCGTTCCGCCTGTCACTAAAGCAATCTTGTGCATGGGTTCGATATGTGTTGCTATATATTGATATATAATGAGGTTTGTTTAAACGCGCGTTGGTCTGCTTGGTGCCTTTTTTTCAGTTGGATTGTGGTGCGGTGGAGAGAAAAATGGTTGGTTAGTTCGCCTTGTTGCCCGGTGTGGTTTGTAGGCAGATGACGCACTCTTCCTTTTGGCCTATTTTGAGTTCGCCGACAATGGTCCGGTCTATTTCATCGAATGGTATGTTGATTTTCACGGCGACCCCTTGTTCGATATATGTGCGCAAATGTGCGTAGAGGTCTTTTACCGGTTGGTACTGGATGGACAAGCCCAGCTTCGTGATTTCGTTGAGAATGGTTTTCACTTGTTCTTGCCGCTCTTCCTTCGTTTTGTATTCGGAGTATTTGTATTGCTTGGTGCTTCTTCCCATTGTGTGCGCGTTCGTATGTATGGGATAGAAATCTTTATTTGGATTTTTCCGAAGTATTGGTGTGTTGGTGTATTGGTGCGTTGGGTGCCATGAAACGGATTTCGAATTACGATGAATATGGCATTCATTTATTGGTTGGAATTTATAATAAAATTGATTCCATTTTCGACTTTGGTCTATATTACACATAAACCTTGAACGAACCCGAGCTAATCCTAGTGATGGCGAACCTTCAACCCTTTCACTCCTATCTTGCGGACGCTGGCTTGGATACGAAACCGCACCAGGTGGAAGGGGTCGAGTGGTGCCTGCAGAACGAGGTGGAAGGGCACGTGATTGGCGATGCGTCGTCTGGCGATGCGTCTGGTGCTAATGTTGTGCGAGGCGGACTGATTGCCGACGAAATGGGGCTCGGAAAGACCATGCAAATGATTGGCGTGATGCTGTGCAACTTCAAGAGGCATACGCTCATTGTGCTTCCGCGGGCGCTCCTCGAACAGTGGGAGAACGTGTTTCGAACGACGACGGGACACCGCGTGTTGGTGTATCACGGTGCGGGCAAGAAGGGCGTCTCGGTTTCCATGCTGCGCGCCGCGCCCATTGTCATCACAACATACGGGATGGTTGCTACACGCAAGACGGGGCTTTCCATGCTGCATCGTGTGAAATGGAACCGGGTCGTTTTCGACGAGGCACACCACATTCGCAATAACAATACCAACGTCCATAAGGGTGCGTTGAAATTAAGGGCGAAGATTCGCTGGCTCGTTACGGGAACGCCCATTCAGAACACGAAGGCTGACTTTTACAGCATGTGTGCCGCCATGGGTCTTCCGAATGGATACTACCTTGATCCGACCAACATTCCCGATGTCGTGCGCAGATTTATCTTGAAGCGGACCAAGGCGGAGATTGGACTTGCGTTGCCTCCGTTGCAATGCGTCACGACCAAGGTCGATTGGTCCGATGACGTCGAGAGGCAGTTGGCGGAAAGCGTCCATTCCTTGTTGTCCTTCAGTGGGGTCGTTGAAGGTGGAGAAAAGTGTTTCAATTTAGGCCTTGTCAATGGAATATGCGGCGAATTCCCGTTGGTGGCGCTCCTGCGTGCCCGTCAAATGTGCGTGTATCCACCCATGCTTCGGGGGAAAATAAAGGACTTGGTCGACATGGGCGCGCTGGAAGATGACCCGGCCTTGTACGATGGCGCTCGCTCCTCGAGCAAGATCGATTCGGTGGTCGAAACGATCCTTGGGCGTAAGGACAACGGGCGGTCGAAGCTGGTCTTCTGCCACTACCGGGGTGAGATTGATGCGCTGAAATCGCGGTTGATTGCTGGCGGTTTGTCGCACGTGGAGACGTTTGATGGGCGAACCCTGACTAGCGAGCGGAACCGGATCATTACGCAGCGGTGCGATGCGCTTATTCTGCAAATACAGACGGGGTGCGAGGGTCTGAATCTACAGCATTTTAGTGAGGTCTACTTTGTGAGTCCGCACTGGAACCCCGCGGTGGAAGATCAGGCGGTGGCGCGTTGCCATCGGATTGGTCAAGAGCAACCGGTGGACGTATTCCGCTTCGAAATGAGCGGGTTTGATTCGTGTGAGGGTGTCGAGGGCGACGAGGGCGACGAAGACAAGACGATATCCATCGATTCCTATGCGAAACACGTGCAGGAATCGAAACGAGATTTGAGAGAGATGCTGGAGCAAAACGGCGATGGCGATGGCGAGGACAATGGTCATGGCGAAGACGATGATTGTCCGGTGTGTATGGAAAAAATAGTGGACCGCGAAACGCTCGGATGTGGGCACGGATTCTGTCAAGGTTGTGTTCAGGAGATTCGTTCTCGCAATATGCTTCAGGCGTGTCCGATATGTAGAGCTCCGTTTTGAATTTAGTGTGCGTGTGCTTTGTATGTGTGTGCGTGTGCTTTGTATGTGTGTGTCTGCGTTATGCTTCTTGTCCTGCTTTTTTGTCGCATTCTTGGTGGTCTTGGTGGTCTTGGTGGTCTTGGTGGTCTAGGTGGTCTTGGTGGATGTCGCAGCCCTTCATCAACTTGTGAAGGATGGTGCCGCCACACTCTTCGGGTGGAACATAGGTGGGTGGTCTGCACCACGATTTGTACCTTGAAGGGAAACACAAAGAGAGAATATCGTGGAAAAAGAATGCGCATTTTGAGGTGTTCTTGATTTCGGCATTTGTGATTTCCTGTTGAAACATTTGGTCGATCATCGAAAAGGCGGTGTTCAGAAAGAGTATCGTGTTGATGAGATGCTTCTTTTCCTTGTAGAGCGCTGCCGCGCGCGATGTATGCGTGCTTGACAACTTGTAATTGCTCTTCTTTTGTAGCGAGTTGATGTAGCGGATTTCATTTTTCACGTTCTTCAGATTCGTCAGCGTCTTCGATTTGTAATCGTCGATTTTTTTGATGAGGGAAAACACGTTGGTGTTGTAAATAAGCGGGTATCGGTAGCGGATGGAGCGCGGGATTATGAACTGGTTGGTCTCCTTGATGTCGCCGATTTTCTCTTCGATGTTTTGGATGTTGCGGCGCATTTCGCTAATCAGGGACATTTCTGCCTCTTGCCGCTCCTTGTAGATCTCGTTGATTTTGTTGCGACGGGCCTCGGCGAGCCACTCGTCGCGCAGTTCCTTTTTGCTTTCGCTGTGCGGACAAGAGACGTCGATTACCTTTTTGTGTTCGTACCACTCGCGAAGTAAGTTGTCCGTCGTGAGAATGGGGTTGCTGAAGAGGAGCACGTTGCCCGACTGGAATTCGATGTAGGTTTGCAATTTATCGTACTGATGGGAGGAGATTTTATAGGCTTCGGCCGAGGCGTCCAGTTTCAAGTAGTTGATGATGGACAAGAGGAACGCTACGAATGCCGATACGGCGGAGAGAATTATCTCGCCTTGCGGGTGACAGTGAAATGGTGATTGGAATACGGATGCCAATGCGGAAAGGAAGATGGCGGGCAGCATGAGTCGGTTGAGCATCTTCACCGTCTGATGGCGCGATTCCATATAGATTATTTTTTGGCCTTTCAAGTAACTGGCAAGGATGTCGAGTGCGGACGAGTAGCGATGGACCGCGTCTTGCTCGTAAGACTTGCTGATCTGTCTTCGCACATCATTAAAGGTGAGTTTTCTGTACTTCATTTGAGGTGCGAGTTGCTGTGCTGGTTGCGTTGCGGGTTGTGGTGCTGGTTGCTGGGCTGGTTGCGTGTAGGTTTCGTGCGAATCCTCGCTGTTGCTGTCGCCGGTTCGACTGCCCGTATCAGAGTCGCTGAGTTCGCTTCCGAACCCTTCGTCCATGTAGTCAGAGGTATCCGGCGGACCGGTTCGAGGCGATAATACCGTATTCCTTGAACTCCTCCTCGCGCTTTGGTTATTGAGCCGTCCCAATACGTTGCTTCCTAAATTCACATAGTTGGTGGACTCCCCGTCGAAGCTCTTTCGTGCGTTGTCTTTCTCTCTGATATTGATTCTCAATGTGGGGGATTTTGACCCATCGTCTTCACTTGGTGCTGGTGGTGGTGCTAGTTGTGGTGCTGGGTTATTATCTCCCATTTGGAATTTGTTGAGGTTTTATTAAGTTCGATTCGACATATAAATGTGCCCTAGGACATATGCTCGTCCTACCTACCTACTTAGGACATATGCTCGTCCTACCTACCTACTTAGGACATATGCTCGTCCTACCTA
>JBELBV010000067.1:3422-5349 GCA_042095135.1 Flavobacteriales bacterium | reverse complement strand
CCTCCACGGATCCGCAACTCCCCATTCGTTCCCCCACAAATACGCGGCCTTTACGTTGAGCCGCTTAGAAGCCGCATAGGTCAAGGCTGCCTGCCATCGCTCGCTTTTTTGGCCACTATAGCGAACAAAAGCTTCCCAACTTACCAGCGCGTCCAGGTGTTTGCTTAGCGCCTGTTCATGCCCAAATCGAACCCGAACGGTCGGTTCCGGATTCCAATTGCCCCAAGCGCCCTCTTCCCTTGCTGTTGGCAGCCAGCTCTCCGAACCCATCAACCTAAACCGAACTTTCCCGGCGCCAATCTTCCAGCGCCCCAAAAGCCTCAATGCCCCTCGTTGCCTTGGCAAGTAACCCCCTTCTATCTGTTGGCGCTCCGAAAACCGCCATTGCACATTCACATCCCAATGCTTGCTCAAGCGGTATTCAAGTGACGCGTCGATCAGCCCTTGGTCGTGCCACCTGGCGTCTTGTGTCCAGCGGTTTTCCCATTGCAATGACCAAGACCAGGATTTGTTGAGGGATTGTCCAACGCCCGTGCCCAACCAACACTCCATATCGGTGTATTGGCCACTGCCGGTAATCGCCCAGCCCAACAATGCGATGAGGCCTGCTGTGCGCACGGTGTCAAATGTCTTTGTAGATGCGCAAGGCCCCGATGTGCACCGCCTCTTCACCTGCCTCGATTTCAAATTGTCGGACGATGGCGATGTCCGGGGAGTTGTTGAACGGCGGCAAGGTGTCCTCGCTATAGACATACACCGTGTAGGCGCCGGGCCTCAATCCATAAAAGGCGAATTCTCCGTCAAAGTTGGTTTGCACCCGGTCGTCTGGCCCCACCCGATCTCCGTACGTAATGAATACATCCTCATCTGCGGCGGGCACGATTACGGCATTGGCAGGGTTTGTGATGACAATGCGTTGCTCGAGTTCCACGTTGCCGGTGACGGTGGCGATGCCGCCCTCGCCAGGGGTCCGCGTGCAGCCAAACAAGGCAAGAGACACAGCAAGGGACAGTGAGATTAAGCGCATGCTCCGGGGCTTTTTCAAAAATGAATCCAATTCTTACGTCTGCAAAGTAGGGACTCCCTAATTTCGAACACAATATTAGTCGCCGTATGGTTCCACACGAAGAACATTCTCCCCTACAACACACCGGCCTCGGCGAAGGCCGCATTGAAGTCGTGTGCGGGCCCATGTTCTCCGGGAAAACCGAGGAGCTGCTTAGGCGTGTCCGGCGTGCGCAAATTGCAGCGCAGCCCACGGTGATTTTCAAACCGGCGACAGACACCCGCTACCAAAAAAACCAGGTCACCTCACACGATTCGAATGCCCTACCTTCGGTCACCGTCAACTCGAGCCAAGGAATTCTCGACTTCCTCAGGGCCCAACCGCGTCCGTTTACCGTGGTTGCCATCGACGAAGCGCAGTTCTTCGATGCCGATTTGCCCACCACTTGTGTCACGCTCGCCAACAACGGCATTCGCGTAATCGCCGCCGGGCTTGACTTGGATTTCAAAGGCATCCCATTCGGTGTCATGCCGGATCTGCTGGCCTTGGCCGAAGAAGTGACCAAGCTCCACGCCGTTTGCATGGAAACAGGTCGACCGGCACATTTTTCTCACCGCATCGCGGGCGGAGACAGTACCGTTGAAATCGGCGAAAAAGACCGCTACATCCCCCTGACCCGTCAAGCGTTTGTCGAGGCGCGCAGACAGGCTGAACGCCGCGAACCCAAAGACGAATGACCGTCGGTACATGGAGGGCTTGGCTCCAGCACGCCTCATCTGTACACGCCGTGACCGCGGCCAGTGCTGCCGTTTCTGACGATACTCTCTTGTTCATCACCCAAGATTCGCGTGCGCTCGAAGCCGCCAAGCCTGGAGCGCGAGCGTTTGTAGCCCTCCCGGGTAACTGGCACGACGGACACGC
>JBELBV010000067.1:0-3322 GCA_042095135.1 Flavobacteriales bacterium | reverse complement strand
GTCGGCGTGCCGCTGGCCCTGGCGGAAATGACGCCTCATCATGCTTGGGGTGTTGTCGAAGCTGGCATCAGCCACCCCGGTGAAATGACACGACTCGCCGACTGCATCGGCCCGAACATCGGGGTCCTTACCCACCTCGGCGAAGCCCACCTCGAAAACTTCGCTGATGCCGATGCCTTGCGCGATGAGAAACTTGCCCTGTTCAACGGCTGCGACTGGGTGGCCATGCCTGGTTACCTGCATGCCGCTGCAAAGCAACTCCGTTCGCTAGGCATCACCGTCCACACGTGGGGGGAATCAGAGCACGATACACTGCGGGTTTCAAGCACGCTGCAAGGCGAAGGAAGGGCCGTTGCTGCCGTATATGGAGGCCTAAGCTTGAGCTGGTTATTGCCTTTCTCCGATGAAATGGGGTACCGCAATGCCATGACTGCTGCGTTGGTAGGGTTGGTGTGGGGCATACCGGCCGATGAAATCGGCGGCGCGCTCGACCGGTTCCGAGACCTGGAACACCGCATGCAGCGCATTCGAAAAAGCGACGGCATGTGGGTCCTTTCCGATGCCTACACCAACGATTGGGACGCTTTGGGGCTCGCGCTGAGCGATTTGAAACGCATCTCCGGCAACGCCAAAAAAGGCGCCATCATTGGGCCGGTCCCTGGCATGAATGCCGAAGGCGTCAAACGCCTCAACGCCTTGATTGCCGACAACGGCATCGACACCGTCTGGGCCATTGGTAATGCTTGGACATCGGACGGCACCCAACCCTGGAGGCAACTGGCCTCAGCGGAAGCGGCGCTGGATGCATTAAATGACGAGGACAGTCCATTTGATGGACACCACGTGCTGGTTAAAGGTCCGCGCGCTGAACGATTTGAACGGCTCACAGACGCCTTGGTGCAACAAGGGCACACCACGCGGTTGGTGTTCGACTTGGAAGCCCTCACCCACAACCTGCAACAGCTGCGGCGGTTCATCCGTACCGAGTGCCCGAGCGGCACCGACCTCATCGGTGTCATCAAAGCGAGCGGGTACGGCACGCACGCTGCAGCAATCGCCCGGGTGCTAGAATTTCACCGGGTGCCCATGGTGGCGGTCGCCTGCACCGAAGAAGGGGTTGAATTGCGCGCCCACGGCATCACCAGCCGTATCCTCGTTTTAAACCCTACGCCCGATACATTTCAGGCCCTGCTCCAACACCGGTTAGAACCCACAGTCCACTCCGAAGAACAATTCGAAGCGTTGGTCTGTGAGCTCGGGCAACACGAATCCCCGTGGCCCATTCACCTCAAGGTGGACACCGGCATGCACCGGTTGGGGTTTGCGCCTGATGACACTGCTCTGCCCCGCATCGCAGCGAACCCTCAGGTGGAAGTGAAAACCGCTTTCAGCCACCTGGCAAGCGCCGACCGGCCCGACCAAGACGACTCCACAAGCCGCCAATCCGAAGCGTTCGACCGCGCTGTGACAGCCCTTCGAACGGTGTCCCCTACCATCAAAACCCACCTGCTGAATTCATCAGGATTGATGCGCTTCCCCGATGCAGCCGGAGATTATGTGCGGGTCGGCATTGCTTTGCTGGGTGTGGTTCCGGCCGGCAAAATAGACCTCAAGCCGGTTGTGCATTTTAAAACAGCGATTGCTTCCCTGCACCGCATCCCACCCAACGAAGGCGTCGGATACGGGTTGGAAGATGCCGCCACACACGAGCGCATCCTCGCCACGTTGCCCGTCGGATATGCAGACGGATACCCGCGAAGCTTGTCCAATGGGAAAGGCCATGTAGCGGTCCGAGGCCACCGCGCGCCCGTTGTCGGCAAGGTGTGCATGGATATGACCATGGTCGATGTCACATCCGTGCCTGGCGTCCGCATCGGAGACAGCGTGGAACTGTTCGGCCGCCAACTGCCCATCGAGGAGGTAGCAGCGGCGGCCGGAACAATTGCCTATGAAATCTTGTCGCGTATCCCCATGCGGGTGCTTCGGGAACAGCGCGGCGGCTGAGCTTATACCGCCTCCTTGAGGAAGTACTTGTACTGCATCCGCGTGATCCACCAGTACATGACCGGCACAATGATCAGTGTCAAGAAGGTAGCAAACGTGAGGCCATAGATGATGGCCCAACTCATCGGCTTCCAGAACACGTTGTTGTCTCCACCGATGTAAATCCGCGGATCGTATTCGGTGACCAACGTGACGAAATCAATGTTTAAGCCGATTGCCAATGGCAACAGGCCGAGAACCGTGGTGATGGCGGTGAGCAATACCGGCCGGAGACGGGTGCGCCCTCCCATCACAATGGATTCCACCACCTCGCTGAATGGCAATTGAGTGTCCACATGCTGATCCCGCCGTTTGCGCTCCCGGATCAAGTCCGTGTAATCGATTAGTACGATGGCGTTGTTCACCACAACGCCGGCCAGCGAGATGATTCCAATCATCGTCATGATGATGACAAAATCCATTTGGAAAATGACCAGCCCGAGGAGCACCCCAATCAAGCTGAAAAACACGCTGAATCCAATGATGAAAGGGGTCGTGATGGAGTTAAACTGCGCCACAATGATGAGGACGATTAAGAACAACGCAAGGAGCAAGGCTTGAGACAAAAATGCCAATTCCTTGGCTTGTTCTTCTTGCTGACCGGTGAAGGCAAACCGCACCCCCTCAGGGATTTCAAAGCCGTCCAAGGCCGTTTCCATTCGCGCAACAATCTCATTGGCATTGGCACCTTCGAGCACGTTGGAGCTGAGGGTGATGATGCGGTCGAGGTCCTTCCGCTTGACGCTGCTGAAGGTTGTGCTGCGCTCGGCTGTTGCCACAGCGCTGATCGGCACCTCTTTGATCTGGCCATCGGACGCGCTGCGGAAAATGACCTTCTGGTTCATCAAGGCGTCGACGTTGTTGCGGGCCGACTCTTCAAAACGCACATTGATTGGGTAATCGTCCTCGCCGTCCTTGTAAGAGCTCACCTCACGCCCGAAGAGGGCTGTTCGGATGGTGTATCCGATGTTCTGGGTGGACAGTCCGTAGCGGCGGGCCTTCTCGCGATCGATGGTGATCGGCAGTTCGGGCTTGCGCTTATCGACGTCGATTTTCAATTCCTCAACTCCGGCCACGTCCAAACTGCGGAGGTATTGACGCATGGAGGTGGCTGTGGCCAACACATCGTCGTAGTCCTCACCGCGGATTTCGATATTGATCGGTGGGCCTTGGGGCGGCCCATCGGAATTTTTGGTCACAACGATTTCCGCTTCCGGATAACCACTCAACCGCTCGCGTACGGCGCGCAACATGTCACGGGTCGATTGCCCTTGACGCT
>JBELBV010000066.1:0-5651 GCA_042095135.1 Flavobacteriales bacterium | reverse complement strand
TCGGGTGGAACCGTGACGCGTGAGGACATCGACAAGATGCCTGGACGTTCGGCCGCTTCGATTGCGACGACCGTTGCAGGTGCGAGTACCGCCGGTACAGGAGGCGGCATCTCCATCCGTGGTGCGCGTCCATCATCGACGTGGGTTTACATCGACGGCATCAAGGTCCGCGGTTCCAGCGCCCTCCCAAAGTCTGCGATTGAGGAAGTACAGGTTGTGACGGGTGGTATCCCCGCCAACATCGGTGACGCAACCGGTGGTGTCATCAACATCTCGCTGCGTAACTCATCGTCCAAGTGGTTCGGCGGCGGTGAAGTCATCTCCTCGGGCCTCCCGACGGCAGACGGCGGTGCGGTCGGATTTGACGACTTCGGCTACAACGTGGTAGAAGGATCGGTTTCAGGCCCCATTCTCTTCACCAAAGACGAAGAAGGCAACAACCTCAGCCCGCTGCTCGGTTTGTTCCTCTCCGGCAACTACACCTACCAGCAAGATCCTCGCCCCACATTCGGCGGCAACTACAAAATGCGCGACGACGTGCGTCAGCAGCTACTCGACAACCCGCTCCGCCAGAACATCAGTTCATCGGGCGAAGTCAATGGCGCGCTCTACAACGCCGATTTCTTGACGGCAGACGACTTTGAGCGCATCCCCACCCGCCTCAACGCGGCCAACCAGAACGCCAGCCTCGTAGCCAAGATTGACGTGAACACCAACGAGACGACGTCGCTCACGTTTGGTGCTACCGGCTACTACAGCCAAGGCGCCAGCTACAGCTACGCCAACAGCCTCATGAATTGGGAAAACAACGTGGACGTGACCGGCTACGACTGGCGCGCCTACGCCAAGTTTGCCCAACGCTTCGTGGAAAGCGAAGACGACGCGGACGCTTCGAACTTGAAAAACGTCTTCTACCAAGTCATGGCTGACTATTCACAGAGCTACCAGCGTGTGCAGGATGCAAGCCACGGGGACAACTTCTTCCGCTACGGCCACGTCGGCAAGTTCGATGTGTACAAGCGCAACTCGTACGGTTACGATCCAGCCGGTGCCCGCTTCGTGCACAACGGATGGGAGGACACGCTCGTGACCTTCACCCCTTCTCCGCACAACCCGGAGTTGGCGGCCATCAACAACCAGTACTTCAGCCTCTTCGACTACGAGCCGTACAACCAAGCGGAAGACGGGCCTTACGAGAGCCTCTTGACCGTACAAAACGGAAATGCCCTGCTCAACGGTCAAGGCCCTCCCGGCACCTACGGCTTGTGGAGTTACTACGGTGCCCAAGGCAACAGCTACAGCATCAGCAACAACACCCAGTTCCGCATCAGCGCAGCGGGTTCAGCCGACATTGGCGACCACGCCCTGCAGATGGGCTTCGAATACGAGCAACGCCGCGACGCGTTCTTCTCGCTCGCCCCAAGCGGACTGTGGACCATCGGCCGTTTGACCACCAACTCGCACATCAAGGAGTTGAACTTGAACGACTCAACCATCACCAACCAAGGATCGGCCTTCTACGTCACGTACGGCCGCCTCATCGGTGACAACCAATTTGCCTTCGACCGCAATTTGCGCATCGCGTTGGGCCTCGACCCAGACGGCAACGATTTCGTCAACCTCGATGCCATGGATCCAAACGACCTCACCCTCGACATGATGGGCGCGGACGACCTCTTGAACCAGGGCAACAACCTCGTGAGCTACTCAGGCTACACCCCTTGGGGAGACAAAATCACGCGCCGCCCAACCCTCGAGGATTTTTTCAATGAAAAAGAAGACGGCTTCTTCACCCGCCCCATCCAAGCCTATGAGCCAATCTACATCTCGGGCTACGTGATGGACAAGTTCACGTTTGACGACATCATCTTCAATGTCGGTCTGCGTGTCGACCGTTTTGATGCCAACCAGCAAGTCCTGAAGGATCCGTACGTCATCGGTGAGAACTACAAAGTCGGCGACTTGAGCGGCGACCTCCTCTCGCAATTGGACGACGGCATCGAGATTCCATCCAACATCGGCGACGACTACGCGGTATACGTAGACGCCCTTGACGGTCCTACCAGCATTGTTGGTTACCGCGACGGCGATACGTGGTTCAACGCGGCCGGTACGGAAATCAACGATCCGGACATCCTCGCAGTCAACGAAGTGTACCCCGCGCCGTGGTTAAAGGAAGGTCCAGATGCCGAGTTAAACTCAAACGCCTTCGAAGACTACGCGCCGCAGGTGAACATCATGCCGCGTGTTGCCTTCTCATTCAACATTTCGGACGAGGCGGTCTTCTTCGCGCACTACGACATCTTGACACAGCGCCCAACGTCGAACAACCGCTTCTCGCCCGTGGACTACTTCTTCATTGAAGCGCGCGACAACCTGATCTCGAACCCGAACCTCCGTCCGGAGAAGACCATCGATTACGAATTGGGCTTCCAGCAGGTATTGAGCAAGACGTCGAGCTTGAAGATCTCCGCATTCTACAAGGAGATGCGCGACATGATCCAGGTTCGAAACTTCGTCGGTGCTTACCCCCGACCTTATAAGGCATACGGCAACCTCGACTTCGGTACGGTTAAGGGTTTGACGGTCGGGTACGATTTGCGCCGCACGGGCAACATCCGCATGAACGCCAGCTACACGCTGCAGTTCGCGGACGGTACTGGTTCGACGACGACCACCGCCTTGGCCTTGATCAACGCCGGCCTCCCGAACCTCCGTACGATCAACCCGTTCAACTACGACCAGCGCCACCGCATCGTAGCCAACATCGACTACCGCTACGGTTCCGGTGACGACTACAACGGTCCGGTGGTAAACTTGGGCAAGAACGAAGACGGCAGCGCCAAGCAGGTGCAGCTCTTCGCCAATACCGGTGTAAACATCATCGCCAACCTCGGTTCCGGCACACCTTACACCGCTTCGGTCATCCCAACACCGATCACCGGGGAGATAAGCCCATCGACCGAAGGGTCGATCAACGGCAGCCGCCTCCCGTGGCAGTTCAACATGGACATGAACTTGGACAAGAACTGGAGCATCACCAAAGGCGAAGGCGCCGATGCACACAGCTACAACGTGAACGTCTACTTCTGGATCGGCAACTTGCTCAACACGCGCAACATCAATTCGGTTTACCGTTTCACCGGCATTCCAGACGACGATGGCTACCTCGCTGCTGCGCAATACCAGCCGCTCATCAACTCACAAAACGACCCCAACGCATTCCGCAACTATTACGGAATGTACGTGGACAACCCCTTCAACTTGGGTGTGCCGCGCACGATTCGCTTGGGTGTGAAGTTTGACTTTTAATTGACCTCCGAAATTGACCTTACATAACGTGATGCGATTTACACTCCTTCTCACCGCCGCCCTGATCAGCTCTTCGGCTTTCGCGTACAAGTACGTCGGACCGAATGGCCCAGGGGCAACCGACCAGACCAACGAGGTGACCGCTGAGCCGTCAACGCGTGCTGCAGCATGCGCTCCGGCGACCGGCCTCCGCGACTTGGAATGGAACAACGTACGCGCCCTCATCGAGACGGGCGGTTCGATGTGGCAAAACCGCGCGACCAGCCAGGCCTCCTACGAGGTGCCAAAAGGCGGTGGCGTCAGCTCCCTCTACGCCGGTGCCCTCTGGATGGGCGGGATCAGCCCCGACCAGCAGCTCAAGCTCGCCGCCTTGCGTTTTCGCCAGGGCAACGACTTCTGGACCGGTCCATTGACCAACGACGGATCTGCCGAAGTTGACGCGACCACGTGTGACCAGTACGATAACTTCTTCATCTCTACGCGTGCCGACGCCGAGCGTCACCGCCAGTACTTCGACTGCGTTGCCGATCCCGAATGCGACCTCGAAGAACAGTTCCCCAACGGATACAGCATCCCTTCGTACTTCTTCGATTACCCAGCGCACGGCAACACGGCGTTGAACCAAGATTTCTACCTCTCGCCCTTCCTCGATTACGATGGAAACGGTTTCTACGATCCCTCAGCTGGTGATTACCCTTGGTACGACTTCCTCCAGGAGATCGACTGCAAGGAGCGAAAGCGTGAGGACTTGGTACCGCTTTACGGTGACCGCAACTTCTACTGGATCTTCAACGACAAAGGAAACGTTCACTCGGAATCACAGGGTGAGCCGATCGGTATGGAGATCCGCGCGCAAGCTTTTGCCTTCTCGACCAACGACGAGGTCAACAACATGACCTTTTACAACTACGTATTGATCAACCAAGGCACGCAGACCCTGTCCGACACGTACTTCGGCATTTGGGTGGATGCGGACGTGGGAACAGCCATCGACGACTACGTCGGTTGTGACGTTCAGCGCGGCCTCGGCTACAGCTACAACGGTGACGCCGACGATGAGCCTTCTTCGAGCTCGCAAGGTTACGGCCTCAACCCGCCTGCAGTTGGTGTGGACTTCTTCGAAGGCCCTTACCAAGATACCGACTCAGTGGACAACCCATTGACGGAGGTCTTCTACGACGCCGTGGACTCACTCGGTATCCCGTACGAAGGCATCGGCATCGGTTACGGTGACGGCGTCATAGACAACGAGCGTTTCGGCATGCGCCGCTTTGTGTACTACAACAACTCCGGCAACCCCATCAATGGAGAACCCAGCACGCCGTTGCACTACTACAACTACATGAACGGCATTTGGAAGAACGGCCAGAAGATGGCGTACGGTGGCGACGGTGTATCCGCGGCCCTCGGTGCCAACTTGGACATCCCAGCCGACTACTTCTTCCCCGGAGACACCGACCCCTACGCTTGGGGAACAGGTGGCATCGACGTGGAGCCATGGACGGAGGTGACGTCAGGCAATCCGCCGGCTGACCGCCGCTTCATCCAAGCCGCGGGTCCGTTTACCCTCGAGCCCGGTGACTACAACAACATCACCGTCGGTATCGTGTGGGCGCGGGCTACAGCAGGTGACCCGACCGAATCGGTCAAACTCATGCGCATTGCCGACGACAAAGCCCAGGCGTTGTTCGACAACTGCTTCGAGATCGTCTCGGGTCCAGATGCACCGGACATCACGATTCAGGAATTGGAAAACGAGCTCATCCTCTACTTGACCAACGATAACCCGCTTTCGAACAACTTCCGCGAGGAATACCTCCAACTCGATCCGGGCATTCCAAAACTCGACGTAGAAGGCAACCCGTACGACAGCTTGACGCGTTCGTATACGTTCGAGGGGTACCTGGTATACCAGCTGCGCGATGCAGAGGTGTCAGCAGCGGACTTGAACGACATCGACGCCGCTCGCCTCATCGCCCAATGCGACGTTCAGAACGACATCGACCTCGTCATCAACTACAACCAGGACCCCAACATGGACCTCCCGGTGCCTACGTTAATGGTGGATGGAGCTAACGAAGGCATCTTCCACAGCTTGCGCGTCACCAACGACGCGTTCGCTCAAGGCGACAACCGCATGGTCAACCACAAGACGTACTACTTCATGGTGCTCGCCTACGGCTACAACAACTACGAAGACTACGATCCGATTCTCGGTTCTGGGCAGGACGTCCAGTACAAAGCCTCCCGTAAGGCAGCGGTGGGTTCCCTCCGCACATACGCGGGCGTTCCCCACAACCCTGCTCCTGAGGCGGGTGGTACGGTTCAGTACGCGGCAT
>JBELBV010000065.1:0-5878 GCA_042095135.1 Flavobacteriales bacterium | reverse complement strand
GCATCC
Organism: Flavobacteriales bacterium; assembly: GCA_042095135.1. GTDB lineage: Bacteria > Bacteroidota > Bacteroidia > Flavobacteriales_D > Sanyastnellaceae > UA16. The sequence continues at coordinate 5,872 of JBELBV010000065.1, read as the reverse complement.
CGAGCGGCGAAAGAGCGGTGCGATGCGGGTTTTGGGGTAAATGAAACGGGCGAGGCAGTGTTCTTGGATTATGCTTCAGCCATTGAGCGGTACGGAAAGACCGAAGCCAACATACGCGGCTTGAGCAATCCGACGGAGGCGGAGATTACCAAACTTGGTAAAGAAGTGGTGAAGGCCAAGTATGGCAACCTGTTCGACATGTACAAGCAGATTGCCGCAGACGATCCGTACGAGATGCCCATGAAGATATACCCCGCAGTGCACTACACCATGGGTGGATTGTGGGTGGACTACAACCTGATGACCTCGGTCCCTGGATTGTATGCAGCGGGCGAGGCGAATTTCTCCGACCACGGAGCCAACCGATTGGGCGCTTCTGCCCTCATGCAAGGCCTTGCGGACGGTTATTTCGTGTTGCCGTACACCATCGGCGATTACCTTTCGAGCGACATCCGCACAGGTGCCATTTCGGCCGACACGCCGGAATTTGAAGCCGCCGAGAAAGGCGTTCAAGACCGCATCGACCACTTGATCAACAACAACGGTTCAAAGCCGGTGGACGATTTTCACCGCCGCTTGGGCCGCATCATGTGGAACGAATGCGGGATGTCGCGCAGCGAAGCCGGACTGAAGAAGGCCATTGCGGACATTCGCGCCCTGCGTGATGAGTTTTACAGCGACGTTCGCATCCCAGGAACGGCCGACCAGTTCAATCCAGAATTGGACAAAGCGGGCCGCGTAGCGGACCTGTTGGAATTGGGGGAATTGATGTGCAAGGACGCCCTTGAGCGGAACGAATCCTGCGGCGGTCACTTCCGCGAAGAGTACCAGACTCCGGAAGGGGAAGCTTTGCGTGATGACGAGCAGTTTGCCTTTGTCTCCGCGTGGGAATACACCGGTGACCCGAGTGAAGCCAACCTCCACAAGGAAGATTTGAAGTTTGAAAACATCGAGCTGAAGCAGCGCAGCTACAAATAAGAGATTGCCATGAATTTGACATTGAAAGTTTGGCGGCAGAATGGTCCGAATGACAAGGGCCACATCGAGACCTATCCTGTTAGCGGTGTTTCTCCGGACATGTCGTTTTTGGAGATGATGGACATGTTGAATGACCAAATCATCCGAGACGGTGGCGACCCCGTGGCCTTTGACCACGATTGCCGCGAAGGCATCTGCGGCATGTGCTCCATGTTCATCAACGGCGAAGCCCACGGCCCCAGCCGCGGCGTTACAACGTGCCAGTTGCATATGCGCTCCTTCAAGGATGGTGACACCATTACCATCGAGCCTTGGCGCGCATCGGCGTTCCCTGTCGTGAAGGACTTGGCTGTGGATCGAAGCGCATTCGACCGGGTGATCCAAGCCGGCGGTTACATCTCCGTCAACACGTCCGGTGAGACCTTGGACGCGAACGCCATTCCCGTGCCCAAAGCTCAGGCCGATGAAGCGTTCAATGCAGCAACGTGCATTGGTTGCGGTGCTTGCGTGGCGACGTGTAAGAACGCATCTGCGATGCTCTTCGTTTCAGCCAAAGTGTCCCAGTTCGCCTTGTTACCGCAGGGCCAACCTGAGCGCGCAACGCGCGTCCAGCGCATGGTCGATCAAATGGACAAGGAGGGGTTCGGCAACTGCACCAACACCGGTGCGTGTGCCGTTGAATGTCCGAAGGGAATCGATCTGAGCAACATCGCCCGCATGAACCGCGACTTCCTTTCGGCTAGTGCGTCGGAGGAGTAATTCGGTGCAGTTGCGTTCGCAAGAGTTGGGAGTTCAATCACGTACGTAGCCCGGAATTCGATTATCTTTAGCTTATGAAACATCTATTGATTTTGATGGCCTTGGCGCTGTCGTCTCTCTCTTATGCCCAGAAAAAGGTAGAGATTGAATTCCAAGTAAGCGGTGTGTGTGGCATGTGTGAAACACGCATTGAGAAGGCGTTGGACGTCCCAGGCGTCATCATGGCCGAATGGGATGTGGAGACGAAAAAAGCGAAGGTTGCGTACAAGTCGAAAGTCATTTCAGAGGAACAAATCCATCAGCTGATTGCCAACGTCGGCCACGATACGGAGAAGATCAAAGCAACGGATGAAGTGTACGCCAACATTCACGGTTGTTGCAAGTACCGCGAAGGAGGTGGAAGTTGTTCAGGGGGTGATGACCACGATGATCACGACGACCGCCCAGAATAACCGCAGAAGGTGAAGCGGTTCCTCATCTTATGCCTCTTTGGGCTTCTACTGCCTGAAGAGAATTGGGCCCAATTCAATGTCTTAAAGGGAAAGGTCCTTACGGAAGAAGGCCATGATGGCCATGGCCATGCTCCAGGCGCTCATCAGGGCGAACCAACTTATATAGCATTGCCTGGAGCCTACGTGCGCTGGTCGCACGATGAAGGCTCCACAACAGCCTCTGATGGGTTTGGGTTTTTCAAAATCAGTAAGGCTGAGGTAGGTGACACCTTGGTGGTGTCCATGCTGGGATTTGAGACGGTCGGGTGGGTCTTTAATGGGGAATCCTATGTAGACATTCCCCTGAAGGCAGGGGTGGAATTGGCTTCTGCGGAAGTCGTAGAAAAGAAAGCCGCAACTCAGCTTTCTTTACTTTCTCCGCTGGATGTGCAATCGCTGAACCGAAAGGAATTGGTCAAGGCTGCATGTTGCAACCTCTCCGAAGCATTTGAGACCAATGCATCGGTTGATGCTTCATTTACGGATGCGGTTACGGGCACACGTCAAATCCGCATGCTGGGTTTGGATGGTAAATACAGCCAAATTCAAGTGGACAACCTGCCCGGGCCTCGGGGATTGAGCGTGGTGAAGGGCTTGATGTTGATCCCAGGAGATTGGGTCAATCAGATCCACATCAGCAAGGGTGCTGGGACTGCTACCCAAGGCTATGAAAGCATCACAGGCCAAATCAACGTGGCATTGAAGAATCCGGAGACGGCTGACCCGCTGCACACAAACCTCTACGTCAACAGTGCCGGACGATTGGAGTTCAACTCCGTCAGCAGCCACCAAGTATCTCGTCGTTGGCGTACCGCAGTGCTTTTGCATGGACTGACCAACGAGCAGCAAAATGATCGGAATGCAGACGGCTTCCTCGACACGCCCATGCAGAAGAATTATGTCGTACGCAACGAATGGAAATTCACAGGCGATCGTGGCATCCGCGGCGAGTATGCGTTAACGGCTGTGCAAACGGAGTCGGCGGCAGGGCAGACGGCCGCCATCGACCAAGGCGCCGCGTGGTCCGACGTCATTGGCCTCATGAATGCTCCGACCAACGCTTGGTCCGCCATCACAACGGTCGATCGCGTGGAGGCGACGGCCAAAACCGGCTACGTTTTCCCAGATGCCGAATGGCGGAGCATTGGGACGCAATGGAGCTATTATAATCACCGCCAGACCCAGCGCTTTGGAAGCAATCACTACGACGGTCACGAACGCTTTTTCCGCGGCAACATCCTGCATGCAGGAATCATTGGCAACACCAACCACAGCTTTACGACTGGCCTCAGCTACGTGTACAATGCATTTGACGAGCAACTTCAGTTTCAAGTCAACGACAGCATGAACGTCGAATATGGCGTTGAGCGTGAGGAACAGGTGCCCGGTGTATTTGCTGAATACACATGGTCCGGGAACGAGCGCTGGAGCGTAATCGGTGGCGTGCGGTATGACCAACACAACATGTTCGGTGGCATGTTGAGCCCGCGCCTCCATGCACGTTGGAGCGTCACGGAAAACGTATCGTGGAAGCTTGCAGCTGGAAGGGGCTTCCGCACACCCAATCCTTTCATGGAGCAGCTCGGCACATGGGCGAGCCAGCGCCAATGGTATTGGGGATACGATAGCCAAGGCCTTCAGCCTGAAATCGCGACAAACGTTGGCACGAACCTCACCAGCAAGTTCCGCTTGAACTACCGCGAGGCATCCTTGACGTTGGATGCGTACTCCACGCGGTTTGAAAACAAGCTCGTGGTGGACCTTGACCAGGCTACGAATGCCATTCACTTGTACAACCTCTCGGGCTCGTCCTTTGCCAACACGGCTCAAGCAGAATTCAACTGGGACATGCACCGCCGCTGGGACGTGCGCCTCGCTTACCGGTGGGTGAACGCCCACACGGACCGCATCCTCGGCAATCCTACCGAAGATCCGTTTGTCTCCAAGCACCGCGGCTTTAGTCAGGTGAGCTATGCGTCGCAACTTGACGAACGCGAAGGCCAGTGGCGCGCGGATGCGACGCTCCAGTGGATTGGCGCCCAACGGCTTCCGACCACGGCAACAAACCCCGAGCCGTTCGACCGCCCGGATTACGCCCCGGACTTCTACCAGTTGAATGCCCAGCTCACACGGCAGTTCTCGCCGGAATTCTCGGTGTACCTCGGGGTTGAAAATGCACTGAATTACAAGCAGGACCGCCCCATTATCGGTGCGGACTACGGGGACAATCCGGTGGCCCAGGAGGACTTCAACCAGTTCTTCGATGCGAGCCTGGTGTACGGCCCTATTTTCGGCCGCATGTTCTACGCGGGACTGCGTTGGGGCATCCTTCCCCCCAAAAAGGAACAGTAAGGTTCAGCGCAACGAGCGCTTGAGCATGCCACCGCCGCTTCGGGCGCCCATCGTTTGGCGCCGCCGGGCCGCACTGGCGTTGTTGGGGCGCGGTTCGCGTCCGGGCAGGCCGTCTTCTGCGTACCGTGGATCGGGAATGTAGTCGAGTTTTTGCATGAAGGCCGCTTCGACGTGGATGCACCCGAATTCCTCTTTGACCACGCCGCGCACCAAGTAAATCCCGCGCCCGCGGAACGCAAACTGCTTCAACGACGGAGGGAAGTGGACGGTGTCCAGCCATTGGCCTTCGGCATCGACGAAGCATCCAAAACTCATGCGCTCCCGCCGGGCGGTGTGGGTTTCCTTGACTGTGACCAGGTACCCCACGACTTCGACTGTCCGTCCGATGCAGTCCGGCAAGGCCTCGCTGCGCACGCCGCGTTCGGCGATGGCTTGGGCTTCGGGGGTCAGCAACCGGAACGCTGAAATCAGCGGGAACCCAAACAACTCGATTTGGTCGAAGGCGACCTCAAGGTCGTTGGCCTCAAAGCGGGGCAGGGTGAACCGGGTGATGTCGGGCGTGAACAGGGTGGCGTCGGTGGTTCCTTTTTGGGTGTGGCCAAGCAGAAAATGCGCTTCCCACTGGAGTTGTTGGGGGTTCTTGCCGGTGAACCGAAATCCGCCGCACCGGATGATGAGCAGGCATTGCTCGAGGCCGAGCCCCGTGCGCTCAATGGCGTCTTCCAGCGACGCGTAGACACCGCCCTGCTGGCGCTCCTGCATGATCCGAGCGACGGTTTGGGCTTGCGCGCCCCGAACGAGGTTGAAGCCCAACAAAATGGTACGACAATGCGGCTCCACGCGCGCTTCCCATCCACCTCGGTTGACGCATGGCGCTTCGATGCGTCCTCCGACCATACGGGCTTCGTGCACGTAAAATTCTGTGCGGTAGAACCCGCCGAAGTTGTTGATGCACGCGGCCATGTACTCGACGGGCCAATGTGCCTTCAGGTAGAGGCTCTGGTAACTTTCCACGGCGTATGAGGCGGAATGTCCTTTGGCAAAGGCGTACCCGGCGAAGCTTTCCACTTGGCGCCAAACCTCTTCGACCAGTATCGGATCCCGACCGCGTTCGATGGCCTTTTGATGAAACGCATCCCGCGCTTTGGCAAATTCCTCTCGCGACCGGAACTTTCCGCTCATGCCGCGGCGCAGCACATCCGCCTCACCGAGGTCGAGCCCGGCAAAGTGGTGGGCCACCTTGATGACGTCCTCTTGGTACACCATCACGCCATACGTTTCCGGCATCAATT
>JBELBV010000064.1:2028-6306 GCA_042095135.1 Flavobacteriales bacterium | reverse complement strand
GACAAGGTGGAGGAACCCTTGGCGCTGGCAGTCATCCTGCTTGGTTTTTGGTTTGGGTACGACCACCTCCACTTCGGTGAGGACGTGGATCAGTTCATGGAGCATGTTTTCTCCATCGCCGTGGCGATTGATGTGACATGGATGGCGGCGCGCCTTCTCGACAGCCTCTTGGGCAGCCTATTAACTCATACCGGCGAGCAATCCGATTCGGCTATGATGTCGCAGATGGCGCCCATCCTGCGCAAGACCTTGCGCTCGACCGTTTGGGTCCTCGGGGTGATCATGGCGATGAACAATGCCGGCTACGATGTCGGCGCACTGCTCGCTGGGGTCGGCATCGGCGGCTTGGCCATGGGCCTTGCCGCTAAGGATTTCGTGGCCAACATCTTTGGGGGTATCACGGTCTTCGTGGACAAACCCTTTGTGGTGGGCGACCGCGTGCAACTCGATGGGGTCGACGGTACCGTCATCGAAGTGGGGATTCGCTCTACGCGCATCAAGACGTTGGCCGGCCGCATCGTCACGATTCCCAACCACAAATTCACCGACAGCATCGTCGAAAATGTGACCGCCGAACCCGCGCGGAAGATTCGGTTGGACCTGGGGTTGACGTACGACACAATACCCGAACGCATCGAAGAGGCCATTGGCATCTTGACCGAAATCGTAGAAAAGCACGTCGGCACCGAAGACAACACCATCGTTTGGTTCAGCGGATTTGGTGACTTTTCGCTCAATGTCAGTGCCATCTATTACGTGCGGAAGGAAGCGGATGTGAGTTTGACACCAGGTGCCATTAACTTGGAGATCCTGCGCCGATTCAACGCGGCTCAGCTCGAATTTGCCTTCCCCACCCAGACCCTGATTCACCAGGGCGAGGAGGGCGCTAACCCCACCACATCATGAACGAAGCAGAAGCGGTGAAGCAAGGCTACGACGTGGTCATCCACATGGATGAGCCGCGGTATTGGTACTTCATTCTCGGTTCCATTTTGGCCGGTTTTGTGGTCGTGCAGGCGTTCCAAAAGCTGACCGGGGCGTCCAAAGAACGAGCGCTGCGGAACATGGGTATTTTCATGGTGTTCGTCAATCTAGTGCCGCCCTTGTATGGGATGCTTAACCCGGACGTTGACCTCAACATACACCGCAACTTGCCGGTGCACTTCTGCGGTATCAACGGCTGGTTGGTGGCGTTGAATTGCTTTTGGAAGAACCAGAAGGTCTTTACTTTTTCCGCCTTTCTCGGCACGATCGGCGGGGTGCACGCGCTGCTCACCCCGCAGCTAACCATCGGGGATGCACCGGTGATTTTGACGCATTACTACTTCAACCATACGGCCATCGTGGTCATTCCGATCATCATGGCCCGGGCGTACGGTTTCCGTTTCCCGAAGTGGGGATGGATTTGGACATATGTAGCGGCGGCAGTGCTTTCTACTTCAGTCGGGGTGTTCAATTGGTACCTCAACACTTACCATCCGGCGGATGTGACGGCCAATTACATGTACATGTGGGAAGCGCCCAAGGTGGACAATCCGTTTGTTCAAGACATGGCGTGGCCTTGGTACATCTTGCCGCTGCACGCTGCGTTGGTGCTGCATTTGGTGGTCATCAATTTTTGCTACCGGTGGGGCACACCGTTGGAATCGCTGAAGGGAAAATCGTGGGCGGTGCGCCGCTTCAGCTGACGTCCCGCCGCGGCATTCAATTCTTTTCAACCCGATTTCCACGGGCACGGGAAATGCAGGGGGTAGGAAATACCTTCGTAGCATGCGTGCATACCTTGATTTACTTGACCATTTGCTGACCAACGGCAACCTGCGCGAAGACCGCACAGGTACCGGTACCATCGGGTGTTTTGGCTACCAGATGCGCTTTGATTTGCAGGAAGGCTTTCCGGTGTTGACCACCAAAAAACTGCACTTGCGCTCCATCATTCACGAGCTACTGTGGTTTTTGCAAGGCGACACCAACATCCAGTACCTCAAGGACAACGGGGTTCGGATCTGGGACGAATGGGCCGACGAGAACGGCGACCTCGGACCGGTGTATGGCTACCAGTGGCGCAGCTGGCCCAACCCCGACGGCTCCCACACTGACCAGATCGCCAAGTTGGTGGAGCAAATCAAGACCAACCCGTATTCCCGTCGACACGTGATCTCGGCGTGGAATCCGAGTTTCATCGATGAGATGGCCTTGCCGCCGTGCCATTGTTTGTTCCAGTTTCACGTGGACAACGGCCGCTTGAATTGCCAGCTCTACCAACGGTCCGCGGATACGTTTTTGGGCGTGCCGTTCAACATCGCTTCCTACGCGCTGCTCACCATGATGATGGCGCAGGTATGCGACCTTGAGCCGGGCGAGTTTGTGCACACCTTCGGCGATGTCCACCTCTACACGAACCACGTGGAACAAGCCCGCGAGCAGTTGACCCGCGAAACGCGTCCGCTGCCTCAAATGTGGATGAATCCGGACGTGAAGGACCTCTTTTCGTTCACATACGACGACTTCAAGTTGTTGAACTACGATCCGCATCCACACATCAAAGCGGCGGTTTCTGTTTAAGCTCTGGCCATGCGGATTTCCATCATTGTCGCCGTGGCCAACAACGGCGTTATCGGTCGGGACAACGACCTCGTGTGGCGCCTGCGCGACGACATGAAATTCTTTTCCGAGACGACACGCGGGCACGTGGTCATCACCGGCCGCAAGAACTACGAATCCATCCCAGAGAAGTTCCGACCGCTTCCCCATCGCACGAACATCGTGGTGACGCGCAACACGGATTATGCGGCGCCGGGTGCGCAGATCGTACACTCGCTTCAGGCAGCATTGGATGCCGCGGCGGCGGCCGGCGCAGCGGATGCCTTCATCATTGGTGGCGGCGAGATTTACCGCCAGGCGCTCGAACGTGGCGATGTTGGCCGCGTGCTCTTAACCCACGTGGATGCAGCACCAGATGGGGACACCTTTTTTGATTTGAGTGCCGTAGCTGTGGGGTGGGACCGCTCGTCCCATGGGCGTTTCGAGTCGGACGACCGGAACGAACACGCGTTTGAGATTGTCGAATACACCCGCGCTGCGTCATGAATGAAATCTACGTGGGGGTTGAGCACATCACCGACCTCAATGGATACGACCACATGCTTTATTTGCTGGCTTTGGTCGCTTGGGCGAGCTTGGCAGATGCGTGGCGCGTCGTGCTGCTCGCGACCGCCTTTACCCTCGGACACAGCATCACGCTGCTCCTTGCGGGCATGGGCTGGGTGCACGCTAGCAGTGCGTGGATTGAATTTCTCATTCCTGTGACCATCACGGCCACGGCCTTGTGGAACCTGCGCCGTGGGGCTGGATCCAAAGGCCAGCGAGGAAACAAATTGACCTACCTCGCTACCGTGGGATTTGGGCTCATTCACGGACTTGGGTTCAGCTCCTTTTTCAGAATGATGCGCGAGGAAGGCGAAGGCATTGTCATGCCGTTGCTTCGTTTCAACTTGGGGGTGGAAGTCGGTCAACTGCTGATTTTGGCGGTATGCTTGGCCTTGGCATCGTTGGGTCGGGCATTGGGCGTCACCGCGCGGGAGCAGCAGGTTTTCGTCTGTGCAGTCACCGGAACTGTGGCGTTTTTGATGGCGGTGGAGCGGTTGCCTTTTTGAAATTTGGCGGAGGCCGCAGTAAAGGCGTCCAAGCACTTCGTAAATTTCCATCATGGTTCGTTCCATGTTGCTGTTTTTGGTCCGCGTCTACCAAGTCGCGCTGAGTCCGTTGCTTGGATCCAATTGCCGATTCCAGCCGACATGCTCGGCTTATGCCAAGGAAAGCATTGAAGTGCACGGTCCGTGGCGTGGAGGCTGGCTGGCCATCCGCCGGATTGGACGGTGTCACCCGTGGACCGAACCAGCCTACGACCCCGTACCGCCGGCAGCGGCAACTGACAACAACAAAACCTCAACACCATGAACCGATTCGTTGGAATGGCCATTGCCCTTTGCTGCGTGGCTGTGGGATGCGGCGAACCCGCAGAAAGTGAAAGCCTTAAGGAAGCGCGCAAGTTGCACGATCAACTGAGCCGTATTTCTGGTGATTTGCATGAGGCCATGCAGGCTTCATTGGTGCGCATTGAAGAGGAGATTGGGGCGAGCATGAGCGCAGGGGATTCCACCTTGGCCATTCAGCTTGCGCGCCTCGAAAGTCAATTGGGTGAATTGGATGTGCGGTTCCACGATTGGGAGTCGACCGTTGTTGGCATTCCTGGTGACGCATGCAACCACGACCATG
>JBELBV010000064.1:0-1928 GCA_042095135.1 Flavobacteriales bacterium | reverse complement strand
CATGACCACGACCACGAAGGCCACGACCACGACCATGCACATGACCACGGCAACGAACTCAGCTTGGAAGGCATGAGCGATGATGAAATCCGCGAAATTCAGGCGGCATTGCTCGCCGAATTGCAGGCGCTGCAAGCAGCGTACGATGCGGTCGAGGCCGAATTGAACGGCGGAGCAACGGAATGATGCACAGCCGAATTTTCTTGGTGGTCACGGCCATGGCGGCATGCACGTCAGTACTGGCCCAACGTGCCCCTGACAACGTCTTGATTTTTGACGGATACGGCTACAATTACCAGCCCTGTGAGCCGTCCATTGCGGTGAGCCCGGCGAATCCTCGCCACATGGTGGCCGGTTCCATCCTGGACCGCGTGCACATGTCGAAGGATGGTGGATGGACGTGGGAGACGGAGACGTTGACATCACAGTACGGTGTTTACGGCGATCCGTGCATCGTTGCGTCGCCCAAAAACGATTTTTACTACCTCCATTTATCCAATCCGGACGGCCAAGCCTGGAGCTCGGAGGCGTTGCTCGACCGCATCGTCATTCAGCGCTCCAAGAAAGCGGGAAAACGCTGGAGCAAGGGGGCTGGAATGGGTCTGAACGGCAGCAAAGACCAAGACAAGGAATGGGCAGCGGTGAGCACCGACGGCTCTACCTTACTGACGTGCTGGACGCAGTTTGACCTTTACGGAAGTCCGTCCGAAGCCGATAGCACTGTCATCTTGTGCAGCACCTCCAACCGCAAGGCCAAGAAGTGGTCGGAACCCGTGCGCATCAACGCCATTGCGGGCGATTGCCGGGATGGCGACGAAACGGTCGAGGGTGCGGTCCCGGACATCGCTGCAGACGGCACGATGTACGTGGCATGGGCACAAGCCGATACCATCTGGATGGACCGCAGCAGCGACGGCGGTGAGACCTGGCTCAAGAGCGACCTGCGTGTCGCGACCATCGCGGGGGGGTGGGACCAAGACATCCGCGGCGTAGGCCGTGCCAACGGAATGCCCGTAACGCGTGTAGATCGCAGCAACGGCCCGCACAACGGCCGCGTCTATGTGAGTTGGACCGACAACCGCTATGGGGAAGATGACAACGATGTGTGGCTTGTATACAGCGACGATAAAGGCCGCAAGTGGACCGATCCGGTGCGCGTCAACGACGACTCGCCCGGCGCCCAGCAGTTTTTCCCATGGATGGACGTCGATGACGTAACGGGCAACGTGCACATCGTTTTTTACGACCGTCGCGCCTCATTCGCCAAGCACCAGGACCTGAATTTGCGTTCGACGTGGGATACAGAGGTCTATGTGGCCTCTTCGTACGATGGCGGTGACACGTGGGAAAACCTGCGCGTCAGCGAGGAGAAATTCCGCACCAACCCCAAAGGATTCTTCGGGGACTACAACAACATCAGTGCATATGGCGGCATCGTACGCCCCATTTGGACGCGCAATGACGATGGCGTCCTCAGCATCTGGACGGCAATCCTAGACGGGTACGTGGAGTGAAGAGGACGTCGCTTACGCCGTGCGGATAAGCTCCGCCGTGGCGGCGAGCTGTTCCTGCGTCACGTCGAGCTTGGGCCGCTCGAAATTGATGTCGCTGACGGACTGTAAGGGAATCAGGTGAACGTGTGCATGTGGCACTTCCAACCCAATCACGGCCACGCCGACGCGCTTGCACGGAATGGCGCACTCAATCTGCTTGGCCACGTCGCGGGCAAAGAGGTTGATGCGGCTCAAGAGGCCATCGTCGAGGTCGAAGAAGTAATCGACTTCCTTTTTGGGAATGACGAGGGTGTGCCCCTCCGCGAGGGGCTGAATGTCGAGGAAGGCGAGGAACTCCTCGTTCTCGGCGATGCGGTGGCACGGGATGTCACCGGCGATGATTTTGCTGAAGATGGAGGCCATCTCAGCCGCGGG
>JBELBV010000063.1:0-6650 GCA_042095135.1 Flavobacteriales bacterium | reverse complement strand
ATCTTCCCGTGCTTGGGGACAAAAATTTGGACCGGGTTGGCTCCCACCTCAAGCGCAACCTTGACGCACAAAAAACCCCCGCCGAAGCGAGGGTTGATGGGTGACTAATGGGATTTGAACCCACGACCCCTGGAACCACAATCCAGTGCTCTAACCAACTGAGCTATAGCCACCGTTTGCCCCATAAGGGAGCGCAAAGATAATTGAGATTTCTAAAGTCCGCGCAACCCGTTGGCAAAAACCTGACGCGCTAGCGAATCGCGGAACGGGAGGCGATTTTGGATGGGGCAACCGATGGCATCGGTCTCCTCTGGCACCACCGACTGACCGCTCAGGGCTTGCTCGACCGCGAGCGCCAAATCCGCGCTTCGTGGCGTGGAACGGTGCTTTCCCAAGGCGTAGTATAGGTCGTTCACTCGACCTCGGTAGACCACCTCTCCTTCAGGACTGACCAACACTGCTTCCGGCGTGAAGCGGGCACCGACCGCATCGGACCATCCCACCGTATCCAGCGCCAGTTCCCATTCAACTTGATAGCGTTCCGCAAATTCAATAATGGCCTCATCTGTGACGGTCGGATTCGGAAACCAGCCTGTCATGTGTACCTGCTGAGGCTCGGCCGCATCCCACTGCTCGTGCAAGGCGTTCAGGTAGAACGTGTAGTCCTGGCATATGGGGCACAGCGGTGCCAAAAACACCCAGACTTTCCACATCAATCCACCACTTGAATGCTGTGGCTGCGAACCAACCCTTTAGCTGTGGTCAAGCGATAGAAGTACGTGCCTGATTGTAAGGCATCCAGCACAAACGCTTGCTGGTGATGCCCGCGGGGGAACGACTGCATCGGCAACCATGTGTCCACCACGCGGCCGCGCACATCCAACAATTCCAGGGTCATATTCATCGGCTCGTGCAAGTGCCAGCTGACTGTCACCGCCTGCCCTGCGCGCACCGGATTTGGCCAAGCTGGGAACAGCACATCGCTTTGGTACACGATCCGCGTGTTTTCATCCGCCGTGGACATCGTGATATTTTCGTCGCCTTCCATGTACTCTACATACTGGAAGAACAGCACGTACATCTCATCACCTGTCAGGTCCCCCCATGCCGTCCACTGCGGTGGATCGCTGGGGTTGTTGGGGTTGTCGGAGGTGTTGTCATAGGTGCACCATGCGTGCATTTTGTAGCCAGCAGGAATGTGCTTGAGCGTGGGGAAATCGTAAATACCCTGCCAATTGAAATCCCACTGCGGAATCGAAATCAACGGAATGGTGTCCGATCCGTTTGGCGACACCGCATACACTTCCCAAGATTGACCGAGCAAGTGGCAGTGCGGCATGACACTCAGCAAACTGATGTCGTCTGGAATATTGGCCACCCCATGAAACGTTTTGACCTCATTGGGTTGAATGTAAAACGGCTCGGTGAGGTTCGCCGGCGTCATCATGGAGAGTTCAACTTCGCGCTGGATCGGAGCATCCGCGAAGAATAAATTGAACTCGGTCAGGTCCGATTCATCCACAGGCGTGGGTCCGTAGTGCATTTGAAGTAAGAACCGGCCAGTGGGGCCAATCCTCTTTCCGATGGTGGTCGGGAACACCGTAGGCTCCACCCCTGGTGCCCAGCCCCCGAACAGGTAGTCCTCAACCGGCACACCATAATCACCAAAACTCTCGTACCCCGCCTCAGGGGTCTCCGCATCCAGCGCTTCCGCGCCCGCGATGGAACTGGCACTTTCCGTGTACGCAATCAGGGCATGGTGTGCAATCGTGCTGTTCTCCGGTCGAATCTCAACCGCGCGGATTTCTGTCTCTTCGGTTACCCCCGTCTCGAGCACGTAGACTTGGTACTGTTCTCCCATGTCCCCGCCATGCAGGTACGGCTCCGGCATGGTGATCACCAAATCCGGATCACCCACCTGACTGCCCTCTGGGAAATCAGGGAGCCCCGGGTTATCAGCGAGGTCCCCCTCCGGCGCTCCTGCTTCGTGCCATTGCGCCAGCAATTCGATTTGCTCCTCCGTCAAAAACCGCTCCCCACGCAGCGTGGAATACTCCGGGTCAGGTGTCCACGGTGGCATATAGCCGGTCGAAGTGACGTACGAGATGAACGAGCTATAATCGCTGACCTCTTGGTACGTGGTGAAGGGCATAGGGCCAATCTCCCCGGTTCGGTGGCACTCGGTGCAATTCTGGTAAATGATGGGCGCGATGTCCGCATGGAACGTCGGGGTTTGTGACCAGGCGGCCGTTGCTCCTCCCAAGAGCAATAGGAAACTCAAAAATATTCGGGGCATGTGCTAAAGTTACAGGAATCCATCAATAAAGACGACAAAGGCGCGTTATGGTTTAACCAAATCCTTGCGACCTTTGGTTGCCATGGCTACCGAATCCGCCTCCGACCGACGCATCTTGCACATCGCCAGCTGGTACCCCAGTGCGGTGCACGGCACGTTGGGGAATTTCGTGGAACGGCACGTCCAGGCCATCTCAACCTTGCACGGGGGTGAAATCTGGTTTGCTGCGGCCGTGCCAGCGGGTGAAGTCGTTCCGACAAACACCGTCCGCGACTGCGGAACCTACATCGAACGCATTTTCTACTTCCGAGCGCGCAAGCCCATGGTGCGACAGGTCACCCGAGCCTTTCTCCGGGCAGCAAAAGAGTCGTCGGATTTCGACTTGATCCACTTGCATGTGGCCTACCCGGCAGGGCGCGCGGGACGCAAACTCGCTCGCAAGTGGGGCATTCCCCTCGTTCTAACCGAACACTGGACGGCATACCATGCCGATCAACGTTCATCCATTCCCTTTTGGGGAAAATGGTCGATGCGGCTCACGGGGCAGATTGCACGTGTGCTTTGCCCGGTTTCTCAAGATCTAGCCAGCAGCATGCGAACATTCGGTATGCTGGGCAAGTACACCGTTGTACCCAATGTTGTTGACACGGAGTTGTTTCGTCCCGAGCCGACTCACCCCCAAACTACGACCTTCCAAGCCTTGCACATCAGTTCGTTACACGACGAACAAAAAAACGTCAGCGGCCTCTTGCGTGCCGCAGCCATTGCTTTGGAATTCTGTTCCAACCTGAGGCTTGCTGTTATTGGAGACGGTGACCCCAAACCCTACCAAACGCAAGCCAAAGCACTGGGCATCGATGACGTGGTCGAAATCTCTGGCGAAATCCCACTGCAGGAGGTCGCGGAACGCATGCGCCATTCGGATGCGCTTGTGCTTTTTAGCCGTTACGAGAATTTCCCTTGCGTCATTCCCGAAGCATGGGCGAGTGGCATCCCCGTGCTCTCAACCGATGTGGGAGGCATTCGCGAATACCTCACAGAGGAACGGGGGACCCTCATAGCCTCGGAAGATGAGTCTGCTTTGGCCCAAACGCTCATCCAATGGGCGCAACACCCACATCAATACAGTGCGCAGTTGTTGCGCTCGTGCGCCGAGAATACATTTAGCGTGGACGCGGTCGCCAAGGCCTATGATGACGTTTACCGGGAGGCCATTACCGGACAAACTACTGCCCGATGAACGCCTCACACGAACGCCATTCCATCGTAACCCGAGCCCTCTTGCTGGCGTTCACTACCGCGGTCATTTTGCTCAACACGCGCGTGCTCGGCGCCTCTGGACAAGGGGAAATCGCTTGGATTCAGTTGGGCATCCTGGTGGTTACCGGCGTCAGCGGTTTCCTCGCCGGCGGAGCGGTCGTGTACCTTCAAAAAGAAATCCCACTCCGGGGCATGCTTCTTCCGGGGCACACCTGGTTGATCGCTTCGGCGCTGCTGGGCACGTGGGCCGGAATCAGTGCGGGCTTTTTGCCTGCAAAGCATTTCGGTGCCATGGCCGGATTGGGCTGGCTCCAAGGCGCCATCATCTTTCACAGCCAGTTGCTGCTTGCGGATCACCGCATTCGTCAGCACAACGTCCTTCAAGTGATGCAAGGAGGCTTGTTGCTGGCTGGGCTGCTCGTGGCATTTTTCGGTATGCAGCATGAATCAGTCGAATCCTTCATTGGGGCATTGGGAGTAAGCCTGGGACTCACGGCTGCCCTGTCCATTTTGTGGCTGGCTAAGTTGCCCACGGCTGACTCATCGATTACGGCTTTGGAGGTCGCACAGCGATTGTGGAAATTCGGACGTTCCGCCCAAACGGGAGCACTGCTTCAAATGCTGACCAACCGCTCCAACCTCAGCATCCTCGCCCAGAGCTCAGCGGGCCTCGCCGCATCGGGGGTGTACTCCATCGCCTACTATGGCCTCGAAGCCATGTGGCTCGTACCCCGCGCATTGGCGCCGTTGGTGTATACCCGCACTGCCGCTGAACAAAACCGCTCAGCCCGAATATCAGCAACGCGAAAGGCACTGGGACAAGCCCTTTTGGGGACGGCTACGCTCCTCGTCGTAGCGGTGCTGATTCCCGACAGCTGGTTTGCATGGGCCTTTGGCATTGAAGGCATCCAACCTGTCGTTTATGCGCTTGCTCCGGCCGCTCTGTTCGGTGCTGCGGCATCCATCGTCGCGCATCACCTATCTGGCATCGGCAAACACCATTGGAACGCTGCCACTTCCGGACTTGGCTTGGTGACCTTGTTGGTCTTGGCCCGTGAATGGGCGCCTGAGTCAGGCGCAGTGGGCGCCGCCTGGGCTGCTTCTGCGGCAGCCGCGGCTCAGTGCACTGGTCTGCTGTTGGCGTGGTGGCGGTGTGAGCGTTGATTAACCCAGAACTCCCAACCCGTTCACCGCCGGCGGCCGCTTGACCTGAAAGCCCTCGCCCAACTTCACGCCCGCCAATCGTCCCATCGCCACATCCCGCGCTTGCAGGTGCTGCAAAAATTCAGGAGAACTGATGGGAGTCGCTGGCTCGGCTGCATCCACGTCCGGGTTGTGAAATTGGGTGGCGTAAGCAGCAATAGCATTGGCCTTGACTTCCTCGTAACCGGAGATGTCCACCACAAAATCCGGGTTCAACCAGTGGTCCTGAACGCCGTGGTAAACGGCTTGTGGGCGCCAGGCTTCTTGGCCCGTGTCAATTTTGGGCAGACCACTTAAAAACGCCGCGCGGTGTACGAGTTCGGCGCCGCGCCCGTGATCAGGGTGGCGATCGCTCCACGCATTGGCCAACACCTTCTTCGGACGCAGCCGCCGGAGCACTTCGATGACCGCCCGCAAAGTCCCCTCGTTCACTTCAAAAAATCCGTCCCCGAGGTCGAGGTTTTCGCGGTGCTCGACGCCCAGAATGGCCTGGGCTGCGGCGGCCTCGGTCGCGCGTGTTTCGGCAGTGCCTCGTGTACCGAGCTCCCCGCGCGTCAAGTCCACGATGGCGACGCGCATGCCTTGGGCCACGCTCTTCGCAATGGTGCCTCCGGCGAACAATTCCACATCGTCCGGATGAGCGCCAAATGCCACTAAATCAAAAAGGTGCCCTTCAGTCATACCACAAAAGTACAATCCGATACCGCGTAAGTTTCCGCTCACGCGTTGAACAAGTGCCTGAAAGGCGTTGTTTTGTGTCCATGTCAACCACCAACCCTTCTGAAGCGCTCGTCATCGGAGCCGGCTTTGCTGGCATCGCTGCAGCGACGCAATTGGCCGAGCTCGGGCACCAAGTCGATTTGCTCGAGCGGCACGACCATGCGGGAGGGCGAGCGCGGGTGTTTGAGGCAGAAGGGTTCACATTTGACATGGGCCCCAGCTGGTATTGGATGCCCGACGTTTTCGAAGCCTATTTCAAAAAATTCGGCAGCGACGTGCAGAAGGAGTTGAACCTAGTGCGCCTGGACCCCTCTTACACGGTTTGGTTTAACAACGGGCCTGTCGAAATCCCAGCCGACCTCGAAGCTTTGAAGGCCACGTTTGACTCGATCGAACCCGGCGCTGGTGCCGCCTTGCAAGAATTCCTCGACGAAGCGCAGGTCAAGTACGAGATCGGCATGAACGGGTTTGTCCAAAAACCCGCCCACACCGTCATGGAGTTTGCCACGTGGGAAACCCTGAAGCAATCCACCAAACTGACCTTGCTCCGGAGCTTCAGCGAGCACGCCCGCAAGTACTTCAGCGACGAACGCCTGCTCCAAATCATCGAATTCCCGGTGCTCTTCCTCGGCGCCAAGCCAGAGAAAACACCCGCACTGTACAGCCTCATGAATTACGCCGACACCGTTCTCGGGACCTGGTACCCCATGGGCGGCATGCACGAAATCGTGCGGGCAATGGTGCGCGTGGCGGAGAAAAAAGGCGTGCGCTTTCACTACAACTGCGACGTCAAGCAAATCACCGATGACGGGCAACGCGTGACGGGCGCTGAACTTCAAGATGGCACACGTTGGATGGCCCCCACCGTGGTCGCCGGAGCGGATTACCACCACGTCGAGCAGCACTTGCTGCCTGCCCGATGGCGCCGCTACGACGAAAAATACTGGGACCAGCGCGTGATGTCACCGAGCTCCCTCCTTTTCTATGTGGGCGTGGACAAGCGGGTGCCGCATCTCCAGCACCACAACCTCTTCTTCGACACACCTTTCGGACCGCACGCTGAGACGATTTATGATACACAAACGTGGCCGGACAACCCCCTCTTTTACGTCAGTGCTCCAACCAAAACAGACAACGGGATTGCTCCCGATGGATGTGAAAACATGTTCTT
>JBELBV010000062.1:0-6871 GCA_042095135.1 Flavobacteriales bacterium | reverse complement strand
CGGTTTTCTCTTTGTTGCCGTACAATTTGGCTGGGAAAACCTTGGTGTCGTTGGCTACGAATACATCGCCTTCATCGAATTCATCCAGAACGTCCTTGAACATCTTGTGCTCGATTTTTCCGGTGTCCTTGTGGACGACCATCAAGCGGCTATCGTCTCGGTTTTCCAGGGGCCGTTGAGCGATGAGTTTGGGTGAAATTTCGTATTTGAAGGAAGTTAGTTTCATGGCGCGGTATAAGGCGGCAAAGCTAAGGAATTCACAATCAAAGGTCAACCGCTGCCGTGGCCGGTCATATCGGGGTGGCCTCGATGGCGGAAAGCACGTCCGTCAGTGGCTTGCACGCGTCGATGCTGTAGGCGCCGCTCCGCGTTCTTCGCAGGCCGACCAGGTGCCCGCCGACTTCCAGTGCCTTCCCGAGGTCCCGAGCGATGGCACGGATGTAGGTGCCTTTGGAACAGTGGATTTCGGCGGTCACATCCACCACCGCGTGGCCATCTATGGTGCGGGCTTCAACCGAGCCAATGTCAAACGCTGAGATTTCGATGGGGGCTGGTTTCAACTCAATGTCGCCGCCCTTTCGGGCCACAGCGTATGCTTTTTGCCCATTGATTTTTTTGGCACTGTAGAGCGGGGGCATTTGGTCGATGGTCCCGGTTTGCAGAGTGGCGGCAGCGACTAGGGCCTGCTTGTCAATGTGCCGAGCATCTATCCACTGGCTAACGGGCAATTCGGCGTCGAGGCACGGGGTGGTGGCGCCGAGTCGGATGGTGGCGGTGTAGGATTTGGCGTCAGACTGGAGGCTCGCAATGGCCTTGGTAGCGCGGCCGGTGCAAATGACCAGCACACCCGTCGCGAGCGGATCCAGGGTGCCCGCGTGGCCTACCTTGAATTTCTTCACGCCGAGGCGGTTGCGCAGGGCCCAGCGGAGTTTGTTGACCACGTCGAATGAGGTCCACCCCAAGGGTTTGTCGACAAGCAGAACCTGCCCGTCAACAAAGCGCTGCTGGGATGAAAAATCCATCACTGCAAAATCAGAAGCGGACTTACTTCCCATCGGCAGTGGCTTCGGGTGTGACGTAATCCGGAGCGGCTTCCTCCGCGCGCAAACCGGCGATGTCCTCAAGTACGCGCAAGGAGGCGAGGGGGCTCGTGATGTTTTCGATGCTCATGCGCAGGGCGTTGTTGCGCTGGTACATCTTGGTGTCACGGGCGTGGTGCTTGAGGTAGTTGAGGATGCGCGCAAACGTCGGGCCTTGGAAGAACGGGCTGTCCTCGTCGGCGATGAAAGCGGCAATCATTTTCCCGCCTTTGAGCATGACTTTTTCCATCCCTAGGTACTCGGCCAACCACCGCAGTCGAATGGTTTCGATGAGGTTTTCGGTTTCCTGCGGCAAAGGCCCAAAACGGTCCTCCAAACGCTCCTTGAATTCCACCAAATCCGACGCCTTGTCGAGGTCGTCGAGCTCCCGGTACAGGGAAATCCGTTCGGGGATGTCCGACACATAATGATCGGGAATCATCAGTTGGAAGTCGGTTTCGATGGCGGCCTCCACCACAAAGCGCTGGCTGGCTTTGCTTTCTTCTTCAAACAGTTCGGCGAACGATTCTTGCTTCAATTCTCGGACGGCTTCGGCAAGGATTTTTTGGTACATGTCGAAGCCCAATTCCGAGATGAAACCGCTTTGCTCGCCCCCGAGGAGGTCGCCGGCGCCCCGGATATCGAGGTCGCGCATGGCGATTTGGATGCCGCTGCCGAGGTCGCTGAATTGCTCGATCGCCTGGAGGCGCTTTCGGCTTTCATCAGGCAACAAACTAAGGGGTGGCGAAAAGAGGTAACAGAAGGCTTTTTTGTTTGAGCGTCCGACGCGGCCACGGAGCTGGTGCAGGTCGCTCAGTCCGAATTGGTGCGCGTCGTTTATTATCATCGTATTGGCATTGCTAATATCAATTCCTGACTCGATGATGGTAGTGGCGATGAGGACGTCAAAGGCGCCGTCGATAAACCGAGCCATTACGTCTTCAAGCTGCTTGCCTTCCATCTGGCCGTGGCCGATTCCGATGCGTGCGTCTGGAACCAACCTGGAGATCATACCGGCTACTTCCTGGATGTTTTTGACCCGGTTGTTGACGAAATACACCTGGCCTCCCCGGCTGAGTTCGTAGGAGATGGCGTCCCGGATAACCTCTTCATTGAATGGCGAAAGGGTAGTCTCTACAGGCTGTCGGTTGGGGGGCGGTGTGGCGATGGTGCTCAAGTCGCGGGCACCCATCAAACTGAATTGAAGCGTACGTGGAATGGGAGTAGCGGTGAGGGTCAAGGTATCAACATTCGCCCGTAGGGTTTTGAGTTTGTCTTTGACCGCCACGCCAAACTTTTGTTCTTCATCAATAATCAGCAAACCCAAATCTTTGAATACTACGCGCTTGCCGACGAGCGCGTGGGTGCCGACAAGGATATCGACCTGGCCATCCTTCAAGTTGTTGAGGGTTTCGGTGAGTTTCTTGCCGGTTTTGAAGCGGTTGATGTAGTCTACAGTGACCGGGAAATCGCGAAGGCGCCGCGTAAAACTCCGGTAGTGCTGCATGGATAAAATGGTCGTCGGAACGAGGACGGCGACCTGCTTTCCGTCGGCGGCGGCTTTGAACGCAGCACGGATAGCGACTTCAGTTTTTCCAAAGCCCACGTCACCGCATACGAGGCGGTCCATTGGCGTAGAACGCTCCATGTCTTTTTTTACAGCGTGAATGGCTGCCCGTTGATCCGGCGTCTCCTCGAACATGAAGTTAGCTTCGAGTTCATGGAGCATGTAATTGTCTGGCGAAAACGTAAATCCTTTTGATGACTTGCGCTTGGCATACAATTTCAACAAATCAAACGCCAATTCCTTGACGCGCGACTTGGTCTTGGCCTTGGTTGCAGCCCAGGTTCCCGTGCCGAGCTTTGAGATTTTGGGGGCGGTGCCTTCCTTCGATGAGTACTTGGAAATCCGGTGCAGGGAATGGATGTTGACGTACAAGACGTCACCTCCGCGGTAGCTTAAGCGGATCGCCTCCTGTTCCTTCCCGTTGACGTCGATTTTTTGCAAGCCTCCGAATTGGCCTATTCCATGGTCGATGTGCACCACGTAATCTCCCGGCTGGAGGGCGGAAAGCTCCTTTAGGGTTAGAGCCTGCTTGCTCTTTTTGAAACCCTCCTTCAGGCGAAATCTGTGGTAGCGTTCGAACAGTTGGTGATCCGTGTACACCAGCAATTTGAGTTGTTTGTCCACGAATCCCTTGCTCAGTTCAATGGGAATGGGATGGTGGGGCACCTCGGCTTCGCGGTCGGCGAAAATGTCGTGCAGCCGCTCGATTTGCGTGGCTTGTCCGGCGACAATGACATTGTGGTAGCCTTGCCGGTGATTGGCCTGGAGGTTCGAGGTGATCAGGTCGAAATTCTTGTTGAAGCTCGGCTGCTGGATCATGTCCCAGTCGATGACCACCCGGTTCGGAAACGTAGTACCCCCGTCGAACTCGACGACATGGAAGGGTTCGAGGAGGCTTTCCAACCGTTCTGGATCGATGAACAGGGCTTCCGGCGGAGTGAATTTGACGGCATCTGAAACGCGTTCAAAGGCGCTTTCCGCACGCTCCATGGCCTTTTCCAATTGGCGTTCGGTGCGCTTGGCATCGGCCATCCAAATGCGGGTGTCCGCGGGAATGAAATTGAACAGCGGTTCGACGGATTCGTGGAGGCTTTGGTCGCCAATGTTGGGCACCACCACCGCGCGGGTCATCTTGTTGACGCTGAGTTGAGAGATGGGGTCGAATTTCCGGATGGAGTCCACTTCGTCGCCGAAGAATTCGATGCGGTAGGGATGGTCAAAAGAATAGGAGAACACGTCCACAATGCCTCCACGGACCGCGTATTGCCCGGGTTCGTAGACAAAATCAACCTTGCTGAAACCGTATTCGATGAACACCTCGTCCAGGAAGTCCATGGTGTACTTCTCTCCTAAGGCCAGGGCGAACGTCTGTTCGGAGAGTTCGCGTTTGCTAATAACCTGTTCAGCAATCGCCTCGCCAAAGGTGACAATGGCCAGCCCTTTGCCGTGGCGGTTGATCTCGTTGAGGACCTCGGCGCGCATCGCGATGTTGGCGTTTTCTGTGACCTCCTCCTGGTAAGGGACCCGCGCAGAACGTGGAAAAAACAACACATTGTGTGTGTCGCCAATCAGTTGTTGCAGGTCGTTGAGGAAATAGGCGGCTGATTCCTTGTCGTCCAAGACGAAGAGGTGGCTGGGCGCCTCACGCAAAGCAGAATCGTCTTTGGCTTCCCCGCCAGGGCTTATTATCGAAGCCGCGAGCAAGGCCGGTGCTGATCCCACAATTCCTTTGAGTTCGGCCTTGGAGCCGTCTTGTTCCCAGCAGGTGTTGAGCAGGTGAGCGCGTCGGTCGGCTCGGTAAAAATTCAGAAGGTCGTCAACGCGCATTTTGCCAGCTATCAGAGGGCAAATTTAGCCCGTCTTTTCGGTGTCGAGCCAACACGAGCGCAGTCCGTGTACCATGTTGACGCTTCCCACATAAAAAGGCGATCGCTCGTGCAAATGTTTCGGCTGTTTGGTCAAAATGTCCCCGGTATTGTCCTGAGCCGTTCCGCCAGCTTGTTGAGCGATGAACGCCAAGGGATTGCATTCGTACGTCAGCCGCAGTTTTCCCTGGACATTCGAGGTGGTGCTGGGGTAGAGGTAGATGCCCCCTTTGATGAGGTTGCGGTGGAAATCGGTGACGAGGCTGCCGATGTACCGTGCCTTGAGCCCAGCCCCCGTCGTATCCCGGCATCCAACGATGAAGCGCTTCACTGCTTCTGGCGATGAGTCAATCAATGCGTCGTTGATGGAGTAAATCGAACCTAAGTCCGGAAAGGCCATCTGCGGATGGGAGAGGAAGAACTCACCCACGGCAGGGTCCAGCGTGAAGCCATTGACACCACTGCCCGTGGTGTACACGAGCATGGTGGAAGAGCCGTAGTGGATGTATCCGGCCACCACTTGGTCGGACCCTGGCTGCAGAAAGTCCTCGTCTTTGAGCGGCTCTCCGAGCGGGGTGATGCGCCGATAAATGCTGAAGATGGTCCCGATGGAGACGTTGACGTCGATGTTGGAACTGCCGTCTAGGGGGTCGATCATGACCACGTACTTGCCTTGCCGGCCTTCGTCGCCGCACAGGATGTAGTTTTCTTGTTCTTCGGAACCAATGCCGGCAACGGATTTGCCCGCCGTCAGGATCCGCATGAAGGTCCGGTCGGCAAAAACATCGAGTTTCTGTTGTTCTTCGTCGTGGGTATTTTGAGAGCCTGAAGCACCTAGGATGCCGGCGAGGCCGGCGCGGTTGACCTGGTGATTGACGATTTTCGCTGCGACACCGATGTCGGTGAGCAGCCGGGTGAGTTGTCCGGATACGAAGGGGAACTGTGCCTGCGTATCCATGATGAATTCCTGGAGGGTAATCGCTTTCGACATGGGTGGATTTTGTTCATTGCAAAACCACCGCCAAGATAGAGGAGAACGGTCCCTATTGCGCCGTCAGCTGTCGCGTCAAATCCACAAAGGCTTCAGGAGAAAGTTGTTCGGGGCGTAGCTTCAGGGTGGCTTCGTCGATTCCGTCGATGGCGAATCCGCCAGCCCGTAGCGAGTTGCGCAGGGTCTTGCGCCGCTGGTTGAATGCGGCCTTGGTCAGGCGCTTGAGGTCGGCATAGGCGACGCCGTCGGGCCATTCCGCGCGGCGATTGAGCCGCAATACGCCGCTGTGAACTTTTGGGGGCGGGTTGAAAACGTGGGGCGGAACCGTGAAAAGGTACTCTGCCTCGTAGTAGACTTGTATAAGGACGCTGAGGATGCCGTAGGTCTTGGACCCGTGGGCGGCACACACGCGCTCCGCGACTTCTTTTTGGAACATCCCTACGAGTTCTGTGCCGTGGTCCTTCCAATCGAGGAACTTGAAAAGAATCTGTGAGCTGATGTTGTACGGGAAGTTACCGGCGACTACAAGTGGGCCGTTGGCGTTTAAATCACTCAATGACATGCGCAAGAAATCCCCTTGCTGCACACTTCCATCTGGCAGCCAGTCTTGCTGTTGCAGAAATTGAACGCTTTCACCGTCAACGTCAAGGGCGAGAACCTGCGCTCCAAAACGCTGGATGAGTGGCCGTGTGAGGGCCCCAGTTCCGGGCCCGATTTCAAGGATGCAAGCCTCCGAATCATCCGTCTGGACGGCAGCTGCGATGCGCTCGGCGACAGAAGGATCTTCGAGGAAGTGTTGGCCGAGGTACTTTTTGGCTTTGACCCCGTTGGATTTGGCGACCATGATGTGTGGGTTGAACAATCAGTTTTTGGAGGGCTCAATTTCGGAAACGACTTCGCCTTCTTCCACCGCGTGGAGCACGGTGCGAAAAGCGGGCGCGCTGGAGCCAAATCGAGCGACATATTCCTTCTGTAAAGCGGGGGCGAACCGTGCCGTGTAAATTCTGAATCTCTCCTCATCGACGGCGAAATACTGGGCTGCTACGGAGTAAGTTTCTGTTGATTCGTCGATAATTCTACAAATTTTATATCCCGAAAAACAACCAGTCGCGAAAATTTTCGGAATGTGGTCTTCCCGCATGAAAGCCAGCCATTCCGGGAAAATCGAGGCTTCAAGACTCACTGTTACGTTGTATAAAATTCGGTTTGACCGACGGTTAATAGAAATTTGTCGCATTCGATTGATGATTTATCGAGATTTTTCTCGTATATTCGAATTCTGAAATCTTAACCAAGATAAAGTGATGCGAACACTTTTCCTCTCCCTGCTCTGTTTATTCGGAGCTTTAACGGTCCTGCAAGCGCAGGA
>JBELBV010000061.1:0-6999 GCA_042095135.1 Flavobacteriales bacterium | reverse complement strand
ACGCTCCCCACGACCAGTTTGCACCGTACACGACAGGTGTATTGATTGTCCCAACGACAAACGAGCCAGTAGTCGAAGTTTCGGGTGCTTATGACATTCACGATGAGATTAACGGATACGCTACGAACAACAACGCACCATTTGCGGAGATTGGTTTGGCCGATCCAGCTGCTGCATTCGGCAACATGGGCTGGGACGGATTGTACCCGGTCTTAAACAACTACGTCGACGGTGCCCCGACGGAGCCCTACGATGGTTCTCCTTGGCAATGGTGGGATGTGGCAGTTACCCAAGCGGTTGATGCTGCCAACGGAACCAACATTGCGGCTACTCAGCTTACATTGAATCCTACTATGGGACCAGAAGAGGCAATGTTCTGGATTGATCAGATTCAAGATTACACGGCTCCTCGTTTGGCTGCGAGCCTTGAGGTCGTGGCGCTCGGTCCGGGTTGCAACGACGAGACTGCGTGTAACTACAACGCATTGGCGACGTCGGATGACGGAAGCTGCATTTACGCAGAAGAAGGCTTCGATTGCGATGGCAACTCGTTGACAGTTATGGGATGTACAAACCCCATTGCTTGTAACTACAACGGCGCAGCGACGGATGACGACGGTAGCTGTGACTTCAACGAGTCATCGACCATTATCACCGGTGCAGAAATGGTTTGGCTCGTTGGTGTAACCTTGACCGGTACGGAGAATGAACTCTTCGCTGCCGACTGTGAGGCTGACGGTGGAGTCAACCCGAACGTAGCCTTGAACGGTGTGTTCTTGGGCGACGGTACGGACGGCCCCATGCAGTTCAGCAATATCACAGACCAGACAGGAGGCTTATTGGCTGACCTTCAGATGCTCGCCGGCTTTGCCAGCATATCATTCTGCGGGGACTTGATTCGCTTCGTTGACCCCATCACCGGTGGTACGGTCGTATTGAGCGAAACCAATGGTGTGTGGCAGTCAGCTGTGCCAATCATTGGCCCGAGCTACCTGTGGGCGGCGCCAATCACCTCATTCAACATGGGCTGTGGTGATCCAATGGCCTGCGGATTCACGGACTTTTGCGATTTGAGCGTGGCGTGTGACTACACCGATACAGACGGTGACTCGGTATTGGACTGCCAAGAGGTGGTTGGATGCCAAGATTCGAGCGCGGACAACTACAACGAAAACGCAACCGACGCGGGCGACTGCAACTACAACGGATGCTTGGATCCTGATGCTCAGAACTACGAGCCAGGCGCCAACGTGGACGACGGTTCGTGCACGTACCTCGTTTCGTTCCGCGTGAACATGTCGAACGAAACCGTTTCTGCGGCTGGCGTTCACATTGCAGGTAGCTTCCAAGGATGGGACCCCGGTGCAACCGACGTTCCTTACGTGGGTTACGGCGTGTATGAAGTGGTCATCCAGTTGCAGCAAGGCACGTACGAGTACAAGTTCATCAACGGCGACGCTTGGGGAATGGACGAAAGCGTAGGCGATTGCGGCAACGGCGGCAACCGTGTCATCACAGTTTCAGGCAACACAATCACTTCGGGCGCATGCTTCAACAGCTGCGACCAGTGCCCCGGTTGCACCGATCCGACCTACGCTGAATACAACCCATTCAGTGCGTCAGCGGAGGGCTTCTGCTTGACGCCAGTAGCTCTGGGTTGCACGTACGAGGATGCAGACAACTACGACGCCAGCGCTACGACCGATGACGGTTCGTGCGAGTTCGGCGCTGGTGGCTCTTGCCCAGGTGATTTGAACGGAGACGGACAGGTGGGTACACCTGACCTACTGTCGTTCTTGTCGAACTTCGGCACAAGCTGCGAATAAGACGAAACAATTCAGAAGAAAGGGGAGGCCAAGCGCCTCCCTTTTTTTGGCTCAGTTGTTGCCATACACCTAGCCAAAATGTGAAATTCTACCAAAAACAAGGGGCCATTCGGATGCAAGGTCCTTTGTGATTATCTTTAACAACGAAAAAATTTAAAGGTTATGAAGCAACTTTTGACAGCATGTTTGCTCCTCTTGGGCATGACGACAGCGGCGGCGCAAGGCCCATCCATTTCATTGGATAAAGACGTACACGATTACGGCACCATCACGCAAGGGGCCGACGGCGGATGCCAATTCACAGTTACCAACGACGGTACTGAACCATTGATTATGTCACGATGCAAGGGTTCTTGCGGTTGCACGGTTCCCAAGTGCGACAAGGACCCCATCATGCCGGGTGCGACGAGTGTGATCAATGTACGCTACGATACCAAGCGCATTGGTCCAATCAACAAGAGCGTAACCATCACCTCAAATGCTTCAAACGAGCCCACCAAGGTGATTCGAATCAAAGGCAAAGTACAGGCGGCTGACGCTGGAAGCACAGGAGGTGCCCCAGTTAAGCCTGCATCTGTTGGTGCGCCTTTGAACAAGCAATAAACATATACGGAACTGCAGTGCGGTTCCATACCAGATTTTAAGAAGTCGTTCTTCCTCATGGCGGAACGGCTTCTTTTTTATCCGAATTTTGCCCTCAGATAAACGGTGCGTTAGAAATGGAGATCCCGACTACCTACGATCCTGGAGCCTGCGAAGAGAAGTGGTACGCTTACTGGTTGGAGCACGGCTTTTTCGAAAGCAAGCCCGACGACCGTGAGCCCTACACGGTGGTCATTCCCCCGCCGAATGTCACCGGTGTGCTCCACATGGGGCACATGCTCAATAATACCATCCAAGACGTGTTGGTGCGCCGGGCGCGCATGATGGGCAAAAACGCCTGCTGGGTGCCGGGCACCGACCATGCATCCATTGCCACCGAGGCCAAAGTGGTGCGTCGGTTGCGCGAAAAGGGCATCAAGAAGTCGGACTTGTCGCGGGATGAATTCTTGGAACACGCGTGGGATTGGACCCACGAGCATGGGGGGATTATCCTCGAACAATTGAAGAAGCTGGGCGCCAGCTGTGATTGGTCGCGCACCCGCTTCACGATGGATGAGAAGTACTACGATGGCGTCATCGACACCTTCATCGACCTCTACGAGAAAGGCCTTATCTACCGTGGTGAGCGCATGGTTCATTGGGATCCTGCCGCACAAACAGCATTGAGCGATGAAGAAGTCATCCACACCGAAGAGCACGGGAAGCTTTATTACGTTCGCTACGAAGTCGTGGATGCGCCTGGCGAATACCTGACCATTGCCACCACGCGTCCGGAGACCATCATGGGCGATACAGCGATTTGCATCCACCCCGAGGACGAACGCTTCACACACCTCCATGGCAAACGCGCTCGGGTGCCCATGACGGAGCGTGACGTGCCGATCATACTCGACGAATACGTGGACCGTGAATTCGGAACGGGCTGTTTGAAAGTGACCCCGGCGCACGACGTCAACGATTACGATCTGGGCCAAAAACACAACCTGGAGTCCATCAACATCTTCCACCCCGATGGCACGTTGAACGAAAATGGTGGAGCGTTTGATGGCAAGGACCGGTTCGAAGCTCGAATGGAAGTAGAAGGGGTGCTCGATGCCTCCAACCACTTGGTCAAGACTGAAGACTACACGAACAGTGTAGGCCGCTCTGAGCGCACCGACGCGGTCATTGAGCCCCGCTTGTCATTGCAGTGGTTCCTCTCCATGGAAAAGCTGTCCAAGCCCGCCTTGGACCACGTAATGGACGATACCATTCAGTTCCATCCGCCCAAATTCAAGAACAGCTACCGGCACTGGATGGAAAACGTCAAAGACTGGTGCGTCAGCCGGCAATTGTGGTGGGGACACCGCATTCCAGCGTGGTTTTACGGTGCCGGAGAAGAAGACTTCGTGGTGGCCAAGACAGAAGAAGCTGCGTTGGAAAAGGCCCGCGTCAAGTCCGGAAACGCTGACCTCACGGTCGACGCCTTGCGCCAGGATGAGGACGTCATGGATACATGGTTCAGCAGCTGGTTGTGGCCCATCCAAGTGTTTGATGGGTTGAAGACGGAAGAAGAAGTGAGCTACTACTATCCAACTGCCGATCTCGTGACCGCCCCTGAAATCATGTTCTTTTGGGTGGCGCGCATGATCATTGCTGGGTATGAGTACCGAGGGCAAGAGCCGTTTAAGAATGTCTACTACACGGGCATTGTTCGCGACAAACAAGGACGCAAGATGTCCAAGAGCTTGGGGAACAGTCCAGACCCCATTGAGCTCATGAATCAATTCGGTGCAGACGGAGTGCGCGTCGGGATGTTGTTGACGTCACCGGCGGGCAACGATTTACCGTTTGATGAGAAACTCTGCGAACAAGGCCGAAACTTTGCCAACAAGATTTGGAATGCCTTCCGTTTGACCCAAAGTTGGGAGGTGGATGCGCAGCGCCCGCAGCCGGAATCCGCAGAAATTGCGGTGCGCTGGATGAAGGCGCGCGTGCAGCGGGTGTTGGAGGAGTTGGAGGGGCAGTTTGCCGAGTTCCGCTTGAGCGAGGCCTTGATGAACCTCTACCGCCTCGTGTGGGACGACTTCTGCAGCTGGTACTTGGAATTGGTCAAGCCGCCCTACGGCGAACCCATCGACGCACAGACCTTGGAACAGACGAAAGCCATTTTTGGTGATCTGCTGAAAATGCTCCATCCGTTCATGCCGTTCCAGACCGAAGAACTTTGGCACTGGATGGAAAAGCGGGAAGGTCCGCAAGACGCCCTGTGCATCGCGGCATGGCCCGAGCGTAAGACGTACGATACGGAATTGTTGACTCAGGCGGAGGCCTTCCAGCAAATTGTTTCCGAAGTGCGGAACATCCGCAAGGAGAATCAGATTCCCAACCGCGATCAGCTCGAACTGAGTGTGCAGTTGGGTGAAGGATACCCAGCAGCCTTCGAGTCGGCCATCATCAAGCTGTCCAACGTGGACGGCGTGGCGCGGGTCGAAGACAAGATCCCTAACGCATTTGGTTTCATCGTGGGCACCAGTTCGTTCTTCATCCCCTTTGGAGATCAAGTGGATGTGGAGGCGGAGAAAGCCAAAATCCAAAAGGAAATGGACCACCTCAATGGCTTCTTGAAAGGTGTTCGCGGAAAGCTGTCCAACGAGCGATTTGTGCAGAATGCGCCGCCTCAAGTGGTGGAACTGGAGCGCAAAAAAGAAAGCGATGCCTTGGCAAAGCTTGAGGTGCTCAACGGCAAACTAGTACAATTGGGTTGACCCTTTCGAACACCGTCAGGACGCGCTTGTTGTACTGACATGTTTGGATTATTCAAAAAAGACCCGGTCAAAAAGCTGCAGCAACATCACGCGAAGCTTTTGGCCGAAGCACACCGTATGAGCACGGTGGACCGCACCAAGTCAGACGCCTTGATGGCCCAAGCGGCGGAGGTAGAAGATGAAATCGCCAAATTGATGAGCGATGCCGGGAACTAAACAAGGGACTTTTGCTGTGATCGGTGATTCCGGAGGGATCGGCGAAGCCATACGCAACCAAATCCTCGAGGCGGGCCACAAAGTTATTGGCGTCTCGCGAAAGGGCGTATCTGAACAGCGCCCCGGCTACCAGAGCCTGGTTTTCGACGCCGTGGCGCACCCGTGCGACTTATCCAATTTTGCCGACCATTTGGATGGGCTGGTGTATTGCCCTGGGACGATTCGATTGAAGCCGTTGAAGGGTGTCAAACGCGAACACGCGTTCGAAGATTTCGAAGTGAATGCGTGGGGTGCTGTACAGACTTTGCAAGCGAATGCAGCGTTGCTGCAAAAGGCTCCGAATGCATCGGTTGTGCTTTTCAGCACGGTCGCGGTCCAAACGGGTATGCCTTATCATACAAGCATAGCGATGGCCAAAGGTGCCGTCGAAGGATTGACCCGCACCTTGGCGGCCGAGTGGTCACCGGCCGTCCGCGTAAATTGCATTGCGCCCTCCCTTACCGATACACCGTTGGCTGCGCCGATGCTGTCCAACGAAGCGAAACGCGAGGCAGCTGCGGATCGGCACCCGCTGAAGGCGGTGGGAAATGCCGACGGGGTAGCTTCGCTGGCCACATGGCTGTTGGCCGGCGGTTCGGACTTTGTCACGGGACAAGTCTACACCGCTGACGGCGGCATCGGAAGCATTCGCAAATGAATACGTTCAAAACCCTCAACGACCTCGACTTGGAATTGATGCCGCGCCGCCAGCGTGGCCGTCTCGTCAATGCGCTGAGTGGTTTCAAAAGCGTCAACCTCGTTGGCACCAGTAACGATGCCGGCGTCCACAACTTGAGCATTGTTAGTTCAGTGGTCCACTTGGGCTCAGATCCGGCCTTGCTCGGTATGGTGATGCGCCCCCCAGTGGACCGAGAACGCGGCAGCCACACCTACTGGAACATCCGAGAAACCGGTTGCTATACCATCAACCATGTACCTGCTACCCATACGGTGCAAGCCCACCAAGTGAGTGCGCGCTACCCGGAGGCGATGAGCGAGTTCGAAGCTGCAGGATTCACGCCGATATACAGGTGCGGGTTTGATGCCCCAGCGGTACAGGAAAGCCCCGTCCGTATCGGTTTGGAGCGGGTGGACGAGTGGGAAATACCGCAAAACCGGTGCCGTTTCATTGTGGGTCAAATTCGGTGGGTGGAATTCCCGGAAGAGGCTTGGGCCAAGGACGGGTACTTGGACATCGAATCTTTAGGGATTGCGGCGTTGAGTTCGCTCGATGGCTACCACCGCACTGAGAAGGTGCATCGGCTCGCCTATGCGAAGCCGGACGTGTACCCGCCCGACGCCATGGAGGATTTCAAAGCCGGGTGGGAGGACGATTGAGATTTTCGCCGAAATTTGCCTTGCATGCCTGAAATCAAACCCAAGCAAGACGTCAACGGCCACACGCTGTTGCATCACGAAGTCATCGCGGAGAATCCCGATGCGCCGTGGTTGGTGTTTGTGCATGGGGCAGGTGGCAGCATGCGCACGTGGAAGTTCCAGATTGATGCGTTTGCGCCGCACTTTCGCTTGCTGCTCATCGACCTCCGGGACCACGGATACAGCAAGGA
>JBELBV010000060.1:0-7163 GCA_042095135.1 Flavobacteriales bacterium | reverse complement strand
ACAGCGTGACGCGTGCCCTTCAAAAGTGGAATGCAGATGTTTTCCTTTCCACCGACGGGATGCTCAGCCGAAGGACGACGGTGCCGCAGCTGGCCGTATTTCATGACTTGAATTACATGCACCACCCCGAGTGGATGCCCGTGCGGGAAGCGCGGTATTACCGAAGCCGTTTTCCGGAGTTTGCGCGCATCGCTGCACGCTTGGTGACGGTGAGCGAATTTTCGAAGATGGACATCGTTGAGCAGTTTGGGGTGCCGTCCGATGCCATCGATGTGGTGTACAACGCGCCGGATTCCATCTACGCCCAAGGAACAATCACCGGAGGAGATGCTGGAAGGCGATTCACTGACGGCTGCCCCTACTTTCTCTTTGTGGGCAGCCTGCATCCGAGGAAAAACCTGGAAGGCTTACTCGAGGCGTATGAGCTTTACCGTGCCCAGGGAGGTGAGTATGAGTTGTTGATTGTGGGTGCGGGGATGTGGACCGCGAGCGAGACACAGGCAGATAGTGTGCACTACGCCGGTCGATTGGGCCGGGAAGAGTTGGCGGAGGTAATGCGCGAGGCCGAAGGGCTGGTCTTTGTGCCTTGGTTTGAAGGCTTTGGCGTGCCGATTGTTGAAGCCTTTGCTTCGGGTGTTCCCGTGATCGCGAGCAATACAACGGCGATGCCGGAGGTCTGCGGCGGAGCGGCTGCGGCCTTGGTGGATCCTGCGGATGTGAATGAAATTGCTGAGGCGATGAAGCAATTGGAATCCGGTGGGGCGTTGCGAAATCGGGCCGTGGAAGCCGGTTTGGAACGAGCGAAGGAATTTTCTTGGGACGCTTCAGCCCGTCGATTGATGGGGTCCATTGAAACGGTACTTGCGGCGCATGCTTGAAGCGTGGATTCAACGAAACCGACTGGAGGCTGGTTGTGACGAAGCCGGTCGTGGCTGCTTGGCTGGTCCGGTGACTGCGGCGGCAGTGGTACTGCAGCCTGATTTTGCGGAACAATTGGTGCAGGAAGGTCACTTGAACGATTCGAAGAAGCTGACCAAAACGAAGCGAGATGCGCTGCGGATTGAAATTGAGGCCAATGCATTGGCTTGGGCGGTAACGCATGTTTCGCCGGAAGAAATCGACCGCATCAACATTTTGAATGCGTCATTTGCGGCCATGCGGCGTTCGGTGAGGGCGTTGTCGGTTCAACCGGACTACATGCTGATCGATGGCAATCGATTCCGATCGGCGGAGGGCCTGCCGGAATTCGGATGCTACGTCAAGGGGGATGCGCGGTTTGCGTCTATCGCAGCGGCGAGCGTTTTGGCCAAGACCCACCGGGATGCCTATATGTTGGAGTTGCATGCCGCATTCCCTCCTTACCGTTGGGATTCCAATGCGGGTTACCCAACGAAACAGCACCGCTCGGCCATCCGAGAGTACGGCACCACTCCCCACCACCGCACCTCGTTCCGTCAGCTGCCGGAGCAGATGACCTTGTTTGGCTGAACAACAGCGGCTCGGTGGAGGTTACCAATGGAACTACTTGAGAACCGTTGAGTTAAGAAAACATTGTTTTTATCCACATAATGCGTTGATTTGTCGAGTTTTCAGTAGTTTGCATCACCATTTTTAACCAAAACTCACAACATGCGTTCACTCAACCTGTTGCTCGTGGCTTTGTTTCTCGGAGCAAGTCTCGCTGGAACCGCTCAATGCGGGCTGTTTTTCTCGGAATACTCGGAAGGAAGTAGCAGCAATAAGTACCTTGAAATCTACAACCCAACTTCTGAGACTGTTGACCTTACTCAGTACGCCATCGCGTCGGTAGGGAATGCTCCTACGACGGTTGGTGTCCATGAATACTGGAATATGTTCTCAGCTGGAGCGACCATCGCTCCGGGTGAAGTATATGTATGGGCCAATCCATCCAGTGATCCTGCGATCATTGCGGAAACCGATCAAACAGGGAATGCCTACTTTAACGGAGATGATGGCTATGCCCTTGTTTTCGGGACAGAAAGCGACTACACATTTGTTGACATCATTGGTAATTTTGAAGGTGATCCGGGTTCAGCTTGGGCTGTTGCAGGCGTAAGCGATGGAACGAAAGACCACACGTTGGTTCGAAAATCTGACGTAACCATCGGTATCGGATACGATTGGGCTTCTTCGGCCGGGACGAATGCTGATGACAGCCAATGGATTGTATATCCACAAAACACTTGGGACTACCTCGGGGCTCATGAATTCACTGGAAGTTGTGGGGCAGCCGTTCCCGGATGTACCAATGAAAACGCCACCAACTATGACCCGGCGGCTACAGAGGACGACGGTTCTTGCATGTTTGACAACGCGTGCAACGTGGACGGCGTTGTGGTTGCGGCAGGCTCGTACTACTTCAGCCCTACGGATTTGGCCATTGAGCCAGGCACAACGGTCGTATGGGAAAACGTCGGCGGTTCGCACAACGCGAACGGTACCACAGATACCCAAACCGGCGAATCGTTCGGAAACCCTGAAGACTTTTACTTCTCACCGGTGAGCTCTGGCGGAAGCGCCGTTTGCATCGGTAGCTTCACATTCACCGTTCCTGGTGTGTACACCTACGATTGCTCGGTCGGCACGCACGCTGCCTTGGGCATGGTCGGTACCGTTACAGTAGGTACGGGCGGTTGCACGAACGCTGCAGCGCCTAACTACAATGAAGCGGCTGATTTCGATGACGGTTCATGCTTGGAAGTGACCACTACAGCGATTGCTGCGATCCAAGAAGGCCAGTTGACCGATGCCTATACAGGTACAACGGTTGTTACCAACGGTGTAGTTACCGGTGTCTTTGGCTCGTTGGTGAGCCTGCAAGACGGTCAGGGTGCCTACAGCGGTATTTGGATGTACGGTCCCAACGTACCGGTCGCGGTCGGTGACGACATCGAAGTCACAGGTACCGTGTCTGAGTACTTTGGATTGACTCAACTGACGGGCGTTTCTGTTGTCATCAACGCACAAGGCGCAGACCTCCCAACAGCAGAAGTCTTGAGCACGGCAACAGCAGCGTCTGACGAACAGTGGGAAGGAGTTCTCGTACAGGTTACGGGTGACGTGAGCACTGAGAGCCTCGGTTTTGGTGAGTGGGGCTTAGACGACACTTCAGGCGAGTGCCGTGTGGACGACCGTGGCTACGATGCCATCGGAACAGGCAACGTTACCGCAGGTAGTACCTGGCAGGTAACCGGTCCACTGGATTACTCGTATGGCAACTATAAAATCCAACCGCGTTCCGAAGCTGATGCTTTGCTGTACGGTTGCACAAACGCGGATGCTGCGAACTACAATGCTGGCGCTGGTATCGACGACGGTTCATGTGAATTCTCAGGCGAGTCATGCGGCATTTTCTTCTCAGAGTACGCAGAAGGCAGCAGCAACAACAAGTACCTCGAATTGTACAACCCAACCGCTTCGACGGTATTCTTGAGCCAGTACATCTTGGGCAATTGCAGCAACGGATGTGATACGCCGGATGCTCCGAACGTAAGCGATCAGTTCGATTACTTCACGTTCAACTTCCCATTCGATGCGGAGATCGCTCCAGGCGGGACGTACATCGTAGCGCACCCTTCTTCTGCACAAGAGATTTTGGACCTTGCGGACATCACCTACACGTACCTGTCCAACGGTGACGATACCTACGGTTTGTTTGAATTGGCCGGTGCTGACACCTTGTTGGTGGACATCATCGGGACCATCGGCCCAGACCCTGGATCAGGTTGGGAGGTTGCTGGCGTTGCCAATGCTACGAAGGATCACACCTTGGTTCGAAACGAATTTGTATTCACAGGCAACGGTGGCGATTGGGCCATGTCTGCTGGAACCAACGAATTGGATTCCGAGTGGATTGTCCTCGACCAAGACGACTTCAGCGACTTGGGCATGCATACCTTCTCCGGCTCATGCGCCGCTTCGACTGGCGGTTGCACCGATCCATTCGCTGTGAACTACGACGAGAATGCGACGTCTGACGACGGTTCGTGCATCTACATCTCGAACTACACCATTCAGGAAATCCAGTCAGGCGGTTTGAGCGGTCAAATGCAAACGCAAGGCATCGTAACGGCGACCTACCCTCCAACGGGTGGATTGGCCGGCCAAGCCTCTTACGTCATCCAAGACGGCACAGGGCCCAACTCGGCCATCTGGGTCATCGGTGACGGAGTTGCTCTCGGTGACGAAGTGTCCATCTTGGGCAACGTAACCGAAGTGTACGGCTTGCGCCAGATTCAGGCGGCGACACCTGAAGTCTTGTCATCAGGCAACGCATTGCCCGAAGCAGAAATGCTTGCGACTGCAGCCATCAGCGATGACCAATGGGAGTGCGTATTGATCAGCATGACCGGTGAGTGCGCCAACGCGGATGCCGGTTACGGTGAATGGCACCTCAACGACGGTTCTGGAATCGGTGTAATCGATGATGTGGGCTACGACGCCATCGGCGATTCATTGAGCGCTGACGGCGGTGCAACGTATGCGCCACTCTTGGAAGAGGGCCGTTCGTACCGAGTTGTTGGACCGAACTTCTACGCGTATGGCGCATGGAAGTTATTGCCTCGCGACTCAGCAGATGTGGTCCGATTGGGTTGCACTACGGCTTCATTCAGCAACTACGATCCGTATGCCCAAGAAGACGACGGTTCGTGTGTCGATGCACCCGGTTGCACAGACCCTGCAGCAGACAACTACGATCCAGCAGCGACCTTGGACGACGGCTCCTGCATCATCAGTGGTTGCGATGATCCGGCAGCATTCAACTACCAGGAGGGAGTCAACAACCCAACCAACGAAGACTGCTACTATACCCTGCCGAACCTTGTGATCAACGAGATTCACTACAATCCATGTAGTGCACAGGGAAGCGATTTCGACTATGAATTTGTTGAAATCTACAACGGTGGTGATTCGCCTGCTGACATCAGTGGATTCGAGTTCTACAATACGGCCAGCGGTGCGCCGCAGCTGGGTTATGTTTACCCTGAAGGGGCCACACTCGCTGTTGGTGAGTATGTTCTGATGACGGTTTCTGAAGCTGGAACAGCCAACTACAGCGGCTTGGGTGTTCAGGTCTTCCAATTGGACTTGGGCAACTTCTCCAACTCCGGTGAAGGGGTGAGCATCGAGGACGGCTTCGGCAACGTGGTCAACGCCGTCACCTATGACGACGCTGATCCATGGCCAGCACAAACGGTTGCGGTCTTGGGCAATGTTTTGGTCCAGAGCCCTGACGGTGGATGCTCGACATTGGAATTGATCCAGACCGACTTGAACAATGAAGATCCCGACAACTGGCAAGCCAGCTGGGTGGATAACGGAACCCCGGGTGCGCCAAACTCATCGGCCTTCGGCTGTGTGGATGCGAGCGCATGCAACTTCAACGGTGGGGCGTTCTTTGACGACGGCTCGTGCACGTACGACTGCTACGGTTGTATGTACGAGGATGCTTCGAACTACGACGCATCGGCCACCATGGAAAACGGTACGTGTGAATTCGACTTCACCGACCCATGCCCTGCTGATGTCAACGAAGACGGCCAAGTCGGTACGCCTGACTTGCTCTTCTTCTTGTCCCAGTTTGGTTCGGATTGCCCAGAGTAATCTTACTACTGTATCGAACGAGAAAGGCGCCCCACACGGGGCGCCTTTTTCATTTTCAAGACCTCGGGATTCAGGGCTTGGGTGTTGCAGGTGTAAACGCTTCGTTGGAGGCATTGAGGTCCCTGTCATAAAGGGTAATCCGGAACCGCATGGAGTCGTAAGGGCTGTTGAGGTGCCACGAATTCATGTCGATACTGATCGTGCCGTTCTGCGCTGGATTCTGGCCCGTAGGCGCAGCAGGGGGCACACGGTAGTAAAACGGGATTTGCCCCGCGTCTGGATTGAGTTCAATCTCTACCCATGCTGTGTCCCGCCATTCTTGGTACTCGCACTTTAGGTTCTGATGGAATTCACAAGTAGGGCAAAAAGGCGCCAAGGTATCTGCCTGGGCCAGGCCCACATTGCCATCACCATCCGAAAATCCGATCACCAATTCCCGACCGCCTCCTGCGCTGAGGTCAAACGACTGAAACTCGATGATGGGTTCGTCCGGAAAGTTGGGTTCGGGCAAACAGCCGGACAGCGGCAGTAGCGCTCCAATCAGAGCGATGTGCATGGGGGGCTTTCGAAGGAACGGTGCGATTTTCATCGTTTCGGTTGGCATCAAAGCTAAGGAATCTGCAACTTCGCGTACCGAAGTACGCCCCGCGAAAAGATGCAAAATCAACCCTCCGATACTGTAACGTTGCTTTCTGACTTGCGCGCAGAGATGCGCCAATTGATGAGCGCTGGAGGCGATTGGGAAGCGTTTGGTTTGAAGGTGTTTCGCTTTCAATGTGCGCACAATCGGGTGTATGGAGAATTTGTGCGGTTGCGCGGTGTGGATCCGGCGGAGGTTGCGTCGACGCGCGATGTGCCGCATTTGCCGGTGACGTTCTTCCAATCGCATTGGGTATCTGTCTTCGATGAAGGGGCCGCCATGGACCGCATTTTTGAGAGCTCGGGCACCACCGGGCACCACCGATCGCGCCACCCGGTGGATGACTTGGGGTGGTACGACGAAGTGGCTATGGCCGGGTTTGATCAGTGCGTGGGGCCCTTTGCCGGCAAGAAACTCGTCGCGCTGCTCCCGGGGTACCGGCCCGAGTCTTCCTTGATTCACATGGTGCGCACATTCATGCGGCGGTGCGGTCAGGTGGCGGAGGAGGACTGGTTCTTCTTGAAGGATTGGGTAGCCCTAGAAAAGAAGCTTACCACTGCGTTGGAGCAGGGGCACGAAGTGCTCGTCATAGGGGTGACGCACGCCCTGCTTAAATGGGCCGCGGAGGCGAAGCTGGACCAACCATTTTCCCACGTGCAGCTGCTCGAAACGGGCGGGATGAAGGGGCACGGACCTGAACGCATTCGAGAAGAGGTACATGCTGCACTACAGCCGTTGGTGGCCGCAGCGGCCATTGGCAGTGAGTATGGGATGACGGAATTGTTGTCCCAGGCTTGGTCTTTGGGCCATGGTCGGTTCGCAGCGCCGCCCTGGATGCACGTGCGCTTGGGTTCCATGAACGATCCGGGAACGTGGGCTGTGGATGGCAAGCAAGGCC
>JBELBV010000059.1:0-9366 GCA_042095135.1 Flavobacteriales bacterium | reverse complement strand
GTGTACATCGATGCGCTCGAATGGGTGGAAATCACAAACACCCGGGGCATGAGCCAGTTTGCGGACGGTGGCATAGTGGGCTCCAAGCCGTATGTGAGCAGCGCACAGTACATCAAGAAGATGGGCCCTTATTGCAAAGGCTGCCACTACAAAGCCGATGCCAAGACCGGCGAAGAAGCTTGTCCGTTTAATGGGTTGTACTGGCATTTTTACGCGCGCAATCGTGCCAAACTCGAGCGCAACCCGCGCATTGGAATGGCCTACCGAACGTGGGACAAGATGGCTCCGGAAAAACAGCAGGCGTTGCTGGAAACGGCCGAAATGAATTTGAACCGAATCGAAGAATTATGATGCGAGCATTGTACTGGTTTCGAGAGGATTTGCGGTTGGAAGACAATCCGGCTTTGGTCGAGCTATGCGCGGCGGCTGATGAGGCGGTTTTTGCCTTTGTGGTGCCCGAATCCAATCGCTGGAGCCGCAGCTCAGCGCGCATGGGCGACCACCGCGCTCGGTTCATGGCGGAGAGCATAATGGCCTTGGACAAGGCGCTACGCGAGAAGGGCAACCAGCTCATGGTGCTGCACGGCGACCCGGATGTGGCTGTGGTGGAGGCCGCCCAAAAATGGTCCTGCCAAGCGGTGTATTCACAGCGCTGCCATACGCACGAAGAAGTGGTCGCCGAGGCGAAAGTGGCCGCCGCGCTGCCGCATTACACTTTCGAAGGGGCTACGTTGGTCCACCCCGATGACCTGCCCTTTGACATAGACGACCTTCCCGAAATTTTCACCCGCTTTCGCAAAAAGGTGGAAAAAGGCGGACTGATCGTCCGGGACCTCCGACCTCTTCCCACGATCCCGCCGCCGCCGAGCGAATTGCCCGACGAAGTGATTGATCTGGAACGGCCTGAACGAATGGGCGGCCTAACTGAGACCACAATGCAGTTTGATGGCGGTGCCGAAGCTGGCCTAAAGCGATTGCGGCATTACTTCTGGGGGACTCGGGCTCTCAGTGAATACAAGAAGACCCGCAACGGCATGATGGGGTGGGACTACTCGAGCAAATTCAGTCCGTGGTTGGCCTGGGGATGCCTGAGCCCGCGCACGGTGTACCACGCCGTGTTGGATTACGAGCGCGATGTGGAAAGCAACGAGAGTACGTACTGGTTGATTTTTGAGTTGCTCTGGCGCGACTACTTTCGTTTCATCGCCATGCAGCACGGCGACCGCATTTGGCACAAGACCGGCCTCAAAGGCGCTCCGCGTAATCCCGTCACCCACCACCCGCTGCAGTGGAAGGATTGGTGCACGGGCAACACGAAGAGCGCCTACGTCAACGCCAACATGCACGAATTGCGCCTAACGGGCTTCATGTCCAACCGGGGCCGGCAAAATGTCGCTTCCTACGCCATCCACGACATGGGGTTGGATTGGCGCGCGTGCGCGGCGTGGTTTGAACGCTGGCTGATTGACTTCGATCCGTGCAGCAACACGGGAAATTGGCTTTACGTGGCCGGTATCGGAAACGACCCCCGCCCGCAACGCAAATTCGATGTGGATTGGCAAGCCGAACGTTACGATCCAGACGGGGCCTTTCAAGACTTTTGGAATCCGATCGGAGCGAAGTACCCGAGCGACCCCGAATCCTTTGAATGATGGTTTGGAATGTGACCTACAACGACCCGGGTCGGTGGCGAGAAGTGTATGGAGTGGCCGGTCCCAAATGGGGCTGGATGGAAGGCCTCATTGCGACGGTGAAAGGGTGCCCCATTGGCTCGCCAAAGCTGCATCTTGAATCCGTGGATGGTCTACCTGAATTGGAGCATGGAGGAGCGAATCAGCAGCAATTGACTCCGATTAATTTTCAGCGAACCCGAGCAGGTGCGGTGGCCTATTCCAAGGTTCGGCTGGAAGTCTATGGCATCCCCTTCCGCTGGGATGAGGTGCAGTCCACGGAACGTCGGACGCCCATGTCCGGTAGCCCGCGTATGGACCTTGTCTTCAAGCGAGAAGACCGCATGGTCACGTTAACTTTATCAGGGTCCCAACGTGCCATCGCGCGGATGGAGGCGTGGTTGGCCATGGCAATGGCCCATTCGAGTTAAGAGGCCGTCCAATTGGCCATGCAAGCTTGGCCATTTTCTTGAACGTTGCGAAGGGCATCCACCATGCGCAGAGCTTCGTCGACGTGCCGAGCAATCGTAAAAAAGTTGATGAGTTGATGGTGTACCATGCCGTTTTTGTCGATCAAAAAGCTGGCACGCAACGTGGTCATTTCGGTCGTTGCAGAGACCGTGCCGTCCTCCGCGTATTCGTATTCCCCACTCAATACATCGTAATTGGTCGCGATGGTTTTGTTGGCATCGCCTATGACGGGAAAGGTTACGCCCTCGATGCCTCCTTCTGAAGCGGGAACACGCGCAGCTGCGGCATGGACATCGGCTGTATCCGTGGAGCAGGCCACTACAGCCGTGTCGCGCGCCTCAAAATCGGCCAATTGGGCTTGGAATGCCAGCAGTTCCGATTGGCAAATCGAAGTAAAATTTTTGGGGTAAAACACAAGCAGGACGTACTTTTTTCCTTTGTACTGGTCCAGGCTGAAATCAGGAATGATTTCGCCGTTGACATAAGCGCGAGCGTTAAAATAGGGGGCTTGTTGACCGACGAGCATGGTGAAGTTTTTCAATGGTTGAGGCCAACAAAGTTATGGGTTCGTCTGCCCAATCTCCATTGCCGTCCGATATCTTTGAATTGTGAAGTCCCTTCAGCGAACCGGCCGTTACCTGAACCGCGAATTGAGTTGGCTCGCGTTCAACCACCGCGTCTTGCAGGAGGCCGAACGAGACGATAACCCTCTGGTGGAACGGGTGCGCTTCTTGGGCATTTTCTCGAACAACATGGACGAGTTCTTCCGGGTTCGGGTAGCCAACTTGCAACGTGCGCTGCTCGTGGATGAGAAATCCACCACGACATTGGGGTTCGGGGTGCGTGAAACCTTGAGCCAGGTTGGCCAGCGAGTCCTCGAGCTGCAAAGCCAATACAATGAGGCCTACGAAACGGTCCTGGGTGCGATGCGCGAAGCCAAAATCCGCATCTTGAACGAGCAGGAGTACACGGATACGCAGCGTGAATTTGCGACGAATTACTTCAAGCAACGGATCCGTGCGCACTTGGTACCGATCATGGTCAGCGAGGACCGCCCCTTCCCGGATTTGAAGGACGGTGTCGTGTACTTTGTGGTGGCCTTGACTGTGGATGGTGCACGCGGATTGGAAACCCAGTATGCCTTGATTCAACTTCCGCAGCATTTGCCGCGGTTTGTCATTTTGCCCTCGGCAGAGGAAGGGCACAACGTCACTTTCATAGATGATGTCATCCGGAATGAACTCGGGCGGGTGTTCAGTTTGTTTCGACCTGTTGAAGTGGTCGCGCACACGATCAAAGTCACCCGCGACGCGGAAATCGACATGGACGACGACTTGGCAACGTCGCTGATGGACAAGATGTCCGCAGGCATCGCTGCCCGGAAAAAGGGAGACTTTGTGCGGGTGATTCACGACCGGACGATGCCAGAGGCCATGCTATCAGTTGTCAAACGCAAATTGGAATTGGTAGCTTCCGACAACGTCATTGCCGGTAGCCGCTACCACAACCGCAAGGACCTCATCAGCTTTCCGGACTTCGGCCGTGAAGACGCTGTATTCCAGCGCAGAAAGCGAATTCAGCACCCACTTCTGAAGGGCAAAAGCAGCCTGATTGAGCAAGTGTTGCGCAAGGACATCCTGCTGAACTATCCCTACCACGATTTTGGGCATGTGGTCGATTTGATGCGCGAGGCGGCCATCGATCCGGCGGTCGAATCCATTCACATCAACCTCTACCGCGTTGCGTACAATTCACGCATTATCAATGCCCTGGTAAATGCAGCGCACAACGGCAAGAAGGTGGTGGCGGTCATCGAGCTGTATGCGCGTTTTGATGAAAAAAACAACATCCGCGTGTCCAATGTGCTGCAGGAAGCCGGAATTCAGGTGGGGTTTGGAGTCACTGGCTTGAAGGTGCACTCCAAACTGTTTTTGATCACCCGGCGTCAAGGCGTCACCACCAACCGCTTGGCGTACATCGGCACCGGCAATTTCCACGAGCAACGAGCCAAGGTCTTTTGCGATTTTGGTTACCTCACCGCCGATGCGGGCATCACGCAGGAAGTAGCGGATCTGTTTAGTTTTTTCGCTCACAATTACGAGCGCCCTCGCTTCAAGCATTTGATCGTCAGCCCCTACACAACACGAAC
The DNA here is from genome assembly GCA_042095135.1 of Flavobacteriales bacterium. Lineage (GTDB taxonomy): Bacteria > Bacteroidota > Bacteroidia > Flavobacteriales_D > Sanyastnellaceae > UA16. The sequence goes on along the minus strand of JBELBV010000059.1, from coordinate 5,076 downwards.
GCGTTTTGCTGAATTGGTCAGGCAAGAAATCAAGCACGTCAAAGCGGGGCGAAAGGGCCGAATTATCTTGAAGTTGAACAACCTTGTCGATGCCGCCATGATTGAATTGCTTTACGGGGCAAGCCGGGCAGGCGTGAAGGTGGATCTGATAGTCCGGGGCATCTGCTCGCTGAAGCCCGGGGTGCAAGGATTGAGTGAAAATATCCGGGCGCGCAGCATTGTAGGCCGTGACCTCGAACACGGCCGGGTGTTGTACTTCGCCAATGACGGCAATCCGCTTTATTTCCTGAGCTCAGCCGATTGGATGGGCCGCAACCTCGATCGCCGCGTAGAGGTGAGTGTACCCATTCGCGATCCGCAGTTGCAGGCCCAGGTTGGGGCCATGTTGGAATTGCAATTGAAGGACAACGTACGCGCCCGTAAATTGGACGTTCAACACCGAAATAAGTTCGTCGCCGGTCGGTCCAAGCGTATCACGCTCGATTGCCAGCAGGCACTGTACGAACGGTATTTGAACCTGAACGACACGTGATTATGAGCGAATCGAAGTCATCCCACAGCCAGCGTTACGCCGCCATTGACGTCGGTTCTAATGCCGTCCGACTGCTCGTCAAGGAGTTGGAGTGGTCGGGGGGAAAGGTCGAGTATGAAGAAGTGGTCGCCTATTACCGCGTACCGCTCCGCTTAGGGGACAAAGTGTTCAATTCCGGTCAGCTATCCGAAGCGGCAATCGAGGACCTCGCACGGGTCTTGCAAGCGTTCAAGCTATTGATGGACGTGCAGGGTGTGGCCCGATTCCGGGCGTGTGCCACTAGTGCGCTACGCACAGCGGAAAACCGAGACCGCGTCATTCAAGAGGTGGCCGAGATCTCGGGCATCGAGATCGAGCTGATCCCCGGAAAAGAGGAGGCGGATTTGATCCTGAGCAACTTCGCGAACAATCGCTATAGCGAAGAATCAAATTTGCTCTGCATCGACGTGGGCGGCGGTTCAACCGAGCTTTCGGTATTGAAACACGGGGTGTGCACCGCGCGCAAGAGTTTCAAGCTCGGCACAGTGCGCGTGCTCAACGATGCCGTGGACGTTGACGAATGGAAGCGCATCAAGAACTTCATCGACAAGCAGGTGGAAGGAAAGGGCCTGACCGTTGTCGGCACAGGGGGCAACATCAACCGCTACCACAAGGTCGCTCGCATCAAAAAAAGCAAGCCACTGCCTCTTGAGACCCTCGAAAAGTGGATCGAACGCATCAAAGCCGTTCCGGTGTATGAGCGCTCGCAAAGGTTTGGATTCAAGCACAACCGATCCGACGTGATTGTGCCTGCTGGTGTAATCTACCGCAGCATCATGAGCCTCGCAGGCGCCAAGGAAATCTATGTCCCTAAGGTTGGGCTCTCCGACGGCATCATCCTCGAGTTGGCCGAATCCGATGGGTAAGCCCGCCGAAGCTTACTTCAGAGACTCCGACAGGAACTTATCGACTTGGAAGTAACGGCTGGGCTTGAGGACGATTTTGCCCTCTTTGTCCAGCAAGAAGTACGTTGGGGTCGCCGTGACTTTGTATTCGGAAACGACAGGGCTGTTCCAGGCTTGCAATTGGCTCACGTTCGGCCACGTCATGCCGTTGTCGTTGATGGCCTTTTCCCACGTGTTGCGCACTTGGTCCAAACTCACGCCAACGATTTCAAATCCCTTGTATCCGTACTTGGCGTATACGGGACCGAGGTTGGGAATCTCCTGCTCGCACTTGTGGCACCACGATGCCCAGAACATGAGCAGCGTGTATTCGTTTTGGGCGCATGTCTCGTACAAATCAAGCGTGCCGCCATTCCATTTGTCGATCTGGAAGTTAGGCGGTGTTTTACCCAATTGCAGGTTGATGATGCCTTGCGCCCGGATGCGGATGGCGTCACTCAGGTCCGCGCCGCAGTCTTCGTCGAAGATGTAGTTGTCCAAGATGTACTGGCAGATGGTCTCCTTGCCCGTATTGTAGAAGCCGTCCAACATGGTGTAGAGGACGCTTTCCAATGCTACCGGATTGGGCTCAAAGTGTGCTTTTACAATGTCGATGCAGGCGAGGAAGCCGCTGTCGGTGCCGCCGCTGAACGTACGCATCATGTTTTGAACCCGGTCGCTGATGGCCAGAGACCGAACAGCGCTGTTGTCCAACGGATCGATGTCTTCGAAGAACCGGCCTTGGTTGTTGGGGTATTTTGGGTTCTTCCAACCGAGGTACTTAGCCAAGTACGTGCCGGGGTACTGGTCCATCAAGGCGTGTTGTTCATCGACCAATTCGGCTTGCTTCTGCTTGATTTGCTCTTCAATGCGGGCGCGAAATGCACCGGCGTCCTTGATGCTGCTGCGGAGTTTACGCACCTCACTGTTGTTGGTGTTCTCCATCGACTGGTAGGCAAACCATCCCGTATTTTCTTTTGAATTGCCGGCGGATTTATTGGCCGTCAATCTGGACGAATTGAACATGAGTTCCACATCCGGTTCGTCCGGGTTGAGGATGATGTCAGTGGCGTTCGTTTCACCGTTCAGGCTGATCTTGTAAAACCCACGGCTCACCTCGATTTCTCCAAAGTCGAACGAGCGATTCGAGAGGCGGGTTTTGGCCACCTCGATGGTGTTCCGACCTTCCGACTCGTACAAGGTCACTTCGCCGCCGGCTGGTTGGTTGATGGTTCCGTGCAAACGCACCATGCCCGTTTTGTCGCCGCGGTTGGCGTCGTTGATACCGTCCTTGTAGAGGGGTGAAATGGCATCAGACTGCTGCGTCTCGGTTGCTGCCGGGGTCGCATTCGTGGTTGCTGCTGCAGGGGCTTTCTCCGCTTTGGGAGCGGCATCTCCACAGGCCATCAGCGCGGCGCCTGTCATCAAAATCGTTGCAAACGAAATCATCTTCATCGGGTGTGAGGTTTTGCTTCAAATTTAACAATGGAAAGGCAAGAAGCCGAGGGAGAAGTCTTTTGTTGACGTATCTTCACTTTTTGCAGATTTCGAGAAATGGATAAAGGAACGGCACTTACTCTGCTCGGTTTGAACGACACCATCGAGCAGGAGGAGATCATGGAACGACTCGATGCAGAGGCGTTTGCTGTGCGAGACCACTTCATGCGGCAGCCGGTCATCCCAACCTTGTTTCGCTCTCGGGTGAACCGGCTGGTGGAGCTGAGTGATGTGGGACGCGTGTTGGATGTAAAGCCACTTGGAGCACCAGTGGACTTGCCCACGCTGCTGCCTTTAGGCGAGAACTTTGTCCTATTGGTGCGCAACCACGTCGAGAACATTCGCCGCTTGCGGACCGCCATGGCGGCCACGTTGGACCCCGATGTGTTGGTGCGATTTGGAAATACGCTGTGCAACCTGCAGGTGCGCTACATGGAACAATTTCTTGCTTTGTCCTTGGACATTGCAGGAGAGGCCATGCACGAGGCGCCGGTTCCGGCGCGCGAGGAAGCCGATTGGCAGCAGCTGTTGGAATCCATTGAATCGACGGAGAAGTGGGCGGATGCGCTGATTGCGAAAGAACGCGCTCGGATGGCTCAGATTCTCGAGCGCGAAGTCAGCTGATCACTCCCGTCCCAACGCCACAATCGGATCGAGCCGTGCGGCTTGTCGTGCTGGGTAATACCCGCTGATGAGGCTGGTGATCAAGCTCAAGGCCACACCGGTCATCATCCAACCCCACGGCACTACAAACGGCGTGTCCATGGCGTAGGCGATGCCATTTCCGGCTGCTACACCGAGGGCAATTCCCACTGCTCCGCCGAGCTGTCCGATGATGATGACTTCGATCAAGAACTGCATGCGGATGGCATGGGGCGAGGCGCCAAGGGCTTTGCGGGTGCCAATTTCCCGTGTGCGTTCAGATACGCTTACGAGCATGATGTTCATCAGGCCGATTCCCGCACCGAACAGCGTAATGACGCCGATGATGGAGGCCGCAGCCGTGATGCCACCGATGGCCTCTTCCAAGGTGGAAACCATGCTGTTGCTCAATGATAAATTAAACGAGTGATCCTCGCCCGGACGATCCCGCCGGACCACGCGCATGGCACCCACAGCGGCCTCCGCGAGTTCCATGACGTCCTCGGGCCTAGGCGATTTGCACGCCACGCGGTAGCTCCTCCGATCGTCTGAGAATTGCTGGCGCGCGCAGGGAATGGGGATGTAGCACTGGTTGTCTTGGGACATGCCGAACGCCTGACCTCGAGCTTCTAGCACTCCGATTATGGTGTAGCGCTGGGCGCCGATGGAGAACTCAGCACCGACAGGCTCCTCCCATTCATTGAACAATTCTTTGACGAGGTCTGCGCCGATGACGGTAAAGCGGTTGGCGGATTGGGCCTCCTTTCGGGTAAAGTTTCTTCCGCGTTCAATAGAGTATCCGCTGACCTCGAAGTAATTTTCTTCAATGCCCAGTACTTGAATGTTGGGGTTGGTCCGCTCGGTCCCTCGGGTCAACGTTGCTTGGGAGGTGCCAAAGATGGAGTAGGCGACGGTCAATTCCTCAGGGGCCTCCTCCGCAAAGGCTTGTGCTTCCTCGTACGTAATCGGTTCTCCGACGGTCACGCGCCGCCCCCGGTTCACGCCTGTCTCGGTTTTCTGAGTGAATGTGAAGACCTCCGTGCCGAGGGAAGAGAATTGCTCCACCACATTGGCCTCCAACGAGGAGGTCGCTGTGGTCATGCTGATCAAGGCCATGATGCCCAGTCCAATGATGCCAATGGTCAGGCCTGTGCGCAGTCGATTTCCTCGGATCGAACGCACCGCAATTTGGGCCATTTCAATAAGCAGCTCTCGTTTCATGTATTGCGAAAGTACTGCTTACCTTTGCGCTCCACTGAAAATCCACACCATGACTTTTGATTTGGACATGATCCGCGCCCATTACGAGCGCATTCCCAGTAGAATTGCGGCGGCGCGAGGAGCTACGGGCAAGGCCCTGACCTTGGCAGAAAAAATCCTGTACAGCCACCTGTGGGAAGGAGATGCCTCCGGCGCTTACGAGCGCGGAGCGGATTATGTGGATTTCGCGCCTGACCGCGTCGCCATGCAGGATGCGACGGC
>JBELBV010000058.1:0-9768 GCA_042095135.1 Flavobacteriales bacterium | reverse complement strand
AATCATTTGCACAATGTTCTTATTGTGACTGCGGTTCGTATGTGGCAGATGGGGACGAGAATACCAACTGCGGAATGGGAACCTGCTGCCAAGTGTGGAATGCGTGCAATGGGCCATACTCAGCATGCTACAACTATGATCCCGATTACTCCGGAACAGGCGGTTGCGATCTCTCTTGCACCCCAATCGATTATGGCGTTCTCTTCCTTCTGATTGGAGGAGCCGCGTTTGGCGGCATGATGATTATGCGTCGCCGACAGGAAGCGCTTGATGTCATCAAGAACTAAGCCACGAAATTAAGCTGCGGCGTTACCCGTATACTGAAATAGAAAAGGCCCGCTGCAAGCGGGCCTTTTTCGTGATCGAGAAACCGATAAACGTCTGGTGGTGGTATTGACGTGGTAACTTCAGTTCACACTGAAGCGCCCTAAATTGGGCGCTCACCCATGAGCTTCATCATATGCAGTTCTCCAACCACGTTGGATGAACGGATGACTCAGAGCCTTCTCTACCTCAACACCTCAACACTCTTCCCCAAACGCAGCGAGCAAGAGCAAGATGTCGGTCACGCTGACCGCACCGTCGCCGTCAATGTCTGCGCCTGTGCAATCCGAAGTGCAGCCGAAGTCAGAGAGCAGCAACAGCACATCCGACACTTCCACCGTGCCGTTTCCGTTGATGTCTTCTGGGCAGCTGCTACAGTCTACTCCTTCGGGGGCTAACACGGTGACGATGCCCGATGAAGTCTCCGATGCGCCACTTGGGCAGCTCACCGTCAACGCGATTGGCACTTCCATTGTTTGTCCTGTGGCGTCAATGGGTTCAGAGTCCCCCTCAAAGAAGTTGGTCTCGGAATTGCCCGTTGCGGTCAGCGACACTGCCGCACCATTGATGGTTGCAGTGGTAGTTGCGTCAGGATGCAGAAGCGGGCTTACGGCCCACATGACACTGAATTCGTAGGTGCACGCTTCAGTAAAGACCAGCGAGGTCAAAGCGGCTTCAATGGTAACATCCGTGGTGCAATCGCATGTTCCATCGTCATCCGTGGCATCGGGATTGTAAAGCGGTGAATCAGGGTCTGTACACCCAGGCACTTCATTGCAATCGGCTACGCCATCACCATCCGTATCCGTGCCCGGTCCGCCGCAGACTCCGCATGCATCGAAGTATTCACACGAGCCGTCATCGATGGTGGCAGTGGGATCGAAATTGCAGGCCATATCGTCGGTGCAGCCTTCAGTATTGTCGGGCTCAACACAAAATTCTGTGATTTCCTCTGAACCAAAGCTCGCGCCGCTCGCTACGACTTCGCCTGCCACAGTGAGTTCATAATTCCCGTCTCCGTAACCACAGCATATTCCATCACCCCACGAATCATAAACGGTCAATGTGTAGCACCCGCTGCACAACTCTTCTGTTGATGAGTAGGTTGTCGCAGCGGCCGCGTAGGGGCCTCCCGACATGACAATCGTACCTGTGGCATCGGCGATTTCCCACGTTGTTTCTGCGGGGTAGTCGTCCGTCAACAGAGTCATGGTGAACGTCTGGAGTTCTCCGGATATGCACGACCCGTCATCCTCGGTGGCATCCGGGTCGTAGTTGCAGGCCGTTGAATCGGTGCAGCCCTGGCAGCTGTAGTCGCATGACCCGTCGTCGTTGGCCGCCGTCGCGTCGTAGTTGCATGCGCCGGGATCGGTACAGCCACACGCGGTTTCACACGGATCTTGGCACGCCGTGACGGAGTTGCTAAGCAGGTTTTGAAGGCTGGACGTCACGTAGTTTTCCATGCGCGTGACCTGGCCCGCTGAAAACATGAAGAGGCACGCGTCGTTGCAGTAGTCCATGTACGAAGGCCACAGCACTGGATCAGTGCAGTTCACAATGCTCTGTCCGGAAGGGCAGCCAAAAATCGGTTCGCTTGTCACCGGTGTATCCGCGACGTTGTCGTTGCTGGAGCATCCGCCGTTGGCCCAAGGATGGTTCAACAGCAGGTAGTGTCCAACCTCATGGGTGATGGTCCGCCCGAGATTGAACGCAGATGAAATCGTATTTCCGCCGCATGAAACGCTGCTGAAGGCGGAGGTGGTGCACGCCACGCCATCGCCGTTTCCATTTCCGCCCAATGGGCTGTAGCCCAAGATGCCGCCGCTGATGTCACGCACCCAAAAATTTAAGTATCCTGACCAAGCGGCATTGAAATCACCGGTGGTCTGGTCGATGGTCACGGCGTAGTCGCCCTCCGCGAGGCCGAATCCAGACGGGTGGTCGGACGTCGCCAAGCAAAACTGGATGCACGACTCCGCGTTGTTGATGTCTGGCCAGATGGAGGGTTGCTGGGAATACCATTCGGTTATGTCCGCATTGGTCGCCGCAAAGTCGTCGTTTAGGATTTGGATTTGGTCCAGGGCCATGTCGATGGCACACGCTTCAGGGATGCCCGTGTTCTGGAAGTGTACTGCCACCGGGATGATCAGCGGGGTGGCACAATCCATCGCGCCATTCTCGGAGGTTTGGTTCACCGCGTCGACCTTGGCCTGGAAAGCCTGAGCGTAACCAGCGAGCCCCATCATGTGGGTGTGGACAGAGTCGGTCGCGCAGGAACGCTGCGCTTGAACAGGCGCAAAAATCAAAAGCAAAACGCTGAGTGTGAGGAAGGAGGCAAGGTTTCGCATAGCAAATGACTTAAGGGATTGGCACAACGGTGTGACAATCAATGTATTAAAAAAACATCGGAATCCCTAATGCACGCTCGCAGGCGAAGAAGATGCGTTACGCCCAGCTCTCCTGTCGCCCCAATTTCCACAGCATGCGTGCGTGCAACGCCAAGGCGCCGGCAAACGTCGTTGAGGACCGATACGGAAGGCCAAATTCTTCCGCTGTGCGCTTAACAATGGGCGCGAGTGCGCGGAAGTGAATGTGACAGACGTTGGGAAACAAGTGGTGCTCAATTTGATGATTGAGGCCACCGCAAAGCCAAGTAAATACCCGCGATCGGGTGCCGAAGTTGGCTGTGGACTTGAGTTGGTGAGACAGCGTATCGTCCTCCATTTTACCGCCGGCTTCGGCCTGTGCGAACTGCAAGTCCTCCAGTACGTGCGCAGGCTGGAAGATGGAAGCCAGAATCAGGCCAGTGACGGCGTGCATAACCGTCCATCCAGCGAGAATCATCCAAAAAGACATGCCGCTGAAAAGCAGAGGTAAGCCGATGATGTAGCCGAAATACAGCACCTTGGATACAATCATTTCACGCACGAGCTGGGGCACAGTAGACCCCGAGGACTTGATGAGGCCTTTCTTGCGGTAGCGCGCGAGCGCGAGCCAGTCTTTTGCAGTCATCCAGAAGAGGGTCATGATGCTGTAGAAGAACCATGCGTAAATGAACTGGAGTTTGTGCACCTTTTTGAGCGGGCGGTCCGGGCTGAACCGTAGGATGCCCGGAGTGTCAATGTCTTCATCCAAACCGTCGATGTTGGTGAAGCTGTGGTGCAAGACGTTGTGTTGGATTTTCCACATGGCCGAGCTGCCGCCGACCAAGTCGAGTACTTTACCAATGACCGCATTGACGCGCTTGTTGGCGCTGAAGGCGCCGTGATTGGCGTCGTGCATGACGTTCAAACCGATGCCGGCCAAGCCGAATCCCATGATGATCTCTGTGACCCAAAATACCCAGCCGGTGCCGGTGGCGCCGAAGGTGATCAACCCCCATGGCACGAAAAACGCGGCCAACATGACGGCGGTTTTGAGGTACATGCGCCAGTCGCCTTGGCGGGATTTTCCAGTTTCCTTGAAGTAGGCGTCAACGCGCGCTCGGAGGGCTTTGCTGAAATCGGATTGGGTCCGATTGAAGCGAACGATTGGAATTTGCATAGGCAGGTTTGAAAGAGCGAATATAGACAGTTGGGTAACATCAGAACAGAGCGAAGTCCGCAGGTGTTCACATTTGAACGTTGTCAAGGAGAATGTTGTACATTCGCTGTCCGTTTTCCGGGCATTTAGCTCAGTTGGTTAGAGCGCTACCTTGACATGGTAGAGGTCACTGGTTCGAATCCAGTATTGCCCACCACCGTAAATCCCTCGTCCTTCTCCAGATCGGCAAGGGATTTTTTAGTTCGGCGCAATGGCTTCGATGCGATAGAGAAAATGGTAATCGCCGAACGGTAACTGATATCCAGGCAACGGCAAGGCCCCCCAACTGTTCACGCACCCTACGCCCGAATGGAATCCGTCGATGTTGACGAAAACGGGCAACTCGGGCTCCAACAACCGGACGTGTGATTGAACGGCGGCTTTGTCCGGACCGGGATCGAGGGTTTCCATCCGGTGGTGCGCGGCTGAAAAGTGGAAAGCACTGTCGGTGCTGAACCGCAATCCAGCACCGGCTGCATTGGTAAAGGTGACTTCGTGCACATCGGTGCGGAGTCCATTGTGCTGGGGCCGTGCGTAAAGCGTGAATAGGTCCTCCACCTGTGCTTGGTAGCGTCCAATAAGGGCGGATGCGTTGCGGTCCGTCGTGGTTTCGCCGGGTCCCCGTCCGTACCAATTCGCCTCCCTCAGTGAAGCGTCCAACGTGAAGCGGTTGCCAAATCGGTAGAGGTTGCTGTGCTGCCCTTCGCCCAACGGCGCGCCCCAGCGGTTGAGGTCGGGTGTTGCCTCGGCCGCCAGCGCTTGCAGTTCGTTGGCAACCTCGATGCTGCCATCTCCGTGGACGGTGAATTTTTGCGTGTACCGGGCATCGCCGCCAAGCAAGGTGTAATCAAAAACGATGCTCGCGGTCCCGTCTTCAAGGGTTTGAATGGCATGCGTCGGAGGTTTGGCGTTGGCCAGCGGATCGCGCCATTCCACATAGAGTTCTGGCGTCCCAGCGCCGTAGTCGTTGTCGACGGGTGCCCGCCAGAAATTCACCTGCCCTCCTTCGCTAATGAGGTCGTGGCTTTCGAACGTGTAGCGCACCAAACGGCCTGTGGACAGGTCCCAAGCTGCTGCAAAGCCACGGCCGGAAACGACCCATTGCTCAGCATTGCGTTGTTGGCGCAGGTCGCTCGCCTCGACAACGGAACGCTCGATGGGCTGTTCCAGCTGCAGCTCAAACTGCGCTCGCGCGACTTCGTGTCCTGCGGGCAGCAACGGTTCCGGATCAGCCAAACGGGCGGACACATTCAAGTGGACGCGCCCCTCGGTTTCCCATGTTGGGACGGCAAGGCGCATTTCCTGTTGAGGCCCTACCTGCGCGCGGCCAAACGTCCCCGTTTCTGACACATGTCCGTCTGTAAGCAAAGACCAATGGAGCTCATAGGCGTCAGCACTGCGGAAGAAGTACTCATTGAGCACGACCAATTCGTCCCCGTCCAAGGCGAATTGCAGCGGCTGCATCACGAATTTCGCTTCTTCAAAATGTGGCTGCGGCACCCGGTCGGCGCGTACCAGTCCGTTGTTGAGGAAGTTGTGATCACTCGGCACCTCGGGCCCGCCAAAATCCCCGCCGTATGCGAAGAACGGTTGCCCTTCTTGCTCCGCGAGTAGCCCTTGGTCGATGAAGTCCCAGATAAAGCCGCCTTGGAGGATATCGTATTGGCGGAAGAGGTCCCAGTATTCTTGGAAGCCGCCGAGGCTGTTGCCCATGGCGTGCGCGTATTCGCACAGGATGAATGGCCGGGTTTGCGTGCTGTCCAGTGCGTACTGCTCGAGCGTTTCGTAGTGGGCGTACATGTCGCCGATGATGTCCGTGTTCCACTCGTGCACGGCCCGCTCGTACGCCACAAAACGCGTGCTGTCCTCGTTCTTGGTCCACAGGTAGAGCTGGTAAAAGTTGTACCCATTGCCGGCTTCGTTGCCCATGGACCAAACGATGATGCTCGGGTGATTACGATCACGTTCGACCATGCGCTGCATGCGGCTCATGTGGGCATCGAGCCAATCCGGATTGTTGCCCAGCGTGCGGTCCAGGTTGTACCCCATGCCGTGCGATTCGATGTTGGCCTCGTCGTACACGTAAAGGCCGTATTCGTCGCAGAGGTCATACCAATAGGGATCGTTGGGGTAGTGCGAGGTGCGCACGGCATTGATGTTGTGGGCCTTCATCAACCGGATGTCTTCAAGCATGGCTTCACGCGACACCACGTGCCCGGTTTCGAGGTGGTGCTCGTGGCGGTTCACGCCTTTGATGAGGATGGGCTGGCCGTTGACCAGCAGCTGCTTGCCTCTGATTTCTACTCGGCGAAAACCGATGCGCTCGCGGATGGCTTCCATGCACTGGCCCTTGTGATCCTCCAGCTGCAAGGCGAGGTCATACAAATGTGGAGTTTCTGCGGACCAAAGCGCCGCGTCTTTCACCTGTGTGGTCAGTCGCGTACCACCGTCGATGAGCTCCACCGTCCATGTGCATTCCAACGTCGACCCCGCACGCGCGAGTTCGGCTGTTACGTGTGGCGCACGTTTTTGTTTGCCCTGTTCCCAAAACACATCCACGGTCAACTGTCCATGGGTGTACGTGGCGTCCACATCGGCCACCACATGAAAATCGCTGATGTGGGCCTCCGGACGAGTGTAGAGGTAGACGTCGCGTTCGATGCCTGAAATGCGCCAAAAATCTTGGCATTCCAAGTAGCTGCCGTCCGACCACCGGTACACTTCGACGGCCAAGGTGTTGGTCCCCGGCTGAAGGGCATCGGTGATGTCGAACTCAGCGGGCAGTTTCGAGCCTTGGCTGTAACCGATGGCCTCTCCGTTCACCCACAGGTAGAACGCGGATTTGACCGCGCCAAAGTGGACAATCACCTGCTGGCCGTCCCATGAATCCGGCACCTCAAAGGTGCGCAGGTAGGAGCCGACCGGGTTGTCGCCGTCGGGAATGTCCGGTGGCGAGGGGCGTTGGTGGAAACTGAACGCGTATGGGTGGTTCACATAGATGGGCGTTCCGTGGCCTTCCACTTCCCAGTTGGCCGGCACGGGGATGTCGTCCCACGTGCTTGCGTCGTATCCGGATTCGAAAAAATCCACCGGTCGTACCTCCGGCGTCGGGGCGTAGTGAAATTTCCACACGCCGTTGAGGGGCATGAACCGTGCAGACGAATCCGGGATGCCTCCGTGTGCGAGCGCCGCAGATTCAAACGCAAAAAAGCTCGCCTGCGGTGCTTGTTTATTGCGCTCTATGATGGCAGGATTTTCCCAGTCGAAGGGTTCAGTGTCCGACTGGCCCCATGCGAGGGAAGCGAAAGCAAGCCATCCGGCAACGAACGTGAAGCGCTTGGTGTTGGTCATGGGTTTAAGGTACGAACGTGTCAAAAGAACACCTATTTTGCATGTGCGCAGCCGTGAAATGACCCCGGCAACCAACACCTAACCCTTGCTCTCATGACGGCCCAATTTGCCCTCACGGACTACATTATTTTCATTGTTTACGCTGCACTTATCCTTGGCGTTGGGCTATATGTCTCGCGCAGCAAGGATGGCAAGGAGAAGAGTGCAGAAGACTATTTCCTCGCCAGCAAATCCCTCCCGTGGTGGGCCATCGGGGCTTCGTTGATCGCCGCCAACATTTCCGCTGAGCAGTTCATCGGCATGTCCGGCTCGGGCTTCAGTTTGGGACTGGCCATCGCCTCGTACGAATGGATGGCCGCGCTGACATTGCTGATTGTCGGAAAGTATTTCCTGCCCATTTTTATAGAGAAGGGCTTGTATACCATTCCGGAGTTTGTCGAGAAACGCTACTCCACTCAGCTCAAAACCATCCTCGCAGTTTTCTGGATTGCGCTGTATGTGTTCGTGAACCTCGCTTCGGTGTTGTACCTCGGTTCCCTCGCCCTCGAGACCATCATGGGGATTCCCATGATTTATGGGGTGCTTGGTTTGGCGTTGTTCGCCGTCGCTTATTCCTTGTATGGTGGACTTTCGGCAGTCTCATGGACGGATGTCATCCAGGTGGTCTTTCTCATTCTTGGCGGGATGGTCACCACGTACCTCGCGCTCGACACCGTTTCTGGCGGACAGGGTATGTGGGCCGGATTTCAAACCATCTACGATGCGGCGCCAGACAAGTTTGCGATGATCCTCGACAAATCACATCCGGAGTACAATAACCTCCCGGGCATCGGCGTCTTGGTCGGCGGGATGTGGGTGGCCAACGTTTACTACTGGGGCTTCAACCAATACATCATTCAGCGGACGCTGGCGGCCAAATCCTTGAATGAAGCGCAGAACGGCATCCTCTTCGCGGCGGGCCTCAAACTCATCCTTCCCCTCATCGTCGTCATTCCAGGTATTGCGGCCTACGTCATGATCGAGGATCCGGCCATCATGGCCAGTTTGGGCGAGGCGGGTCAACTCAACATGCCTTCCACCGCCCAGGCCGACAAGGCCTACCCTTGGTTACTCCAATTCTTGCCCACCGGGCTGAAGGGTTTGGCTTTTGCGGCCCTCACCGCTGCCATTGTCTCGTCGTTGGCATCCATGCTCAATTCGACGTCCACGATTTTCACCATGGACATTTACAAGCAATACATCAACCCCGAGGCCGGGGACCGCGCCACAGTGCGCACCGGCCGCATCGCTGCGGTGGTCGCCTTGGCCATTGCATGCGTGATGGCGCCGCTCCTCGGGGGCATTGATCAGGCCTTCCAGTTCATTCAGGAATACACGGGCGTAGTAAGCCCGGGCATCCTCGCGGTCTTCCTACTGGGTTTGTTCTGGAAGAAAACCACCAATCGGGGCGCCATTGTAGGGGCGCTCGCTTCAATCCCCATCGCCATGTATTTCAAGGTGGCGCCTAAGGGCTGGTCGGACAGCGGGATGTTCTTGGATTTACCTTTCCTCGATCAAATGGGCTACACCACCTTATTGACCATGGCCGTCATCGCGTTGGTCAGCTGGCTCGATGGAAAAGGCGCGGACGACGCCAAGGGGATCGCCATTTCAAAGCGCACCTTCAAGACCGGTCCGGTCTTCAACGTAGGCGCGTTTGCGGTGATGGTGGTACTGGTCGCGCTGTACGGATTATTCTGGAGTTGAACCGCGGTGTTCAGCGCTTGATGGGCTGCGCCCAGCGGGCTCCGTTTGGCGATTCGACGCTGACAATGGCGTGTGGTGGCAACTCGGAGTTACCGACCCAAACGGATTCGTACCCATCGTAAGCTCCGGATGCAATCAACCGCCCCGTGATGTCCCATACCGACCACCGGGCATTGGACCACCCCTCTGTGAGGTGGATGCGGATGCCGTCGGCCTCGTGAACGACCTGTGGTTCGGGCTGCGCAAAGCAGATGACAATTGAGGGCTCGCCCACGGTGCCGGTCATGTAGTGCACGGTGCCACTGGAGCTGTGTTGCCAAGCGATGTGCAAAATGGGCTCTTCGAAGTCGCCCGTGGAGAAGGCCACAGCCGGCCGGCGGTGTTGACCGGTCCAGCCTTCAGTGAGGTTTTGTGCCACGTCGGTGAGGTTCCAGTCGCTGCCCTGGCTCAGGGCAAGTTGAATGTCGTAGCCACCGGTGTTTTGTTCCCACGCCAAGGCTACGAGCGGCTCATCGCCTCCGTTCCATTGAGCCAGCACGGGAACGTTTTGTGTGGCGTTTTCGAATTGCGATACCGTGACCGACTCCGTCAATTCCCACGCTCCTGCGCCCCCGTCAGCGGCCAAGTCCACTTGCGACACGTAAACCCGTGATTGTCCGGAGGCACCTGCTGCGGACATGAAGGAGACGAGGTATTTGCTGTCTCCGACGGGTCCCGTGACGGTTGGGCCACTTTCTGGGCAGCTGCTGACCATCCAATCCAACG
>JBELBV010000057.1:5219-9774 GCA_042095135.1 Flavobacteriales bacterium | reverse complement strand
TGTCCCAGTTGATCATGATTTGACGCAAGGAACAATTGCAGTATTCCTTGGCGTCTGCATTGCTCATGCCGCGGGCTTGCTTCAAGCAGCTCGCCTTGAAATCCGCCTTCCATTGGTCCGAAAAGTCTTTGTTCGACAAGTCCGGTTCATTGTTCCCGCATCCCGCGAGCAACGCCATAACCAACGCGAATGTCATGCCATGCTTCATGCCCTAAAAATAGGGCACAAAAAAACGGGAGACCGAAGCCTCCCGTTTCAAAGTTTGATTCCGATCCCTTAGAAGTTCAACTTCAAGGAAGCGTTCCAGGTGCGGCCGAAACCGAACCAAACGAAGTTGCGGGTGTCCACACCGTTCCAGGTGACAGAACCGTCCTCCGCGTGGATGTTCGAATTAGATTCCGCGATGTACTCGGTGTCAAGCAAGTTGTTGACGTTGATGCGGAAGCTAGCGTCCGTGCCCAATAGGTCAAAACGTGCCGTAGTGCCGAGATCGATCAAGCTGTAAGAAGGCAGTTTGACTGCGCCGAGGTTATCGTCGCTCAAGAACGCTGAGTTCGCGATGCTGTAGTCTGCGTAGAGGTTGTCTACGTAGCGTGCACCCAAATCAATAGAGATCATGGGGTGGACTTGGTAATCCAAACCGAGGTTGGCCACAGTCTGCGCAGCGTCGCCCACCTTAGAGCCTTCGGTGTAGAGCGTGAAGGCTTGACCTTCAACTGCGTTATTCTGGTCGTCGAATACCGCTGCCTCGAAGTTTGAGGTGTATCTCCAGTCACCCAAAGACAGCATACCGATGATCTTCAAACCGTCCATGGGGTAGTAGTTCGCTTCCAGTTCAAATCCATTGTGCTGAACGTTGATGCCGCTGAACTGGGCTGAACCATCAACTGTGATGGAATCGTTGATAACGATGCCAACACCCTGTGAGATGAAGCGGTTACCCCAGTTGGTTGAGTAAACGTTTGCGTTCAAGGTTAACTTGTCGCCCACGTAACCGTAGCCCAATTCCAATGACTGGATCTGCTCGTTCTCAAGGTCTTCGTTGATATTATTGGCGTAGCCTGGGAAGATGCCGTCGAAGTTGGGTTGACGTGAAATCAAACCGGCATTGAAGAATACGTTCGAAGATTCATCGATATTATAGTTCGCACCACCTTTCACGTAGCCACCGTTGCGGGTAGCGATCTCAGAAATGGCGTTACCGGGTTGGTCGAAGTAGTCCTCACGCTGGTAGGTCTGCGCAGAAACACCTGCTTGAACAACTGCTGTGAAGTCGTCGGCCTTGTATTCCACCAAGCCGTTTAAACCGGTCCAGTTCACGTTGCCCACGTTGTAGTAGTCAATCTTTGGACCGTTGAGGCCCGTGTTGTTGAATGGGCTCGCTTCGATGGTGGTCTCCACGATCTGTCCGTTGTTGTTGCGGTTGCCGCCTGAGTAATAGGCATCAAAGCCCATCAAGTTGTTGAGGGCACGGTAGTGGTAGCCCTTGTAGCGACGCAAGTCGAGGCCTACAGAAGCACGTAAGTTGCCTGAGTTGTACTCCAAGTTGGAGATTGCTCCAATCCAATCGTGCGAGTTCATGGATGCGCGGCGAATCATGCCACCTCCCGTGTAAATGGTGCCGGAGGTGTCGGCGTCAATGCCCCATTGATTGGAACCGATGAGTGCGTCCTCATAATTGCTGTTGACGCTGCCGTCGTGTGGAGTGGCACCTTCTTGGTTGTCCGCGATAATCGCGTCGTAGTCAACTTGACCGTCGTCTGTGCGGAATTGCGTTACGCTGTCCTCGTACATGAACGAATACAAGTCTTGGCGGTATGGTAAAACGTCGTAGTTGCGGCCACGAGGTCCCGTTCCGCCTCCACGGCCGGCTGAACCGTAGAATGATGTATTGAGCGTCAATTCATCGGTGATGTTCCAGTCCCAGTTGAACGTTGCGAGTGGCTTGTTGTAAAAGTTTCGTCGCATGCTGAATTCCTCTCCGTCGAGCGTACCGCCGTTGCTGTTCCAGCGACGGTCGATCTTGCCGTCTCCGAGTTCACCTCCGCCTTCTCCGAAGTAGTCGTAGTCACGGATGCTGACCTCAACGTCGCGCTGGTGGTGCCATTGGCCGGCGCCCAAAACGCTCAAGTTCATGGCGTGCTTGGATCCTTCGGGCTCGTAACCAATGGCTGCGAAGTAGGTCCAACCTTCACCCTGGGTGTTGTTGACGTAGCCGTCACCTGCCCACTTGCTCAACAAGAAAGACGAGGCCCAGCCGTTGTCGTTCTTGCCGGTGCTGTAGCTGACAGATGTCTTGGCGTAACCGTCGTTACCGATGGTTTCTGAGACCGAACCGCCTTCTTCCATTTGGGCTGCTTTGGTGAAAATGGAAACCGTTCCACCCACCGATGGAACCGCCAATCGAGATGCACCCAATCCGCGCTGGATTTGGATGCCGGAAGCTACGTCTGTCAAACCCTGCCAGTTCGACCAGTACACCCATCCGTTCTCCATGTCGTTGACCGGCTGGCCGTTGATGAGGAACGACGTGTTGCGCTGATCAAAACCGCGGAGGCTGATGCGGGAGTCCCCATATCCACCGCCTTGCTTTGTGGCGTAAACACCGGGCGTGCGGTTCATGATTTCAGGGAATTCCATGTTGCCCACCTTTTGCGCGATTTCCGCAGGTGAGATGGTCGATACCGCTACAGGCGTCTCTCGCGCAATGGCGATGTCAACGACGTTGGCGATGATGGACGCTGCACCCAAACCTAGGGCTGTGGGCTCGAGACCAATGCTGCCCATGTCAGCCTTGGCAGCGAGAGTGCGGGTTTCGTAGCCGATGAAGGACACAACGATGTTGCCTTCAGCAGCTCCGCTGAGCTTGAACATGCCGTCCGGTCCGGTGGCAACGCCGCTGCCGCTGCCTTCGACCATAACTGTTGCTCCGGGAAGTGCTCCGCCCGTTGAGGCGTCGGTGACTTTACCCGTGATCTGCGCCAACGAAATCGATGCCGTCGCACAGAAAATGCCCATAAGGGCGAATTGAATAAAATGTTTCATAAGCTTAAGTTGTGAACCTTAAGGGGTGATTTAGATGGTGCAAAACTAGTGGGGCAGTGCTGGTTTTGGTCGTGTCCAAAGGACATGTTATTAACTTAAGTTGTTGACCTTTACACCATTGGTAACACTAAGTTGCTGTTAATCAGGGCCCAGTGGGAACGCTGTTTTCGAATATTCTTAAATGAGCAACACAGAAATAACGATTTCGCAATGTGTGGGTCCAACGATCAGGCCTTCCACTTGATGTTGCACCCGATGGATGGGATTTGGCCTTCCACTGGCACGACCTCTCCAGCGAGTAATGCATCGCAGACCCTGCGCAAATCTTCACCGGTCACCGGCACGTCGTTGCCCGGACGGGATTCATCGTATTGGCCGCGGTAAACGCAAGTTCCGTTGGCATTGAAAACACTAAAGTCTGGGGTGCAAGCGGCGTCGTAGGCGCGTGCCACTTCTTGCGATTCATCGTAGAGGTAGGGGAACGTGAATCCCTTTTCTGCCGACAGGTCGCGCATCTGCTCAAAGCCATCTTGAGGGTAATTCTCCACGTCGTTGCTCGAGATGGCGATGAAGTTGAGTCCCTTGGCTTGGTAAGTGATTGCGAATTTGACCAAGGAGTCGATCAGGTGCACCACGAACGGGCAGTGGTTGCACATGAACACCACAACAGTTGGTCCTTCCTGCATGAGGTCCTCGCTGTTCATTACGTCACCCGTGCGGGCATCCGGAAGGGTGAACGAAGGGGCTTGAAAACCGAGCGGGATCGAGGTGGTGGGGGTGAGGGCCATGACAGAGCGTGCTATGTTTGTGTCACAAACTTCGACCATCATGAAAGAATTTCAATACGCCGTGTTGTACGTCTTCCAAGTCAAGCCCAATCGCCAGGAGGATTTTGAGGAAGCGTGGGAAGCTGTGACGGATGAAATTCGCACTGCCAATGGCAGCGGTGGCTCGCGGTTGTACCGTGCATCTGACACTACGTATTGGGCACACGCGCTCTGGCCGAGCAAGGATGCACTCGTGAATGCTCAGTTACCGGTGCAAGCAGCCAACGCCCGTGAAGTCATGGTCGACGCCTGTGAATCCATCGAGTCGATGGGCGAGGGAACCTTGGTCAGTGACCGTTGGGGGGCAAACTGAGACGATCCGTACCCTTCTGACGAAAGCCTGACACTTTCGGTGGACAGGCAAGGTTGAGCGGTGGGTAATTTCGCGGCGTGAAACGCCGCAACGCACTGATGATTTTGATGCTCACCTTGCTGTGGGCAGTCCCAGCGTTGGGGCAAGACGCACACGTGGATGAAGCGTTTGAGGATTCGGTGTGGACGGCGCTCGAGGCCCGAATCAATGCGTTGGGAGTTGCCGAAGTGCAAGCCTCTCCATTGAATCCTTCTCGTCCAAAAATGAAGCCTTCATCGGTTTTGCAGGCGACCGCCTTGGACCAAATTCCGGCGACGTCGCGCATCGAGGCCCTGACCGCGTTGCCAGGGGTCGACATGGTGTCCAACGG
>JBELBV010000057.1:0-5119 GCA_042095135.1 Flavobacteriales bacterium | reverse complement strand
GTCACCACGTCTACGCGATTCAGTTTGGGCAACTGGCAGGTCACGCCGCGCATATCGTACCAGTTGAACCACCGCAAGGAATTTGACCGCATCCAAGAAGACCAACCGGGTGAAGGCGAATTGGAGTTGCTAGCGTTGGACATCAGCCTGCGGACCCTGCGCTGGGAGACCATCCTGCACCGGGAGCAATCCAGCGGTTGGATTACCACATTAGGGGTTCAAGGTTTTCAAGCCAACAGTCAGTTCGATGACGACGGTACAGTGGAATTGCTCTACACGCCGCTCATCCCGACATCCTCTGCCACCGAAAACAGCGCCTTCGCCGTGTTCGACCGCGCGCTGGGACAAGGCGGAGTGCAAGTCTCCGGACGGAGCGATTACCGCGTAACCACTGAGGATGCGCCCCGCACCGATTGGTTGAATAGCCTCGCTGCCGGCGCCCACTGGGACCTCAGTAAGGCGACCACGTTGCGCATGAGCGTGGCGAGAAACGAACGTGCCCCCGGGTTGGCTGAACTGTACAGCCAAGGCGTGCACTATTGCGCCTACCGCTTTGAATCGGGCAACCGCGCTTTGCAGAAGGAGCAGAGCTTCAACGTCGAATCGAGTATGGAGTGGAAGCCGGAGTGGGGACGATTTGAGGTGGCCTTGTACCAAAACACCATCGCGAATTACGTCTATATCCGACCCGCTGGACAGCAGGTGGACGGCTGGCAGGTCTACACGTGGGAGGCCACGGATGCCCAATTCAATGGCGGCGAAGCCTCCGTGCAGGTGAGGCCTGCTGAATGGAAACACCTCCAAGCTAATGCGGTCTTTTCCCTCGTAGATGCACGTGACCTAAACGGGGTTGCACTGCCGTTGATTCCGCCAGCGACCTTCCGCAGTACCCTGGGATGGGCGAATGGGAGCGCCGGCCAGATCAAGGGCCTGTTCGCTAACGTCGTATGGAACCACAACCGCGATGCCTCGTTGCTTCATTTGGCGGCGGGCGGGGAATTGAGCGATGTGCTCGCCATGAACCTGTCGGTTCAAAACCTGCTCAACGCCGAATTCATCCCTACGATGAGCATGCTCCGCGAGCTCAATATCGCCGAGCCCGGACGCAACGTGCGGGTGCAGTTGGTGTGGAAATTCTGAAGTATTAGAGGAAGGTCAGGAACAGCAAGATGTCCTGAACGCTGACCACACCATCGCCGTCGATGTCGCCCTGAGGGCAGGTGGTGCATCCGAAATCAGCGAGCATGCCGAGGAGGTCTTCTACGGTGAATTCACCATCCCCGTTGAAGTCGCCGGGGTAGGCGCAATCGCCAGCCAATTGCCACGTCGCCTCGGGATCGAAATTGGTTGCCTCTTCATCCATACACCCAAAGATGGTCAGGTCGTCGTTGGAAAAAGTCAGGCCTTCGGCGAATTCGATGCCTTCCGTGCCATCGTCCATCACGGTCATGGCCAAAAGGTTGATGGTCCCGCTGAACGAAGATGGGTCGGTGACAGTGAATTGGCCGACGGGTACGGCGCCGTTGTTGGTCAAATCCAAAGGAGGGTAAGCGCTGAAAAATGCACCCCCCACGCTGTCGTCCATTACGATGGAACCGGTTTCCAGACTGTCTGTCCAGTAGGCCATTCCTGAGACCCAGGAGACGCTGGAGGCCGAATTGGCATCAGCGGAGACGCCTGCATTGAACCAGGTGGTGAATTCGTTGGCCGGGAAAAAGGTGTTGAACAAGGGCTGATATGAGCTGACTACGACGGTTCCGCCCGCGTCGGTACCGAAGCCGTAAAAAGCATCCGCAGTCTCTATGACCAACGGACGTTCCGCGTCGCCAAACACGCCCAAGAGGTGATCAGCCGGGTCTTCGAGCAACGCAAAAATCTGGTAGGTGACAGCGCCAGCCGGGAGGGTGTCGCCAATGCCGATGAGGTCTTCCGTGTGAACGGCATATTCCACCACCGCCAAATCGATGATATGCCCGGAAGTGGTGTCAAACCAGTCCAAGTTGTCACATGAGTTGCCCATGTATGGCAGGAAACTCAAGAGGTCAGGGAGGTCCTGTACGCCCGAGCTGTCCGGATCCATCGGTCCGCCTGCCACGCCGTAGCTGCCCAAAGCATAGAGCATGGTGTTGGCACCGATGAATCCATCCCCGTCGTGGTCAAACCAATCGCATGGGGATTGAGCATTCATACCTACCGCAAGAGGAAGCGTTATCAATAGGTTCTTCAGTCGCAGCATACTCTAAATATACTGCAATTGAGCACCCTCATGGATTCAAGCAAATAAATTACCTGTATTCGGAGTACATTCGGATTACGTCAACTGAACACCCATGGAACAGTTTCTGGCCTTTTTTGAAGGAATGCCGCCCTCGCAAAAATTAATCTGGATCATGATTTGCATGACCCTGAATGTCATCATCGAAGGCATACGTCCGCTGTTTACAGGCGGGTTTAGAAGTTGGCGGCACACCCGGACCAACTTGGCTCTGTTGGGCACAACCATGTTTATCAGCGTTATTTTCAGTGCGCTGGCAGTGGGCATTGTCCAATGGACGGCGCTGGAGGGAATAGGAATGGTTCACTGGGTGGCAATGCCGGCTTGGCTGGCTTTGCTCGCGACCGTCGTGCTTTTTGATTTGATTGCGCAATACGGGGTTCACTACATCATGCACAATGTGCCGCTGCTTTGGAATTTGCACATGGTGCACCACAGCGATACCCACGTGGACGTGACCACCGGCACCCGGCACCATCCGATTGATTTCATTTTCCGGGAAATGTTCGCAGCCATCGCATTGGTCGTGACGGGCGCACCCGTTGCGTACTACATTTTTTACCGCACACTGACCATCTTTTTCACCTACATGACGCATGCCAACGTACAGTTGCCTGAGCGTTTCGAGCGACTGATGAGCTACGTGTTTGTGACACCGAACATGCACAAATTCCACCACCATTTCGAAGCGCCCTGGACCGACCGCAACTACGGCAACATGCTGAGCATTTGGGACCGGCTGTTCGGGACGTACATGGAGGGGGACATCGACGAGGTTCGGTACGGCTTGGACGTGGCGGACGATAGCCGCGGAGATGATTTGGCCTACCAAATGTCGCTGCCCTTCCGCACCAAAGAGCGCAAGTAGACGCTACCTTGTCTGCATGAAACGCGGACATTTCCTCAAATCCTTGGGCGGCCTCTCGCTGATGCCTTTTTTGCCCAAGGTGCAGGCCCAAGCGCCTCCAGGTGCGAGCAATTGTGTTTTGGTGCCCAGCGAGACCGCCGGGCCGTTTCCGTTGGACTTGACGGCGAATGAATTCTTCTTCCGGCAAGATATCCGCGAAGACCGCGAAGGGGTGCGCCTCCGCCAAAAAGTGCGCATTATTGGGGCGGGCAATTGCCAGCCCATGTCGGGCGTGCGGGTTCATGTTTGGCATTGCGATCGCGACGGCAACTATTCCGGGTACAACACCGAAGAGGGTTTGACGTATTGCCGTGGTTACCAAATCACCGATGACAACGGCGAATGCGAATTCATCACCATTGTACCGGGTTGGTACCCCGGCCGCGTGACGCACATGCACTTCCAGGTGCACGTCAGCACCCAGTACAGCGCAGTTTCTCAGTGGACCTGGCCACACGATGCGGTAGTGCAGGCAGTGCTGGATCACGCCGAACTCTACCCGGAAGGACCGGACCCCTTGACGCCAGAACAAGACGGTGCCTTCAACGACGGCTACGACCTGCAATTGGCTTCACTCGGATGGGACGCAGCCAATGAAGAATACGTCTCTGAATACGAGGCCACGGTAGAGGGCCAAGGCACGGTTGGCGTCGGATACGAGGAGCGGCGCACGGCCGAGGTGCTGGTGTTGGGAGCCAACTACCCCAATCCATTTGCCACCACTACGACGTTGCCGTTGGAGTTGGTCCAACCGGCTGAAGTGGAACTGGTGGTGTTTGATTTGGAAGGCCGGCGGGTTTGGGAGCGCAGGTGCGGACAGCTGACTGCGGGTGCGCACTCCTTGACCTTCGGGCCCGAACTGCTCAGCGGTCCTCGATCCTTTGTTGTGCAGGTGGTGGCGACGACGGCGAGCGGCCGGTACGTGGCGGTGCGGCGCATCGCCCGGGTGTAACCTTCTCCCATGATTTTGCGTTCAAGCAGGCATGCCTGCACAGCAACGCATCAAACTGGTGGTTTACGCCATTCAATGGGTGCTCTTCACCGAGTACGACCCGTTCCAAGACAGCATCGACCGGTGCAAGTCCTTGGTGTATGATTTTGTGCGCAGGTCGCGCGATGCCGAAACGGCCCGCAAGCAAGCCAATTTTCGCAACCTCGCCAAGGCGCAGCTCGTCAAGATGCAGAAGCTGGAAAAAAAGCGCGCCAGCTTACTCATCCACGCATTGGGCGGACTCGTAGCTGGCGGCTTCTTGATTGGATGGGCCTTGTTGGCCGTGATCCTCTAGCTGGGCCGGATGCCCTTCATGTTGTACCAGTAGAGCACTTTCCCTTCTTCGATGTAGTACCATTCTTGGTACCAAGCGTGCTCAACTTCGACGCTGTCTTGCGAAGTGATCACGTCAAATCCGGCGTGGACCCAATCACCGGGCTCCTCCACATTGTCGTCAACGGAATAAGCCCATCGGAAGTCCCAATCGTTGTCCAGAGTGTCCTCCATGATGCGACCGATGAACGCTTCCGGGCCTTCGTAGCTCTTGCCATCGTACCAATCAAATACGCAGGTATCCGCAAAAAACGAAGCCAGCTGTTCCATGTCTTCCGATGCCCAAGCGGCGTCGATGTCCTTGACGAGTTGAACGGATTCTTCGCTGCCAAAGTAGACCGGGCCCTCTGCAGGCGAGAAGCCGCTGGAAGTGCGCAAGCTAGATTCAGTTGGGGGGGTGCAGCTAAAGAGCATGACACACAGCGCGAAGGCTGCAGCTTTCAGTGGGGTTAGGTTTAGAGTCATTAATTTGATTTTGAATGAATTGCAAGGTTGGATTTTCCCATGTGATTTCAAAATTTGCCTGCTTTAATTTTGGGGGGTGTCATCTACGCAATTGATAAAGAAAGGAACCCTGCTGCAAGAAGTGGGGCAATCTCCACAGGTAGCCTAC
>JBELBV010000056.1:0-10278 GCA_042095135.1 Flavobacteriales bacterium | reverse complement strand
AAATTGGTTTGTTCAGCACGAGTCAAGCTCGCATTACCGCTCTACGCTCTCCATCACAAAGTGGCCCTTGTTGCCAATTTCATCGTAGAAATCCAGAATCCGCAATTGGAATTCTCGGCCTTCTGAAGTCTGCACCCCGAAGATGCGGTTGGGGTCCATGCTGTATACCCCTTCGTTCAGATCGAAGTACTTCCAATCGTAGCCGATGGCGTTCCAATCTACCGTGAATTCATCCTGTGACCAGTCGCGCGCCAACACATCGTCCCAGCTGTAGTCGCTGTAGTCGTAGACCTTCACCCGCTGGCTGGGCGTCAAAATGCCCGTCACTTGATACGGAAAGTCGCCCTCGAGCAGCTCCGAGTACTGGGTCAACAGCAATTCCCACGAATCGCTCGGTGGCTCGAGGTCACGGGCCGCCTGCTCAAGCAGACTCACGTAGCCGTGGGGTTCGTCTGGATTCCAAGGAACGGTGACAGTCGCTTCAGCGGTGCCGTCGAGGTTGGCAACGCGTAGCTCACATCCTTCGGAGTCCGTGGCGACCAACTGCACCTGGCAGCGGCCCAATAAATCGTTTTCCAATCCATACCCCAAGTTGATGAGTACCACCTCTCCCACGGTCAACACCCGCTCCAAGGAATCCAACGGAAATCCGTTCGGCGCATCCAAGCGCCACGTGAGTGCATCCACTTCTTCATCGCTCCAGTCCGCTCGGAAAGCCGACAACCCCGTGCGAGCAAGGCGCATCGTCCGGCTTGAATTCAACACGGCGTCTACGCCATCTTCCCTCGGCTCAATCCGCAGGCACCAGTCCATTTTGGAATGTGAGGCAACGATGGTCCGATCCACCAAGCTGTAGAAGATTCGCTGCTCGTACGAATCCCCAATCGTAGCCGTGTGCACTTCAGCCTCCCCGGCCGGGCGCGCTTCAACCGGCAATTCGTACTCGATGCATCCGACAAGCACAAAAGCGAGATATGCGATTATCAAACGCTGCATCATGACCGTTGGGGTTTGAGGGAGTACGTGAAGCGCACTTGCACAGAACGGCCCCAGCCGATGAGGGCAGTACCACTGGCGTGCTGTCCATCGGGTGAGCCGAGGTTGAGCGAGGTCACGTCGGTGAGGTTTTTGAAATGGACCTGCACGCGGTAGTTGCGATTCTTCGAGACCCAATCAACTGCGTTGATATCAACCAACGTATACGCCGGCGCTTCGACTTGCTCCAATTCCCCGTCGACTCCCACGATGAAACGGCCTTGGGCGCCGTTGTACTTGATAAAGGCTGCGATGGCCCATTGCGGGCGTACCTGCCAGCGACCTTGCAACTGTGCTTCCGGCGTAAGGACGCGCGGCTGGAAGGCTTCATCCAAAGCAGCTTGTGTGCGGTTGGACACCCAGCTCACGCCAGCCTCTACGTTCCAGGTGCCGACGGACTGCTGGGCATTTATCTGGATGCCTTGCGCCTCGAAGGCGGAGAAGTTCTCGTATTGGAAGGTGCCGTCGGTTTGGTCCACCAATCCGATGCGGTCGAAAACGCGGTTGACGAAGACCCGCGCTTGCACCTTGGTACGCCCCTCGCGCTCGACGGCTAATTGAGCAAAATGTGATGATTCAGGACGCAAGTCGAGGTTGCCGAACAGTTCGTGGTTGGTATCCACGAATTGGAAATGCTGTTCCTTCAGATTCGGGGCGCGGAACCCTCGGGCATACGCTGCGCGCACCACCGTCTTCTCCAATCCCCATCGGCCGTTCCAACTGGGCAGCAGCGGCAAGTCAAAATCCGAGTTGAATCCCTGGCGAATGCCGAGTTGGTGGGACTGTAGAGCGCTTTTCCAGGCCAGCGTTCCGAAGGCATCGACGTTCATTCGAGATTGTACTCCTTCTGCGATGCGCGCACCGGCGAGGTCTTCGTGCACGATGTCCCACCCGGCGGAACCCGTCCAAGGGCCGGTACCGCCGAAGTAGCGCGTCCCGCGGGTTTGCCAGGTGTTCACCGCTGTGGTATCCTGCTCGTTCGGGTTGCGAAGTTCCGCATTGAGGGTCGTCAGGTCAGTGCGCAGCGAAGCCCGTTGCCGGTTGTACGCTTGGTAAGAAGCCAGGATGTTCCATTCCGTGCCGGCCTCACCGTAATGGCGGAGCTGAACAGACGGAGATACGCGCTGGGTGGTGTACACGTCATCAAACGCATATTCCAAGTAAGGCATCCGAGGCGCCCCTCTATTTTCGATGGTCTCGTGCATCACATCGAATGCTGGAGCTATGATCCAATCGCCGTACTTCCATTTAGCACCGATGCGAGCGGTCCGCTGCAGCTTGGGATTCCAGAGGGAGACGCGGCCGGTATCGGCAGCAAACGGTGCGAAACCGTCAAGTATCGCATCCGTCGGCGACCAACCGTCGAAATAATATTGGTTGATGCTTGCTTGCAGGTTGCGTCCTTCGCCATTGGCGTGGGTAGCAGACAAATTGAACTCGTGCTGACCGATGGTCTCGTACTGACCCGTCGCTGTGAGCTGCAGGCCCTCACGGTGATTCGACTTAGTGATGAGGTTGATGGTGCCGGCGAGTGCATTGGTGCCGT
Source organism: Flavobacteriales bacterium (assembly GCA_042095135.1). GTDB lineage: Bacteria > Bacteroidota > Bacteroidia > Flavobacteriales_D > Sanyastnellaceae > UA16. The sequence goes on along the minus strand of JBELBV010000056.1, from coordinate 7,697 downwards.
ACTCGACGGCCATGGGGCCGTTGACAAGCTCAACGCGCTCTACGTTGTTCAGCGATAGCTGACTGAGGTCCACTTGTCCATTGAGGCGTCCGCGGACGGGCACACCGTCTACCAAAACGGTCAGCCCTTCCCCGCCTAAACCATTCAAAGCTGCGCCGCTGCCCAAAATGGGGTCTTGGCTGATGCGAAAATTGAGTTGGCTGTTGAGCAGTTGGTTGAGCTGGGAGGCGCCGGAGGCAGCGATGGATTTCTCATCGACGGTGCGAATCATGCGCAACGCTTCTTTGGCCGAGGTCCCGTCGCGCTCACCGGTGACAACGGCATCCGTCAACTCCACCCAACGCCACAGGACAGAATCCTCCAACGCGGATTGGCCCTGCCCCACAGTACAGACTGCGAGCAGGGCCAGGGTCAACGTGAGTTTGGGTTGAGCCGGCATCCGCGTGGGATGTTATTGAACGATGAGTTGTTGGGTATGACGTTCACCCGTTGCCTCCGTCATTTCAACAATGTAGAGGCCAGACGTCAGTTCAGGCAGGTTCAATTGAACCACTCCAACCACCTGTTCGTCAGTGATTTGAGCACCCGATAATGCAAAGATTCGAATACGTGTAGCGTGCGCTGCAGCAACTGTCAATGGGTGACCGTTTGCCAAAGGATTTGGGTAGAAGCGCGCGGATTCAGCAGGTGCATCGGCAATGCCATTGGCAACCGTACCAGCCTCCAGCAAGCCGAACGTGATTTCACCGGTGGCAGAACCGCCAAAACCGGTGAAGACCAGCCTCCAAACATCGCCGTATGAGTCGGCCACAAAGTAGCACAGGTCCGCGGCAATATCGTAGCCAGCGCCAGGCACAAAGGACTTCCAATCGTGACCGATGGCATTGGTCTCGTAAGAGAACGAATCAAAACTGTACGAACCGTCGAAGAAAGGATCAGCGAGGCCTTCGGATTGCTGGACGGTGACATTCGGGTGGATCAAGCCGCCCGTAACGGGGTAGTACATGCCGGGAGCTACTTCGTCTTCATACGTGAAAAAGGCGATGTCCCAAGGTTCGGCGGGCTCGAGGTCCTCTACCGTGCCGGTCAACAGGTTACAGTAAGCAAACAGTTGGCCATCGTAGTCGGCTTTGTTGACGCTTACGTTGAAAAAGTCGGTGCCATCGAGGTTGGCAAACTGCAAGTCATACACCCCACTAGAAAGGCTCAACAGCGCGACCTTTTTCCACGATTCATCCGGAAGCTGCACCAAGTACATCACGTCCGAAGTGACGATGTGTGTTACTACGTCGTAGACGCCCCATCCGAGATCGAACATGCCGTCGCCGCCTTGGCTAAATGCCGCGTTGGACCAGTCCGTCTGGTTGTTGCGGTAAGGTTCTCCGGGGAGCCATGTGGTGAGGTCGATGTTGTCCCATTCAGCAAGCGAGCCGTACGGGTACAGTTTCAGGCCAAGGCCGCCGTTGATGCGGGCTGTTGAACCCATCGCTCGGACATCCAAGGCGATGTGCCAATCGGCTAGTGGCACCTGGGCCAACTCACCGTTGGCAAGGCTGTAGAAGGACATGTTGGCGTTGCCGTCACCGAGCACCACCGAATCGTAAATGACTTCCTGTGCTTGGGCACCAGGGGATGTTGTGAGGCCAAAGCAAGCAAGGATTGAACACGAGAGAGTTGCGTAAAGAGTGCGCATGGGTGTAAAATTTGTGGCAAATCTCACACGCTTTTTTCAAGTGCCATACACCGCCTGTGTCACGAGTTTGTCACACGAGAGCGAGTGGCGGTAAATTGGAATTGAGTGGCGGGGCAATGAGCATAAAACTGCAGGCCGTCATTACCGGCGGAATACCCAGAGCCCCAAAAGCAAAAAACCGCGCCGAGTTGGAATTTTACTTCTAACTGCGACGCGGTTCCTCCGTGGCTTCATCGCGAGCGATGCGGGGGGCTCGGCGAACCGAACGCATCCCGTTGGGCACACGGCACGCTTGGCTTTAGCTCCTCAATTGCATTCTCAGCAACCCACCTGGGGCGGGACGCCTTGGGTTTACACCCTCGGCCCATGATTTGCCTCTTTCAAGCGTTGGATCGGCGGTTGCCCGCTTCTCCTGAGTTGATGGCTCTGCTTCCTTCCGCTTTGCAGCGGCTTTCGGCTTCGCTTCGTTCACCAGCGTTTGTGCGTTGCACCGGTCTGCTGCCTGCTGGTACTTTTCAGTTCCAGCGCGCCTCCCTGACCACGTGGAGGCTTTCTTTCGAAATCCGCGATGTCGCACGAGTGCTTCTTCGCTTCATGAACGGACACTGGTATCACGCTTTCCAACTAAATCTGGTCTACGCCACCCTTTCGGGCCTTGCCACCATTCTCAGGCGACACGATCTCAGCATCTCAACTCAACCTCGGCACCTTTGCGCCTCGGTGTCTCGAAGAACAGTCCGGTCCGAAGACCTTTCCTCCGCTTTCGCTTCCCTCCTCCGAAGAGGCGTTCTGCTTAGCGCTCCGTGGATGTTCCCATCCGTTGACATAGCCAAATCAAGGGCATGAATGGACGCAATGCAATTTTTCTTGTCGAAAGGAATACACACTGTTTTCACAGGCGTTTTCAACAATTGTTGATAGCTCTTGGAGGCGAATCCGCCATCACCAAGGCAACTCCAATGCCCGCACCTCCTTCTCGTAGAAGGCTTCAAGCTCAGCACGTATGGAAGGTGACATCTGCTGCTGGCTGGCTGCGATGTTGCTCTTCAGTTGGGCTTCCGTAATGGCCCCAGGTATGACGGTCGACACAGCGTCGAATGCCGAACAGAATGACAACGCCGCCGGCATCAATTCAACATCCCCTCCTATGATGCTTTTCACGCAATCCACGAGCGCGGCACGTGTCGCAATGTCATCGCGCGACCACCTCGCGCGCACGCCTTCGAATTCACTGGTCGCCGTGTACTTCCCCGTGAGCCACCCTGAATCAAACGGGATTTTGGCGATGACCGCAGCGCCGTGCTTTTGCACCAGGTCAAACGCGCCCTTGCAATCCTGGTGGAGGATGTTGAAGAACGATTGGATCACCCGGGCGTTCGTGGTTTCGAGCAGCGTCGTGATCTCTCCTGCGAAATCAATGGAGGCGCCGTACGCCTTGATCTTGCCTTCGTCCTGCAAGCACTCGAGGATTTCGTAAATGTCGGTCTTGTTGCCGTTGAGGAGCTCGCTGGGCGGGCTGTGGATGATGACCGAGTCGAGGCAATCAATTTGGAGGCGCTTGAGGCTGCGCTCGATGGAAGGCTGAATCTGGTCGGCGCTAAAATCAACCGTACCGTTATCGAGCCGGCCAAATTTGGTGTTGACTACGATGCTGTCACGATCCTGCGTTTTGAACACCTTCCCCAACCGTTCCTCGCTCGTGCCGTGGCCGTAGTTCGGCGCCGAATCGAAAAAGTTGATGCCGTGGTCGAGCGCGGTGTGGATCATGCGTTCTGCCTCCGTTTCCGTCACCGCTTTCCAGCCCGAATCCACCCCCAGTTGCCACGCACCGAAACCTATTTCAGAAACGGCAATGCCGTCTTGGAGGTAGGGGCGGTAATTCATGCGCAGCGAAGTTAGCCCACCGCAAACGGAGTCGAATTACACGCTGGCGGCATCAATAACCACACAGCACATTCAGTGCCCCGTATGCATTGACACTGTACAACCAATAGGGTTCGCCATAAATCGTCAGTTCACGCCGCGTCAAAAAGGGCCCTGCGCACCCGCACGACGCTTGGTCAAAGAACGCCTTATCCAACAAGAGCGAATATCAAAGACTGAATTCCGCGAATTGAATGGTGTCTCCTGTATTTTTCTCGCTCAGCGTCCAATGGTACCGCTGGCTTTTTGGCAAGGCATCTAAGTTGAAGGAAATGGAGGCAATTCCATAACGCGCAGCACCCTCGAAGAGGACTTTGAGGGTATCACCATTAGCTGCATCGGCCAAGTAACCAAAGGTGTCGACCTTCTCCAAGTTGAGCCATTGAAATTTCAATCGATTCATCTCAACCGAAACCGGCTCAACGCCTTCGACTTCAAATAAGTTCGTCCGATCCACAACGTTTTCAATCTTGCAATTCACGTTCGGAGCACCGAGAACTTTTGTTTCTTCTACGGGCACTTTCAGGTTCGCCTTATTCCGTGGTTCGGCTGTTTGCTCCGTGCACGCATACAAAAGCATCACGCACCCCACCACCATGAACCATGACTTCCTCATTCGCCGGTGGTAATGGGATCGCATATCATTCCAAACTCACTTAGCAGCAACAGCAAATCGAGTACGTTTACTTCAGCGTCTCCATTCACGTCCGTCGCACATGAATTGCCTTCAAGGAGATTGAATTCACACGAACCGTTATCAACTGTCGCCGCAGGATCGTAATTCGAAGCCTGCGGATACATGCAGCCCTGGCATCCGTAAATGCACATGGTAATGTCACCACATGTAGCACATTCATTATAGTTGCAGGCCGTATCGTCCATGCACGCCGGGTAAGCACAGCTCGCATCTGGGCAGTTGGCTTCCGGATTGTAATTGCATGCAGCTTCATCGGTGCAACCCGGCACGGCATGAACAGTCAGGTAGTTTGCAAACGGTGCGCCGCCTGAATAAGAAAAGTCGTCCAATTCGATGGTCCACCCAACTTCCCAGCTGTAAGATCCTCCGCCGACTTCCAAATCAAGACAACCATCGGGTAGGCATAGAACCAAAGTATCCGCAAAGCCGTCGTCCATCGTGTACGACAATACGTTGCTTTCAGCATCTGTAATGGTCATGACATTGTAGTTCCATCCATCTCCCCAATCATCAGACATGTAAAGCGTTGCGCAGTTTTCGTAACAACAAGAACCATCATCGCACGCCGCGAGATCCGAATAGTTGCACGCATCTGGATCAGTGCAACCCGTATCCGTGCCTCCGCCAGCCATCGTGAAGCTTGTATGATCCGTGGCACCCCCGGATAGAGGATTGCCATAATCCGTACCCGTGATGGTCCACCCCACCTCGTATTGGTATATGCCGGTAGCGGTATTGATGGAGAAATCATAGCACCCGGCACTCAAGCAGGCCACATCAGTGCCCGTTTCCCCATTGCTCAAAGTACCAGAGGCGACAACGCTGCTGTCAGAGGCCATAACCTCCCACGTATTTCCATTCCAGCCATCGCCCCAGGCATCTGTCATTTCGATCGTCAAACATGATGCATAGCAGCATGTTCCATTGTCGCAAATTGCATCTGCATTGTAGTTGCATGCAGCTTCATCGGTGCAACCGCTTGACTCTGTGTCTTCCCCAACCGAGAAATTCACAGTGGCAGCTCCTGTACCGCTATCAATGTTGGGATCGTAACCCCACCAAATAAGGACAGGGTCAAAATCCAACGACCATTCACCGTTTGACCAACCTGTAATTTCCATGGTATAACAACCATCTTCAAGACAAAAATTAACCAATGTAACACCCACGTTGGAACCGGAAGCAACAACGTCTCCGGTTGCATTATCCACCAAAGAGTAGAACATCATGGTCGACGTGCCCGAGAAAACATCTATAAATCCAAAAGGCATTGACAAATCAACGCACGTGGCTGAACAGCACGAACCATCATTGCAACCGGCATCTTCATCGTAGTTGCACGCCCAGAAGTTTGTACAGCCTGGATACGTGCAGGAGCCATCATCAATGGTGGCGTTCGGATTGTAATTGCAGGCCTCGTCATCCATGCATCCTGCACAAGTATCAAATTCGCATGAACCATCGTTCTGGGTTGCAATGGGGTCATAGTTGCACGCACTTTCATTGGTGCATCCCTCGATGTTCAGTGAAATCTGCGCCAGCCATGTTCCATAGGCATTGCCAAGACCATACTGTCCGTAAACCCAACATTCTGGATCCGATTGACCTTCGCGCCAACCGCCACCGATGTAATCACCCCATCGGGTATTCTGAATGTGGGATTCACCCCCTTTGATGCCTACAGATCCCCCGGGACTCCAACCGTCTACCGGGTGTCCTACAACACAGCGGAATGAAGGGAATGTCGTCGAAGTAACACGCGAAAACGCCACGAGGGCACTTCCGTCCCAAGAGGCTGCATTGGCAGCCCATGGCATGATCCATGGCGTTGCATAATCCCAATCTTCCAATCCAAACGTTTTGTAAACAAAATTTTCGTTTGTCACATTCAAACGCGCCAAAAGCAAGCGATTGTCCCCATTGCCGTCACTGTAACTGTGCGTGAAGTGAATCTTATCTTGACCATCAACGTTGACGTAGGTATTCATCATCCGCCCGGGCACACCGAGGTTCGTCGTCGTACCTGCTTGGTCAGCGGTTGTAGCGTCCGGAAACGTGACCGGCGTTTCCAAAAAGTACGAATTCAGCGTCGGTCCGTCGCCAAAGTTTGCTGTTATGTACCAATAGCCTATGTAATTCGAGTTTTGCCGGGATACCATGTACGAACCGGGCCCGTATTGACTGAAAGGATAAGAGCAAGGATGGACCGAACCCGCATTCGCATCGTCGGCGACTTCAACATCATCAAAATAGCCAGCGCCTGCCGACGAATCACCTGCATACATGGCATCCAAGTCCAACAAGAAAACCTTTGCCTCTTGACTTCCTCCTCCTGTATCGAGGAACATGTTACCAGAAATGGTCAACGTCCCCTCGCTGAAACCAACCTGCGGGTAATCAAACCACAAATTAGGATCTCCATCGTTCGCACTTTTCGTGTAAAACCACCAATCGCCTGTTGGATTGCTTGTTTGGCTGATAGCGATATAAATCTGAGTCAGATTGGAACTGTTGCCATGCAGGTACACAACAATAAAACGATTCGCATAAGGATCGTAGAGCACCCGAGGGTCATACACCATCGCTGTGGGTGAAAGATCGGAGAAAAAAGTCTCTGGCGATTCAGAATACAAGACTGCTCCAGAAGAATTGAATATTTCCACCCATGTATTGCTCGCCGTGAACGTCTGGCCAACGCCATTGGTTGCACTTCCTCCGTCAGGAGGACTCAGTGAATTGGTGTATGTAACTTGCGTCTCCACACCAACATTGGGGTTGTCCACAGCAAAATTGGAGGGAGAATCCGGTTCTGGTGTGTATCCCCAATCCACAGGGGGTGCATTTAAATCAAACCCTTCTATGACTCCCGACTCCATGATTTGCATCCAAGAATCTTGAATGGATCCGTCTGGGTTAAAAACAACAGCTTCCGGTTCCACATCAGACTCAACGCTGGGTGGAACACCGTTTTGAACTTTCCAAAGCCTGTAAGCATTCTTGGCCTTTTCCTTCAACTTATCCTCTTCCGTTCTCACACGCTGGGGATTTGGAACAATGGTTGGTTGCATCATGAACTGCACGCCCCAACTATCTCCGTGCAAATCATCTAATGACGCTCCAATAGCTTGCAACGGCTCAGCATCCGTGAATTCATACGTCTTATCAGGCGTCTTAGTTATTGGCGTTATTTCAGCCACTGGAATCGGTGCTTCCGTATCATTTTGGGCGGAAGCGCTGGTGGAAGAAGCAATGGCTATCACAAAGAGTCCAGCCAATCCACACGGCATGTGCCATGGGAAAACAGTAGGCTTAAGCATGATGTTAGTTAATTGGTTGCCAGCAATTTACATCATGAAAAATCAAAATCCAAAAGTCTCATTTTGT
>JBELBV010000055.1:9282-10870 GCA_042095135.1 Flavobacteriales bacterium | reverse complement strand
AAACGTGTTAAACATTTGATTTGGTTTTGGTTAGAATTCTCAGACAATTTGGATGCCCCGACGTTTCGAGGGCTTGGACAAGCGGTTGAAGCGGCATTCAAATACGCACTTCTTTCCGTGTTAAAACCTGCCTTCTCACTTTGGAGAGGAAGGAATATCGCGATAAATGTAGTCGAGTCTTTCCTGAATTCCAATATTTCACAAAAGAATTTTCGGCGAACAAACCTGAATTGGTCGGCGATTTCCTTGTCCTTACCTGATTTTAGACCTCATTGACCGAAAAATGTAAATCGGAGCTAAAACTAAACTCTATGAGAATGAACAAATTAAGTAAACACGGGTTTAGCGCCACATCGCTTCGTGCCAACTCGTCTTGAATGTGCACACCAGCGAGGGTTCACACTCCAACTTCTTGGAAATCACTGCATTCACCACGAGCGTCTCGTCGTCGACTACTCCCGCCTTTCGAGCAGCCCAAAAGGACGCCAGTGGCGTATCGGTCCATCTTGACGCATCGGCACTGTAATAGGTAACCGTGCTTCGGACCATCCAATCCACCCCCAATTGCCGCCCGAACCCACGCAACCAATGCACCTTGGCATCGATAGAGCACCCAGTGGCATGCGGACTGCGCTCGTCAAGCGCGATGACCAAGCAACGCCCCCCTTCCAAGCGCCAGCTCGCTTGAAGCGACTTGCCGTGGGCAAGCCACTCCGACAAAAACGATTCAATGGCATCATGCAACGCGGCTTGCTCCTCAGCTGTCAAGGTTCGATCCGCCGTGTACAACCAAGCCCGTGAATCTCCAGGGAGTGATGACCAAGCTTCTCCTTCGATGTGCTCCCCCTCCATCCATACGGCCACGTCGCTCTTCGGTTGTGATGCTTCCATGCATCAAAATTACGTTTCACGTCTTTATTTGAATTTCTCGATCGAAAAGTGCGAAATTGCCGCCGCATGGCTGATTCACAAAAGCGTTCCAACGAGCTCATCTCCATGAGCCAAATCCGGCCCTACCTCAAACTCCTCCTGAAAAACTGGTGGCTGATTGCGGTGTTGTCCGGGACAGGCTATGCCACCGCCCGCCTCATCACCCACCGCCAGCTGGATATTTACGCCGCAACGGCGGAGGTTTTGTTGGACCAGGGAGGCAAGGAATTGGATTACCAAAAGCGCCTGACCGGACAGACCAACCTGTTCAACTATGGGAACTCCGATGCGAAGGACCAGCAGCGCATCCTACGATCGTTTGATTTGGTCGGTCGAGCGGTGGATCGGATGGCACTGGACATTGACTATTATTTGGTAGGCAGATTGAAAACCAGCCAAGTTGGGGGATTCAGCAACATCGCTATCGAAGCGGCGCCTCAGCTCTTCAATCCCTCCTACCTCGGGCGCAACATCGACTTGTTTATCGAGGACGCGTCGCACTTTCGCCTGCGCTATACGTTGAACAATGGCGAGGTCAAAGAGATCGTGCACCCGTTCGGGTCGCCCATCGAAGGACCCGAATTGGCATTGACCATCTCCTATTCGGATTCACGGCTGGTGGACATCACCAACCCATCTGGCCCCAAGGTCAATACCG
>JBELBV010000055.1:4406-9182 GCA_042095135.1 Flavobacteriales bacterium | reverse complement strand
AAAACCGAAAAGTTCATCAACATTCAATTGGAAGAGTTGGTGACCATCATGGACAGCTTGGAGATGCAGGTGGACGGCTTCAAAGAGCAAAACGAAATCCTCGACCTCAGCCGAGAGCAGACTGAATTCTTCAATGCCTTGGTGCAGCTGGAGACGCAGGAGCGGGAATTGGAGTTTCGCATGGAGGCGCTGAGTTCGCTGCGAAAGTACCTGAGTGCCGGACTGGAGGACAACAGCCTCCCGCCCACCTCCTACCTCATTGAAGAGGATCCCTTATTGATTGAGCAGGTGAGCCAACTTTTCGCCATGCGCAGCGAGCGCACGAACGCCCTGCTGGACGTCACGGAAGACAGTTACCAAATCCGCCGACTGGATAGTGCCATCAGCAACGCGCGCTTCACCATCACCAAGTACATTGAAGACACACGTGTGGCAATCGTGGACCAGCGCTCCAACGTGCGCGGGCAAATCAACAGCCTCGAAGATCGACTGAGCGGCATCCCCGCCACCCAACGGGACATCGTCGTCATGGAGCGGAAATTGCAGGTCAACGAGAAGCTGTACGTTTTCCTGTTGGAGGCACGTGCGCAAAATGTCATCTCGCGTGCCGGCATTGCGCCGCAGGCCTCCATCATCGAAGTCGCGCGGAACAGCGGCATCGTTGGCCCGAACAAACGCCAGACCATCCGCAACTACACCCTTTACGGGGCGATCATCGCGTTGGCCATTGCCTTCCTGCGGATGCTGTTGTTTGACCGCCTCGAGTCCACGCAAGAGGTGCGCGAGGTAACGCAACTTCCGGTGGTAGCCGGTCTGCCGCATTATGCTGAGATTGACGAGCACCCACTGGCCATCCTCGCGGATTCAAGGGCTCAGATTACGGAAGCATTCAGGAGTCTCCGGACTAACCTTCAGTATCTGCTCGCGCAGGAAGGGGCCAACACCATCTTGGTGAGTTCCCTTCACCCAGGGGAAGGAAAGTCATTCGTCTCGTCCAACCTTGCGACCGTTTTGGCGAAAACCGGGAAAAAGGTGGTGCTCGTGGATTTTGACATGCACAAACCCAAGGTGCATAAGAACTTCAAGCTTTCGAATCAAATCGGCTTAAGCACCTACCTCATCGGTCGTTGCGAAATTGAGGAAATGAAGCAAACGGGGCCTGTGGATACGCTGACGGTCGTGACCGCCGGACCGGTTCCGCCCAACGCTTCCGAGTTGGTGATGAACGACCGCCTTGATCCGTTCTTACAGACGCTGCGTGCCGACTATGATTTTGTCATTCTCGACACCCCTCCCATGCTCCTCATCACCGATGCCTTGTTGCTCATGAGCAAAGTGGACACCGGCCTGTTGGTCACCAATACCCAAAAGGCCACAAAGCGCGGCATCGGTCACCTGGAGGACCTGCTCAACCAAAACAGCCTGAGCCACGCTTCGCTCGTGATGAACAACATCAAAACGTCCCGAGTCGGCATGTACTATGCGAAATACGCCTACAAATATGGCTATGGCTACGGCTATGGCTATGGCTATGGCTATGGCTATGGAGGATATGGCGGGGCCAAGTATGGCGATGAGCCGGAAACTCAAGCCTGAATCGCCCCAATTTCTCCGCGTATGCAACAAATGGGCTGTTCGTAACGTCTTTGAGATGAGCGGCGACATCCGTTTCGCTTCGTAATTTTGTTTCAATGGTAAACCGCACACAGACATGGCGTTGGAGCGCGCTGGCGCTGGCGTTGGGCACCCTGGTGTGCACGACTGGCCTCGGCCAGTTATCGGTGGACATGTCGTGCGTGCAAGTCAACGACCAAGGCTACGCAACGGTCACCTGGCAACAGGCCGCCGACCCGAACGGCGACTTCCAGCAATACGTCTTGCACCTGTACGAACCATCCGCAGGACTCGTGCTCGAAACGTACAGCATCCCCGACCCCACGGATCCCGCAGCACCCGCTTTTGTCAACACCACGTATAGCGCCGAAACCACCGAGCTGTGTTACTTCGTGGTGACCGAGGGACCAGCAGGGATGTTTGGCGGTTCGTCGGATACCCTCTGCAGCATTCATCTGACGGCTGATCCCTCCTTGACGCCGGGGCTTGTCGACCTGAATTTCAACAGCCCCCGTATAGGCACGAGCGGGGTGCCGTTCCCTGAGCCTTTAGCGGTCGAATTTTTGGATGCCGACGGCAATTGGCTGCAGATCAATTCCATTGCCGACAACGGCGGCATGATGACGGCGCAGTATGCCCTGCAGGAATGCGAGGGCGATTTGTCGTTCCGGGTGACCCAACCCAATCCTGAAGACGACTGTTCCCAAGTATCGAACACCGCGGGGTCCCAACTGTCAGACGAATTGGACCCCGACCCGCCGCTCATCACGGCGGTTCAGGTCGACTACGCCCTACAAGAAGCCGTCGTGACGTGGGAACCCAGCGACGCCGAGGACCTTGCCGGCTACATCATCTACCTCTGCAACGGCGGCTTCCAGATGGCCATCGACACCATCTACGACCCCGCAGCGACGTGGTACATCGACATGAACTCGAACGTCCAGGCGTACATCGAATCGTACAACGTAGCGGCGTTTGATGAGTGCTTCATCAACGGTGAACCCGACCCTGGGGCCGCCAGCCCGTACTGCGCTTCCAGCCTATTTTTGAATGCCTCGACGGCGCTCTGCTCAGACCAAGCCACGCTGTCGTGGGCGGGTGCCTACAACTTGGACTCGGAAGTTGCGAGCTACCACATCTGGATTGATGAGGAAATGCCCACAGGCAGCGGCAACTGGTCCGGCCTGCAGGAGGCGGGTGTGGTCGATGCCAACACCAATTCTTTCGTGCACGAGGGTGCAACGTTTGGAGCCACGTACAAATACCACATCGTCGCGGAAATGGCGTCGGGCCTCGACATCCTCTCCAACGCCCGGACCCTCGAGTTCAGCTACCCTGGAGCTCCGAGCTTTACCTCGTTGCGCCGGGCTTCTGTGTCGGACAGCGGGGCGGTCAACATCATCGTCGACCTTGACCCGAACTCCAATGACGCTCACGCCTACACGTTGCAGCGCAAACGCTCCAGCGAAGCCGAATTCACCGACCTTGAGACGCAAGAAGGCGTGGGTGGCATGACGCTGATGTACACCGACTACACCGCCCAAACGGATGAATCCAGTTATAGCTACCGCGTGCGTGTTGAGAATTTCTGCAGCGACTCGGTGGGCATGTCAAACACAGCAGAGACGGTATGGCTGCGGGGCATCTCCGATTTTCAGCTTTTGAAAAACACCCTCCACTGGACACCCTATGCGGAGTTTCCTGGGGCTACAGCCGGCTACCGCATTTACCGCAAATACAATTTAGGCAACGCCACGGAGCTGTTGACCACCCTTCCCAACACAGTGTTTACGTGGGAAGATGACGTGAGCAATTTGTTGTACAGTCCAGGTGATTTTTGTTACCTCATCGAAGCCACAGACGCACTACCTGGACCGGCGGGCAGCATCAATTACGCCTTGTCGAACGAGCTGTGCCTGCAACAAGAACCTGTGGTGTGGATCCCCAACACCATCCTCATTGGCGGGGTTAACAACACCTTTCGACCGGTGGTCAGCTTTGCAGATTTTGCGAATTATCGGATGGAAATCCACAACCGCTGGGGAGACGTGCTGTTCTCCACAGAAGATTTTGAAGCGGGCTGGGACGGCACCTACAAGGACCAATTCGTCCCGGAGGGTACCTACGGGTATTTCATCACCATTCAAGACGGATCGGGACGCTATTACGACCGGCAGGGATTGGTGCACGTGCTCAACGGAGAATAAGTTGAGCAATTCGAGCTCCGCAGGAGCCTGTATTTTCCCTAATTTTGCGCGAATCGTAACCCGTAAATCCATGCGATTGAAAGGTTTCGGCCCCCGATTCAATTGACCACAATGGCCACCAATTCACAAAAACCAAAAATCGTCGGCGAAGGCTTGACCTACGACGATGTCCTCCTCATTCCCGCCTACTCCGAAGTGCTCCCACGCGACGTACAACTCGCGAGCAATTTCTCCCGGAACATCACCCTCAAGACCCCGGTCATCTCCGCGGCCATGGACACGGTGACGGGCAGCGCTATGGCCATCGCCATGGCCCGACAAGGCGGAATCGGAGTCATCCACAAGAACATGACCATCGCCGAGCAGGCCGCCGAAGTGCGCCGCGTGAAGCGATCAGAAAGCGGCATGATCCAAGACCCGGTGACCCTTTCCCGCGAAGCCTCGGTGGGGGATGCGCTGGCCATTATGAAGGAACACCGCATTGGAGGAATCCCTGTTGTGGACGAGACGAACACCCTCGTGGGCATCGTGACCAATCGAGATCTCCGCTTCGAAAAAAAGTTCGATCGCGCTGTGGCGGACGTTATGACCGGCACGAACCTCATCGTCACCGAGGACGGTTCAGATTTTGAAAAGGCCGAACAACTGTTGCGCGCTCACCGCATCGAAAAACTGCCCGTGGTGGACGGCGACAGCAAGCTCGTCGGCCTGATCACCTACCGCGACATCATCAAGCTCAGCACCTTTCCCAACTCCTGCAAGGACCAGTGGGGCCGTCTGTGCGTAGCCGCTGCAGTTGGGGTCACCCACGACACCATCGACCGCACTGAAGCGCTGGTCAATGCCGGTGTCGATGCGGTCATCATCGACACGGCGCACGGCCACAGCCGCGGCGTACTTGAAACGCTGAAGAAAGTCAAAGCCGCCTTCCCGTCCATCGACGTGGTCTGCGGCA
>JBELBV010000055.1:0-4306 GCA_042095135.1 Flavobacteriales bacterium | reverse complement strand
GAAACGCTGAAGAAAGTCAAAGCCGCCTTCCCGTCCATCGACGTGGTCTGCGGCAACATCGCCACCGCCGCTGCCGCTCAGGCCTTGGTAGAGGCAGGAGCCGACGCCGTCAAAGTGGGCATCGGGCCGGGCTCGATCTGCACGACCCGCGTGATTGCGGGCGTCGGTGTCCCCCAGCTCGGCGCTGTGATGGAGGTGTCGGAGGCGCTGCGCGGCACGGGTGTTCCTGTCATTGCAGACGGCGGCATCCGCTTCACGGGCGACATCGTCAAAGGCTTGGCCGGCGGCGCTGACACCGTGATGATCGGTTCGATGCTTGCCGGTACGGAGGAGAGCCCAGGCGAAACCATCATTTACGAAGGACGGCGCTTCAAAACCTACCGCGGCATGGGCTCCTTGGAAGCCATGCAGAAGGGCTCGAAAGACCGTTACTTCCAAGACGCGGAAGACGACCTCAAGAAACTCGTTCCCGAGGGCATCAGCGGCCGTGTACCCTATAAAGGCACCGTGCTGGAAGTCATGCATCAAGTCACCGGCGGCTTGCGCGCCGGCATGGGCTACTGCGGTGCCCCTGACATTGCGGCGTTGCAAGGCGCCCAGTTCATCCGTATGACCGCTGCAGGCGTGAAAGAAAGCCACCCCCACGACGTGACAATCACGCGTGAAGCCCCGAATTACAGCTTGCGATAAGAACAACCTGAAGATGAAAAACCTGTTGAACCCAACAGCAGGCGTGGCCTGCATGCTTTTTGCGGCAGTATTCACTGCTGCACCGGTCCACGCCCAAGACGAGGCCGTGTTAACCGTCGGAGAAGAATCCGTTTCTCTCGCCGATTTTGAGCACATTTTCCTCAAAAACAACCGCGACAGCGTCATCACTGAAGCCGCATTGGACGAGTACATGGAGTTGTTCATCAACTTCAAACTCAAGGTCCAGGCCGCAGAAGCGCTGGGCATGGACACCGTTGAGACCTTCCAGAAGGAACTCGCCGGTTACCGTACCCAATTGGCTCGCCCCTACCTCACCAACAACGAATTGCTCGACGAACTCGTGCACCAAGCATGGGAGCGCAAGCAGGAGGAAGTGCGCGCCCGCCACATCCTCGTTTCGTGCAGCGCACAGGCCAACCCGGCCGACACCTTGAAGGCGTGGAAACGAGCCAACGCCATGCGCACACGCATCATCAATGGCGAAGATTTTGAAGCTGTGGCCCTCTCGAAGGCCGGGTCTGACGATCCCAGCGTCCGCGACAATGGCGGTGATTTGGGCTGGTTCAGTGCGTTTCAGATGGTCTACCCGTTTGAAGAAGCAGCCTACACCACACCGGTTGGCGAACTCAGCCCCATCGTACGGACGCGCTACGGTTACCACTTCCTCGAAGTGACAGGCCGCCGGGATGCCCGCGGCGAAATCCGCACAGCGCACATCATGATCCGCACCAAGGAAGGCGCGGATGACGCCACGCTCAAAGCGGCAGAAGAGCGCATCAACTCCATCCACGACCTGCTGGGCAAAGGCATTCCGTGGGAAGAACTCGCGCTCAAAATGTCAGAAGACGCTTCCACAGCGAGCAAGGCCGGCGAATTGCCTTGGTTTGGCACGGGTAAAATGGTCGAGGAGTTTGAAAACGCGGCGTTCGGCCTGACCGAGGACGGACAAATCTCCGCGCCGTTCAAGACCTCGTACGGTTGGCACGTCGTCAAGCGCCTAGAATACCGGGCACCTGCCACCTTCGAAGCCTCCAAGCGCGAATTGCAGAAGAAAGTCAGCCGAGACAGCCGGTCCGAATTGACCCGAGCTTCATTCCTAGAAAACCTAAAGGTTGAGTACGCCTTTACGTCCAATGCCCCTGCGATTAAGTCCCTGAAGCGTCTCGCCGCCAAACAGGACAGCGTCTTCTTCCCCGGCCATCCGCTCGTGAACGTGCCGAGCAAGACTGCTGCATCCACCTTGCTGACCATTGCCGATGAATCTGCTACGGTGGCGGATTTCGTGGACTACTTGAACATTGTCAAGGTCCGCAACGCCGAAGCCGGCGCCAACGCCGTCATTGACGAACAACTGACGTCGTGGTCCGACAAGCTCCTCCTCGACTACGAAGACGCGCGCCTCGAGTCGAAGCACGATGAATTCCGGTTGCTGATGGAAGAATACCACGACGGCATCCTGCTCTTTGAATTGACCGATGAGAAGGTATGGAGCAAGGCTGTGAAGGACACCACGGGCTTGGAAGCCTTCCACGCGGCTCATGTCGGTGACTTCATGTGGGGCACACGCGCTGAAGTGGACATCTTCACCTGCGCAGACGAGAAAGCCGTTAAAGCCGCGAAGAAGGCCGTAAAGAAGGGCAAGGACCTTGTTGCCTTCCAACGCGATTACAATACCGAAAACGGCAATTCCATCACCTTGACCTCTGGACGTTTCAGCGAAGGCGACAACACCTGGGGAGACAAGGTGCTGGCCGACGCTGCCGCAGGCACACTTGCTGGTAAAGCACCGGTGTTCGCCACGTACGAAGGCGGCGGCGATGAGACCGTTTTGGTGCACGTGGGTGCTGTGCGCTCGCCGGAGCCCAAGACGCTTGCCGAAGCCCGCGGTCAGGTCATCGCGGCTTACCAGGACCACCTGGAAGCGCAATGGATTGAAGCACTGCGCACAGGCACTTCCGTGGAAGTGAACACCGCGCTTTTGCACTCCCTCGCCGACTGATCGCATGGCCATGCGATGGACGGCTGCAACTGGAATCGTGCTCTGGATAGCATTGGGCGGTGCAGGGACGGGGTGCGGTGAAGCGGCTGAGTCCTCCACGCAAGCCGTCGCCCGTGTTGGAACCGCCACGTTGACTTCTCTGCAGGTCCGGGCCCACGTCCCTGTTGGACTGAGCCTCGAAGATTCGACGACCGCCGCTCAGCGGTACGTGGACCAATGGGTCCGGGAACAGATCCTCGTGGCACAAGCCGAAGCGGCCCTGCCGCCGGAAGCCACGGCCTTTGAGGACGAAATCAAGGCCTACCGCAACGCCCTCCTCCTCCACGCCTTCAAAGAACGCTACGTCAACGAGCGCATGGACAGCGAAGTAAGCGATGACGAGGCCCTGGCGTTTTATGAGGCGAACGAGGCCTCCTTCATGCTCACGGATTATGCCGTCCGCGTATTGTTCATCAATGCGCCAGAGACTGCTGTTCTGGATGACATCCGAGAACCATTCGCAGCGCTGGACTCCACCGGCATGATTGACATCGAGCGATGGTGCGTCGAAAATGGCGCGATTTACGGTTTGGACGGCTCGACATGGTGGACGTTGAGTTCGTTTACCAAGGAGGTTCCGATGAATTTTTACCGCACCGAATCGCAGCTCTCGAGCCGTCGCCTCGTTGATTTTGAAGCCGAAGGCCGTCACTACCTCGTGCGCTTCCTGGAGCATGCGCTCAAGGATGAAGTGGCGCCGTTCAGCGCCGTGCGCAAGGATGTGGTCGACATGATATTGCACCGCCGCAAACAACAACTGCTCCTCGCCATGGAAGAGCAGTTGGTTGTAAAAGCCTGGGCGGAAGGCCTCGTCGAAGTCGACGGTACCGCGCCCTGAATGCAGTCTTAGTCGCAGTTCGTGCCAAAGACCGTCAAGAACGTCAGCATGTCGTTGACGGTAACGGCCCCGTCGCAATCGCAATCGGCTTCGATGGCGAACTCACTTTCCAGCGCCCCGGTGGGCAATCCTGAAAGCAGCACAAGCAAGTCCACGACATCGCGCTCACCGTTGAGGTTAAAGTCTCCGAGGCAAGCCGTTTCGACGGTTACGTCGACCGCTTGCACACAGCCGGCTTCCGGCAGCGAGAATTCGAAGGTGTACTCGCCGTCTTCAAGTTCGTAAGGCATGCCCGTACCGCTGGCTGAGCCATCATTGGCGGACCAGCTCGCATCCCATGATTCCCACGCTTCTCCTGACATCGTAACGTCAAGGCCATTGCACACGGTTGACTCCCACATCATGGAAGGCTCGGGCGTAAAGTGTACGATGAATCGTTCGGTGTACGTTGTGTTGGCTGGCAAGTTGACTTCGAGCACGTCTCGGCCTAGTTGCGCTCGTTCACCGGTCTCAAGGTCTTCCACCACCGCACAGATATCCGACGGTGTGCTCGCATCGGTGAGGCCTGAAATGCGCACGGTTCCGCCCGCCCCTGATGTCACATGCAGGGGAATGGAAGGGGTGGTTGCCGCACCGCCCGCAGACTGGATGCTCAATTTCTCGCCGCTTTCGGCTGTCATCCACACGTTGAGCTTGTTTGCAGACGGGTCACCATAAAA
>JBELBV010000054.1:0-11724 GCA_042095135.1 Flavobacteriales bacterium | reverse complement strand
GTATGTCCCGATTACGCTGCGGCCGTTGAGGCCATTTTGATGGAAGCGGGATTGCCTGCGCATGCCATTGGGAGCTTGTCCGCCCACGAAGGCGGACGCTACATTTCACTTTGAAGTAACGAATGGACACAAAAAAAACCGCCGACTCAACTGAGCCGGCGGTTCGTATTTCAGGACGTAGAGGATTCAGTGTTAGTCCTTGCTTACAGCCAAGCTGTAGATGACCAATCCGAATCCGATTTTGTTGATGGCGTCACCGATGTTGTAAACAACATCCATATTCAGTCCGATTCCGTCAACGAAATCGTACCAACCGTCGGTGCCAATCATGTAACCGAGCGGGTAGATACCCCAACCGATCAAGACAAACTTGCAGAGGATGCCGTGTGCACGCTGAACGCCAGCAGATGACTTATCAGCCAACGCTTTTGCTTCACCAAACATGATGAGGTACACAATGTAGAAGTAAGCAAGACCTGAGAACAAGCCCCACATTGCTGGACCGGTTCCTGTGGTGTATACCGCTTCTCCGAGGTAACCTGTCACAAGCATCACGACTGATGCCCAGATTAATTTCCAAAGCAAACCTGTCTGAGCACCGGCTGCTTTCAAAATCAAGTAGAACTCTACGCACATCAACGGAACGGTCAACGTCCAGTCGACATATCGGAAGAACGTTGGTGACTCACCTACTTCGCTCCAGTAGTCACGCATGTAGTAGTAGTGTACAGCGGCGATGAAAGTGATCAATCCGCTAACCAACAAAGAAGTTTTCCATTTTCCCTCAACCATGTTGATCGAGAGGAAAAAGAATGCTGAAGCTGCCATCATGGCCATGCAGCCTACGAAGAACGTGAAGCCTACGTAGTCATCTGCGGGCATTGCTTTGATTGCAGCAAGAATAAAAGAAGTCATGTGTTTGGGTTTTGGTTACAAATAGGAATCGTGTCCTGAAAACATCCAATTAACATCTGCTAACAGAGTTTGTTCAAGGCAAGCTAGAAAATGTTAAACAGAACCAAAAAAATCCGCGCTAAAGTTATGATTCTAGGCTGTTTATAAGTCCAAAAAGTTTGTGCGTGGGCAGGCCCATCACGGTAAAATAGGAGCCCTTCATCCTGGTGACACCGGCGAATCCGATCATGTCTTGTACTCCGTACCCCCCTGCTTTGTCGAAGGGTTGGTAGCGGTCGATGTAGTGTTCAATCCAAGCGCGATCGAGGGGGCGAAAGGTCACTTCACAGGTGTCAACCGCAGATTGAATTCCGGTTTTTAAGGTGGTGACTGCAATGCCCGAGGCCACCGTGTGCGTTTGACCGCTCAGTTGCTCGAGCATCCCAATCGCTTCGTCCCGGTCTTTGGGCTTTTGCAGTACCTCGTCGCCGAGTAAGACGACCGTGTCGCCGGTGATGAGCACGTCGTCCGGCCCCAATTCTTCCCAATACGCCTCAGCTTTCAATCGCGTGACGTATTCCGCAATCGCGGGACCGGAGATTTCATCGGGGAAGGATTCATCGACGTCCTTGAGCCAGATGACGGGCTCGAGTTCGAGGCCTTTGACCAATTCCATTCGCCGCGGCGATTGACTCGCCAAGATGACGCGCTTTCCGTTCAAATGTGGGTACAGCATGGTGCAAAAATACCAGTTGCCGAGCGTCCATCCTCCCAAAGGGCCGAACTACCTTTGCGGCTTCACAACGACGTCCATGCAGCACGAACGCATCCTCATCCTCGATTTCGGTTCCCAGTATACGCAGCTCATCGCCCGTCGGGTGCGCGAGTTGAATGTCTACTCCGACATCATCCCGTGGAGCCGGTACGAAAGCGTTCCGGATGACGTGAAGGGCGTGATCCTGAGCGGTTCGCCGCACAGTGTACGCGACGAGGACGCGCCTCGGCCGGACCTGTCGAACATGCTCGGAAACGTGCCGGTGTTGGGAGTGTGCTACGGCGCTCAATACCTCGCCCAAACCCACGGAGGATCGGTCGAAGCCTCCGACTCCCGCGAATACGGCCGCGCCAACCTGGCTCACGTGAACGGTTCCGATTCGTTGTTGAATGGAGTGGCTCAAGAATCCCAGGTGTGGATGAGCCACGGCGACACCATCTTGAACATCGGTGATCAATTTGAAACCATTTGCAGCACCCACGACGTCAAATTCGCGGGGTTCCGCGATGTGAATCGTCCCGTTTGGGGAATTCAATTCCACCCGGAGGTGTGGCACAGCACCGATGGTCCCCAACTCCTCAAAAATTTTGTCATCGATATCTGCGGGTGTGCAGGGGATTGGACCCCGGCCAGCTTTGCTGACGAGACCGTGGCCAAGTTGCGTGACCAGATCGGCGACGACCAAGTCATTCTTGGATTGAGTGGCGGTGTTGACTCCACCGTGGCCGCCGCCTTGCTGCACCGGGCCATTGGCAAGCAGCTACACTGCATTTTCGTTGACAATGGTTTGTTGCGCAAGCACGAATTCGAAGAGGTCTTGGTGAGTTACGAAGACATGGGATTGCAAGTGGAGGGGGTGCGCGCTGGAGACCGATTCCTCTCAGCCCTTGCAGGGGAATCCGACCCCGAGACCAAGCGCAAGGCCATCGGCAAGGTGTTCGTTGACGTTTTTGACGATGCGAGCAAGCAAGTGGAAAATGCCCATTGGTTGGCGCAAGGGACCATTTACCCCGATGTCATCGAAAGCGTGAGTGCGACCGGCGGTCCGTCTGCGACCATCAAAAGCCACCACAACGTTGGCGGTCTCCCGGACTACATGAAGCTAAAGGTGGTTGAACCTTTGCGCTTGTTGTTCAAAGACGAGGTACGCCGCGTCGGAAAGGAAATCGGAGTGAAGCAAGAAATTCTTGGCCGCCACCCATTCCCCGGTCCGGGCTTGGCCATTCGCATCCTCGGCGACATCACTGCGGAGAAAGTGCGCATCCTGCAAGATGTTGACCGCATTTGGATCGACGGACTCAAGGAAGCCGGACTCTACCACGAGGTGTGGCAGGCGGGTGCCATTTTGCTTCCGGTCCAAAGCGTTGGGGTGATGGGCGATGAACGCACGTACGAGCAAGCCGTGGCCTTGCGCGCTGTAACCTCGACCGACGGTATGACGGCGGACTGGTGCCACCTGCCGTACGATTTCCTGGCCAGGGTATCCAACGACATCATCAACAAGGTGCGCGGCGTGAATCGCGTGGTGTACGACATCAGCTCCAAGCCGCCAGCGACCATCGAATGGGAATGATCCGGTCGGTATGATTTGCATTCCCGCCGAAATACCCCGAGAATTGTGTGGAATCGACGATGAGTTAAAGGCCATCTACCACAGCAATAATTCGGTGTGCATTTGGGTTTTCAATTCAACGGACGATCGAGACTGTTTTGTCAAGAAAACGGCTGGAATGAAAAAAGATGAACGAACGGCCTACTACGATGCCCATTATGCGTAACCTACTCTTGGGGCTTATGCTTTGCGTTGCGTCGGGCATTCAGCTGGTCAACGCCCAGGTGGAGTACACCGTTCTTCCCGGTGACACATACGCTCGCATCGCACGGGCTCATGATGTGACGCTGACGGAGCTCCGCGAGGCCAATCCTGGACGTGGCGAGGCCTTGGCACCAGGCGATGTGGTCCGCATTCCACAGCCCATGCAACTGGTGCGTGTTTTGAGTGCATCCGACCCCGAGGCGAAGTTGCACACGGTTGAGGCCGGTCAGACCTTGTACGCCATCGCGAACCTGTATGGCTTGGAAGTGGAACAGTTGGAGGCGTGGAACCCAAGAGCTACTCAGGGATTGAGCATCGGCGATGTGTTGGTGGTGGGGACCCCCCCCGAACCGGCCAGCCCCTCATCCCTCGGCGCGCCTGTTGCTGCTGATCAATCGCTCCCGGCTTTGCGCCAAGACACGTTGCGCACGCTGCTCATGCTTCCCTTCATGCTGGAAGCAGATACAGTCGAAGGCGGGGGCTACAGCGCCAAGACCAATCGCCTGCGCGAAGTCGCGTTGGAATTCATGCACGGCGCCCAATGGGCCGCACAAACGTTGAGCGATTCAGGGTACGCGGTGGCGTTGCGCGTGGTCGATACTGAACCGGATACTTTGGGTGTGCACCCATGGAGCATGGCAGATTTGGAATGGGCGGATGTGGTGCTGGGACCGCTACGGAAAGCGCCGTTGGATTCGGTCAATACGTTATTGCAGAACTCCGAGGTGCCCCAATGGATCTTGACGCCGCAAAATCCAGCCGTCTGGGAAAAGCATGCACTGGCCTTCAGCATGGAGCCGAACCCCACACCGGGTATGGAAGCCTTGGGAGCGCTCGCGGCGCAGCAAAACGCCGGAGATACGGTGATGATGCTCGAGACACGCGGTGTGGACGCGGGGTTGGAACAGGCCTTTCGCAGGGGATTCTTGGGTGTGGCCTCGGACAGTACGGTATTGCAGTCGGTGCCGGCGAATGCCCAGTTTGCCGAGAGCTTGATTGCACAATTGGATACGTCTAAGTTGAATCCGATTGCAATCCCGGCCGGCAAGTCTGCGCAATCGCTTTACGCGTACGTGCAGACGGAATTGCAGTTGGCCGATTCCTTTCCCGTGCACGTATACGGGCATCCCGACTCTCGGTCCTTTGAATTCCTTGAGCGCCGCTACCTCGATCGCTCGCACTTCACCGTTCCGGTTTCCGAGAGAACGCAGTGGAATGATTCAACCGTAGCTGGGCAGCTCGAGCAATTTCGATCAGCACACGCCACGGATCCTTCGATTTACGGATTCATCGCGTTCGATGCGATGGTGGAAAGCGCCCGTTGGCAGGGATTGCCATGGCCGCTGCCGGTTCAGGTGCATTTCAAATTGGACTGGCAGTGGGACGAGGTACGGGCGCGATTTGTAAATGAGCACTGGTCCCTCGAGACCTTTGTCAACGGCGGCTGGGAACCGGTGCGTTAGATGCGGTTGTCCACCATGTTCACACCGGGAAATTTGCCCGGATCAAAGGTGAAGGTGGATGCGGGGACTTCTGCACGGGGCTTGAATGAGCCCACATCGTAAGTTACATCTGTGCCTTCGCGGCCTTTGACCACAGCGCGGCGAAGCTCGAGGTCTTTTTCGCTGATAAAGAGCTGAATGGTGTGGAACGGCTTTTCGTCACCGGCCAGCGGGTACAGATTGATTTGCACCAATGATTCGCCGTTCAAATCGACAGCCCCCTTCCACTCGTTTTTGAAATCGTCTTCCCAAATGGTGAAGAGTTTCGAAGGGTCCATACCTTCCTCCGCCATCATTTCGGCGTCGTCGACGTAGCAATCGTTTACGGCGGATTCATACGTCCAGATGGTGACGCCGTCAGAGATGATCAGGTAATCGCCAATATCGAGGCTGTATTTGTCGCCGTCTACGTAGATGGTTCCTGCTTGGGTGGCCTCGAAGTCGCTCACCTTATCCACCATGGTGGACGTGTACGTCGCCTCGATGGAGCCATAGGACTTAGCCTGTTCACTCAGCTTTCCTAACAAGGCGTTTGCATCTTGCGCCCATCCCCAGGTAGCACAGCAAGCGGTCAACGTTACGGCAACAATAAATTTCATTCTGCGAAGATGCTTCATGCATCTCCCTTCTGCAACATCTGTTCCAAACTCATTTCATCGGGGACGAGCACTTTTCGCGCTTTGGATCCCTCAAACGGTCCGATGATGCCGGCGTCTTCTAATTGATCGATGATACGGCCGGCGCGGTTGTATCCTACCTTGAGTTTACGTTGCAACAAGGAGGTAGAGCCTTGTTGGTGCATGACGATGACCCGGGCGGCATCCTCGAACATATCGTCGCGCTCGTCGTCGCTGATGTGACCGGATTCACTGCCTCCCTCCGGAGTGTACTCCGGGAGTAGGAAGGCGTCGGGGTAGCCCTGCTGGCTCCCGATGAATTCGCAGATCTCCTCCACTTCAGGAGTGTCGACAAAGCCGCACTGGATGCGGATGAGGTCGTTACCGGTGCTGAGGAGCATGTCACCACGGCCGATGAGTTGGTCGGCGCCACCCGCATCGAGGATGGTTCGGGAATCGATTTTGGAGGTGACTCGGAAGGCGACTCGAGCGGGGAAGTTTGCCTTAATCGTGCCGGTGATGATGTTGACCGAGGGTCGCTGGGTGGCGATGATGAGGTGAATACCGATGGCACGGGCCAACTGCGCCAAGCGCGCAATGGGCGTCTCCACTTCTTTTCCTGCAGTCATGATGAGGTCGGCGAATTCGTCCACGACCAACACGATGTAGGGGAGGTAGCGGTGACCCTCTTCCGGATTCAACCGGCGCCGGATAAATTTCTTGTTGTACTCGGCGATGTTTCGGCACTGCGCCTCCTTCAGGAGGTCATAGCGCTGATCCATTTCGATGCAAAGCGAGTTTAACGTCGCGACCACCTTGGACGTGTCGGTAATGATGGGCTCTTCCGAATCGGGCAACTTTGCTAGGTAATGCCGTTCGATGTGGTTGAAGAGCGTCAATTCCACCTTTTTCGGGTCAACCAGGACAAATTTCAGTTGGGACGGGTGCTTGCGGTACAGCAAACTGACCAGCATGGCGTTGAGTCCCACAGATTTACCCTGACCTGTCGCACCCGCCATCAAGAGGTGGGGCATTTTGGCCAAGTCAAACACGTACGTCTCATTGGAGATGGTCTTGCCGATGGCAATGGGCAACGCGGCGTCCGAATTGTTGAACTTATCCGAAGCGATCAACGCCCGCATCGAAACGATGTCCGGATTGGAGTTGGGTACCTCGATGCCGATGGTTCCGCGACCGGGGATGGGTGCGATGATTCGGATACCAAGGGCAGCCAAGCTCAGGGCGATGTCGTCTTCGAGGTTCTTGATTTTCGAAATGCGGATGCCGGGGGCGGGGACGATTTCGTAGAGCGTCACCGTGGGACCGACTTCAGCCGTAATGCTGGACACTTCGATGCTGAAGTTGCGCAGCGTTTCAATGATTCGCGTCTTATTGTCGTCCAATTCCGCTTCGGTCACCTTTACCTTGCCATCACCGTGCTGCACAAGGAGGTCGATGTTGGGCAATTCGTAACGGCTGAGGTCCAAGGTCGGATCGTATTCACCAAAGTCCTGCACTTTCTTGTCGATCTCGTCGCCGGTGAGTTGGGTCTCTTCGTCCACTTGCTTGACTTCGAAGGCGACACCATCGTCCTCAACGGAAGAGGGTTCTTCTCTTGCAACAGGAGTAGCAGGGGCGGGTGCTGGAGCCGGTGGAGGAAATGGCACTTCAGTTGGAGGGGCTTCTTCGTTTTTCTCCTTCTGAATGTCATCGAGCAATTCGTCCAAAATCGCATCGGACGGATCGTCCGGTTCAAAAGGCAGATCGGTTTCTTCTTTTGGAGCCGGTTCTGCCTCAGCTTCTTCTGTTCGCGACCACACGGAGGCTTCGCTGTCTTCCGATATGAACCAGCTTTTGATGCCGTCAAAAGAGAAACGGGGGAGGGTATTCAATGAAGGCTGCAAGTGATACGCAGCGATGGCCAAGATGACCGTTGCGATGGCCAAGCCACAGCCGAGCGTACCGAGGTAGAGCAAGCTCAAATCAGTGGCGAATTGTCCGGTCGCTCCAATCCAGTGGTCCCACGCACTGTTTCCCCAATGGTTCGTCAGGGTGGCGACGTAGCCGCTAACCCAAGGCGTGAACACCAACCAGAAAAAACCGTAGCGAATGGCCGTCCAACGCGAACCCAAGGGCCGCTGGGTGATGAGTGACCAACTCCACCGTCCGAGCAGGACAGGCAGTGCCAGTGCCCCTAGGCCGAATCCTTGGCGCCCCAGCCAAAAGGCGAAATGCGCACCGGCTCCGCCGAGCCAATTGTGAAACGGTTCCCGGCTGGCATCGCCTAGCGAATCCGCCACGCCTTCAGCTACCAGTGCGTAGTCGCTCGCTCCAGTGAAGAGTCCCGAGACCAAGGCAATAACGATGAAAACCGACCCCGCCAGGATTAGCACGCCGTGCACAGCTTGGACACGCGGGTCGCCGAACCACGTTTTGGCGGACTGGAAGAACACCCGCAATCGGCTGGATTTTGAGGCCTTTTTGGCCTTGGCTGCCGGCTTGGATTTGGGTTTTGTCTTCGCTTTGGATTTGAACATGGTGGGTCGGACCTTGAAGCAATGAAAGCTAAGGCGGGAAACGCCCGCCTGCAGTAGGAATCCGCTCGGTTTTTCCACGTTGAATTGTTGGGTTTGGTAAAACCCCTTGGAAGGTCGTCAGGATTGGTTATATTTGCAGTCCAATTTTCGAAAGATGGCCAAAAAAGGCAACCGTGTACAAGTGATTTTGGAATGCACCGAGCATAAGGATTCTGGCATGCCCGGAACTTCCCGATACATCACCACCAAGAACCGGAAGAACACCCCGGATCGCATCGAATTGAAGAAGTACAACCCGGTGTTGCGCAAGAACACCCTCCACAAAGAGATCAAATAAACTGAGCCATGGCAAAGAAGACAGTAGCATCGCTCCAGACGGGTGGAGGTAAACAGCACACGAAAGTGATCAAGATGGTACGCAGCGCTAAGACGGGTGCCTACACCTTCCGCGAGGAGGTGGTTCACAATGACGACGTAAAAGACTGGTTGGCTCGCGACTGATTGCGCACCAACGCATGGAATTGGGCCGAACTCCAGTGGAGACGGCCCTTTTTTTATCCCTTAACTTTCGTCCAACATGAGTTTTTTCAAGCGGATATTCTCGGGCAAGCAAAAGGAGAGCCTGGACAGCGGACTCGAAAAGTCGCGCACGAGCGTCTTCCAGAAATTGTCCAAAGTCTTCACCGGCCGTCGTCGCGTGGACGAGGAATTGATGGATGAACTGGAAGAGGCATTGATCACAGCAGATGTGGGAGTCGATACCACCATGAAAATCATTGATCGCCTCCGAAAGCGTGCGCGGTTTGAAGCTTACGCTGAAGTAGAGGAATTGTACACCATGCTGCGCGAAGAGATCGGCGGCCTATTCACCGAGGGTGCTGAAGGCGGCGCTGCCATTAACGAACCGCCCCCGGGTCAGCCCCGTGTCATTATGGTGGTTGGCGTCAACGGTGTGGGAAAGACCACATCCATTGGCAAGCTGGCGTGGAGGTACAAAGAAGAGGGAAAGCGGGTGTTGCTCGGTGCAGCGGACACCTTCCGAGCTGCTGCGATTGATCAATTGAAGATATGGTCTGAGCGCGCCGGCGTGGATATCATCGCCCAGCACATGGGCGCCGATCCAGCAGCTGTAGCATTCGACACATTGGAGGCTGCCGTGTCGCGGAACGCTGAAGTCGTCATCATTGACACGGCGGGCCGCCTGCACAACAAGCGCGGCTTGATGGAGGAATTGACCAAAATCCGTCGCGTGATGGACCGCATTGTTCCCGGCGCACCGCACGAAGTACTGCTTGTGCTTGACGGGTCCACCGGACAAAATGCGGTGGAACAAGCAAAGCAATTCACCTCGGCTACCGACGTAACGGGATTGGTCTTGACCAAGCTCGACGGAACGGCGAAAGGTGGTGCGGTGCTAGCGATTTCTGATCAGCTGAGCATCCCTGTCCGCTTCATTGGCATCGGTGAGAAGATGGAAGACCTGCAAGACTTTGAGGTGATTGAATTCATCGATAGCTTGTTGCCCACAGATTGGGAAGCCCAAAACGCTTAAAGACCATGAGAACCCGAACGACGAAACCGCGCAAAGTCAATGTGGTGACCTTGGGATGTGCCAAGAACATCTACGATTCTGAAGTGCTGATGGGCCAGTTGCGGGCCAACGAATTCGAAGTGGAACACGAGTCCAAAGCCGATGACGCGGGCATTGTTATCGTCAATACGTGTGGGTTCATTGAGAGCGCCAAACAGGAAAGTATCGACACCATCATTCAGTTTTCTGAAGCGAAAAAAGCCGGCTACGTCGACCGCGTCTACGTTACAGGCTGCTTGTCTGAGCGCTATAAAGATGAATTGCAGGAGGGCATTCCTGAAGTGGACGCCTGGTTCGGTACCCGCGATTTGCCGCGGCTCCTGAAAACCTTGCGTGCGGATTACAAAAAGCAATTGGTCGGGGAGCGGTTGCTCACGACGCCTGCTCATTACGCTTACCTCAAAATCGCAGAAGGCTGCGATCGCCCGTGTGCGTTTTGCGCCATCCCATTGATGCGCGGTAAGCACGTCTCTACGCCTATGGAGGACCTGGTCACCCATGCCCAGTCGCTCGCGGCCAATGGCTCACGCGAGTTGATTTTGATCGCGCAGGACTTGACTTACTATGGCCTTGATATCTACAAAAAGCGCAAACTCGCAGAATTGGTCGACCGGTTGAGTGACGTCGAGGGCATCGATTGGATTCGGTTACACTATGCGTTTCCCACGGGATTCCCGATGGATGTGCTCGATGTGATGGCGCGTAAATCCAACGTGTGCAACTACCTCGACATGCCGTTGCAGCACGCTTCGGATGAAATGCTGCGCGCCATGCGCAGGGGCATTACGCAAGAAAAGATGGACCGGCTCATCGGGGACATTCGGGACCGCGTGCCGGAAATCGCTTTACGAACGACGTTGATCTGTGGGTTCCCTGGCGAGACGGAGGCCCACCACGAGGATATGCTGCGCTGGACAGAGCGTATGCGGTTCGAGCGCGTAGGTTGCTTCACGTATTCGCACGAAGAGAATACCCACGCGTACACCATGAACGACGATGTTCCGGAAGAGGTGAAGAAGAAGCGCGTAGATGAGATCATGACCCAACAAGCGGGAATCTCATTCGAACTCAACCAGAAATTCGTCGGTACCGAACAGCGCGTCCTCATCGATCGCATCGAAGACGGCGAATGGGTAGGGCGGACAGAATGGGATTCGCCGGACGTGGACAATGAAGTCCGCATCCAAACGCCAGAGGACGTGCACCTTCGCATCGGTGATTTCGCTCAAGTGCGCATCGATTCCGCGACTGAATTTGACTTGCATGGCAAATTGGCGTGACCAGGATTACCCGGTCATGGAGCGCTTCCTGACCGTGCAGGGCGAGGGTGCTTACACAGGTGCCGCGGCGTGGTTCATCCGTCTGGGCGGGTGCGACGTAGGGTGCGCCTGGTGCGATGTCAAGGAGAGCTGGGACGTAAATGCCCATCCGCATGTGCAAGCAGGCACACTGGTGGATGAAGCGGTGGCTTCGAAGGCGCCCATTTGTGTTATTACTGGCGGAGAACCGGCCATGCATGACCTCACGGCCCTCACTGAGGGCTTGCAAGCGGCGGGCATCCGAACCCACATCGAGACATCGGGAACCCACGCGCTGACCGGCTCATGGGATTGGGTCACGTTTTCACCGAAGCGCTTCAAGGCCCCACTCGATGCCATTTACGAGCAATGCCACGAGTTGAAGGTAATCGTGGTCAACCGGCACGATTTGACGTGGGGATCGGAGCACGCTGCTCGAATCGAAACCGATGCTCGGTTGTATTTCCAACCTGAATGGGACCGCAGGGAACAGGTGCTTGGCTACACCGTCGGGTTTGTGCAAGAAAACCCCAAGTGGCGCATCAGCCTGCAGACCCACAAGTACCTTGGTCTGCCTTGATGAATGACCTTACTTGACCAATCGAAGCTTCAGTCGTTTCGATTTGGGCTGTGATCGGCAGCAGAGCAGCATGCCTTTGGCTTTTTCTTCCTCTGTAAGCCCGCTGATACCGTA
>JBELBV010000053.1:4282-12173 GCA_042095135.1 Flavobacteriales bacterium | reverse complement strand
TCGGTAGCCAAGACCGCCACATTTCTCCCCCATTTCGAACGTCCATAACGCTGGGGATGTTCCCGGGGGGACATACTGCTATTGCCTTCCAGTCGGACGTATACCCCCCAAGAAGCGAGTGTAATGAACCAAAAAAGGGTGTGTTCCAGCAGTTCAAATCGGTCGCCAAAAAGGTGGTCACCAAGTGAAAAAAACGTGAATGTTACGAGGGTGACGACAATACCGATGAAACACCATGACCTGGCTTCATCCACACGCCGAGCGGCGAAATTCCACAACGCCCCAGCAAAAAAGACTAGGGCAAACACTTCCAATGCTGCTGCAACGTACAGCGCTACATCAGCAATCAATGGCGATTCCAATCCCGCCGAGGCAAAATACTTCTGGAATTGGGCAAACCGGTCGCGCCCAACCCACAAAAAAGCACTTCCTCCAATGGCCTTATCGACCACGTTAAATGACCAAAAGCAGGTCCAAAAAAAGAGGATTAAGCCCCGTATCAGCCAATCCCTCGTCCACGCTTCAGAATCTCGGTCCATGTTCATGATTGGAAGAAACTAAATTCTTGCCGATTACCGACTCAAAAGGAAGGAATTGTTCCCAGCACACCGGTTCATACCTTATTCGCATCACCACCAAGGGTTACAGTACAAAAACACCCACACCTCCTCGGGCATGGGTTTCTAACTGAAGTGATTCCGTTGGGATCATAAACTGGCCCCTAACCTGTTGATAAACAATAGTTAGACCTACCCTGTCGCCCACGGTTTCGCCCACGATTTTGGATGTTCACAAGTCGTTTTCCCAGACTGCTGACAGATCCTTTGGTATATTGGTAATACCAAATGAAGCACTTGATGACGCTTTTGGCGCCCGACTCACAGAACAACGGTTGGTATCGACTGGGCCAAACACTGTCGAGCCATTTTGCTCTCAAAATGGCGAAGAATAATCGGTTTCTTGCGCTAGCTGCTCGTCCGTGAGTGTGTGCAGAAAGTTGATTAGATCTGTTTTGTCTTGAGCGGTCAACATCAACCCTGTCGACATGGTTGCTGCCAAAGCAGGATCGAGGGTGCTCGAATTGTGCAAGCCTTCGTTATAGTGATCGATGACCTCCTCCAAGGTATTGAAGCGACCATCGTGCATGTAGGGCGCAGTCAAAGCTATGTTGCGCAACGAGGTAACCTTGAACTGCCCGAGGTGCGCAGGATTCTCAGTGACTGCCATTCGACCAAGGTCCGTCATTTCACTTTCTATGTCCAATCCATTGTTCATGTATTGGTTGTTCGAAAAGTTCGGCCCACCGTGGCAATGCTGACAATCTGCCCCACTGAATTCAGGGAAGAACTCGTTGTATTCTGTGTTGAATAATTCCAGCCCCCTCAATTCCGAGTCCGTCAACGACTCCATACCGGAGAGGTAGCGGTCGTACTTGGAATTAAACGAGGTGATGGTCAACATGAACTGTTCCATGGCCAATGCCATGCGCTCGGCCGTGACCTCTTCATCCCCGAATGCTCGAATGAACGCATGCTGGTACACTATGTCCGCCGAAAGCTTCGCCGCTGCTCCGGCGAGTGTCTCGTCCATTTCAACGCTGTCTTGAATAGGCAATAAGCTTTGGTGACGCAGCAGTTCGGCCCGACCATCCCAAAAAAAACCATTGTCGTTCCAGGCCATGTTAAAAACAGACATGGCATTGCGGTGACCTTCCAATCCTCGAATGCCCACGCTGAATTTGGCTGTATCCGTAAATGCCGCGGACTGCAAATGGCACGTCGAGCAGCTCATACTTCCGTCACCGCTCAATTTCGGCTCGTGAAAGAGCATGCGACCCAATTCCACTTTAGTGATTGTCAATGGGTTATCCAAAGGCAATTGGGGCGCTACAATGTGCTGTGGAAAGCTCAAAACGAAGGGCGTGTTATCCCATTCCACCACTTGTCCCACATCATCGTCATCTGGCTGACAGCCAGACATAAACACAGTGGCAATCATAGCGAGCCCAACAAAAAACTTGGATGGCCGACCGACCAATTCCAACCAGATTACGGCGTAAGAGCTAACGACCATGATATAAAAGTACTGTCCGTTAACGACAATAAAAACTCCTTCAAGTCCTGCACATCGTTGTTGGTGAGCGAAATTGGCATGATTTCCTCTGCTTGATTCGGGTGGCCAGCTCCCCCGACCATGTAGTGATTGATCACATCATCAAGCGTTGCCAAACTACCGTCAAACATGTAAGGCGCAGTAACCCCCACATTCCGCAAAGAGGGCACCTTGAATTTACCAATATCCTGAGAATTTCCAGTTAATCTTTCCAATCCTGTATCCCCATATTCGGCATACAACCCATTGTTCAATATGCGGTGGTCAGTGAATAAATGACCACTGTGGCACTCATCGCAACCGATCTCTCCGAACAACTCCATTCCCGAGAGGGCCGCATTGGTAAGCGCATTTTCATCGCCTTGAGCCCAACGATCATATGGACTATTTCCTCCAATCAATCCGCGCTGGAAGGCCCCCAACGCTCGGGTAATGGTAAAGGCCGAGGGGGCCTCTCCATAGGCTTGAATGCATTCCGCCACGTAGGATTCATCTTCGGCCAATGCCTCTGCAAGCAATACGATGTTGTGGTGGAACTCATTGGCCTCTTGAATCGGAACCAACACTTGCATTTCCAAGGATGGGACCCCGCCTTCACGAAGGAAATAAGGCAGATAGCCAACGTTTGCGAGGGAAGGGACATTGCGTGTGCCTTCGGCATCACTGGCACCTGGTGAGGTGGGCGTATTTGAACCAAAGGCGTGAGCCGGCAAATGACATGATCCGCATGAAACCGAACCATCAATCGAGAAACTCGCATCAAAGAACATACGTTTGCCGAGTTCCCATCTCGCCACATTCAAAGCATTATCCTCAGGATGCTCGATTTCAGGCCAATCCACCGGAGCTTCACGCCATGGAATGACTGGATCCAGGTCTGGCGTCTGCTGTTCCGGTGTGCATGCGATAATACCTCCACCCAACACGAATGCAGTGAGCCAAAGCCAGACTTGACTTTCTCTCACGTGCCACCACATCATATCCGAAGACTCATCGAATGAAGAGTCGCTGCGTTTCAGCAGATGCGGATCTGTTGGTCTGCAACCGAAGGAAATAACACCCCGGTCGTACCGATTGAACATCCAATGCTGAGCGGCCTTGACGGACTCCTTCCGACACAACCTGTCCCTGCATGTTGATCAATTGCCAACGATATGCTTCCGATGTCGCAGCATCAACAAACACAACATCGGAACTGGGATTTGGGTAAACGGTCCAAGTCGACTCCACTGGTAACTCTTCAGAGCCCATGGTCGTTCCAGCTTCGAAGACGAGATTGCGCATGTTTTGCATGGCCTCCGTTGCTTCACCTGAGCTGGAATGTTCAATGAATCCCTGGCTTACGGGGAGGCCATCGAATAAGCCTTCGTAATTAGCGTTTAAGTACATCGTAACAACATCATCCGCCTCTTCAGCATTCAAATCGTGGTTTTGAAGGAAGAAGTTGTTATCACCCAAGGCATGAATTTGATACTGAGCATTCAGGTTATCGCCTGCAAACCCTTCAAGTGCGAGAAAGCGGTAACCTGAAGCCCAACCCCAATGCATGCTCGGGAACTGAGGCGCTAGCGGGTGCCCGCTTGGATACGTTGAGGGATCAATCCCCACGTTGTGATTGGAATCGACACCTGCACCGAAAGCTATTCCTTCAATGTTGGTGATGTCCCATTCGCCAAGAGAATACACGCCATCGTCGTTCACATCGGCCAGAACATACACATCATTCAGTTCGGTGATTTGGCCTCCGTCATGGGTAATGACAAACTCACACAAGTAATATTCTAGACGATCCACCCTGACCTGATCTCCTTCAACATTGTACAGATCACCAATGACGATGTGCTCGCCATTGATAAGGTGATTGATATGCAGCACAACTTCATTCTGCGCATAAGTGCCCATGCAGAGCATCAACCAGGCAACTGCGACTACTACTTTTCTTATCATAACACGATTCATTAGCATTTCCTGCAAATTAGCATTTTTCTCACTTGACGCAAAAAAAAGACCCTATCCACAACAATGGTTGAGCTTACAGCACAAAGAACCCCGCATCGTTGAGGATGCGGGGTGATAACGTTGTGATTCCGTTGGGACTCGAACCCAAAACCGTCTGCTTAGAAGGCAGATGCTCTATCCGGTTGAGCTACGGAACCGGCTGACCGCGCGCTCGCGGACGACAGTGCAAAGATGCAAATTGAAATGCATTAACTTTAGGAAAAACCAAGGTCCATGCTTTCATTTCAACCAAAGCCGTGCAATTACCGCGGATTGTTATTGATGGTGGCGTTTGCATTCGGTGGCTATTTTCAAGGTTTAGCCCAATGCACCCAAGCCGATGAACCCATCGCGTTGTTCGACGTCCAAGCGCTCGAAACCAGTGAAATTCCCACCGTCCAAGCCGCCAACCACGTGGGCCTCGACCTCGTGGAGTCCGCATTTGACGACGTGCGGTTGCACAAATACAACGAATGGACCCTGATGCTTCCCTTCATCGGTGGCAAAACCCTACCGATCGAATTGGAATCCTTCCTCCCCTTCAGTGATGCGTTCATGATCGGGCGATCACAGGCCGAAGGCAAATTTGTGGAGGAGATTTATCGCCCCAAACTGCTCTCCTACCGCGTAGTTTCTCCGGGAATCAAGGGCACCATTGTCGTGATGGAAGACTTCGTCATGGGCACCATCCAATACCGGGGCCGGCAGTATGACTTGAGCGCCATCCGCAACGGTGCGGACGGCAAGCACGTCCTTTTCTTGCTCGCCGATGCGGCCGAGCCGATGGAATTCGAATGCGGAGTGGACGAATACGGCCCGCGCCGCGACGTCATGCCGATGGGCGTGCAAGCTCCGACCTCGACAGCGGATCAAGTCACCGATTGCGTTGAAGTCGCCCTTGACATCGACTTTTACACATACGGCACCTTTGGCAACGATTGCTATCCAGCGGTCGAGTGGGCACTCGCCATCATGGCCGGCGTGAACACCATCTACACCGAAAGCGTCGATGCGCTCATCAACGTGCAGGCCTCGTACATCCATGTATGGGAAACAACCGATCCGTACAATGGTATCACCAACGCTGCAAGCAACATGCTTGACACCTTCCGTTTGGAATGGCTGAACAACTCCAACTTATCCGGCATACAGCGCGACATGGTACACCTACTCAGCCGCAGAACAAATACCGGTACCGGAGGCATCGCCTACCTAGACGTCGTTTGTTTCCCCGCCTATGCGGCCGGGTTTAGCGCAAACCTGGAATCGGGCAACACCTACAACTTGAACAACTACAGCTGGAACTTGAACGTGGTCGGTCACGAATTCGGCCACAACTTTGGCTCCAATCACACGCACTGGTGCGGGTGGTCCAACGGTCCGATCGACAACTGCTACGACGTAGAAGGGTCATGCGCGAACAATCCGCAAGCGCAAGTGGGCACGATGATGAGCTACTGCCACGCCGTGGCCGGCGGATCGGTGAACCTAGAGTTCCACCCCACCGTCGTGGCGGAGGCCTTTGTCCCCACCATCACTTCCGACGGCAGCTGCTACGGCACCTGCGTTGAGATGACGACCAGCTGCCAGTACTTCGGCTGCACCGACACCACAGCGTGCAATTACGATCCAAATGCCGTGGAAGATGACGGAACCTGCGCGTACGAAATTGACGGATGCGGTGTCTGCGGCGGTGACGACTCGACGTGTTCAGGCTGCACCGATTCGGTGGCCTGCAACTACGACTCCGAAGCCACCATCGACGATGGATCGTGCTTCTACGCTCCAGCCGGCAGCACCTGCGATTGCGAATACACCGCCACCTTCACGGTCAACCTCGCTGCGGGCGAAACCGCCAACCAGACGCTCGAAGCGGCCGGTTTCGTGACGGGCTTTGATGTGGTTCTCGACTTCATTGATACGCCTGTAGACAATTCTTGGGCCAACGAAATGATGGTGGGCCTGACCGCACCCGATGGCACCTGTCTTCAATACGGCGGGTACAATATGACGTTGGGTTGCCCAAGTGCGGGACTGTGGCCGGGCGGATGGAACACCAGCGCTGCAGGAACCTACACCGCGACGGCCGTTTTCGCTGAGCCCATATCGGGCGTGGGCGAGTGGACCATTACGATTATGAATTCCTGGGCCTCTTCAGTGGGCGCCTCGTACGATACGGACATCACATTCAATGGGCTCTGCGAAGGACTGCCGGCCGTTCCGGGTTGCATGGATGCGGGTGCCTGCAATTACGATTCTGATGCCACCGTGGATGATGGGTCGTGCGAATACTCAAGTTGCGCCGGCTGCACCAACAGCGCAGCATGCAATTATGACCCATCAGCCACCATCGACGACGGCTCGTGCGACCTCACGTCGTGCTACGGCTGCACCGACAGCACCGCTTGCAACTACAGTGCGGAAGCCACCAACGACGACGGCTCGTGCGACTATGCGAGTTGCGCTTGCCCCGGCGACCTCGATGGCGACGGCCAGGTCGCGGTTACGGATGTGCTCTTGTTCTTGAGCGACTTTGGTTGCATGGATGCGCCATGCGTGGGCGACGCAACCGGCGATGGCCTCACGAACGTGGACGACTTGCTGTTGATGCTCTCCAACTTTGGCAACATCTGCGAGTAACCCCCCTCATACCTGATTTTACCGCATAAAGAAGCCGCTCCGGAAGGAGCGGCTGGTGAGGTTATCTAGCATCCAAAAAACTAACCCTTACTTCATGGAATCATACAACCTGATTATAAAACTGCAGGAGGAATAAAAATGTTTTCAAGGAGGTAAAAAAAAATCGCGCTGCACCGCTCAGGCGCATCCCGCACCTCCCTCAGGGTGACTGGCGGGCCGCTTCGAGCCGTTCTACGAGGATGCTGGCATCGGCATTTTCCCCGTGCATGGACCAGCACAACGTGCCCAAAGTAGTATCCGTCATTTTCACGTCGACCACGTCCCGGCCGGAGGCGCATCCGGCCTTCACGAAGACCAAGCCTTCCGCACCAACCAAGCGCCCGGCCTCCACCAATTCACTCGCATCAAACGTCACCTCCATCGAGGTGCGTTGTTCCTGCAAGAGTTCGTCGACGTTGCTTCGGTCGACAACGGCGTACTGACCGAGCAAGGCGGTGGCGATTTCAGCGGCCCAGATTTCGCTGGATTTACGGTGGCAGTCCACGCCGCCTTCATCAATCACCGCAACGGTTTGGATGGGTCGGGCATTGGCTTCCACCTCGGCCGTCACGCGAACTGTTCCCTTTCGGGTCAGTTCCTCAATGAGTTTGTGCACGATTTCGTTTTTGCATGCTGTCGAAATACGCGGCTGGTCAAACCGCAGGCTCGCCAAGAGCTCCCCACTCGTGAGGTCATTGAGCGAGGCGTACACTTCGGAACACGTTTCGCCGCAGGTCAACGAATAGCGGTAGACGTAGTTGAAGGTGAACCCGTAAGCGGTTGGCGGCACCCACTCCTCTGCTTCTTCAGCGACGACCGGCGGAGCGGAGTCCGGCGCGATGGCAATGCGGTTGCCCGGCAGCATCATGAGTGCGCCTTGGCGGATGGCCTCCTCCATACCAGCAGTGATGTAAAAATTAAACCCCTTCCCGACGCCGCTTTTTCGCGCGAGCTTTTTCATGTGGCGCACCTTCATGGGCAGCGCACTGGGGTCGACTTTTCGGATGTTGTCGACCATTTGGTACAGCTCCAGTGCGGTATCCGCATGCCCAGGCAGTTGGGACACCGGTGTCATGAGTTTTCGGGCTTGCGCCACGGAGGT
>JBELBV010000053.1:0-4182 GCA_042095135.1 Flavobacteriales bacterium | reverse complement strand
GGCGACGAATACGTCATCATGGCCGGAGAAGCGCGCACGTACGAATTCATCCGCGGATCGTACGACTTCGACGCCTACTGCGGCAACGGCGCATGGGGCAATGACCTCTGCGGCCTCGAGGAAGGCATCATCACCCGTTCCTACGACATCGATTGCGAGGATGAGCACGTGATGAACCTCAACTTCTAAATGAACTGAACACGCATCGCTGAGGCTATTAATTTAATATTTGAACATTTATTAAATTATTCATACATTTGCAGTGTGAACACAATGACCATTGACCACGACCAAATTGAACACGCCGCCAAGGTGCTGAAGACCATTGCGCATCCCGTCAAGCTCGAGATCTTGCAAATCCTAGCGAACAGCGAACCCATGGATGTCACAACCCTTTGCGGCCACGTGGGCATGGGTTGCCAAATCTCCATGATGAGCCACCACTTGGCCAAAATGAAGGACAACGGCGTGCTCACATCGCAGAAACACGGCAAGCAGGTGTTCTACTCCATTGCGAACCGCAACCTGCTCAACATCTTCAACTGCATCGAAAACTGCGGCGACGCCTGACCCCTGCCCCATGGAAATCATTGGTTACTTCATGGCGATTGCCATCGGCGTTTCCCTCGGCCTCATCGGCGGAGGCGGATCGATCCTCGCGGTGCCTGTGTTGGCCTACCTTTTCGGAATGGACGAGAAAGTCGCCACGGCTTACTCCCTCTTCATCGTTGGAACGGCAGCGCTCGTCGGCGGCCTGCGGCAGCATCGCAATGGCAACGTAGACCGGCGCACTGCGGTCGTATTTGGCCTACCGGCCATCGCCGGGGTATGGGCCGTGCGGCATTACATCGTTCCGGCGTTACCCGATGTGTTGTTCACTGCCGGTGACTTCGACTTCACGCGGCGCATGGGCATGTTCGGTTTATTTGCCGTCTTGATGGTGTGGGCAGCGTGGTCGATGCTCTCGAGCAAGGAACGCAAAAGCGGGTCCGGCGAAGTGAACTACAACTACCCCTTGATCCTTACCGAAGGTCTCATCGTAGGCGCCATCACGGGCTTCGTGGGCGCGGGAGGTGGATTCCTCATCATCCCCGCCTTGGTCATATTGGCCAACCTCGAAATCAAGCGCGCCATCGGTACTTCGCTGATGATCATCGCCCTCAAATCACTGCTCGGATTCTTCCTGGGCGACGCGATGACCACAACGATTGACTGGCTGTTTTTGGCTCAGTTTACCGGGTTGGCTGTCGTTGGTATTTTTGCCGGCGTCTACTTGGGCCGTTTCATAGACGGCGCACGCCTCAAAAAAGGTTTTGGCTACTTCATCATTGCCATGGCCGTCTTCATATTCACCATGGAATTCATCTTCTAAACGCGACCATGAACGTCGAACAGATTTACACCGGCTGCCTGGCACAAGGAGCCTACTACATTCACAGCAACGGCGAAGGCGTCATCATCGACCCCTTGCGCGAGGTCCAACCTTACATCGAGCGCGCGGCGGCCGATGGGGTCAACATCAAGTACGTCCTCGAGACGCATTTCCACGCCGACTTTGTGAGCGGGCACGTCACCCTCGCCGAAAAAACCGGCGCCACCATCGTCTACGGCCCCAACGCCAACACCACATTTGACGCACACGTCGCCGAAGACGGAGAATTGCTTCAGGTCGGCGACGTCACCATCAAGGTCTTGCACACGCCCGGCCATACGATGGAAAGCACCACCTACCTCCTAATCGACGAAAACGGAAAAGACCACGCCATCTTCACCGGCGACACCTTGTTCCTTGGGGATGTGGGACGTCCCGACCTCGCTCAGAAAGCGGCGACGTTGACGCAAGAGGAATTGGCGGGCACCCTGTTTGACAGCCTGCGCAGCAAGATCATGCCACTGGCCGACGACGTCACGGTCTACCCGGGGCACGGTGCCGGATCGGCATGCGGCAAAAACATGATGAAGGAGACCGTGGACACGCTCGGCAACCAAAAGGCCATGAACTACGCACTGCGCGCCGACATGACCCGCGAGGAATTCATTGCCGAAGTCACGGACGGATTGCTCCCGCCGCCTGCATACTTCCCGCTCAACGTGAGGTTGAATAAGGAAGGCTACGAACCCATCGACAACGTCCTAAGCCGCGGATTGGCGGCCTTGTCCCCTGATGCGTTTGAAGCCGTGGCAAACGAAACCGAAGCCCTGGTGCTCGACGTGCGCAGCCCGCAGGAATTTGCCGCTGGGCACATCCCGAGCAGCATCTTCATCGGCATCGACGGCAACTTCGCCCCTTGGGTAGGTGAGCTGATTGTCGACGTGAATACGAACATCATCCTAGTGGTCCCCGAAGGACGCGAAGAAGAGGTCGTCACGCGCCTGTCTCGCGTAGGCTTCGACAAGACCAACGGATACCTCAAAGGCGGCATGGACGCCTGGGTCGCAGCTGGCAAAGAAATCGATACTGTGAAGTCCGTTCCAGCGACCGATATGGCCGCGAATTACGAGGCCTATGCGGACCGCATTTTTGATGTTCGCAAGCCCGGAGAGCACCTGTCCGAGCACGTGTTGAATGCCCACCACACGCCGTTGAGCAGCCTCAACGACCACCTCGCTGAATTCCCACAGGACGGCGAGTTCTATGTGCACTGTGCAGGCGGGTACCGCTCCATCGTGGCCGCTTCCATGCTGAAGGCACGGGGCATCCACAACATGATCGACGTGCAAGGCGGGTACGGCGCCATCAAGGAAACAAGCGCTCCGCAATCGGATTACGTCTGCCCTTCGACGCTCTAATTTCCAACGGCATCACCGATGGTGAGCTGCCCGCGAATGGCCTCTAAGGCCGCATCTAGGCTGCGTTCATCTATGCCTGCCAAATGGGTGAATGACTGGCTCGGGTGCTCGATGGCCGGGGTGAGGTATTGGTATTCCACCGCTGGAATGCGCGAACGAATCCACGCCAGCATAGCGTTGAGTTCACACTGAAAATCGGCGATAAGGAGGCCTTCAGGTCCTTGGCCTGAAACCGCTTGACGCAACGCCTCAACCACGTGATCGAGCGCCACAAACGGCCGAACTTGATTGCCGCTACCGTACAACGAAATGCGGCCACCGGTCAACGCCTCAAAAGCCATCCGGTGCACCAATGTGTCGAAGCGGCAGGTTCGGTTGAACCCAAAAATGTGGGCCGCCCTGAGGAGAATCAATTCGATACCCGACTCTGCTGCGTAGCCTTCCAGGTACTGCTCGCCCCTGCGCTTGGAGAGGGCATAACCGTTCTGGGGATTGGGCGCGTCCGCCGGGTCGATGCCTTCCCGGAACCCATACACCGCGCTGGAACTGAGGTGGGCCAACCGTTGAATCCCCGGATTTTCTTCCAGCGCGCGCGTTACCGAAAGGGCCCCGTACGCATTGACCTGGTCGTATTGCGTGTGCTGCGAATACGTGAAGGGCTCATCCACAAAAGCGGCCAAATGGATCATGACGTTCATGCCCCGACACGCTTTCGACAACCTTCGGGTGTCAAGAATATCTCCCCGCACGAATCGAACCTTGTCGAGGACCGCACCTTTACCCCGACCGAAGAAAAAGCGTCGGTCATTGCGGATCAGCTCATCGTACACCACGATACTTTCCACCTCGGGCAACGCATTCAAAGCCTCGCACAATGAAGCACCCACGTATCCTGCACCTCCGGTTATAATGATGTTCTGTTTCATGGTCAATCAGTCTGTGTGCAATCCGCACTCGGTTTTGGTGCTGCCTTCCCACCGGCCTCCCCGTTCTTCCAAATCGAGGGCATTCCATTTGCGGGTGCACGGCACGCAGCCAATGCTTTTGTATCCGTCGTTTTCCAATGGATGCCGAGGGAGATCGTGGATTTGGATGTAGCGGTATACGTCCTTGGCGGTCCACTCCAACAGGGGATGGTAGCGAAGCACCCCGTTGGCGTCTGTTTCGAGCCGCATCTTCTCTGCCCGCACCTTGCTCTGGTCCGCACGGATGCCGCTGATCCAAACGTCGCCCGGGTTCAGCAAGGCACGCATGGGCTCCACTTTATTGAGG
The DNA here is from genome assembly GCA_042095135.1 of Flavobacteriales bacterium. Taxonomy (GTDB): domain Bacteria; phylum Bacteroidota; class Bacteroidia; order Flavobacteriales_D; family Sanyastnellaceae; genus UA16. Next base: position 120 of record JBELBV010000053.1, on the reverse strand, counting down.
TGGCAGCACGCGTCAATGTCCGAGGCGAACAAGAAGTTACCGTGCTGGGTCATCTGCTCGGCAAACGTGCGTTCGCTTCGCACTTTGAGCAATTGGATGCCGAGTTGCTCCGTGAGCGCA
>JBELBV010000052.1:0-12496 GCA_042095135.1 Flavobacteriales bacterium | reverse complement strand
GCCAACGACACCAAGGTTTTCCCAGCCAAATTGTACGGCAACAAAGAGAAAACCGGCGCGGTCATTGAGGTCTTCTTGCTTCGCGAACTGAATCGCGAAAGCATCCTCTGGGACGTACTCGTGGACCCGGCGCGTAAAATCCGCATCGGCAACAAGCTCTATTTCGGAGAGAACGACGAGTTGGTGGCCGAAGTCATCGACAACACCACATCACGCGGCCGAACATTGCGTTTCTTGTTCGACGGTTCGTACGAGGAGTTCATGGAGGTCATCTCCAAGTTGGGTGAGACCCCTATCCCCAAGTACTTGGAGCGGGAAGTGGAAGCCGAAGACCGCGAGCGTTTCCAGACAATTTACGCCGATAAGCTCGGTGCCGTTGCCGTCCCCACCGCCGGTTTGCACTTCTCAAAGCAACTGCTGAAGCGCCTTGAAATCAAGGGCATTGACCTGACCTTCTTGACCCTCCATATTGGATTGGGCACCTTCCGTCCGGTTGAAGTGGAAGACCTGACCAAACACAAGGTGGATTCCGAGCAGCTCATCATCCCTGAGGATTGTGTCGCGCGTGTCAATCGCGCCAAAGCGGAAGGCCGGCGAATCGTTTCCGTAGGTGCAACAGCCATGCGCGCCATGGAAACTTCCGTGAGCACCACCGACACGCTGAAGCCGTACAACGGATGGACCAACAAATTCATCTTCCCCAAGTACGATTTCAAGATCTCGGACGCATTGATCACCAACTTCCACACGCCTCAGAGCACCCTGCTTATGCTGAGTTCAGCGTTTGGCGGTTACGACCTCATCATGGAGGCGTACAACGAAGCCATGAAGGAGAAGTACCGCTTCTTCGCTTATGGAGATGCGCTTTTGATTAAGTAAACTTCCGGGCTTCCATTTGCATGCGTTTGCAAATTTTCTGCGGCGCATTGGCCGTGGATAAACGAACTTCGTCGAAAACCAACGGTTATAGACGATATGAACTTCTTACTCTCCCCCATTAAAGGCGCCCTCGGCGTGGCCTCTGCCCTCGCCCTCGGTGTCTTCATGACAAGCGCTGGCCTCGCTGAGCCCCAGCCTGAATTGACAATCGGCTCCAAAGCCCCGCTTGCCGACGTGCTGATGATGAACGTGAACGGCGCGCAGATGAGCCTCAACACAGCCGCTGGCCCCAACGGTTTGCTCGTGGTATTCAGCTGCAACACCTGCCCTTTTGTCGTCGGCAACGGTGAGAAAAGCGATGGTTGGGAAGGTCGCTACAACGAGACCGCCATTTTCGCCAAAGAAAACGGCGTTTCCATGGTCTTAGTCAACTCCAACGAAGCCAAGCGCGACAACCACGACAGCATGGACGCGATGAAGGCACATGCCAAGGAAAACAACTACGGCATGCCCTACCTGCTCGACGCCAACCACCAGCTCGCCGATGCATTCGGCGCGTTGAAGACGCCACATGTCTACCTCTTTGACGGCGGCATGAACCTCGTATACCGCGGTTCCATCGACGACAACGTGAGCGATGCGGACGCGGTATCAGAGCGCTACGTGCAAGACGCAATCACGGCGGTTTCCAATGGCAAGCCAGTCGGCGTAGCCGAGACCAAAGCCATCGGCTGCTCCATCAAGCGCGTTTCGAAGTAATCAGAGCGGAAGGTTGCCGTGCTTCTTGCGCGGCAGCGTATCCACTTTGTTCTGGAGCATTTCAAATGCTCGAATCAGTTTGGCCCGGGTGTTGTGTGGAAGGATAACCTCATCCACATAACCTCGGGCCGCTGCATTGTAGGGGTGCGCAAACAGCTCCGCGTATTCCGCCTCCTTCTCCTTCCACGTCGCCTCCGGATTATCTGAAGCGGCGATTTCGCGCTTGAAGATGATCTCCGCCGCGCCTTTGGCGCCCATGACCGCAATCTCCGCCGTCGGCCACGCATAAACCAGATCCGCGCCGATGTGCTGGCTGTTCATGACGTCGTACGCTCCGCCGTAGGCCTTTCGCGTGATGACCGTGATGCGCGGCACCGTGGCTTCGCTAAAGGCATACAGGAGTTTCGCGCCGTTGGTGATGATGCCGTTCCACTCCTGGTCGGTTCCGGGCAAGAAGCCGGGAACGTCTTCCAATACAAGCAGCGGAACATTAAACGCGTCGCACGTGCGCACGAAACGCGCCGCCTTCGTCGATGCGCTGTTGTCCAACACCCCAGCTAGGAACGCCGGTTGGTTCGCCACCACACCGATACTCTTACCGGCCAGGCGTGCAAAGCCGCAGACAATGTTCTCGGCGTAGTCCTTTTGAACTTCTGTGAACGTCCCTGCGTCACAGACCTGGTTCACCACCTCGCGAATGTCGTACGGCTGCTGAGCGCTCTCCGGTACGACCGCATCCAAAGTGGGTCGTTGTTCATCGCCCGGTGTATAGTCCAAGGCTTCCGGGTCCTCTTCGCAATTTTGCGGGAGAAAGCTCAGGACGTCTTTGATGTGCTGAATCACATGGGCCTCGTTGGCCGCCGTGAAATGAGTGACACCGGACTTGCTGGCGTGCGTTTTTGCCCCGCCCAACTCTTCGCTCGTTACCTCCTCGTGCGTCACGGTCTTGACCACGTTGGGGCCGGTCACAAACATGTAACTGGTGCCCTCTGCCATGAAAATGAAATCCGTCAAGGCCGGCGAGTAGACCGCTCCGCCCGCACACGGACCGAGGATTGCGCTTAACTGCGGAATGACCCCACTGGCGCGCACGTTGCGGTAAAAAATGTCGGCATATCCTCCCAGCGACACCACACCTTCTTGGATGCGTGCGCCACCACTGTCATTGAGGCCAATGACGGGGGCACCATTCTTCATCGCCAAGTCCATGACGCGGCAGATTTTCTTAGCGTGGGATTCGGCCAGGGATCCCCCCAGCACCGTGAAGTCCTGGGAGAACACGTACACCAACCGGCCGTTGATCCGACCATAGCCCGTGACGACACCGTCACCGAGGAACAGCTGCTTGTCCAACCCGAAGTTGGTCGAACGGTGCTTCACGAGCATCCCCAATTCCTCAAAACTGTCGGGATCCAAAAGCAAGTTCAAGCGCTCGCGTGCCGTCAATTTGCCTTTGGCATGCTGGGCCTCAATGCGCTTCTCACCACCTCCTTGCAGCGCTTGCTCACGCAATTCATTGAGCCGATTTCTGTGCTGTTCCATGAAGCAAATCTACGGAGATGCCGGCCTCGGAATGACCGCGCTTCGTGCCGTACCTTTGGGCGTCTGAAAAAAATCATTCAGGAACCATGCATCGAACGCATACTTGCGGCGAACTGCGCGCCGAACACGCAGGCCAAACTGTGACCTTGAGCGGTTGGGTTCAACGCACCCGCGACTTGGGCGGAATGACTTTTGTCGACGTCCGGGATCGCTATGGTCTGACCCAGTTGGCCTTCAACATGGACTCGAACGAAGCGCTCTGCCTGAGCGCTCGGAAACTCGGCCGGGAATTCGTCATCAAGGCAACCGGTCTTGTTAAAATCCGCGAATCCAAAAACGCCCAGATGCCCACCGGGGACATCGAGATCGAAGTCACCCAACTCGACGTCTTGAATGCCAGCAAGACCCCGCCATTTACCATCGAGGACGACACCGATGGCGGTGATGACCTGCGTATGCAATACCGCTACCTCGACCTGCGCCGCAAGCCCGTACAACGCAACCTCATGCTCCGCCACCGGTTGAGCATCGAAACGCGCAAGTACCTCGACGATGTGGAGTTCATCGAAGTTGAGACACCTTATTTGATCAAGTCCACACCGGAAGGTGCACGGGATTTTGTTGTGCCTTCGCGCATGAACCCAGGGCAGTTTTACGCGTTGCCGCAAAGCCCACAGACGTTCAAGCAGCTGTTGATGGTCAGCGGTTACGACCGCTACTACCAGATTGTCAAGTGCTTCCGTGACGAGGACCTCCGTGCCGACCGCCAGCCGGAATTCACCCAGATTGACTGCGAGATGGCCTTTGTGGAGCAAGAAGACGTGCTGCAGACGTTTGAGCACCTCGTGCGCCACCTGTTCAAAACCGTCCTCGACGTTGAAATCGACGCGTTCCCACGCATGACGTACGACGAGGCCATGGAACGCTACGGCAGCGACAAGCCCGACGTACGCTTCGGCATGGAATTTGTGGATTTTGGGCCGGTCGCCCAAGGCCAAGGGTTCGGCGTATTCGATAACGCTGAAGCCGTGTTGGGCATCGTGGCTCCCGGTTGTGCCAACTACACCCGCAAGCAACTCGATGCCTTGACCGATTGGGTCAAGCGCCCTCAGATTGGCGCCAAGGGCCTAGTGTACTGCAAAGTCAACGAAGACGGCACGTTCAAGTCGAGCGTGGACAAATTCTTCGATGCTGAAAAACAAGACGCTTGGGCGGCCCATTCCGGTGCCAAGGCAGGGGATTTGATCCTGATGCTCTCCGGTGATTTGAACCAGGTTCGCCGCCAGCTCAACGAGCTGCGCCTGCACATGGGCAGTGCGCTGGGGTTGCGCGATCCCAAGGTCTTCAAGCCGTTGTGGGTGGTGGATTTCCCCCTCCTCGAATGGGACGAAGACACCGAACGCTACCACGCCATGCACCACCCCTTCACGTCGCCAAAACCCGAACATTTCGACCTCATCGATTCCGATCCGGGAGCTGTTCGTGCCAATGCGTACGATATGGTCATCAACGGCGTAGAAATCGGCGGGGGTTCCATCCGAATCCACGACAAAGCCATCCAGGCCCGGATGTTCGACCTGCTCGGCTTTACCCCGGATGAGGCGGAGGCCCAGTTTGGCTTCTTGATGAACGCCTTCCAATACGGCGCTCCACCGCACGGCGGACTGGCACTCGGCTTCGATCGCCTCTGCTCGCTTTTCGGCGGCAGCGACTCGATCCGGGATTTCATCGCCTTCCCGAAAAACAACTCAGGTCGCGACGTCATGATTGACGCGCCGAGCCCCATCCACAACGAACAATACGACGAACTGTACCTCCGTTCCACAGCAGCGGAAGACGAAGCCTAATACCAAGCCATGTACCCACCCGAACTCGTAGCTCCAATGAAAGCCGACCTCACCGAGGCCGGAATGACAGAATTGCTTTCACCCGAAGCGGTAGACGCCGCGCTCAATGAATCCGGTACCACCCTTGTGGTCATCAACAGCGTGTGCGGTTGCGCCGCAGGCGCCATGCGCCCCGGTGTCAAGCTCGCGTTGCAACACAGCAAATTACCCACTCATTTGATGACCGCCTTTGCCGGCGTGGACCGCGAAGCGGTTGACCGAGCGCGCAAATTCATGTTGCCGTACCCGCCCAGCTCGCCGAGCATTGGGCTGTTCAAGGACGGCCGTTTGGTCCACATGATTGAACGGCATCACATTGAAGGCCGCACCGCTGAAATGATCGCGGAGAACCTGCAAATGGCCTTCGACGAATACTGCTAACTTCCGGGCATGAAGCCCTGGAACAAAGCCATCCAACGTGTCTCCCAAAGCTGGCAAGCAGCTGGATTGACATGGCTCTGGGTGGCTTTGTTGCATCCAGACGTTTTTTTTCGGCCCAATTCCATCCTACTCGCTTCGAGTCGGGACGCGGTCAAAAACATCTACACCCTCGCTTGGCAATGGGCACACGGCGGCTCATTCAGCAGTGAATTTGCCGGCATGGGTTGGCCCTTTACTGAGCACGTTTTTTACACGGATGGGCATCCGCTGCTGGCGTGGCTGACCGGTGGTTGGCTTGTGCCCCATGTGCTCCCCGCCGAATGGACAGCTGGATTGGTGCATGCGGCCATCATCGCATCGTGGGGCCTCACTGCTGCACTGCTGGTTCGCATTTTAAGCCACTACGGCGCCCGCGGCACAGGTGTCGTCTTGGCGAGCAGTTTCATCGCCTTGAGCCATCCGCAGGTGCTGCGTTGGACCGGGCACTACGCCATGGCCTACACCGTTGCCCTGCCGCTAACGTGGTGGCTGCAACTCCAGTGGCACGCTCATCCCACGCGGAAAAATGCCGGGAAGCAAGCCCTTAACCTCCTTGTTTGGCTGCTCACGCATGCCTACCTCGGTGCCATTGCCGCAGCCTTCGCTGGCCTCATGGGGGGCTTTCATTGGTTGGCCAACAAAAAGAGAACAGGAGGTGAAGTTGTCCAACTCGCCGTAGCAGCAGCAGCCCCGCTAGTGGGGTACATGATGCTGTTGGCAGCGTCAGATGTGCACCCCTTGCGCACGGACCGCCCTTTTGGTTTTTGGGACAATGTCAGCCGTTGGAACGCAGCCTTGTTGCCGTCGCACGGACCACTCGGAACGCTCCGGGTGGACTGGGGGTGGGGGCTTACGACCTGGGAAGGCTGGGGCTACCTCGGAACGGGGGTTTGGGTCGCTTTGGCACTGGCCCTCGGAACAGCCGTGGCTCGAATCATTCGTTTTCGCTCAACGCCTAAGCTGGGCGCGTCCGGACCGTGGCCCGCTGTGGCTGCAGGCCTTGTGCTATATGCCGTGGCAGTGGGGGAACCTTTCCTAACCGGCAAAGAAGCCTGGTTGGAGGAGGCCAAATTGTTCATGCAATTCCGCGCGATCGGACGGTTTACGTGGCCGGCGGTATGGGTATTTCCCGTGCTTGCCGTGTGGTGGGCCCGGCAGCACAAATACGTGTTGGGCGTGGTGGTGGCGTGCTTTGCCTTGGATGGGTATTGGATGCAGCAGGAAGCGCGCGTGCAAATGGACCCCATGCCCAATGGATTTCGTGTGGCCTCCGCAGAATTGAGTCGCTTGAGCGACATAGCTCAGACGCACGGCGCGCTCGCCATTCATCCCGTTCCTTGGTTTCAAATGGGCAGCGAAAGCGTCGGCCGAGAAGGCACGCTGAAAGCGCACCGTAAAACCTTGGAAGCCTCGTTTCACACCGGTCTGCCAACAACTGCGACGCACCTGACGCGCATGAGCATCTCCGAATCGCGCTCCTTGACCGAATGGATGGCGCCAGGAGGCGCAGCGACCAGGCTTCTGGAGGCAATTGGCGAAACGCCCGAAGGAGCGTGCATTCTGCTCTATGCTTGCGACGACCTGTCGACATGGTTGCCGGATGATCACCGCCTGTGGAACGCTGGTGACGCGACGTCTGACCCTGCCATTCGCGTCTTGCAGCTCGAAGCCTTCTTTGCCCAGCCGCCCTCAGCTCGTTCGCCACAACCTGGCGATTGGCATTGGAACGGGCTCAACCGCAGTCCTTACGCCGAGGCATTGGAGGGAGGGAGCATCGCACGGGGGCGCCAAAACGAATACCTCATCGCGGACACCTTGCAGCCGGACAGCGCCTGGTTGGGTCGGACTGTGGAGGCCAGCTGCTGGTTTTGGCATAGCAGCGCACATGCCGGCCGCGACGCCCTGCAATTCGAATGGGTGTGCGAAGCCGAGTGGCCAGACGGATCGCGGGGCTGGATCGAACATGTGCCGGTAGCGGCGTGCGGTGAACACGCCGGGGGTTGGACCCGAGCGGCCGTCAATGTGCAATTGGAGGAATTGCCCAATCGGCTGTACTTCTTTGCCGTCGGCTTTGAATCGGACGGCGACAGCATTTATGCCGACACGTTCCGGGTGAAGCCGCTGCCGCTGTAAATTTGCCCCGCATGTCACGCATCCTCACCGGCATTCAAAGCACAGGCACTCCCCATTTGGGCAACCTGCTCGGCGCCATTCGGCCCGCAATTGACCTGGCTCACCAATCGGAAAACGAGTCGTTCTTGTTCATCGCCGATTTGCACTCCCTGACGCAAGTCAAAGACGGAGCGTCGCTGCGGGAAAACACCTACGCCGTAGCCGCTGCTTGGCTAGCCTTTGGTCTGGATACGGAACGCACTGTCTTCTACCGCCAAAGCGATGTCGCAGAAGTGACCGAACTCGCGTGGTACCTGAATTGCTTTTTCCCGTACCAGCGCCTGACGCTCGCCCACAGTTTCAAGGACAAAGCAGATCGGCTGGAAGACGTGAACGGTGGTTTGTTCTCTTACCCCATGCTAATGGCTGCGGACATTTTGCTGTACGACGCGGATTTTGTTCCGGTTGGCAAAGACCAATTGCAGCACTTGGAGATGACCCGGGACGTGGCCAGTCGCTTCAACCACAAGATGGGAGAGACGTTCGTAGTGCCTACTGAATTAATCCGCAAGGAAACGCAGCTCGTCCCCGGTTTGGACGGCGAAAAAATGTCCAAATCCAAGGGCAACACCCTCGATATTTTTGCCGAGCCTGGTGCGTTAAAAAAGCGCATCAACAAAGAGATCATCACCGATGCCACGCCATTGGAAGATCCCAAAGACCCAGAAGGCTCGGTCGTTTACAACCTGTACAAATTGGTGGCTTCTGAAGCCGAGGCGAAACAGATGGCGGCTTCCCTCCGCGCCGGTGGATACGGTTGGGGCCACGCCAAGAAGGCCTTGCTGGAAGCAGTGGTCGACGGATTCGCTCGAGAGCGCGAAGAATTCAATCGCTGGATGAGCGACAAAAGCGCCCTCGACGCCGAACTGGCAAAAGGTGCCGAACGCGCCCGGGCAGTAGCACAACCTGTCCTTGAACGGGTCCGCGAGAAGATCGGTTTTTGAGTTTGGCATGCTCCTTGGTTGAGGGGGTGAGAACATTCATCGCTTAAATCAACGACCATGCAACACGCTCCATTGGCCCTTTGCTTCGCCTTGATCTCATCTTTGAGTTGGGCATCCAACAACAAAACCGATAACGGTGACCTGACCGTTGAAACGTCCATCGACCACGTCGTCGTCTACCAACAAGGTGCGCAAGTCGAACGCATCGCAGAAGTGGATTTGGCCAGCGGCTTGTCTACCGTGGTATTTGAAGGCCTCAACACGGCCATTGACCCAGCACAAATTCGACTGACGGGCAATGGTCCTTTTCAAGTGCTCAGCATCACACACCGCTACCATACCGACACCCTCAGCGGCGCTTCCACCGCTGAGCGCCGGAACGAATTCCAACTTGAGCGCAACGAACTGCAGAAGCGCATCAACGAACTGAACACCCAGAACATCATCTTCGATCGCGAAGAACAGCTGCTGCTCAACAATCAAGGCTTTACCGTGAAGGACAGCGGGGTGGACCTCGAGCGGCTGATCCGCGCTTCGGAATTTTTCCGCGAACGGTTCGAAGCCATCCAAACCGGTCGCCTCAACCTGAGCAAAGAAATCGCCCAACTGCAGGATGCGATGTACGCGATTGACCGGGAAACGAATGCCTTGCCCCCGCTGCGAACGGAGACTTCGCTCGAGGTGATTGTCAACGTCGAAGCCCCTCAGGCCACCGATGGAAAACTCCTGCTCAGCTACTGGATGAACAACGCCGGTTGGAATCCATCGTACAATGCTCGTGTTTCGGACATTACGGACCCGCTCAAGCTCGAGTACCAAGCCATGGTCTACCAAAACACCGGCGAGTCCTGGGAAGATGTCGGACTCAGCATCGCCACCGGCACCCCCAGCAAAAACCGCTCGAAGCCGCAACTCCAGCCGTGGAGCCTCGACGGCGGTGCCGCACAACAACAAGGTCAATCCACTGCCAATGCCTGGCTCAAATCCAAGCCTTACAATCCCAACGTCAATCAAATCCGCGGCCAGCTCTACGATGCGAACGGCCAACCCCTCATCGGAGCCCAAGTCAGCGTCGGCAACAACCGCGTCGTCACGGATATCAACGGCTTTTACAGCCTGTCCGTTCCTGCCGGGGTCAGCACCATTCAATACCAGAGCATTGGGCACCGCGTGGAAACATTGAACGTCAGTGACCCCGTCATGAATGTCTCATTGGCCAGTGCCGACGTCATGCTTGATGCCGTTGTTGTGTCCGAAGACATGCCCGATGAACGCGAGGCGCTGTTTTCACCGCGCGCCAAACGCCGGAGCGAATTCAACGCCAACGACGCGATGGATTTTGCACCGGTCGCCGTGGAGCACAACCCCACCCAAACACGCTTTGACGTGAGCGCACGCTACGACATCCCCGCCGATGGCAAACCGCACGCCGTACGGGTGTTGGAGCATCAACTGCCCGTGGATTACCTCTACCAGTGCACACCAAAACTAGATCCGCAGGTGTACCTCACGGCCTTGTTCACCGATTGGGAAGAACTGGACCTCATCAACGGCCGAATGCACATTTACTTCGAAGATGACTATGTGGGAGAAAGCCAATTGCGGTTGGACTTCGCTGAGGATACCTTGGCCATTTCACTCGGCCCTGACCCCTCGATCCAAGTACGCCGCAAGCGCACCATGCGGGAAGACCGTTCCAGTCTGATCAGCGGTAAGCGGGAGTTTTTGCGGGAATACGTGTTCACCACAACCAACCGCAAAGAAGCGGCAATCCACATTCAAATCGATGACCAGCTGCCCATTGCCAACAACGAAGACATCGAAATCAACCGCCTAAAGCTCGACGGCGCAGAGGTCGACAAGGCCACCGGACGGGTGCTGTGGGACCTCGAAGTCAAGCCTGGCGAAGAAGTCAAACGCACATTCCGTTACGAGGTCAAATCCCCAAAAGAACTCTACGTTCGGCTGAATTGACTCAGTCCAGAATCGGAGCGCCGTACTTGGCCTGGAACTTTCGGTACAGCTGCCGCTGGCGGTTGTCCAAATCGATCGCCCGGCCTTGGATGAAAGCCTCTGTCACATAATTGGTCCGCATGTCAAGGGCGTCACCTTCTGAGATGAAGAGGGTGGCGTCCTTTCCCGTTTCAAGGCTGCCGCAAAACGGGTCCACGCCGATGATCTTGGCTGCGTTAAGCGTGATGCTCTGCACGGCCTGCTCATAGGTCAAACCATAAGCGCGTGCCGTGCCCGCATAGAAGGGCAGGTTGCGTACGCCCATGTGTTCCATGCCGCCGGCATTTTGCAGGCAAAACAGCACGCCCTCGTCTTCGAGCTCCTTCGCCAACCGAAACGGCGCGTCAACATCGTCCTCAGCAAAGCGTGGCAGTGAATGCACCCGCTTCACCATGACCGGTACGTTGTTGTCGCGCAGCAAATCCGCCACGGCCGGTGCGTCCGTACCACCCACAATCACGAGGTGCGCAATGCCCATCTCGCGTTTGAAATGCACCGCCTCGGTGATCTGGCGAACGTCGTTGGCGTGCACGTACAAGCGCAACGTACCATCAAAAAGACCGCGCATCGCCTCTTGCCGGAGGTCGCGCACCGCAGTGCTTGAGCGTCCCGCCGCCTCAGCATAGGCCTTGGCCTCGGTAAAGAAGCGTTGAATTTCATGGCGTTCTTGGTCGTAGGTCTTCCGCTTGCGGATGTCGATTTTACCGTCCTGCCAGTGCCGGTGATGGGTCACAGGCCAATTCAGATGAATCCCGTCAACAGTCTTCAGTGCGGCGTCCTCCCAGTTCCAGCCGTCGAAATGCACAAAGGCACTTGAGCCGCTGATGACGCCTCCGCGTGGGGTGATCTGCCCCATCAAAACGCCGTTGGACCGCACAGTCGGTGTAACCTCGCTGTCCGTATTGAAGGCGATGATGGAACGCACGTGTGGTTTGAATGTGCCCACCTCTGCGTCGTCACGGGTGGCGCGCACCGCGCCGATTTCTTGCAAACCGAGGGTGGAGTTGGGGGCGATGAAACCGGGGTAGATGTGCCGGCCGTTGGCTTCGATCACGCGGTCGTAACGCGCACGGTCCACGGTGCGGGCGAAGCCCACGTAATCGATTTTTCCATCACGCAAACCGATGGCGGCATTTTCCAAGGCGTCACCGGTTCCGAGGTGTGCCGTACCGCCCAAAATCAAAATGCTCTCCTTTTGGTCGGGTGCTGGCGTGGGCTGAGCAACGGCTGCAACCGCCACTCCAACACCCAGAACGAGGGTCAATAGTGCTTTGTAATTCATCGGTTCTCGTCGGTTAAGGTGTCACAGTGGTAGTGGAAGTGCATGCGTTCAGACGGGGCGCGTCCTCCGCCTTTGGCGGCCGCTTTCATGGCTTGAACGAGGCGTGCACGCTCGCCACGCATCCATTCCCGCTTCGCTGTATCCTCTTCAAGGTCGTAGTACTTCGTGCCATCCACGTAGGTCTGTTCGGCCCTCGCGTACACGCTGAGGGGGTGTTCATCCCACAACACAACATCAGCGTCCTTGCCCACGGAGATGGAGCCCACGCGGTGATCGATGCGCAGCAACTTCGCCGGATTGAGGGTCACAAATTTCAGAGCTTCTTCCTCAGAGACGCCTCCGTATTTCACGGCCTTGGCCGCTTCTTGGTTGAGCCGTCGAGCCATTTCAGCATCGTCAGAATTAAAGGCCGTCACGATGCCTTGTCCGTGCAGGACCGCGCCGTTGTATGGGATGGCGTCCTTAACCTCGAATTTGTAGGCCCACCAATCACTGAAACTCGAGCCACCTGCGCCGTGTTCGGCCATCTTATCAGCCACCTTGTAGCCCTCGAGGATGTGGGTAAAGGTGTTGATGGTAAAGCCCATGGAATCGGCCAC
>JBELBV010000051.1:0-14050 GCA_042095135.1 Flavobacteriales bacterium | reverse complement strand
TGCTGCCAGTGACGTCCTGATCGGCTGAACCGTTCAGCTTGAGCAGGCCGAAGGCCATACCGGAGACACTGTTGGCTAAATTGCCACGCACTTCTACGTTCGCCTCATCGCCTGTAACAGTGGCGTTGGTGCCAAGCGTCAAATCTCCGCCTACCACCAGTTTGCTGGCGCCCTCCGCAGATGGCAGAGCCAGGCTCACAGAGCTCGTGGATCCGAATGAGGCGTTGCCGTCCACGGTCAATGTGCCGGTCATATCCGCCAAATCGATGGAGGCCACAGCACCGTCAACAGTGAGGTTTCCGGTGCACGTGTAATTGCTTGAAGTTGAGCCAAAATCCAATGAAGAGCTCGCGCCCACGCTCACGTGGTGCGGCACGCCTTTACCGGACGAAGCCCCAGCCGTCCATTCTGGGCCAATGCTCGTGTGGGTGTCGTCGTACAACAACGTTGATGAAGCCCCATAAAAAGGCGCATATGTGACAACCGCTCCGCCGTCCAATTTCAGCTCATTCGTAATGGTGGTCGAACCGGGAGGCGGCGAAACGCCATCGCCTGCACCAAAGGCCACGGTAGAACCAGAGGCCACCACCACGTTGTACAAAATGTGTTCGTTTGAACCACCGACGGTTGAAGACGTGCCATCGGACGCCACAGTTGAGGTGAAGATGACCGTGGAAGTTCCGCCGTCGTCAGCAATTCCATCCAATTCGTTGACAATCAATTGATCTTCAATGGTAATGGTCGCTGACCCCAAATTCACATAACCCGAGGTTGCAAGGGTGAGTGTTCCGATGGTCACATCCGAATCCATCGTAATCGTCGCGTTGGTGATGTTCACGTTCGCACCCGAGGGAGGGGTGGATGATCCATCAACGCAAGACCAGACCGCATCGCTGTAGTTGTGTGAACCAATGGTATTCGTCGTGCAAACAGTTGGCTGCGCAAATGCAAGACCGGCAAATAGTAGAGCGGGAATGAGCAGAACGAGGGCGCGAGCACGCTCGATTGGGAGGGTTTTCGTTTGAAGCATCTTCAAGTGACTAGAAACGGGTGGTTAATCCGATAGTTAAGCACTCGAAAATACTACAAATTCGCGAATTTTAAAAATGAAGCGGCTTTATTGTTAGACGAATTCGTCTTTTCAGTTGTTGAAAACCCGCGACCTATCCCTCCAAAGATCCCCGGCATCTCAGGCCCAGCAAGGCTTTCCGGTGAATCACCTGGCGCAGTGTTATGAACAATGAATTGTTCGTTGCCATTGGAAAATAAAAGGACAAAATCATAAAAATTCGCCCGAAACCGTTTCTTGTTAGTTTTTCATGAAGCGAGACACAACAGACACCACATTTGAGTTCGCCGCCCGAACACGCACAGTGTAAATCCCTGTAGGCAGGGATTGGACATCCACGCGCACAGGCTGAAGCATGGAAGCGCATTCCATCACCACGCTGCCGGAAGAATTGAAAATACGAATGCAAAACGGCGTGTCGGCTGCGACACCCGCGCCGGCCTCAATGGTCAATACATCCGTGACAGGATTGGGGTACACCGACCATGAACTCGCCGCTTCCTCCTCCATGCCCAATGTCACTACATCAATGTCACCAACATGCAGTACGTATTCGTCGCCGGTTTGGTGTGAAGCTCCGTAGATCGAGTAGACGTCGCCGGGGGTGGGTCCATCGGGGTCTTCATTGCCACTGGGGTCGTAGGTGTCAACCCCCCAGCATGTCACTTCGCCATCAAGCATCGCCACCGTCCAGTAACCGTCCACGTCAGGTTCAGTGAGCACCGTCGCATTTTCTAAACGGATTCGCGTGCCTTCGTATTGCTCATCCTGGGTTTCTGCCGCGGTCGTCCAGATGCCAGCGGGAGTGGCGTTCCAGAAATCCACGAATTCCACCAACTCAACATCCACCAACTGGGTGTTGCCGTCCTCCTCGATGACCATCCCAGTGAGTTCCAACACGTCGCCTACCTCCGGCTGCCGATCGCCGCTCCAATACGGAACATTCGAGGGAATCACCACATCCGGACCGACAATGTACAGTCCGTTCCAAGCGCCGTAATCGTCTTGCAAGTACCACGTGTCTCCGAACGCTTCCGTGACCTTTCCGGAAACGGCAATGACTTGGTTTTCATAGGGGGAGCTGTTCAGCTGTCCTTGCACATCAATCAGTGGGACGACCTGGGCCAGTGCATTCGCTGTAATCGAGAGAAAAAGGAGAGAAAGAAGGAGTTGAGGCCGCATCAATTTCGATTTTCCAAAAAGGTAATACATTGTCGTGCATGTTACCAGTTCGAATTGTTCATCGCGTTTTGGCGTATGCCATCTTATTAGTGGCCCCAAACGCCACTATCAGCCAATGCACGATGTGCACTTCAGATCCATCGTGTTCATCTGATAACGGATTTCCAACCATTTGTCCATCCGCATTGCCTTCAGCGATGGTCGGTTCTTTTTACGAGGAGACCATCACGTTTTTTTTACCGGCGGAAGTGGTCGATCCCGGTTCAGGCGTCACGGCAGATTTAAACAGCGTTACCATCACCGCCATCACCGGTGTTCCCTTGGGCATGGTGGTGGAACTGGACGATGACGATGCGGTGTATTATCCAACCAACGGCCAAACCCTTGGGTGCGCCAACATTTGCGGGAGCCCCTTGCTGGCAGGTACGTTTGATATGGTCATCAATATCTCGGCCGTTGCCTCGGCCTTTGGCATTGAACAGGTAGTCACCGATTCCTTCCCCTACCAATTGAGCGTTGAAGCCGGCGAAGGAGGAAACGCATCGTTCACCTTCTCACCGCCAGCGGGCTGTGATTCATTGATAGCCAACTTTGAAGCTTCACTCGCCGGAAACACCAGCCAAATCACAACTTACAACTGGGATTTTGGCAATGGCACTTCAGCCACTTCAGCCGCAATTGACAGCGTTTTGTACTCCAGTGAAGGCAACTACGACGTCACGCTCACAACGACCATTTCGGATCAAGTGTTGTCCCAAATCACCCTCAACACAACCGCTGGTGGAGGTTGGGACGACGGGTGGTCGCCCTCACCCGATCCGTATTTCGTCATCAGCGATGCGGGCGGCGGCAACGTCTACACGTCGAGCGTAGCGAATGAAACATATTCCAATACGTGGTCGAACATCAACCTGATCCTGTCCAATCCGCCTTACACAGTCACGTTTTGGGATGATGACCTCTTTCCTGACGACGACTACCTCGGCTCCATGACCTTCACGCCGAACGGGGCCGGAACGCTGGACATCAACGCCGACCCCAGCTACGGTTCGCTGACCATTCTGCTTCAAACGGCCGTGAGCACGACCGACACGTCGCAGGTGGTGGTCAACGCCATCCCCGACGTAGACATCAATTGGAACGACGCTGGTGACTCCCTTCTCGCCGTGGGGCAGGACCTCATCGATTATGCTTGGTATTGGGGCGACAGCTTGGTGGCGACTGGGTCGGATTCAGTGTTTGTACCGCAAGAACATGGCTGGTACGCTGTGCTCGGCACATCGAGCGCGGGGTGCGCCGCCGTCAGCGACAGCCTGCTCTACTGCTCGCCGGATGCCACCTTTGCCCTCAACCTGAGTTTGGGCGAACTCCCTGAAGTAGTGGCCGCCGATGTTGAATTTGACGTATCGGACTGGGACTTTGTGTGGATCTTCAATGGGGAAGCATCCGATCCGTTGACGGGTGTCTCCAATTGGCCCACCGTCGCAAGCGGTTGGTACGCCGCCGAGGCTTGGGATCCGTACGGTTGTCCTTGGACGAGCGACTCCGTGCTGGTGTGCTGGCCACTCGATACCCCTTGGATAGAAGAGGACGAAAGCGGCCTGCTGTCGGTAGCTCAGTCCTTCACGCTATACCAGTGGTGGGTGGACGGGGAGCCCATTCCCGGGGCGACAGATGCGGTCTACCAGACCACCGGTCCGGGCTTGTATGCTGTCTCCGCGACTGATTTTGCAGATTGCCCAGGAGTGATCAGCGAGGACTGGCTCGTCGTTGACGTCCCTGAAATGGCTGAAATCGTTGAAGAGCGCTGGACGGTTTACCCCAATCCCACAGCGGCTCAGTTGGCCTTTGATTTGCCTGTAAATGCCCGTGGCTATGCGGTGCACGTCGTTGCCATGAACGGCGCCTTGGTTCAAACCGCTACGGTGCGTTCGGGTGCTGTTATGGACGTCAGCCATTGGACGCCTGGTACGTACATCCTTCGTGTGCAGTCGCTAACCAATGGCGATTGGCTTCCTGCGGTAAGGGTGATCAAACAGTAGCAGAGTTACTTCCGGGCAATGCTCCACTTTCCGGGGCCCATCAGCACCAAGGCCAGTGCGGGGAAGAAAAACAGCAACGCGTGTTCTTTGTCAGACAGCGGATCTTCCCAGTGCACCATGAACGCCGCCACCCCCATAGTGATGGCCATCAGCGCTGCTCCCCACCGGCTTTTCCAACCGATGAGCACCAAAATAGGCGCAACCAACTCACCAATGACCGTGAGAATCAGCGATGGTGTCTCACCGATGCCCAACCAATTGTAGAACTCCACGCCGTCGCCGGTAAGTCCATTCACGAGGCGATTGGCCTTCTGCCAACCATGTGGCAGCATCAATCCAGCGGTTCCAATGCGAAGGGCAAGCAAGCCCCAATCGTTCAATGCTTTCATGGCAGAAAAGTAAGCCCGTTCCAAGCCTTAAGTCCCATCCCTTGACACTCGTTTCCCGCAGCCGCCTGTTGATTCACGGTCGGTTTTTCCGTATCTTATAGTATGGTCCAGGACAAACTACCCAACGATTGGCTCACCGGCGGATTGCTCGATGCCGAGTACAAGCAGTACATCCTGCTCGCTTGGTTGAAGCGCTGGGAGCGTGAATTTCGGGACGTCAAAATCTACCCCGCCTTGGGCCATTTAACCGATACGCATAGAGAACTCAAAACCTTTCAAAAGGAACAGCGGCATTGGCGAAAAGCACTCCAGGGGCCGCTTCAAGGCTTGGATTTTGCCAGCCGAAGGTTGATCTATAAGCACTTCAACGCCCATCCCGAACTGCAGGCATACCTCGATGAGTTGTTGGCGTTCTCATTGCCTCACATCGAAAAGGCCATTGCGTCAGGAAGCAACCTCTACGAAATAGTCGAAGAGCATTTGGAAATGGAGCCCATAGGCATTCAGCCTTTGTACCGGGACGAAGGGTATCTGCTGGTCTTCGATGAAGATCGCAACGAAGTCAACAATTACCGTTATGCCAAATCCCCCATCCTGCTGAACGGGGAGCGGCATGTTCAGCTTTCCCTCAAGCCTGTGGAGCAGCTTCGAAAGAGCGTGACGGAAACCTTTGAGCACATGAAGGTGCGGCTCGCCCGGCAGTTTCCTGAATTGCCCAATCCAGCCGTGTTTTTGGCGCGTGTGAGCTACAGCTTTCCACTTCAGCAATCCACGCTTCCCGTCGCGAAGCGTCGGCTCGTGCGGTTCTTGATGGGATGACCCACTACTCTTCGAGGTAGGCGTACCCAGCGACTAGGTTGCCGTATACCTGCGTGTACATGATTTCGCCCGCGGGGTTGAAATCGAAAGACTCATACACTTTCACACTCACGGACTTCGCTTCCGTAGAATCCGTGGCTGGCTTGCTGATGTTCCACTCAAAGTATCCGCGCACGGAGCCGTCCACAGCCTTGGTTTGGGCGTTGACACCGGGAAGGAAGTTGGTGGGTGAGATCAGCTCGTAATCGTATTTGGCCCATGCAGCTTTGTATTTGGCCGTCACCTGCCCAAGCGTCACCGTGTCGGGAGCGTTGAGGCCTGTGCCACGCCAGATGGCGTCCGCATTGAAGTGGGTAAAGAAGTCATCACTCTCGGCCTCAAAATCGGCGAAGACTTGGGCAATGGTGGCCGCGTTGGTGTCAAACGTTGCTGCCGCGTCGGAATTGGGTGAGCCGCACGAAAACAGGAGAGCGGCAGCCGCTGCGGCGCCACTGATCAATAAAGCAAAGGGTCGTTTCATGGCCCCAATGTAACCCACTTCAAATGAACAGCTTCAGCGCCGACTCCATTTGTACAGCCGTTTGAAATCCGCTTTGCTTCCAGACCATCTTCCCTTCTTTGAAAATCATCAACGTAGGCACACTTCGAATGCCAAACGCTTCAGCCAGCGGCTGGTTGCGGTCGAGGTTGACCTTGAGCACCTTGGCCCCGCCGGCCACCGAGGCGGTCAGCTTTTCCAATTCCGGCCCCATGGCTTGGCATGGCCCGCACCAATCCGCATATACGTCCACCAACACCGGCACATCGCCATTTACCAATTCCTTAAAACTTGCCATGCTCTTCAATTTTGACAAAGGTCGATGAACAGCGCGCGGTCCACAGTAACTCAACTCACTGAATGGATGCTCAGCTGGTGATGTAAGTCACATTAAAGTGTTAACATACACTGCACATTTGATTCGTGCACTCCACATCACTTCTTATTTTTCAAGCACTAACCCGCCGCAAGGCACAAAATTTATTTCATGGAAAATGAGATGCTCATCCCGGTCGTTTTGGCCGGCATCTTCACATTGCTCGCTGTTGTCGGTGTGGCAACTAAAAGAGGGTTTTATGTTCGTTTAGGTTACTTCCTATTCGGCGGCATGGTCATGACCTTCAATCTTCTCGGTATGCTTTCTGGCGAAGGAGGCGCCTTGGAAATCATCTCGATTGGGATGTTTGCTTGTCAAACCATCCTCATGTACCCGGTTCTTCCGGATGAGGTGAATTTTTCCGATGAAACGATCAAGACCCTCGCCTTGCGCGTAACAACCACCGTTTTCCTTATCAATGCGACCGCTGTTTGGCTTGTGCTTGCAGTTGAAGGCCTGCCACAAATCCTCGCCGTCCTCCACGGAATTTTGGCGGTCATCATGCTCATGCGCATTGGGATGGTCACCAAAGGCGGAGTTGCTAAAACATAAATCTCAAACCCTTACTTCAAATGAAAACTAAACTCGCACTTACCATCCTCGGCGCGTACAACACCCTAATGGGCGTACTCATGCTCGTGATGCCTGGCACCATGGGCGAAACACTTGTCGGCGCTGAGAAAGCCGCATCATCTCCAGAATTGCTCGAAATGGGCACGCTGTTCCACTATGGCCTCGCACCGGCGCTCCTTATGGTCGGCTTGTTGCTGATCTTCGCCCGTTCATGTGCCATCGAGACCGCCAAACAGCTCTTACTCGCCTACGTCATCGCGACGGGCGTGTTGCTCGGCGTGTTCTTCGGTGTGTTCAACAACCAAGACACCATCCAATTCAGTGCAGAAATGGCAGCGCCTGATGTGCTGGCGTTTGGATTGGCGCTGTTCGCATACCTCAAAGGCAAATAAGAATGACCTCACTTAAGCATTTCTGCCTCGCAATCGCCCTGCCGGCATTGCTATTCGTTGGATGCTCCGCTCCTGAGGGCTCTGGGGAGTCCGGAAACAACGAAAATGCAGGCTACGTCTATGGACGCGCAGGCGTCTGGAACATTGGCGATGCTGCATCAGCGGAAATATGGCAGCAATGGACGACCCATTTCGATGCCGAAAACCTCGACGGTCTTCTGAGCCTCGCGCATGATTCCATCTACGTTGAGTTAAGCCCAACGGAACAAATCAATGGCATCGCAGAATTTGAGCAGCGCATCTCCGCTTGGTTCGAAGCCGCTGACGTATCAATGAATGCGGTCTGGTGCGTTCCGATTCAATACCATGAAGAGGACGGCACGCCGGACAATGGCAACTGGCTTCTTGCTGGCTACGAATTCACATCCATTCAAGGCGACACCACAACGTTCATGGACCGACATGCCAACGTTCGCATCGAAGATGGTAAAATCCGTTACTCGAAGATTTACACCCACGAAGAACGCAGTGGGGTCAATCGTTCTGTCAGCCTTTCAGTCGATATGACTGGCTATGAAGGCGAGTACAGCAGCGTCAACGTATACGGATCATTCAACGGCTGGTGCGCATCCTGCAATGAAATGACCGACGCAGACGGCGATGGCGTTTATACGGCAACGGTTCGCGCCACAGAAGGCGAAATGGAATACAAATTCACCTTGAACGGCGGTGTTGAACTGCAGGAAATGTTCGAACCCGGAACAGCGTGCACCAAAACCTCCGGTGAATACACCAACCGCTTGGCACCGGTTGAAGCTGACGCCACTTTACCGACAGTATGCTTCAATGCATGCGGAGGGTGCCAATAACCCTCCTCAAACGTTAAGAAGAAAGGCCGCGTCATGCGGCCTTTTTTCATGCCTTCAAATGCGCTCGCAATGATCCACGCGTAGTGGCGTATCTACCCCTCCAGTGTGGTCCGTCGATGCCGGCTCCACGAGCATGATCCACGTGTCCGGTGCCGCTACCGGGCAGTGCTCAACGCCCGCCGGAACCACAATCATCTGTCCCGGGCCCACGTGCTGAATCGAATCATGAAACCGCATCTCCAGCGCTCCTTGGACAACGTAAAACATTTCGTCCTCTGCTTGATGCGCATGCCATACAAACTCGCCTTCAATCTTGGCCAATTTAACTTGCTGTCCGTTGAGTTCGGCGATTACGTGCGGAGTCCACTTGGCGTCAATCAATCCGTATTTGTCGTTGAGGTCAATGGTCTTCATAGGGAAGGATTTAGCTGCGGGCCAAGATTTCATCAACATTGGCCTCGATGGTCACGCAAAGCGCATCGAGCGGCAAATCGTTTTCATCTACTCCGAAGGGATCTTCAATCTCCTCAGCAATCAGCTCCACGCTGACGAGGATGTAAAATACCAGCATCACCACCGGAACGCTCCACCACTCGAATGTCGCCACAAACCCGATGGGTAAGGTCACCACATATAGGAAGATGAACTTCTTGAGGAACATACTGTAGCTGTACGGTACGGGCGTTTTGAGGATGCGCTCGCAGGCGCCGAGGATATCGACCATGCGCTCGAGGTTTTGAGCGATGAGCCAATGCTGCTGTTCCGTAATCTCGCCGGCCTTCATCATGGCGTAGGCTTGGCGTTCCATGCGTTGCGCCCAGGCATTGGGAACATGCGCAGCCGCAGCGAACTCCGTGGCGACGGGCGCTGCGGGATCACCGGGCTGACTCGGCCGTAGGTGGTCGCGGAGGGCTTTGACAAAACCGGGGATCGATTCGCGGAAGTGGGCGTGGGCAGCAGCGTCATCCGAGAACTCACGGACACGAATGGCCAAGGTGCGCGACACGTTGACCAACCCACCCCATTGCTTCCGGCCCTCCCACCACCGGTCGTAAGCGGTATTGGTTCTAAACACCAGAAACAACGACAGCACAAAGCCCAACAACGAATGCACGACGTTGCTGACTTCCATTGGCTCCTCCAGCACCTCCAGCTCTACATAACAAACGGCAGCGGTGAATACGCCCATCGCAGCCATCGCTGGCAAAAGTTTGCGAATGACCTGGCGGTTGTACGTATGAAAAATGAGGCTGAACCAGCTTTTGGGGTTGTAATGGATCATGAGCGTAACCGGAAAAACTTAACCCAAAGAAACGAAGAAGCCCCCCGGAAAACCGAGGGGCTCACTACAATAATTGGTAAGAAATTAATCCGCTAACAATGCGGCATTGTAGTATAAATCGCTGCTTGTGATTTTTCCCTCAGCATTGAAATCGTCCATGCGCAACATCCGAACGACCACCTCCTCAGCATCCTTGTCGCCTTTCTTCTTGAGCCGAATGTTCCACCAAGACTGAACCACACGCGCCTCGAGCCAATCGTATTCCATGTAATCCGGGTAGCCGCGCTCATCAAATGCAATCAGCTCCCAATTGGCCAGAAATTCAGCGTCTCCCGCCTTGTTCTCCTCCATGCCATAAGGCTCTGCACGGTTCATATCATTGAATTGAGCATCCCCTGTGTAGAAGCTGTAGCACGTTTCCAAATCGCCATTCAAGAACGAATACATCATCTTCCGCACCGTATTGATGTTCTCGTGGTTCATGTAGATGGTGCCATTTTCCCGGTCACGGGTTGGCCAAGCATCCCACATCTTCCGGTAGTTTCGACGATCGGTGTAATCGAATGCCAATGCAATTTTATCGCCCGCTTCGTTGAGCATGTACAACCGATGATTGGGCATGTCAAACTCCACTCCTGTTTGAGCGTTCATTCCGTAAATGCGGTCCCAGCACTGCACCCAAACTTGGCCTCCCTCCGTGTATTCAATGGCGTCGGGGTAGGCCGGTTCATCCTGTGTGATGCTCAGGTACTTGATGTTCTTTGACCACCATCGCGCTTGACCAATGAATTCCGGCTTGGTGGTTCCTTCCTGGTCCTTGTTTGACGACAGGGCGTCCAACAATTTGAATTCATCATCCAGCAATTCGGCCAATGCTGCAGAATCCCCAGCCACAAAGGCCTCATTTAGCTCTTGAACCATTTTAATCGCAGGGTGCTTGCTGTAAACCGACCCGTTTTCCTTCTTTTTCTGCGCAGATGCGCTCAGAATGACCATGCACATGGTTAGGGTTAAAACTCCTCTCATTTTTTATGTTTTAAGGGTTAGATCTTTAATTAACGCACCACCGAGAATCGCTTGGTGAACATACCCTCATGGCCGACCACCTGAACGAAGTACGCGCCAACCGGCCAATTGGAAGCATCCCATTGGACCGCTGCCGTTGCCGAGGGTTGAATGGCCAACATTTCGCGGCCAGCCACGTCCACGACGTGAATCGACGTCCAATGCACCGGGAGGTTATTGATTTCAATCGTGCCGCGCGTTGGGTTGGGGTAAAGGACCCATGAGGCTGAATCAATCTCGGCCATGTCGACACTGGATTCCACCGTTACGGAGGCCTCAATGCGGCAGCCCAATTCATCCGTTACCACAACGGTGTAGGTCCCGGCTGGCAGGTAAACCTCTCCGGACTCATTGAAGTCTTCATCGTACCATGTGACGGTATACGGCGGAACGCCGCCGCTCGGAACCGCCATCACGGTGCCGTTCCCGGAGCCGTCGTCCGGTGTGGAGCTAACTGTCACCGTTAATGCTGAGCTGGTCGGATCATTGATATCAACCGCCACCGCTGTTGTACACCCCGCCGTATCCTCAACGTGAATCACATATGTGCCGGACAAAAGGTTGGAAAACACCCCGTCTTCACTTTCCAAGACCTGCTGGCCTTGGTAATCACCGAGAAGTATCGCATCGGGCGCATTGGTGACTTCCACGTAAATCACCCCATCCGCACCGCCAACACATACATTATCCTCTGTTGAAGTAATGACCTCCAATGCGTAGCAACTGCCGTCGTCTACCGTGGCATCGTCGTCGTAGTTGCACGCTTCTTCGTCTGTACAGCCCTCGATGTAAGGCGATAGCACAGCCCCCATCAGGTGCAAAATTCCATTGTCAGCAGGGATGTCGGCCTGCACCACCGCGGCTCCCCCTACCATTACAGCCTCTTCTGCAACCTCAACCAAAACGGGGTCACCCGCAAGGGTCATCAGGAGGTCGCCGTCCTGTAGGTCAGATGAGCCCAAGAGATCTCCCACCACGTGCAAGAGCAAGCCCTCAGACAGCCCATCCACATCCAAGAGCAGTTCTTCCAAGGTCAATTCCTCGGCCTCCAAAAAGGCCGTGATTGCCGAATCCGTGGGAGCAAAAACCGTGTAGTTCCCTGGCACACTCAATTCATCCATGATGCCGGTCAGTGTCAGCAGAGTATCCAAAAGGGTCAAGCCCGCATCCGCGATGGCATCCGATAAGAAATACGTCGGCATAATGACTTCATTTACCACATGAACGAAGCCATTCTGGGTCAGGTTATCCGCATTGGTCACCTCCGCTGTATTCACGTACACCGACTCGCCCGATGCCGTGATCAACAACTCATCTCCCGAATCAGCGAGCACACTGCCCGCAACCAAAAGGTCTTCACCCGTCATGGCCGCTGCACCAATGGAATGGCGAAGCAAGGCGTCCATGAAATCCGGGTTGTAAACAATATCAATGATACTCAGATCGTTGGCATCAGCATACGCCAAGAAGGCCGCATCGGTTGGGGCAAAAATCGTCCCGGCACCAATGGCTGAGAAGGTTCCGTCTAGGCCTAGATAATCCATGGCGATTGTGATGTAATTATGCTGCGTACTTGCGTCGAGCCATTGGTATATACCATCGGACAAGACCACCACTTCGTCCAGCAAATGCAACACGCCATTCGAAGCTTCGAGGTCATTGGCAGCCACGGCAGTTGCATTGACCATTTCGTTCACATGGAAGGACATGGGCATACCCGATGCCGTCGTCACCACGCTGTCCGCAGTCAGTGCGCCGAACAGAATTTCCTCATTCGGGACAATGTGATACATCGCCATATCGAGCGCGCTTTCCGATGCTATGAACGCTTCTGTCGTCATGCCCATTGCCGTTGCGTAGGCCTCAACAGCTTCATTGTCGGGAACCAAAACAGTCACACCAGCATCGGAGGCGAGAAATGCATTGAGTTCATCGTTGGCAACGATTTCATTGAAGTGGCTGTTGCTCGGTGCGGCAGACAAAAGTTCAAGCACCGTCAATTGGGATAACGCATTCGAGATGACGAACACGCAGCAAAAAAGCGAGGTAAGGATACGCATGAATAAAGGTTTGCGTAAAAATGCATAATCGTGACTGGAGTCACAAGGAATTCTGTTTGAGTTTTTCCTCCTTAACACCCTGATAACATTAATCTTGCGCACACAGTAGCCCCGCCGAGAATCGAACTCGGATCAAAAGTTTAGGAAACTTCTATTCTATCCATTGAACTACGGGGCCATCACCAAGCGGCTCGTGGCGCTTGCAAATGCATGCAGCAGGCGTGGGGAAAAAGTGCGCCCAGTAGGACTTGAACCTACGACCAATGGATTATGAGTCCACTGCTCTAACCAACTGAGCTATGGGCGCGCTTTTCAGCGCCAAAGGTAGTTGAACAAACGAGAAGAAGGATATGGATTACTCGCAGGC
Organism: Flavobacteriales bacterium; assembly: GCA_042095135.1. Taxonomy (GTDB): domain Bacteria; phylum Bacteroidota; class Bacteroidia; order Flavobacteriales_D; family Sanyastnellaceae; genus UA16. The sequence goes on along the minus strand of JBELBV010000051.1, from coordinate 1,027 downwards.
AAACCCGAAGTAAGAAAGCAAAATCAGCAAATCAGCAGTACCTCGAATGCCGTCATCATCAAAGTCACCCAAACAAGTCGGCACAGGAACACATTGCTCCACATCAGCTACCCAAACCGTACCCTCGCCACAGTAATCTCCATTGGCCAACGCCGCAAGGAAGGCTTCCTCCACGCTCGAGCAATCCGCCGGGCCTTCGGATTCTGCGCATTCCAATTCATCGCAAATACCATCACCATCCGCGTCGTTCAAGCAGTTACCATCACAATCATACGGCGCATTGGAGTAGTCACAAAAGCCAGGCTCAGTGGCGGCTGAATCGTAATTGCAGGCCGCCGCATCTTGGCATCCGACGATCTCGATTTGGTCGCACACGCCATCACCGTCCACGTCAAACAAGCAAGCACCGGTGCAGTCGAAACCGTCTGCCGCGTACGTGCAAGAGCCGTTGTCATCGGTGGCATCAGCCGCGAAATTGCAGGCCGACCCATCCATGCAACCGGGCACTTCAAACGCATTGCAAACGCCGTCTCCGTCGTTGTCGAATTGGCATTCCCCGTCGCAATCGTAACCGAGCTCGGGATAGGTACACGACCCGTTGTCCTGGGTCACCGCCGCATCGTAGTTACACGCATTGTCGTCAGCGCAACCCACCACAATGGTCGTGGTGGTACCTCCGTCGCAGTAGGATTCGTAACCTGGCAGGCAGCCTCCGTCGCAGTCGAAGCCCGTCGGAGGGAAGTCGCAGTAACCCGCGTCTGTTGCGCTCGCATCGTAGTTGCAAGCCGCGCTGTCTTGGCAGCCCGTGACCTCATCCTGGTCGCAAATCCCGTCGCTATCAGTGTCGATGAGGCATGCGCCCTGGCAGTCAAGGCCAGCCGCCGCGAAGGTGCAGGAGCCGTCGTCATCGGTCGCCGCGGCCGCGAAATTGCAGGCCGTGGAGTCGGTACATCCATCGATTTCGTTGACGTCACACACACCGTCGTCGTCCGCATCGTCCAAACAAGTGCCCGCGCAATCGTAGTTC
>JBELBV010000050.1:0-14273 GCA_042095135.1 Flavobacteriales bacterium | reverse complement strand
CCCAACGATGGATGTTGGACTGGACTATGCCCAAGACGCGTTGAGTGGTGAGCAGGCAGTCGGATTGGCACTGAGCACCCAATTCTTAAATGACCGGTTGCACATCGAAGGCGAAGTGGGCGCCCAAACTTTCGGCACCGTGCAGGCGGAAGATTTTCAAATCCAGGACCTCACCGTCAGCTTTGATTTAACCGACGATGGCGGCATTCAACTCACCGGTCACTCCCGCCAAAACGCCTCCCTGACCAATGCGATTGAAGGCGATGCTGTTCAAGGCGTTGGCATTCGATTCAAGTGGGCGTTCGACGAATGGGGAGCGCGGAGAAACAGATAAGGAACAATCGGCCGTATTTTCGGGGCAAACAATTCGCATGAGAAACGTTGCTCTCCTTCTTCCCGCACTGGCCTTCGTCAGCTTAGTTTTAGGCCAAATCACCATCACAGGCAGTGACATGCCCCAACCGGATGTCACATATCCTTTGGTCAATGCGGCCATTACGGACATTAGCTTGGGCGAAATCAGCGGAGTGGATGCAACATGGGATGCAAGCGATTTGATTGCATTGATGGATGCTCCGCTCACCCCGGTCGACATCGACGATGCGAGCATCAGCGCCGCTTTGGTGTTCAATAGCCCGTTCAATTCAACCTACCAATGCGACTTTTTCTTGCCAACTGAATTTCCCGAACTTGGTGTGGACTTGGGCATTCCGTTGGACGGCTTCAACAACTTCTACCAAACGGACGGCGACGCCTACGCCATAGCTGGCATTGGCTTGAGTGCCATGGGATTTGACTTGCCCATCACGTATGATGACATTGATGAGATCCTCCCCCTCCCGCTGGAATACGGGTCAACCATGAGCAGCACAGGTGCTTTTGAATTGGATATCACCGGTGTACTGACCTATGGATTGACGCAATCACGCGAAGTTGAGGTCGACGGATGGGGCACGCTCATCCTGCCCAGCGGATCGCACGAAGTGCTGCGGACCCGAACGGAATTGGCCGCAACGGATGACGTGTTCATCGAGCAATTGGGCGAGCCGTTCACAATCGACCGAGAACAGGTGACTTACCAATGGTGGGGTGCCGGTATGGGGTTCCCTTTGCTCGAAATCACGGAAATTTTTGGCTTGCCGTTGACGGCGACGTTTCAAGACCTCGGTGAATCCAGCGACGTAACCGAGACTGCTTCTTCCGGGGCATTTACACCATTCCCCAACCCCATTCAGCACGGACAACAACTGCGTTGGGACACACCATCGGCGTGGATCCTTCTAGATGGAGCCGGCCGCACGGTATCATCCGGTCAGTCCAATTCGCTCACGATTTTGGACGACACTACTGCTGGGGTATACACACTCCGAACCAAAGACGGTAAGACCGCGCAAATCGTGGTTCAATAAATCAAATGAGGCCTTCCGATTCGAAGGCGTCTATCTCCTTTCCAATCTGGGAATCGTACCACTGGTCGAGTACCCATCCTTTGGCTACTTGGGGGTTGCGGAACACCCGGAAGGGCACCGCTGGTTTGAATAACGCCCACCGGATGCGATCGCGTAACACCTGAATGGACGACGGTACGACAACGGCACGAGCAGGGACGTCCAACATCGCTTCATCTGAGCCCATCCAGGCCAAAGCCTCCTGTTCCACGAGCGCTGCATTGCGGGGAATGAGGACCAATACAGGACCTGAACCACCATCCACCAATTGACGGCGCGCGGCTTCCACGCGCTTCATTTGGTTCACATCCAGAACGGCCTCGTCGGCGAACCGAATGGTGTACAGCCCCATGGACAATTCGATGCGGGCGTCGTGGACTTGGGTGGAGAGCGTGTGTTCCATCAATCGCAGTAAAAATCGGAGAAAGGATTGGGCGTGCAAAAATTCAACGCGGCTGTTTCATCACCCTCGATCAAATGTTGCACTGAAGCGGTTGTGTATCCAATGCCATAAACACCTTGCGTACCACGGGCTGCGAAGAGTCCGAGGCCGCCGTTGATATTGGTGTATTCTGGGCGCTCTTGGATGACGCCGGTTACCGGTGCATTCACTTCCAAATACGTTGACAGCTCTTCATTGGCGACCGTGAGCACGAAATCCACGGCCCGTGCAATCTGTACGTCCTCATCCCACGTTCCGAGCACGCGGGTGATGTAGGGATCCGCCTCGAGCTGGGTCGCAAGCGTGGAGTAAAACCGTGAACCGCTCACTTCCTTCTGCAGCACCTCGCCTCCTTCATCATCGTCGGTATTGAGGGTGCCGATGTTCCACTCCACCGCGCGCTCGCGTTCTTCGATCAGGTCTGTGTGGTCCAGGTCATTCCAAATGCGCTCGATGACGTGAATGAACACCGTGATATCATATCGACTCGCCCCAGCGGTCGATGACCACTTGAAGGTGATGTCCGGATAGGTCGTCGTAAACCCGGGGCTTGCAAAGCCAATTTTGAAGTTATTGACGCCCGGGGGTGGCTGGGTAATGTTCCCAATCTGCTCTGCAATCATGTTGGTCGTTGAGCTCACTTCTTCGGGTTCCTCATCAATGGCAATCGACAAATCGTATTCGGCATCGGTGTCGAGCCCTCCTTCGGGCACGAAATACCACATCTGGTGTTCAGGCGCGTAGAAAATGCCATCCTCGGATTTGTTCTCGATGACGGTATCAACCAACGCCCACTCAGACGTTGCCGCGCCGCCCACGCGCTCTTGAATTTGAACGGTCAATGCTTCCGCTGGATACTCGCTGCTGTCGGCAATCAACGCCGCGTCGAATTGGTTGCCATCGCCCAACCACGTGCGGTTGATCCGCACCCATTGCGTATCCTGGGCAGCATCCAACAGGCTGAACACCACCGGCGTACGGTCATACGGCGCGTTCAGTTCAATGTCTGTGGAACACCCCCACAACAAAGTGGCGCATCCAGCGGTGGCCAACGCCCAACGTTTTACTTGGTTCATTCGGAATTTCTCGCGGTTGGTCACGAAGATAAGGCCAATAAAAAGTTCAGCGTATCCACCCCATCCGCGTAATCCCACGGGTTGGGTTTTTGGGATTGCCCGAGCGGTACTGTCGGTACGGAGGTGACATGCAAAGACTCGGGTACTTCAGTAGCAATGCACTGCAAAGTGTCGGCAGCGGCTTCCAGTTCTTCCCGCACATCATCCAACGCTGCGTACCAGCCGTAGTACAGGGTTCCGACCGGACTTACCCAACCGCTGTCCTCTTTGACCAACAGGAATCCATTTTCGATCAATTCCTCCCGGTTCAGCAGCCACACCGCCTTGTGGTAATCGTAGTTGTTGGCGTATTTGTTATTCTGGGCAACGTGCCCCCACTCCACCCAAGCGGCGAACAATCGGTCCAAATCAAACCCATTGGGCAGCATCAATTTGGTGACGCTGCGGCACCCGAGGCCGTAGTATTGAAAAATGTCAGCTCCCAGGGCTTGCAACTGCTCGTGGGATTCATCTCCACCAAGGACAGCGACACTTGTTCGCTGGCTGCGCAGCACCCGGGGAACATCGCGGAAGTAATACTCGAAGTACCGGTTGGTATTCGCGCTCCCGGTGGCGATGACGGCGTCGGCGCCTTCCAATGTCCCCGTGACGAATTCAACACGGGACGCCATGTCCTCGTCGCAATAGGAATCCAAGGCAGCCACTGCAGCAGGGATCAGAACCTTGTCATCGGAACTGCATTTCACCAAGGCACGATGTCCGCTCAGTAGCACACACAGTACATCGTGCCACCCAACCATCGGTAAGTTACCGGCCAAGACAAGGCCGATCAGCTCGGGCGAACGTGCATCGTTGAGTTGGGGGTATTTGACGAGCCAACGCTCCAGCACTTCCGTACGCAACATTTCGCCATTGGCGTTCATCGCATCTTTGACAAAAGCTGGTGTGAACCAACGATTCTGCGCCTCGGACAGACGCAACAGTCCTTCGTCTTCGGGGCCCTCGTTCTCCACTTCACCGCGGAACCATGCCCCCAATTGAACAAGGCCGGAAAGGAATGTGTTGGTCATTTTGGTGCGTATCTTCGCCCCAAATTTAACGCTGCAACCCAAGACCGAACACGCGCATGGCCATTATGATTACCGACGACTGCATCAACTGCGGTGCCTGTGAACCTGAGTGTCCCAACAACGCCATTTACGAGGGTGGAGCCGGCTGGCAGTTTTCCGATGGAACGGGGTTCAAAGGAGAAGGTGAACACCCCACGGCAGGCATGGTCAACGCCGACCTTGAAAACGATCCCCGCAACATGGATGTGTACTACATCGCGCACGAGAAGTGCACGGAATGCGTAGGGTTCCACGACGAACCCCAGTGTGCAGCCGTCTGTCCGGTAGACTGTTGTGTGGACGACCCTGACCACGTTGAATCGGAGGAACTGCTGCTGGCCAAGAAGGCCTTCATGCACCTGTAAAAGCAATTCGACGCGCCATTCTCGCGTTTGTATTCCATGCTGCTAACCCTTCCATCCAAACCATTGAGACCAAGTGCCCTGAATGTGAGCATTGGGCTTCTTTTTATGCTGGGATGTGGCACTGCATCGTTCGCACAAGGCGAGTTGGAAGCTTTTGTCGAGCGCTACTCGCAAATCCAACAGGCCGCATCTGATGCCGAGCGATTGAGGCTAAGCGATCAACTCTCCGAAGCCCTGGTTGACCACTGGAACAGCTACCCTTTGGAAGAGGAAGCCCGTGAAGAGTTAGGAAGTGTGATGGGGTTTGCCTCCGCTGGAATTGGCAAAGAACGCCTCGCCGTGGTGTCGTGGAATGTCGAATTGAACAACCAGACCAACGCCTACGGTGCGGTGGTCATCTTTAGCGGCAAAAAGAAAGAACAATCCGTGCAAGCGTTGCGCTTCAAACGCTCCACCAGCCTTCGCCCCACCTTAGACGAAAAATCCCGCTACACGGCGAAAGAATGGCCAGGAGCTGTGTACTACGAAGTGCTCCTTCAGCACCAAGGCAACCGACCCGTTTACACCCTGCTTGGATGGGACGGAGCAGATAACATTCGAACGCGGAAGGTGATTGAAACCCTGTCCATCAGCGGTAGTAAACTCAAATTTGGCGTGCCGATCATCTCCGCTGGTCGCGGTTCCACCAAGCGGTACATCATGGAGTACTCTGACCAAGTATCCGCCATCCTTCAGTGGCGCGAAGACTTGGAGATGATTGTCATGGATCACCTCAGCCCTCCAAGTTCGGATTTGGAGGGGCAAACGGCTTATTACGGGCCGGATATGTCCTACGACGGGTTCGTTTGGAAAAAAAACCACTGGGTACTGGAAGAGGATGTTGACGTCCGTGACCCCAATCTGCAAGCTCCGTGGAACAACCCTAAGCGCTTGCGGCGTCGGTACCGGAATTGACCGCGACAATGCGGCTTGCATCGTATCTTCGGTAGATGAAACGCACCGTGATATTCCCTTGGTTTGCTGGAATTTTAATGGCCATTTTTTGTTTGGATGCAGCTGCACAAGTCAGCGTAGCAGACACATCGGCTGCGATGCTGCCTGTACCCGACCCTGCAGTCGCGCAGGCGACCGATGTGCCGGACACGGCAGTTGTTGACTCTGCCCGCCTCGCTCAGATGGCCATTCAAGTAGAGCTTTCACGTGAAGTGGCGGCATTGTCACGCATCAACCTAGGCTCGGAGCTATTGACTTGGACCCACGTCGCTCATTTCAATTTGGAACGCGCCGGGCGCGGACAAAAGCAAGCCTTCTGGAACAATCCCAAGGACGCGGATACGCCCCACCTGTGGCAGGTAATCAATGGCCCCTCTGACGACGTATTCTACCTCGACCCTGAGCAAGGACGCGCAGCCACCATCAACCTCCATTCACTCCAAGGCAACTTCATTCCGGCCAACATCGCAGCAAAAGCAGGATTCACGGGCAACCAATCTCAATTTCTTTCCAAAAAATCCGAGGCATGGAATCAAGTAGGGTCCACTGATACGACAACAATTTGGACAGCGGCCATCGAAGGCGGAAGCTTGCGGTTGACGTTGCGCATCGAAAAAGATGCTGACCAGGCCCAAGCCGTGTACGAATGGATGCGCCTGCAGCCGTTGGAAAGTGTTGACTTGCCCCATGCGGCGCAGAAGTACCCCATCCAAGCTTTGGAACGTGCGGATGCAAAAGGCACAGCCTTTGCGTTTGAGGTGACAGGTTGGGAAGCACTCGATGCGCCGCTGGAAGTAGACGCGAGCCAACTTTCGATCAAAGACCCCGAACGAGACCTCAAGACCATTGCCAAAGAATGGGCCGCAGAAAAGAAGGCCAATTCAGGCGAAGAGTAAAGATTGGTCAGTGACGAAACGCCGCCTCACCGATCCACACTTCGGTGGCGCCATTGCCGTATTGCCGAGGATCGGCTGAGCGGCACGAACAGTCGGGGTAGTACTGCTCCACACGGGACCAAATTTGGTGGCGTAACACCCCTTGGCCAATGCCGTGGATGAAGATCATTTTCTTGGTACGTTGACGAATGCCAATCTGAAGCATGCGTTCGAAATGTGCAATTTGGAGTTCGAGCATCACACCGAGGCCCAAGCCCGCTTGCGAGTCGACTATGGCGTGCAAATGCAAATCGACCTCTTCCACTGCTCCGCCTGAAGGGCGGGCCTGCGCTTCCTTGTACTTCGACTTAAAATCCTGCTCCAACTTGCGCTGACGAGCAGGGTCCATTTCTTGCTGCAGGATTTCGAGGATCGACGGCACAACGCGCTCATACGCCTGTTCCATCGCCGCTCGGGACTCCATGGGAATCAAATCGTTGGCCGCGTGTGCGTATTCAAAGCCGTTGTCGTCCTCAACAAGGATTTGGCCATCTGCCTGCACGGCCGTGACCCGTCCTTCACCGACGTCGTTCAGGAAACGCACTTTGTCGCCTATTTTGAATGCATTCGCGCCCATCTGACCGAAATTAGCTGTTATGATTGCCCAAATTTCCTTCAAAACCAAACACCTCTTGCGCCTCACGAGCGCTTTTCTACTCGCTTTAGCGGCATGGGCTTGCACGCCCGCCACGGCCATGGCCCAATTGAAGATTTCGAAATCACAATGGAACCGATTGGACGCTGCCATGCTCGAGGCCCAACGCACCCTCAATCTGCCTTCCATTTCTGTTGCGATCGTGCACGATGGCGAGTTGGTGTGGTCGCAATCGCACGGCAAACTCGATGCCAACGGAACCCAAGCAGCCAATCCGGAATCCCTGTACGCCGTAGCCTCCAACACGAAGGCCTTTACAAGTGCAGCACTGGCCCAATTGGTGGACGCGGGTAAATTGGATTGGAACGACCGCGTGCAGGACTACCTGCCCGAATTCGAGTTGTACGACCCGTACGTCACATCTGAATTGCGCATCGCCGACTTGCTTTGTCATCGGAGTGGTCTGGAAACGTTTTCAGGCGACTTGCTGTGGTATGGATCCAACTGGACCGCCGATCAAGTACTCCAACGCGCCCGTCACCTCCAGCCCACCAGTCCCTTCCGTACGCAATTCGGTTACCAAAACATCTTGTACATCGCCGCAGGAAAAGTGGTGGAGCGCATCACCGGGGAACCGTGGGCCACAACCGTCCGCGATTCGCTGCTCATCCCTTTGGGAATGCAACGCGCCGTCTTGTCAACCGCAGATCTGCCAGGCCTGGAAAACGTCGCTCTTCCGCACAACGAACTGGACGAGGGTGTGCTGAAAACCATCGATTGGATCAATTGGGACAACATGGCACCGGCTGGTGCATTGATTACGAGTGTCACGGATATGGCCCAATGGATGATCGCTCAGATGGACAGCGGCCGCGTCGCGGATGAGCGGCTCTGGTCCAATGCGCAGACCGATGCGATGTGGACCATGCACACTCCCATCCCGGTATCCCGATTCTATGCGGACCGGCTGCCTTCGATGCATTTTCGTGGATACGGCCTGGGCTGGGAGCTGGGCACCCTGCATGGGCGCAAAACCGTTGGCCACTCAGGTGGTTACGACGGGATGATTTCTCGGCAGATGCTGGTACCAGAGGAAAAGCTGGGCATCTTCATCGCCACAAATACCAACAGCTCCGTTCCGTGGGCTTTGGGCTTTGACGCACTGGGCATTCTCCTTGACAACGACAAAGAGACCCCGTTGCTGGATTTTCTGCGGGAGCGCCGTGCGGCAGAACCGGCCGAGAAAGCTGCCGCCGCAGCAGATCTGCTCGCCTCCCGTATTCCAGACACCGCACCATCTCTGGCGCTGGACGCGTATATCGGTACGTACTCCGATGTGATGTACGGCGACATATCGGTTCGACTAGACGGTGAGCAACTGCAGTTCGAATTCCAACCCACCCCGCTGTTCCAAGGGCATTTCGAGCATTGGCATTTCGACACGTTTCGATTGCACTGGGACACGCAAATGATGCTGCCGAGTGGCACGGCTCACTTCAGCCTTAACACCTCCGGAAAAGTGGAAACTTTGAACATTGACGTACCCAATCCAGATTTCGATTTCACAGAATTACATTTTGTCAAGTCAGAGTGAATTAACATTCTGATTTACAATCATCAAAATATTTTTGAATGAATCAATTTCGAATAAAAAAATTCAGCCTTTTCATCGGTGTTTTGACGCTGTACACCGCGCCATCTTGGGCGCAACCGGAAGCACCCGATGGACTGAACTCGGAGGCCTTGCGAACCTGGTTAAAAGCAGAGTGGTACAACCCCTACTTTGACGACTTGGGGTACAACGGCGCCCGCACCCAAATGTTCGGTTATACGGATGAGGAAGGAGGATTCATCACCGGCATTTACACCGGCTTTCAGCAGCCATCCGCTTTCGTCACCTACCTCGATCCGATCAACACCGAGCACATCGTTCCTCAAAGCTTTTTCGGGAGCCTCCCTCCCATGAAATCCGATCTGTTCAACATCCGCCCCACCCACGGCAGTGCCAATTCTGCTCGAGGAAACACCCCATACGGATCAGTCGACGACGAAACCGCCCAGTGGTACGGAATTGACGCTAACGGCGATTACGTTACGCAAGGCAACATACCACCCATCCCTGCAGCGTGGTCCAAGCGAAGTGGCAATGCCTGGGAACCCCCAGCCGAGCACAAAGGCGACATCGCCCGGAAGGTGTTTTACTTCTACACTATGTACCCCACCCAAGCCGGAGACATGAGCGATTTGGGCGACCCAGAGTTGTTCCTTGCCTGGCACCTTGAAGACCCCGTGGACGCATTCGAATCCACTCGAAACGCCCGCATTGAGGAGGTTCAAGGCAATTTCAATCCCTACATCAGCCACCCCGAGTGGGTCGAAACTGCTTGGTTTTGGAGTGGAGTGAACGTGCCCGGCTGCACCGACCCCATAGCATGCAATTACGATGCCGCCGCAAACGAAGACGACGGGTCTTGCACCTACCCTGAAGCAGGCCTCGACTGCTCCGGCGCTCCGCTGGAAAGCTGCACGTTGTTCTTTTCGGAATACGCGGAAGGCAGCTCCAACAACAAATACCTCGAAATTTTCAACCCCGGATTGACAGAAGTGAGCCTTGAGGCAATGGCCTTGGCCCACACCGTCAACGAACCCGCAACCCCCGGAAGCTTCGAGACCTGGGTGGAACTGCCTGCCAACGCAAGCATTGCACCAGCAAGCATCTACCGCATCGTGCATTCGTCCGCTGCGCCGGCCCTGTTGAATGCCGCCGACTTCATTTATGGCAACCTGTCAAACGGCGACGACGGTTTTGCCCTCGTTGAGGGGTCGCCAACGGATTTCGTCATTTTGGACATCATCGGCGACTGGAATGGAGATCCCGGCAGTGGCTGGGATGTGGCCGGTACCACCAATGCCACCCAGAATCACACCCTCGTCCGCAAATCCAACGTGCTCAGCGGAAACGCCGGTGACTGGAGCCTATCGGCCGGAACGAACACCGACGATAGCGAATGGATTGTGCTCGAAATCGACGATTGGTCGAACTTTGGTGAGCACACCATCGATGGCCAATGCGATACAAGCGGTGAAGGCGGAGGTGGTGGTGAGGCCGTTCAGGGCTGCACCTACCCCAACGCGTGCAATTACGACAACACCGCCACCGAAGACGACGGATCCTGCGATTTTGTGAGCTGCGAGACCTTCGGGTGTACATACCCTTCGGCATTGAATTTCAATAACCTAGCAACGATTGATGACGGCTCGTGTCTCTTCTCTAATGCAGAAACTTCATGCGCCACAGACATCAACGATGACGGCATTGTAACGGTCGCCGATCTGCTTTTGCTATTGACAGATTTCGGAGCGGCGTGCCCTGATTGAGCGAGATTTATCAAGCATTTGGCACTATTTGATACCAATCATTCAGTACAAATCGGAAGTCAATATTTCGACCATTTGGTTCTTTTATTCCGGGGATAAATATTTTCCGTCGACGAATGGTATAATATAAGCCTCTAGTTCTTATATTAGAAGTCCCAAATTGTCTGACATGAGCCAAAATTGCCTAACCCGGTCCTTCTGGGCGGTTGCTGCGTTGTGTGCAGCCCTGCATACTACCCACGCCCAGGAATATTCAATGTCCATTGAAATCACCGGCGAACACACTGGTATGGTTGGAGAAGTTGACCTCACGGGTCACACCACCTACCAGTTTTTTCTTAACCTCGCTGACCCTGCAGACCAAGTACTCACGGTATTTGGCAACAACGAAAACCCCACGGAAATCGTGGCACCGGCAGGTTATTTCAACAGTTTGTATGCATCCGGCCCCACAGCTGCCGGGATCTCGACGGAAGGTTTGGCTCTCTACCCGTCGTTGTCCTTCGACAGCTACGTGACCATCGGATTGGAACATGAACCGGATTTGGGAGCTGGTGAATCGTTCATCATTGTCAACGAAGATTTGGAACAGCAGTGGGTTTCGAACCTATTCTTCCCCTCTGCCACGTCAGGCGAAAGCATCTACATGAACACTGAAACCGGTGGGTCTTGGTTCGCCATGCCCGGCGCTACCAATGCCACCGCCGGTGACGACATGAAAGTGCTCATTGCACAATTCACCAGCCAAGACTGCTTGAACGGCGTCTTGCATGCCCTCATCCTTCCTGCGGATGGCTCTCCCGCGTTTGTATTGGGGCAGCAATTCAACTGCACAGAATGCGGACCAATTGGCTGCGGCGACGAAACGGCGTGCAACTACAACCCGGATGCGCCGAACTACCCAGGTTCGAATGCTGCATGCACCTATGCCGAAGAAGGATACGATTGCGATGGCAACTGCCTCTTGGACAGCGATTTGGATGGAGTTTGTGATCCTTTTGAAATGGCAGGCTGCACCGATGCGACGGCGTTGAACTTCGATCCCAACGCCACAGACGACAACGGTTACTGCGCCTATGCCGAAGATTTGAATTGCGCGGACGAAGCGGCGTGCAACTACCAGCCATTCGCTGGACCGGCTTACTGCTTGCAAATTGAAGCCTATGCTGAACACAGCGGAATGGTTGGCACCGACGACTTGACCGGTTACACTACCTATCGCATCTACGCCTTGTGCGAAAATGCAGACGACTTTGTCTCGAGCGTTTCCGGTGATTCGGAATTCCCTACACGGATTCAATCCACCACCTCCTTCTTCCAGAGCGGGTTTGGCGGTTTGACGGGCTCTGACCAAAACGCTGCTTTGTTCGGATTTTTCCCGAGTGCCGCATTTGACTCCTACATCACCATCGGCTTGACTGAATCGGCCAGCGCAGGAGAAGGCAACATCAACACCATCGACAACCCCGAAAATCCATGGGGTAACCTCTTCGAAGACGGTGGAGACTTGGCCATTGACGATGCCATTGGCGGTAGCTGGTTCATCTTCAATGGAAACACCAACGGCATCGCTGGAGACGACTTCCGGGTCCTGTTGGCGCAAGTAACTACGGATGGGGACCTGTCCGGCTCCATGTATGTGCAGTTCTTTGAGAACGGATCTCCAGCCGCAGACACTCGTCAACTAATTGATTTCCAGCAAGCGTGCTACGGCCCAGAGGAACTAGCAGCTTGCGAATACCCCGAGGACTTGTTGGATTGCGACGGCAACTGCCTGAACGATGCTGACGGCGATGGGATTTGCGATGAACTGGAAATACCTGGCTGCGACGATGCCACGGCGTGCAACTTCCAGCCTGAAACTACTGACAACGACGGCTCGTGTGATTACGCGGCCGACGGCTACGACTGTGCCGGGAATTGCCTGGCCGATGCGGACGGTGATGGTATCTGTGACCCCTTCGAAATCGCTGGTTGTACGGACGCTGCTGCTTGCAACTACGCTGAGGACGCTACGGACGAAGACGGTTCGTGCTCCTACCCCGCAGAAGGGTACGATTGTGCTGGAGTTTGTTTGAACGATGCGGACGCTGACGGCGTATGCGACGAATTCGAAGTTGCAGGGTGTGCCGACAGCACGGCGTGCAACTACAACGCAGCGGCCACGGACGATGACGGCTCTTGCTTGCAGCTCGATGAGTGCGGAGAGTGCGGAGGCGACGGCATCGCAGAGGGCGCGTGCGACTGCGAAGGCAACGGTCCTGAAGCTGGATACGACTGCGACGGTATTTGCCTGAATGATGCTGACGGTGACGGCGTATGCGACGAGTTTGAAATCGCGGGATGCCAAGACGATTCTGCTTGCAATTATGACGCAAATTCCACGGATGCCGGGGACTGCGTTTATGCTGAATCGGGTTACGACTGCGCCGGCAACTGCCTCAGTGACGCGGACGGCGACGGCGTATGCGACGAATTTGAAACAGCGGGCTGTACCGCAGCCAATGCGTGTAACTACGACGTTTCAGCCACCGACGACGATGGCACCTGCGACTTCTGTTCATGCAGCAGCGGAGGTCTCCTTCCTATTAATACGTACACTATGTCCGTTGAAGTACACGGTGAAGACCTGCAACCAGGCTTGACCACGTACCGTTTTTACATCAACATGCTCAACGATGACGACTTCTTGAGTTCAGTGTACGGCAACAACGATGAAGCATTTGAATTATCCACTGCAAACGGTTTCTGGAACTCGACATTTGGCGGATCCGTTGCAAGTGACATCAACCCGGCCTTCTTAGCGTTCTTCCCAGAATTAAATGCTGACAGCTGGGTAACCATTGGCATTGACAGCCAAAATTCTGGAGCCGAAACCGCAATTTCTACGGTTGAAAGTACAGATCAACCTTGGGTCGGTGCCTTCCACACGGCTGGCGACCTCAATGGACAAGACATCGTCATGAACGACTTCGCCGGAGGTGCTTGGTACGTGCTCAATGGCACGCCCAACGGGCTCCCAGACGCCGACGGACGGGTCCTCTTTATGCAGCTCACAGCAGATGCCGCGCCTTCAGGCCGCATCAACGTCCAAGTCTTTGGCAATGGTGTAGGTGAAAACGATTTGCGCTTCACCTATGAATTTGACGGAAATGGCGAATTCAACCCCCTCGGAACCGACAACGAAGGAACCGGTGGGAATGCGTGTGGATGCACAGATTCAGAGGCTTTTAATTACGACGAGTCTGCAGCGTATGACGACGGCTCTTGCATCGCTGTAGCGGAAGGATGCACCGATGAGGTGGCCTGCAATTTTGATTCAGCAGCCAACACGGACGACGGGTCGTGTGCCTTCCCAGATGCAGGATACGACTGTGCGGGCAACTGTTTGAACGATGCGGACGCTGACGGTGTCTGTGACGAATTTGAAGTCACAGGATGCCAAGATGCTGCAGCATGCAACTACAACGCGGACGCCACGGATGAAGACGACTCATGCACCTACCCTAATGCAGGGTTCGACTGCGATGGCAACTGCTTGAACGATGCCGATGGCGACGGCATATGTGACGAATTTGAAGTCGCGGGATGTCAAGACGCCACAGCGTGCAACTACAATGCAGACGCTACCGATGAAGACGGCTCATGTACGTACCCAGATGGCGGATACGACTGCGATGGCAACTGCCTCAATGACGCGGACGGTGACGGTGTCTGCGACGACTTTGAAATCGCAGGATGTACTGACGCCACAGCCTGCAACTACGACGCGGCAGCCACCGACGACGACAGCTCATGCCTCCAACTCGACGAGTGTGGCGTTTGCGGCGGTGACGGCATCGCGGAAGGTGCCTGCGACTGTGAAGGCAACGGACCAGAAGCCGGCTACGACTGCGACGGCAACTGCCTCAGCGATACCGATGGCGACGGCA
>JBELBV010000049.1:6841-14981 GCA_042095135.1 Flavobacteriales bacterium | reverse complement strand
GACGCCAAGGAATACTGCAATTGTTCCTTGCGTCAAATCATGATCAACTGGGACAGCGAAGAGGAGGCCGGAATGGACCTCAACGGCATGCCTGGATACGAAGTGCACCGGCTGCTCGTGGCCCCGTGCGTGCAGTAAAAACCCGGATTTAACGATTTTCTAACATTCCAAGCGAACCTTTTCCCAGGATTGCAGGTCATATGCGTGCAAGAAATTGAAACCATGCACCATCTCACCTGTGCGAGGTACACCCTCGCGTTCCTCCTAACCTGCGCCGCCTGCACCTTTTCGACGGCGCAGTACGGAGACTTTGGTTTACCCGAACAACCTGCTGACACGGCATCCGTGGACGACATCATCTTCTACGGTGATTACATGAACATGTCCGGCGGATACAACGTAAACGACACCGTCTACAACTTCACCGTCTACGACTTCGATGGCAATCCCGTCGAACTCTACGACGAACTCGCCGGCCCCAAGCCGGTCGTTCTCGTCAGCGGCAGCGTCTCTTGCATTCGGTTTCGAAACGTATTCGACCCGTCCCTGCCCGGTCAGGAAGTCTGGTCAGCGCGCAACTTCATCTACGACCACATCGAAGACTACAACTGGATCTTCATCTACGGCGTGGAGGCGCACCCCACAGACGGCAATTGCCCGAGTAACTGCCCGCCAACCGTTAACACGGACACCGCCGTGGTTCAGCCATCTGTGTATGCCGAACGGCGCTGGGCCATGCACGATTGGCTCGAGTCTCCTATTCACGACTTCCCGTTCACGATGTATGCAGACAACCCGGACAACGCCATCTACAACACGTTCTTTCAACGGCCTTTCGGATTGATTGGGTTGAATTGCGACGGCACGGTCGGCATCCGCTCGGACTGGGTCACGAATTTCTTCGCCGATAACGATAACGTAGATGCCATGCTCGATTTCCGACTGAACTACAACGTATGCACCATCGATTGGCAGCCGGAGGGTGAGGATGTTGATGAAGAGGATGAAACGGACGACGACGGAACCGATGACGGCACCGACGACGATGAACCCATCGATTACGACGGTCCCGACTACGCCCTGTACGGCCACAGCGACAACGAAGTCGCTTCGAACGTATCAGAAGCCAATGCTTTGGAGGCCTTGCGCGTCTACCCCAACCCAGCCCGCACAACGCTCACCGTGGCTTCCAACGCCTTTGAGACCACTTGGCAGCTCACCGACATGCGCGGACGAGCAGTGGCCAATTGGACCCAAACCGATCGAATGTCCAGCTTCGATGTCGCCGATTTACCCCGCGGCCAGTACGTGTTGATTGGACGTCTGGAAGACGGTAGGACGACCCACCGACGGGTCATCCTGCACTGAGCGGTCAATGGACCAGACGCATCCGCATTGTGACGTCCGCCACAGGACGGTCGCCGCGAGCTGTGCGCACCATAGCGATGGAATCGATGATGTCGAGGCGATCGATGACCTGACCAAAGACGGTGTATTCCATGTCCAAAAACGGCGTGCCCCCTCCGGTGGCGTACGCCGTTTTTTGTTCCGCGGTGTAGGCAAAACCGGGGTGGTTCTTCTGCATGCGCGACTCAAAATTGGCCAGCTGATCGGCGCTGTAGGTCTTGCCTTGAACGAGGTAAAACTGGCTTCCGGATGACCGCTTTTCGGGATTGACTTGGTCCCCTTGGCGCGCGGCACTCAGCGCCCCTTTGAGGTGCAGGTGTGTGGAGTCCATTTCCGCCTCGATGGTGTAGCCCGGGCCCCCGGTTCCCAAACGAGTGCCGGGGCCTGCCCCGCGGCTAGTGGGATCACCGCCTTGGACCATGAAGTCCTTGATGACCCGGTGGAACAGGAGGTCGTTGTAGAACCCTTCGTCCACCAACTTGATGAAATTGTCCCGGTGCGCAGGGGTATCATCAAACAATTCGATGGTCATGGTTCCAAATTGAGTTTCCAATGCGACCTGCGTGGGCCCGTCATTGGATTTGGAGGAGGATTTGGCCGCCGCACAGCCGGCTATGAATAGGGCAATTGCGCTCACCCAATGGGTCATTTTCAAATTCTGCATGGTCTAATTCTTCCCGTCCAATTTAGCACAATCCCCAACGCCTCAGCCCCACAGCTCGTGCGCGATGCGGAACGTGTTGCAATGGGCCTCCACGATGTGCCAAATGTCGTGGGAATACCCGCCGCCCATGCTGCACACCACCGGCACGTCATCCGTATGGCAACGCTCGAGAATGCGCCGGTCTCGCGCTGCACAGCCCGCGGACGAAACACCCAAACGGCCCAACTTATCGGTCTCCAGAATGTCCACGCCACATTGATAGAACACCATATCCGGCTCCACCTCATCAAGCAACCGTGGCCAGTGCGCGTCGAGCAGCTGGAGGTAATGGCGATCATCGATCCCGTCGGGCAGGCCCACGTCAAGGTCGCTGACCTCCTTGTGCATCGGATAGTTCCCAGCACCGTGCATCGAGAACGTGAACACCCGCGGGTCGTCTTCAAAAATCTTCGCCGTGCCGTTGCCTTGGTGGACATCCAGATCCACGATCAATGCCCGTTCAATCCGACCCTCGTCGAGGAGAGCAGCGGCGGCGAGCGCAAAATCGTTCAGCAAGCAAAAGCCTTCGCCGCGGTCCCGGTACGCGTGGTGGGTGCCGCCGGCGATATTGAGGGCCACGCCTGATTCGAAGGCCTGCCGCGCGCATTCAACCGTCCCTCCCATAATCATCACCTCCCGCTGGACCAGTGCTTCCGACCACGGAAAACCCGTGCGTCGTTCTTCCTGTTGCGACAATTCTCCGGCCTTCAACTTGGCCCAATAGTCGGGATCGTGCACCCGGTGCACCTCCTCATCGCCCAGCGCCGTAGGCGAAAAAAACTGGGATTCAGACAGCGTGCCTTCGTGCACCAATTGCTCGGGCACCAGCTCGTATTTCTCCATGGGAAAGCGATGCCCCTCGGGCAACGCATGCGCGTAATCGGCGTTCCACGCCACTCGGATCATGTCTGTTCTTATTCGAGGATGAACAGTTGATGAACAGCAGGCAAACCGTTTTGTTGCGCTTGGACGATGTACATCCCGCGAGCCAATCCGTGTACGTCCATCTGCACATGGCTCACTTGGATGACCTGCTCCATGACCGTTCGACCGCCGAGGGCGACGACGCGCAATCGGACGGGGACACCAGGGTTCCACCCACTCACCCTGAGGCGCTCTGTCGCCGGATTGGGAGCCACAAGCAGCTCGGGGGTGACCCACTCGTCTACCCGGTTCGTCTCACAAGGTCCAGGAGTCCACTGAGCGATGCCGCCATAATACCAGGCATGGCACGGGTTGGAATACGTGATGCTGTCGCACCCACAGACGGGATCTTCGTTTTCCGGGCACCCCATTTCAAGTTGCACCCGATCCTCATCGTAACAATCCCCAGGGCACGCACCGGACTCAAACGCGCTCACAAAATCAACGTAAGTCGCAACGCACTCATTGAAGTGGCTGACGCTATCACACCCGCAAACTGGCATAGGCTCGAAGACATTGCAATCGATCAACGGGTCGGCAAGAGAAGGATCGATGCATTCGGTCGTTTCAGGGCAACTGGCTTGGCATTCTTCCATGCTCGTGAACGAATAAACGCTGTAATCCACTTCGTCAACGACCCATCCGCACCCGGACAGATAGGTGCAGCTGCCGTTGTACATCACCACGCCCATGGCCATGTCGCAGGCACCAAAATCCACGCCACCCAAGTCGACGCAGTCCATTGCCGTGCCTGTGCACTCCCCGTCCACCCACGAAGTGACACCCCCGTAATTCGTCGCCCAGCAATCGTTGCTGTAGGTCTCCCCGTTGCAGCCGCACACCGGCGCCCAAAGGGCCGGGCACATCACGTTGGGGTCAATGAGCGTGGAATCCACACACGTCTGGGCGGGAAGTTGGGCGGACAGAGCGGCCGTCATGAAGATGAGAAAAGCGTGTTTCATTCTGAATCGGATGAGGGGATTTTGTTTTCGTCGAGCAATGCTTGCGCCATGGATTCAATGGCCACCTGGGCCTTTTCGGTGATGGCATCCACGTTTGTACCAGCTGGAAAAATCAAAGGCTCGCCCATGACAAGCGTGCCGCCGAACGGAACAATCAAGGTGCGGCCTTTGGGCAGGTTGCGGTACAAGCCATCGAGGTAGACGGGAATGACGGGGATATCCGAGTGTCGAGAAGCCAAGTGGCCAACACCGCGTTTGAAATCGGCCATGACACCGGGGACGCCACGGGTACCCTCCGGGAAGAGGATCAAACTGTGTCCTTGCCTGAGCATCGCGTCCAGCAATTCAATGGGATCGACGTCGCGTTCCTCCTTTGAGCGCGAGATGAGTACGGCATTGACCAGGTTTTTCATCGACCAACTGCGAAAGCCCGAACGTCCAAAAAAGTCCTGGGCCGCCACCGAGTGCGTGAGATGAATCCGGTGCGACGGCACAATGGTCATCAACGACATGGCGTCGAGGTGGCTGTTGTGGTTGGCGATGTAAATCACCGGACCTTCGGGGTGGGGCGCCTTAGCCCAAACGTAACGAAGACCAATTATGAGCCCAAAAACGGTCCGCCACAGCACTTTGTACAAGAACCATAGCAGCCACCGGCGTCCGTTAGGAACGCGCGCATTGAACAACTCAGCATCGATGCTTCCAGCGGACATGCCAGCAAGTTAGCCCGCCGCCGTCACTCCGAAAAAATAGATGAGGTGAAAAAACGGGGCCGCCGCAGCCGAAAACCCATCCAAACGATCCAAGTAGCCCCCGTGCCCGGGGATGGCATTCCCGGAATTTTTAATACCCAAATCGCGCTTGATGCCCGAGGCAATCGCGTCCCCCATGAAGCCTGCCAGGGCCACACAGAAGCCCGTGAAAGCCGCCTCCCACGCCTCGAGCGGCGTTAGGAACCGCAGCGCCACCGCAATGAGGGTCACGGACAGCACACCGCCGATGAGCCCCTCCCAGGTCTTGTTAGGGCTTACTTTCGGTAAGACCGCTCGCTGGCCAATCGTTTTGCCCCAAGCGAACTGCAACACATCGTTGATGCCCACGAGGAAAATTAAATACAGCAAGAGGCCTTGTGGCCCCGCCGTGAATCCAGGGATCTCCGGCAGCTGAAACAACAGCGCGAGGTGACTCATGCCATAGACCCAGACCACCAATGAGTAGGGCATCAGCCCGATCGATCGAACAATCCCATCCGTTTCGCCCCGAATCACCAACAAAAATGGGATGACGACAAACATGAATACAGGAATAAAGGCCAAGAACAGCGTCGTCATGCCCAAGTACGCCAGCGTGTACTGTATGGGGATTACTGCATAGCAAAGGAACACGACGTTCCGCTCCCGTTGATCCAATTGCAATAGCGGATACATCTCCCGCAACAGAGCAAAACTCAAAAAAGCCAGGCCAATGTGGGTGACCGCTGGATGGGCCAAGGTGGTGACAATGAAGCAAGCGCACATGATCCACCAAGAGCGGGTGCGGACCAAAAGCTCTTTCACGAGCTTACCAGGCTTGAGGAAATTCCAGGTGTTCCAGGCCACGGACGAAAACACCAGAATGCACAGGATGATGAAAATCACCCACTGCACTTCAGCATTCACCTCCCACGCTTCGATCAGTTTGTTCATGGCAATAAGGTAGTGCGGATACGGCGGGCCGTGCTCCACAGGAGCCCGATGAGAACGCCATACACGCCGTACATCGCATACGGTTCCACGGCGATTCCAGCGCCCAATAAGAGGCAGAAGATACCCCACACGAGCGTGCGATCACTTTTGCCCATGGGGCCTTCGTAGCGACGTTTCCCGGAGACGGATGCGCCCAGTACGCCCGCGTATTCATTGACTGTAGCGAGCCACAACAAGGCGGCCACCCACCCCACATGCACGCCGGGTACCAAGGCCAAGGGCCACATGACCAAAGCATCACTCACCACGTCACCCAGTTCATTCAATACCGCGCCCCCCTTGGACGTCATGCTGAAATTCCGGGCCATCATTCCGTCCAGTGCATTCAATGCCATTCGAACCAGCAACCCACCAGCTACAGCAAAAAACCAGAAGCGGTTTTCGAAGCCCTGAACGAAGGCATAGCCGAGCCCCCCTGACAACACGATGGCCATCCAAGTCAACGCATTCGGTGTCACGCCCGCGTTGCGCAGCCAGGTCAGCAGCGGCATAAGCAGCCGTTGAAACGCCGGCTTCAAATCATACGTGGTCGGCACTTTCATTCGGGCAAGGGGTAGCGGGCGTCAAAAGGCCGGTTATGGATGCGCTCACGGGGCAGGCCTTCAGGAAAATGCCCGTGCTCGAAGAAATACCGGTACGGCTCCCCGAGCACGTCCCATCGGACGTACATCATGTCGTGGTCCAAGGCCACGTGAAAAGCATCTTGCGCCGTGGAGTCGATGGCACGCCAGTCATACACGAGCGGCCCCATGGCTTCGGCTTCTGCCCGCAAAAACCGCATGAGCGGGGTTGCGCGGTTCTCGATGGCGAGGCCTTTTTGCACAGAGCCGGCTGAGGGGACAGATGGCCACTCGACTTCACTGAGTTCACGCAAGACACCACCCAGCATTAAGGTGCTGAGCACGGGAATGCGCGCGATGGCCGCTTTGGGCGCACGTTCTTGGGTGGGGCTCCGGTCGTAGATGATGGCCGTGAGGTTGGGCATGGGGGTTGCCTCGAGCTGGGTGTGTAAGAGATAGGCACCGGCGATGTAACAGATGGCTTTGACTTCCGCATATTCATCGAGGCCCTGCTCCTCCACAAAGGCAGCCACGGCCTCCGAGCTGGCTGCGAGAGACTTCCGAAGCAAAACATCGGGGATGTACACGTCCATGCCCGCGTCTTGCCAAAATGCCATCTGGGCCTTGCATCCACTGCGCGACCCGCCAAATCCGTTCATGATGAGAAGCGCAGTCTTTTCTGATTTCGGGGCGTCCGAATCTAGGTGAATCCAATGCTTGGCCACTCCTTCCAGCGGGAAGGCAACAGCGACCAAAAGAAACAGGGTGTACAACCTCGGCATGAGGCAAAGTACGACTTTTAGAAGAAGGCCTAATTCATGAACGCCCTATCTTGTTCGGAGAAATCAATTCCATGCATCGCGTTGTCCATTTCATAACACTGGCCGTCGGGATATTGGCTGCTTGCGCAGGAAATGCCCAGCTGGACACGGTACACTGGGTGCCGCCGCTTCATAGCCGGGACAATGGGCAAATCAACGACCACTACCTCTACCTGTCGACACCTGAAACTGCACCCGTTACCGTCAATCTGTACGATGGAAGCGGTGCCACGTTTGGGGATTCGCCTTATACCATTCAGAACGGCAGCCCGTTGGCCATTGAAATTGGGAATGGGCAAACGTCGGGAAGCAAGCTGATGATCAGCCAAGGTGAATTGAACGAGACGCTCACCAACCGCGGCCTCAAAGTGGAGGCGAGCGCTCCCATTTTCTGCAACGCCCGGTATCGAAGTTCTTGGCAAGCCGAGGCCTTGACCTCCAAAGGCACCAAAGCGCAGGGCCAGACCTTCCGCTTAGGCGGCATGCCCATTACCTACCAAGGTGGAATTCGTTCCTACGTGTTTGGCATCATGGCAACCGAAGACAACGTGCAAGTCCAGATATCAGATTACGACAACCAGGTCGTTTTTGCAGGAACGCCAACCGTAAGCGATGACTTCCTCGCCTTCACCCTCAACGCAGGCGAATGCCGCGTCTATTCGGCGTACGCCAATTCCGAAGCCAACCTCGCGGGTGTCCTCGGCGCACTGGTCCAATCCAGCGGCAACGTCGTCATCAACGTTGGCAACTGGTGCGGCTCCGTCGGCACCACCTCGTCCAATCAGGACATTGGCGCGGACCAGATTGTCCCCGTCCAATACCTCGGTACGGATCACATCCTCGTGGAAGGCGTTGGCGACCCCAGTCAAGAGCGCGGATTCGTGGTCGCCCACGAGGCCAACACGTCGGTATACCTCAATGGCTCGCCCACACCAGCAGCCACTTTGCAGCCCGGCGAGTGGTTTATGGCGCCAAACAGCGACTACACCGGCGCGCCCCACAGCAACTGCTTCATCCA
>JBELBV010000049.1:0-6741 GCA_042095135.1 Flavobacteriales bacterium | reverse complement strand
TTTGAAATCACGACCGAAACCCCCGGTGATTACACGGTGTACCTCGATGTCCAAGGCGACCTGTGCGCCGATACCACAGTTCATGTGGTCACGTTTTACCCGCCCTACGCCGGCAGCTCCGTCGCCAATGCCTGCGGAGAATACACCTGGAACGGGATCACCTATTCTTCGACCGGGGTCTACAATGATGCGCTCACTAGCGCCACGGGGTGCGACAGCCTTGTGGAATTGACGCTGGACATCATGCCGATTCCCGATCCAATGATGGCGGACTACACCGACGATACATTGGTGTACTGCCCGGCGCCGGGGTCACTGTTGTTTGGGGAGCAAGCCGATCCGCTGTACCAAATCCAGTGGACGTACTTCCCACCGGGGAGTGCAGATTCAATTGCGCTTCCCGATCCGACGAATGCCGTGCCCTATGTTGGACCGGGGCTGTACCAGATCGACTACTTCACCGGTCCACCGTGCAACTTCGGCGCAACGGGCCTGATCGAGGTGGAGATCGAAGATTGCTCCATTGTCATTCCGAATGTGTTCTCCCCCAATGGCGATGGCAAAAACGATCGGTTCCGCGTGTCGGGCCTGCACAACATCGAGGGCGTGCGCATGCAAATTTTCAACCGATGGGGAACCCTGCTGTTCTCGGATTTTGACTTCGGCGGAAGCGCCGGCTGGGACCCCCGCGATGACGCCTCAGAAGGCACCTATTACTTCATCATCGATATTCCGATTGCGACCGAAGAACTGACCGTGACCACGGTCGAAGGAACCGAAATTCTCGAAGGACCCACGACAGCCACCTACCACGGCCACTTTACGTTGGTGAGGTAAATCAGTTGACCGTGTAGATCCACATCGGCGGCAAGTTGCGGAACACCGAACGCACCCGATGGAACGCGAACTGGCGATAATGCCGCTCCATCATCCGGGGGAAATACGTAAACCACCGGTACACCGCACCGGTATCTGTGCGTTTTTGCAACGTCGCCATCAATGGCTGCATGACCTCCGTGGGAAGGGTAAACGGCAAGCCAGACACAATTAAATCAATGCGCGGCCAACCGCGCTCTTCTATGTAAGCATCCAGTTCAGCAGCACTGCCTTGGATGATTTCAAACCGGTCTCCATATGCCTCTCGCAGGTGCGGGATGTAATCGGGGTTCAATTCGATGACGATGACCTTACACGTCTCCGGGACATGTGCGTAGAGTTCGCGCGTGAAGCAACCAGTTCCTGGGCCCAACTCCACGATGTAGCCTTGTTGGCTTAGGTCTATGCCTTCGAACATGGCCCGACTGGCGCAGCGGCTGCTAGGAATCAAACTCGCATTCCGCCGGGGATTGCGAAGGAAATTCCAAATGAACGTGCGCGTGGTGTGCGAGCGAGCCATGCCTCAATGTACGTGGAATTTGACGGATAGGTTGCGACCAGCGGTGGCGATAGCTACCTTTTCACCCATGCTTGAATCGCTGCTCAATCGGTACACCCGCGGCTTCCAACGCTACATGCCCACACCGCTGTCCATCGCCGTGCTCCTCACTTTGGTGGCCGGCGCCCTCGCCATGCGCGGTGCCACACCGCTAGAAGTCATGGGGGCGTGGGTCAACGGCATGTGGAGCGCAGGGCTGATCCGGTTTGGCTTTCAAGCGATGTTCATGCTCGTGCTGGGCCACGTCTTGGCGTTGGCACCGCCGGTGCGTCGTGGCTTGGACAAGGCTGTGGTTTGGGTCGTTTCAAATCCGCGATGGGCCGCTGCCAAAACCGCCCTCCTCGCCATGGCACTCGGTTGGTTGAACTGGGGACTGGGACTCGTAGGCGGTGCGATCCTCGTGCGCGGCGTCATGGACATGATGCGCCAACAAGGGCGCCAAGGAGAAGTAAACTTCGGCGTCATCGGTGCCGCCGGCTACGCCTCCATGCTCGTCTGGCACGGCGGGCTCAGCGGTTCAGCGCCACTCAAAGTGGCGGAATCAGGCCACCTCCAGGAATTGGTGGGAGGAGCCGATTGGGCAGCCGCGTTGCCCGAGGCCATTGGATTGCGGGAGACCGTCTTCAGCAGTTGGAGTCTGGCATTGACGGTAGCCGTCGCCCTGGCCGCAATCGGGGTTTTCGCTTGGTTGGGACGCACCGTCAAAGCCGCAACCGACGACGCAGCGCCGGCTGAACACGCACCGATTGCAGCGGCATCCACAGCTCGAACGCCAGCAGACCAACTGGACCAACGGCGCGGGCTTTCGTTGCTCGCCGGGGCACTGTGTTTTGCAGGGACCATCTGGTGGGCCCAGCAAGGACCGCCTGTTAGCCAACTTCGCTTCATCACCCCGGACTGGATCAACCTGTTGCTTTTGGGCCTTGCCTTGATGGCCCACCCGTCCATGCGCGCCTTTTTGAACGCCTTGGACGAGGCCATCTCCGGCGCTTCCGGAATCCTCGTGCAATTCCCGATCTACTTCGGTATCATGGGTATGGTCACGGGAACCGAATTGGGAACGTGGTTGGCCGATGGATTGGTCGGCGCCACCTCGCGGGCTTGGCTTCCGGTCGCCTTATTCACCTCCTCGGGTGTCCTCAACGTATTCGTGCCCAGCGGCGGCGGCCAGTGGGCCGTGCAAGGTCCACTCGTTCTGGAATCCTGCCAGGCCTTGGGATTGGACTTGCCTCGAGGCATCATGGCCATGGCGTACGGCGACCAATTGACGAATATGCTCCAACCCTTCTGGGCACTTCCCCTGCTCGGAATCACCGGTCTTAAGGCCCGGGACATCTTGCCCTACACCTTGCTGTTGATGGTGGTTGCCGGAGCGGTGATGATGGCAGGAATGCTCATGTGGGGCGCTGGATGAAGACCTAAAATGAAGCCTCAATCCCATCTCCCCGTCTTCCGAGTGGACGCCTTTGTTGCCAAAGGGTTCCTTGGAAATGTTGCGTGTGTAATGCCCTTAAGTGAGTGGCTGGATGACAGCGAGCTGCTTCGTATTGCGGCGGAAAATGGGGTGCCAGAAACGGCCTACACCGTCAAATCCGGGGGTGAGTACCAACTTCGCTGGTTCACGCCCGACATCGAAATGGACCTGTGCGGACATGCGACACTTGCGGCTGGCCACATCGTCCTCACAGAATTGGAACCCGCGAGCGAACACGTGATGTTTTCATCCATTAGCGGCCCCTTGAAGGTGAGCCGGAAAGAAGGCAAATACGCCATGCGCCTCCCCCTGCGCGATCCTCAGCCCGTCGAGCTCCCGAATGCCATCCGGGATGCACTGAACATCCAACCCTTAGAGGTATTCAAGGCACGGGATTATGTGCTCGTCTACGACCATCAAGAAGACATAGAAAACATTACCATCGACCGACCCGTATTTGACCAAATCAACCTCGGCACCGGCGGCGTCATCGTGACGGCACCGGGGATGTCTTGCGATTTTGTTTCCCGGTTTTTCACCCCACAAGCCACCATCCTAGAAGACCCCGTGACGGGCTCCGCCCATTGCTCCCTCGCCCCTTATTGGGCCAAGCAGATGGGCCAAGACCACCTGCACGCCCGGCAACTTTCGGCCGAAGGCGGGGAGCTTCACTGCTCGATCCGAGGAGAGACGGTCGAGATCTTGGGCGCAGCGCAAACTTCGGAGCGGAGCCACCTCGCGGTGAACTAACCTCGGCTTATCGTGTTTTCTGAATATGGCAGCTATCCTTTCCTCCTGGCCCCTGGCCATCGCTACGCTTCTGGCCTCAGCCCTATTCATTGGTTCCGCATGCTCCACGGAATCCGCCGAATCAAAGTCCCTCCCTTTGGTCATTGATTTCACGACTGAAGACAGTTGGAGGCCCTTGAACGACGGGGTGATGGGCGGGCTATCAGAAGGCCGTATCACATGGGAAGAAGGCATGCATTGGGTGGGGCAAACGCGATTGGAAAACAACGGTGGTTTCAGTTCTGTGCGCGCCGCATGGGGAGAGTATGACCTTGAAGGCCTCAGCTCCATCACAATCCGATGCAAGGGCGAAGGCGGCCCTTTCAAACTCACCATGGAAATGTCCCAACGTTGGTGGATGCCCTACGCCTATGCTTCGTTCGAACCAACGGCGGACTGGCAAGACATCACCATTGACGCCAAAGACTTGACATGGAGCCAAGCCTTCACCGGCGACATGGAAGCCTTGCCCCTCCAACAAGCACTCGGCAGCGTCATCCGATTGGGTTTCATGAAATACGACGGAACCGCCCAAGCCTTCGACCTCGAAGTCGCTTCCATCCGGTTCGAGTAAACCGCACCAACTGAGCGGTCTTCCAAGCCTAGCGGCATGGAAGTGTCAACATCATCGCGTATCTTAATGATATGACGAGCGGGTTGGTACAGAACATACAAGGCTACACAGAAGAGCAACACACCACGTGGCGGTTGCTTTATGAGCGCCAGCGAGCCAATCTGGATGATAAGGCATCGCCGGTGTACTTGAGTTGCCTCGATGCCATGGACTCTTCATTGACCCGAGAGCAAATCCCGAATGTTGAGCTCATGGAGGCCCAATTGAGCGAACACACCCAGTGGACCTTGAAGGTGGTTCCCGGACTGATTCCGGCGGACGAATTCTTCGAACTGCTGGCGCGGCGGTGTTTTTGCACCAGCACCTGGGTGCGAAAACGCAGCCAATTTGATTACATCGAGGAGCCGGATATGTTCCACGATACATTCGGCCACATCCCTCCATTGCTGGACCCGGAGTATGCGGATTTCATGCACGAGTTTGGCACCATGGGGTGGCAACTGGCCAAAGCTCGCAACACCGAGGAGTTGCTCGGCCTGCAACGGCTCTATTGGTACTTCGTGGAATTCGGCTTCTTGGCTGACGCTGAGAGACAGCCCAAACTAATCGGGGCCGGCATCATGTCGAGCTTTGGAGAAACCAACCACGCTTGGTCACTTCGGGACGAATTGTCCCCATTCAAGCTCTCGGACGTCATGAATACGTCGTACCGAACGGACACCATCCAGACCCAGTACTTTCTCCTGTCCAGCATTGAGGCCATGCGCCGTGAACTGTGCGCGTGGTTCGAAACGGTGGCCGCTTGAGCAGCACTTCAGCCCACCGATAACTTGCTCGCGACTTCCTGCGCTTTGGCCACCAACGTGTGCGCTTCTGAATCCAATGGACCGTACGCCAACCCCACGGCCATGCGACGGAAAGGCCGAACGCTGGGCTTGCCGAAGATGCGGAAATCCGTGTCGGGCATGACGGCATCGGCTGCCACGCGCACGACGGGTGAGGCGTCCGCTTGCACGCCTTCAGGTGCCAAAACCACAGCACTGGCCCCATTGCGAACGTGGTCGATGGACAGCACCGGAATGCCGAGCACGGCACGGGCGTGCAATTCGAATTCGGTGAAATTTTGGGTGCCGGCGAGCGTGACCATTCCCGTGTCATGGGGCCGTGGCGAAAGTTCTGAGAAGTACACCGTTCCCTGTCTCCCGTCGCGCGGGTTTTGGATGAAAAACTCCACACCCCAAATGCCTGCTCCACCGAGGGATGCCGTCACCTCTGCCGCCATGCGTTGCGCCACCTCCAGCAGGTCGGGCACCATCGGCATGGGCTGCCAGCTTTCCTGATAGTCCCCTCGTTCCTGGCGGTGACCGATGGGCGGGCAAAAAAGCGTTTCACCATTGGCTTGGGTCAAGGTCAGCAGGGTGATTTCGTAATCGAAGTCGATGAACGATTCGACAATGACCTCGGCCAAATCGCCCCGGGAACCGCTGAGTGCATAGTCCCAAGCACGTTGGATGTCGTCCTCGGTGCGGATCACCGATTGGCCCTTGCCCGAGCTGGACATGAGCGGCTTCACCACACAGGGCATGCCCACCGCCGCTACGCCCGCCGCCAATTCTTGATACGACATGGCGTAGCGATAGGGCGCGGTTTTCAATCCGAGCTCCACCGCCGCCAAATCCCGAATGGCCTTGCGGTTCATCGTGAAGTTGGCCGCCCGTGCAGATGGCACCACATGGATCCCACGCTCCTCGTAATCGTAAAAGCGCTCCGTACGAATCGATTCCACCTCGGGCACGATGATGTCCGGTTGGTGCTTGGCGACCACCGCATCCAAAGCCTTACCGTCGAGCATGTTGATGACCTCACAAGCATCGGCCACCTGCATGGCCGGAGCCCCTGCGTAGGCGTCGACCGCGACGACCGTTTGTCCATACCGCTGGAGGGCGATAACTACTTCTTTGCCCAGTTCACCAGAGCCGAGGAGGAGGATTTTCTTGTGCATGCCGAAAGTTAACCTCGTTGGGCCCGCTTTTCAGCATTTTTGCGACATTCGCTCCATGAAAAAAGCACTCTGGATTGTCTTGGCGTTGGTCGCCATTGTTTACGGTTTTCTGATTTCGCAAGGCCTTTACCGCACAGTTGATGTGCAACAGGGAGAGCAAGGCGGATTCATCCTCGTTGGCGTGGACCACGTGGGTTCGTACATGGAGATTGGCACTGCCTTTGCCGAAGTGCAAGCCCAATTCCCTGAAGGCGAATTCGCGGGTATCTACTACGACAACCCTGAATTCGTGGCTGAAGACTCCCTTCGCTCTTTTGCAGGCGTCAAGGTATCTGCCACAGACGGATTGGAGGCCATTGCGGCGCATCCCGGATTCCGTTTGGTTGAGGTAGAAAAAGGCCCCTCCTTTTACACGGACTGGTCAGGAGGTTCGGGACCCGTGAGCATCATCCTCGGCACTATGAAAG
>JBELBV010000048.1:0-16029 GCA_042095135.1 Flavobacteriales bacterium | reverse complement strand
GAACTACACGCGTCAGAACTTTCTTAGTCCCTTGTCAATCAGCTTGGCTAGTTGTGCCGCGGATCTGTTGTCGAGTTGCTTACCGAGGACGAAACGGCCGCGGAGGTAGGTGAACTGCAGGGAGTCGCCGCCCATGATCCAAAAGCTTTGGTCGAGGTTTTGCATGAATTTCGCGGGATCGCGTTGCACGACTTCCATCTTTTTGATGTTGTCTTTGATGAAGAAACGCGCCCGGCCAAGGTCGTTGAAGGCGTTTTTGACACTCATGCCTTCCGCTGTGATACGGACCATTTCTCGTCCGATTCGCCGCCAAAGAATGACTTTGAGCACACGGAACGCAAAGAAGGCCCAGAAGGCCATGAAGATGAGAAAGAAGGTACGGTCGCTCCCGTTGGCACCGGCCATCTCCATCGCGGTAGCTGCTCCCACACCCAACCACGCCAAGAACCACCCTTCCAACATCATCTGCTGGGTGCGTGGAATGGCTTGATTGATAATGATGGTCAGCGCATCCTCGTGCCATGCATAGGTGATGCGATCGCCAATGGACTGAACGGTGGAAGAAGACATGCGGTTGATGTTACGGGGTAAGGCGGTGGTAAATGGCCTCGTAATGGGGGAGGATTTTCATCACGTGAAATTCCTGAGCTCGCGCCCGGGCTGCTCTCTTGAATGCAGCGTGTTCGACAGGGTTTTCGAGCAACGCGTTCGCATATTGGGCCATGACTTTAACGTCTCCCACGGGGGTGAGGTAGCCGCTGACCCCGTGTTCGACGACCTCGGGCAATCCGCCTGCATTGGAGGTGACCACGGGCACTCCCGCGGCGAGGGCTTCAAGTGCGGACAGCCCAAAGCTTTCTGTTTCTGAAGGCAGTAAAAACAAGTCACTGACGAGCAGCGGCTCAATGGGGTTTTTGATTTTGCCAATGCTCACCACATCGGAGCGAATTTCTTTTTCCTCTGCACGTTTCTCCGCACGCGAGCGCTCGGGTCCGTCACCAACCAAAAGCAACTTGGCCGGCTGTTTGGCTCGAACAGCGGCAAACACGTCAATCACATCTTCAACGCGCTTGACCGGTCGAAAATTCGAAATGTGCGTGATGATCGGTTCTCCGTGTGGAGCCACAGATTGGCGGAATTGTTCGTCGGCATCCCGTTCAAAATGGGAGGGGCAGATGAAGTTGTGGATCACTTCAATGTTCCGATTGACCCCGAACAATTCGAGCGTATCGCGCTTCAGGCTGTGGGACACGGCTGTGACGGCATTGGACTCGTTGATGGCATGGGCAATCACTGGTTCAAAAGCCGGATCCTTGCCGAGCAAGGTGATGTCCGTACCATGAAGCGTGGTGACGATGGGCAAGTCGATGCCTTCCTTGGCGAGGATATCGCGCGCTGTAATCGCCGCACTCGCATGGGGTATGGCGTAATGCACATGGAGGAGGTCGAGGTCGTGGGCCTTAGCGACCTCGACCATTTTCGAGGCAAGCACGAGTTCATAGGGCTGGTAGTCGAAAAGCGGGTAGTCGCTCACCCGGACCTCATGGTAGTAAAGGTTCTTTTTCAAACTCCCCATGCGCGCCGGAGCGCTGTAGGTAATGAAATGGAGTTCATGCCCCTTTTCCGCTAGGGCTTTGCCCAATTCGGTCGCTACGACGCCAGATCCGCCGAAGGTGGGGTAACACACAAAACCGATGCGCAGGTTCTTCATTCCATTTCACTGTTGAACCGGGACGGAATCCCGTACGCTTTATACACTTGGTGTTGCACTTTGGTTCGGACGTCCCAATCGATCAGCTTTCGATTCTCCGCCGATGGAAAGGTACGGTTGCTCAAAAACACAAAAACGAGGTCGTGATCCGGATCGGCCCATGCGAGCGTTCCAGTAAACCCCGAATGGCCGAAACTCGATTCACTCACTTCATCGCAGGTCGGACCGGCGTCGCGTTCGTTGGCTGGACGGTCAAAACCACAGGCCTTCCGATGATCCGGGTCAGGATCTACACGTTGGGTCCACGCTTGAATGGTTTCCGGTTGGAAAAAATCCACGCCGCCATACGTTCCGCCCATCCGAAGCATGTACATCAGCCGGGTCAGGTCGTAGGCATTTCCGAAGAGGCCCGCGTGTCCGCAGACACCGCCCAACATCGCCGCGCCGGGGTCGTGCACGTCGCCCTGAACAGTGCACCGGCGAAAGAGGGTGTCCACTTCCGTGGGGGCAACCGATGCGGTACCGTTTTTCCCGGGATTAAACCCCAGGCTGTACCAGTGGCCTGGAGCATAAAACTGCTCACTCGTGTAGGGGGCAAGGCCCTTCCCTGTGAGGCCTTCAATGATGCGCTGAATGGCGTAGTACCCCAAGTCGCTGTAACGGTGTGTGCCAACGGCATCGACTTCAGAAGCGACGATGCGGTCCCAGATGGAATCTCGCCAGGCCAGTCGCATGTAGCACGCGTCGGATATGCGTTCCAGATGGACCTCAGTGGGTACTGGCGAAAATGCGGTGCTGTCTTTGAGGGCTTCGAGGTAAAAGGGGATCCACGATTGAAGTCCTGCGCGGTGGGACAATACGTCTCGCAGTTGCCTGCTACCCATGTCCGTGCCTTCGAGCTCAGGGAGGTAGGTGTCGAGGCTGGCGTTGAGGGCGATTTTGCCCTCTTCTTCAAGGCGCATGAGGGAAAGGGTGGAGGCGGCGATTTTGGTGATGCTGGCGAGGTCGTACAGAGTGCTTGCCTGCACCGGCTGTTTCCCATCCAATGTTCCATAGATGCCATCGTGAACGATAGAACCTTCGTGTGCGACCACCACGCGGCATCCCGGCATGGCCCCTTCATCGATGGCGTCGATAACAATGCTGTCAATGGCCGCGGTGGTCGAAATCGGGACGGCAGAAAACCCCAACCGCATTCGTCCCATCCAAGGCCTTCCGTGGCCCAGTGGGAAATGATCCGTTGCGACCGGCAAGTGGCCACCTGCAGGACCGGCACCGGTGAGGGCGTTCGCTACCGCTTCCACGGTGCGGGTGTCGTCTTGGTACGCGACGATGACTGCGTCGCTCAAGGCGATGGCTGTGGACAAGCGATTGACCAAGTAAGGACTGCCATAGATGACCAAAGCAAACGGAACGTTGCGCTTGTGCGCTTGTGCGGCGCACTCGGCAATTTTATCAATGGCTGCGTCGGTCACCCCGTGCCCTATCGCAGCCCGGTGCGACGTGCCGCCGATGTGCAGCACCACCCAATCGGGCTCGCTGCTCAATGCCTCGTCCAGTTGACTTATTCCGTCGGACTCAAAAGCCTCTTTGGTCAAGGCAGCACCATTCACCTCAGCATTGGAGCCCAAGATGGATTGGATGAGTCGGTTGCTGGTTTCCGACTCCCCCGGTTCGAATCCCACAAACACCTGTTCTACGCGCCGCACATGGGCGCCGAAAGGAAGTCCGGGTTCGTCGTTTTTGACGGCAGTCAGTGCTTTGCTGATCACTTGGCGGTGGAGCGCTTCGGCTGAATTGCTGTCCCAATGGCCCTTTGGTGATTGGGCGGCTTGTGTCCAGGATTTAGCCGCCAACACTCGGCGACATTTATCCGCGATGAGCACGGAATCCAATCGACCGGAGCGGACCTGTCCTTCGATCTCGTCCAGCGTCGCAGCAGGCTCACCCGGGAAAAGTAACACGTCGTTTCCAGCTAGCAACGCGTCCGTATGGGGCGTGGAAGTCTGGGTGAAGGAAGTGAACCCCTTCATGGTCATGGCGTCGGTGAACACCAGGCCTTCGAAGCCCAGTTCATCGCGCAAAATGCCTTGAACGATGGAGCGGCTCAAGGTCGAGGGTTGGTTGGGTGTGGAGTCGAGCGAAGGGATGTACAAGTGCGCGGCCATCATCGCGCCCGCGCCTTCCTCAATTAACGTTCGGAATGGAGCGAGTTCAACGGAATCCAGCCGACTCCGATCGTGTCGAATGATGGGCAAGGCATAATGCGAGTCGGCGTCCGTATCGCCGTGGCCGGGGAAGTGCTTGGCCGTAGCGAGCACTCCAACGTCTTGAATGCCCTTGGCGTAAGCGCTCCCGAGGACTCCAGCCAATTCGGTGCTGCTTCCAAACGACCGGCTGCCTATGACGGGGTTGGCCGGGTTGCTGTTGACATCGACCACAGGGGCAAAGTTGACGTGCATGCCCATAGCCTGCAATGATCGCCCTACCTCACGGCCAAAGGCGCGGGTCAAGGCGGTGTCATTGGCCGCGCCAAAGGTTAAGGCGCGAGGCCATGAACGCGTCGAATCGATGCGCATGCCCAAGCCCCATTCGGCATCGGTAGACACCAAAAGCGGAATCCGTGCACGGTCTTGCAATCGACTCAGGCGCTCCGCGTAGGGCGCGGGTGCTCCTTGCATGGCGATTACTCCACCCAATTGATGGGCTTCAACCCAGCGCTCCATCTCGTCCCAACGCTCACGCGTGGCATGGGCATAAACGGGTGGCATAAGCAATTGAGCGATCTGCTCGCGCAATGTCAACGTGGCCAATACCGAGTCGGCATAGGCTGTGTGAGGCTCAGCCAGAAAATCAGGCAGCTTAGCTTGTCCG
Source organism: Flavobacteriales bacterium (assembly GCA_042095135.1). Lineage (GTDB taxonomy): Bacteria > Bacteroidota > Bacteroidia > Flavobacteriales_D > Sanyastnellaceae > UA16. Next base: position 11,444 of record JBELBV010000048.1, on the reverse strand, counting down.
AATGAGGGCGTGGAAAATTGGAAAAAGGTGCTGACGAACGCAGCGGCCAAGAGATTCCATCTCATTCGCCCGCCATCGCTTTGCGCGCATGCACCAACAAGAACTGAAACTGTTCTTCGTGGGTCAACTGGCTGTTATCGAGAACGATGGCATCGTCGGCTTGGCGAAGGGGGCTGACTGCACGGCTCGAATCGATGCGGTCTCGTTCGACGAGGTTGTTGAGTACGTCGTCAAATTTCACATCGGGATTCGATTCCTTCAATTGGTCAACGCGACGGGCGGCGCGCACACGTGCGTCGGCAGTGATGAAAAACTTCAATTCTGCATCGGGCATGACGACGGTACCAATGTCCCGGCCGTCCATGATGACGCCTCCCGATTCGGCCATGCGTTGCTGCAATTCGACCAACTTGTGGCGAATGCGGGGGATGGCCGCTACCAAGCTGACCTTCTTGGCCACTTCCATCGAGCGGATTTCCTCCTCTACGTTGGATCCACCTAGGTGTACCTCTGGTTGCTCAGTCTTCGGATTGTACTTGAATCCAATGTACATGCGGTCCACAGCGTGGTCGATTTTCTTGGAGTCAATTTCATTGCCCTCTACCAGCCGTTCCTTGATGCAAAACAGCGTCGCGGCGCGGTACATCGCGCCGGTATCAACGTAGACAAAATTCAACTCTTTGGCCAGTGCTTTGGCCATCGTGCTCTTGCCGGCTGATGAATGGCCGTCGATTGCAATGTTGATTTTTCGCTGTTCCATCGGGGATGCAATTTAACGCATGTCAACCGATTATGAACGGGTAAATTGCCGCGGATTGAATCGGATTCCGATATGAGTGGAAGCACCGGCAAAATGGTACCGCGATCGACCTATGCGGACGTCGAATTTACCGAATTTAAACTGCATCCCGAATGACAGTCCGTTGCCGCTAAGTCGGTCTGTTGCCATCAGCTCCGTGCGTCGGCGGTAATCAAAACCGAACCAGATTTCCATGGCCTCTCCGGCCGACAATGCAGTGCCGATGGTGATGTGGCGCATAAGCTGGTCGCCAAATTTGAAGGTGGAATTCGCGACGACTTCCTGCGTAATGGGATCGACGGTGTCATCGTACGTGCCTGGCGGGGCGAGGTCCCATGTTTGCAAATGCTGGGCTTTCAAGAAGACACGAAACGGAGCGTTGTTGAAGCCCTTGGTAAGTGCGAGCTGTACATTGTGGGGGAGCGCACCTGTAGGTTGCGCGCCTTTAAGTCCCCATTGGTAACCAGACCCGGTGACGGCCAATCCCATAGCGAGCTGCTTCGACCTCCAGCGTGCGTGGACGAAAGCCTCCGCACCCAGCCACCCCGCGACTTCTCGATTGAGGTGGCGGCTTCCCACGAATCCCTGGGCACCCAGTGTCCACACGGAATCGATGGCACGGCTAGCCCCAAAGTAGACCATTTGATCTCCGCCTTGAAAGTCCGCGGTGGCATTTCCGGCGGCGTCGTAGCCGCTAAACGTCCCGAGATTCATGAAGCGGCTTCCTACTTGCCGGTTCCATTTGCCTTTTGGCATCAATTGGTAGTTGACCGCGGTCATGCCCACACCAGCGAAGTAGTCGATGTAGTCAATTGTCAGGTCACCTTGACGCGCGGTATCGATGAGGCACGGATTTAAGCCTGCGCCGTGCACGTCCGAATTGAGGTCGGCCATCACTGCGCTGCCCAACGCTGCTCCTCGGGCATCGGGAGATAGCTCGAATACCAGGGATTCTTGGCCTTGGCCGAATCCCGGTTGTGCGATGCAAATCGCTGCAAAAAGCAGCACGGTTGAGCGCGTGCGTGTCATGGTTACCCTGCTTTGGTTTGCAACAACGCCCGGTCCACCACTTCCATGATGTCTGAAACGAAGGTGAAAGTGAGGCCTTTGAGGTAACGTGCATCGATCTCATCGATGTCTTGGCGGTTGCGTTCGCAAAGGATAATTTCTTTGATACCGGCTCGTTTTGCCGCAAGGATTTTTTCCTTGATGCCTCCAACCGGGAGTACCTGACCGCGCAAGGTGATTTCACCGGTCATCGCAACCGCATTGCGGATTTTGCGTCGGGTGAAGGCCGATACCATCGCCGAGACCATGGTAATGCCGGCACTCGGGCCGTCTTTTGGGATGGCGCCCTGGGGCACATGCAGGTGCACGTTACGTTTATTTAATTCATCAGCGTCCAAGCCGAGTTCTTCCGCGTGGGACTTGATGTATTCGAGCGCGATGATGGCGCTTTCCTTCATGACATCTCCCAAGTTACCGGTCAGGGTCAGCTTTCCATTTCCTTTCGTGAGGGACGTTTCAATGAAGAGGATGTCCCCGCCATGTGGCGTCCAGGCAAGCCCGGTGACGACTCCTGGCGTGTCGTTGCCTTGGTAGCGGTCCTTTTCACGAGAGGGACCGAGGACGTCAGGAAGTTGATCAGCGGTAACTTCAACGGTGAACTCTTCCTCCAATGCGAGTTCTTTAGCGCGGTTGCGCACCAATTTGCCGATGCGTTTTTCCAATCCGCGCACGCCGCTTTCCGAAGTGTATTGTTCGACTACGGCCTCGATGGTTTTGACCGGAAGTTTGAGTTGCTTCGACGTGATTCCCGTTTCGTTCAGGTGCTTGGGTACCAGGTGGCGCTTTGCAATCTGCACCTTTTCCTCCACCGTGTAACCGGTCACTTCGATGATCTCCATGCGGTCGCGAAGGGCGGGTTGAATGGAGGCGAGGCTGTTGCATGTCGCGAGGAACATGACGTTGCTCAAGTCGTAATCGAGGTCGAGGTAATTGTCGTGGAAAGCGCTGTTTTGTTCCGGATCAAGGACTTCGAGCATGGCGCTCGACGGATCGCCGTGGTGGTCGCGTCCAAGCTTATCGATTTCGTCTAGCACAAACAGCGGGTTGGATGTCCCCGCCTTTTTCAAGTTCTGCAAGATGCGACCGGGCATGGCGCCAATGTACGTTTTGCGGTGCCCGCGAATTTCCGCTTCATCGCGCAGTCCGCCCAGGCTCATGCGAACGTATTCACGACCGAGGGTTTTAGCAACGCTGCGTCCGAGGGACGTCTTCCCGACACCCGGAGGGCCGTATAGGCAAATGATGGGGGCCTTGAGGTCGCCCTTGATTTTCAAAACGGCAAGGTGCTCAATGATGCGCTCCTTCACCTTGTCGAGGCCATAGTGATCTTCATCGAGTACGGCCTGGGCATGGTGGAGGTCGAAGTTGTCCAGGGATTTCTTTTCCCAAGGCAAATCCAGCATCAAGTCGACATAGTTGGCTTGCACGCTGTATTCCGCACTTTGGGAATTCATGCGCTCGAGTTTCAAGATTTCCTTGTCGAACGCCTCTTTGGCGTGGGCCGGCCATTCCATGGATTCAGCGCGCAGCTTGCGTTCGGCGACCTCCTGTGCTTGTGGGTTGTTGCCGAGTTCTTCCTGGATTTGCTTCAGCTGTTGATTGAGGAAATACTCGCGTTGCTGTTGGTCGAGTTCGCCCTTGACCTTGGTTTGGATGTCACGCTTCAGCGAGAGCATCTGCTTTTCCTTGTTGAGCAATTCCAATACCCGACGCGCGCGGGCTTTGATGCCGGCCACTTCGAGCAGTGCTTGCTTTTCTTCCACTGGAGCGTTCATGTTTGAACCGATGAAATTGACCAGGAAGGTCAAACTCTCGATGCTTTTGATGGCGAAACCGGCTTCGGAAGGAATGTTCGGGCTGAGTTGAATGATCTCTACGGCGAGCTCCTTCAAACTCTGCATTAGCGCTTCGTGTTCGTCGTCTTTTTTGGGGAGGTTCTCTGCGTCGTATTCAACCACGCGTGCCTTCATGTACGGTTCCTCTTGAACGATTTCCGTCCACTTGAATCGTTTTTGGCCTTGAAGGATGACCGTGTTGCTGCCATCGGGCATGCGCAACATCTTGATGACCTTCGCCACAGTTCCGACTTCGTTGAGGTCTTCGCCGTTGGGGATTTCGATGTCATCGTTTTTTTGACTCACTACACCAATCCGGTGCTCGAGCTTGTGAGCCTCCTTCACCAACCGGATGGACCGGTCTCGGCCAACCGTGATGGGGATGACCACACCTGGAAACAATACGGTATTGCGCAGGGACAGGAGAGGAAGGTCTTCGGGAACCTCCTCTTTCTGCATCGCCTCCTCGTCTTCTGCCGAGATCAGCGGTATGAACTCGTGGTCTTGGGCATCACTCAATCCCCATCCTTCTTCTTCGTGTTGGTCTTCAAACATGTGTTGCCTGGTTCATTCTTTGTCGCCACCTCTAGGACAAATGCCGTGCCACGGCGATTTCGGACAATGTGTCAGCAGAAGGTGTCAGGTACGCTCAATCGAAACGGGTCCGAGCGGCCTCATGTTGTGTGCGCCACTGGCTAAATTCTTCTTCGCTCATTGATGCCCCTCGTCGCTCCATCACGCGTTGAGCCGTAGCGATGAATTTGTCGAATTCATGCAGTTGCCAGTTGTCGTTGCCACCCCACGCGAATTCGGGAATGTGCTTCGGTTGGAATCCTCCGCCATAGATGTTGCAGCCAGCGCCGACCACGGTTCCGGTGTTGAACATGGTGTTGATGCCACATTTGCTGTGGTCTCCCATGAGCACGCCGCAAAACTGCAGGCCGCTGTTGACGTATGATGCTGCAGCTTCATTCCACAATCGGACTTCGCTGTAATTGCTTTTGAGGTTGCTGGAATTGGTGTCGGCACCGAGGTTGCACCATTTGCCAATGACAGAGTTGCCCAAGAATCCGTCGTGGCCTTTGTTGCTGTACCCGAGGAAAGCACAATTTGATACTTCGCCTCCGATGCGGCAGTTCGGACCTATGGAGGTTGGACCGTAAATGCGCGTTCCCATTTTGATGACCGTTGCCTCACCGACGGCGAGTGGACCGCGGATGTGCGTTCCTTCTTGAATTTCAACGCCGGGTCCAATGAAGATGGGGCCGTTCGATGCGTTTAGGGTGCACGCCATGAGTTTAGCGGAGGGGTGAATCCTAACCTGGTCTATAGGTCCCAACAGCGTTACATGTCCAGGGACGTTTGGCTCAGCGAGTTCCCACGCATCGATGAGGAGCTCTGCTTGGTCATTCAGCCATGCATTCAACCGACTGAACAGGTCTGTAGCATGGGCAACAACTTCGATTCCATCCATTTCAATGTGGACGTGTTTTCCTTCTACGTCGGCGCTGGGTTTAAACAAAAGTGTATCCTCCGCGTAAAGGGACTGACCTAGCCGGAGTTCAGCCAAAACAGAGACCGCATGCTTTGAGGGAATCCAACGATCGTTCAGCTTTCCATTTTTCAACAAGTTGAGAACTTTTGCTTTCGTTTCTTGTTCGTTCTTTAATAGAAAGCGACTCGCTTCGCGGGACCACCATTCACTGAGTTTGAATGCGCCTACGCGCAAATGGCCAAGTGTATGGAAGCTGGTAAAGGGATGCATAGCAGCCCAATGGTCATCCGAGAAGAAAGCGAGGTGCGACATGTTGGCGAACGTAATATGGTAAAGGTAGCAAGTAAATAGAGCGCAAGGCATAGCGGATTATGAAGGAGAGAGGAATAGCACAACAATTCTCGATTAAAGATTTGGAGCACTTTACGGGCATCAAATCGCACACGATTCGTGCGTGGGAGCAACGCTATGAACTCCTAGAGCCCAAGCGAACGTCCACGAACATTCGGTACTACAGTGGCGAAGACCTGAAAAAGTTGCTCAACGTCGGCTACGTAATTGAGCAAGGGGGGAAAATCTCCAAAGTTGCTCAATTGTCGAATGAGGCCTTGATTGAAAAGGTACGTGACATGCAAATGGAGGAGGGGGGACTCAGCGCCGTTTTCAGCCAACTGAAGCTCAGCATGCTCAATTACGACGAGGCGCTGTTCAAGAAGGTGGTTGACGAGTACACGAAAGAATACGGCTTGGACCGTACCGTGTTGGATGTATTCCTGCCATTCTTATCCCAGATCGGAGTGCTTTGGTTGACCAATACGATTTGCCCTGCGCAAGAACACTTCATCAGCCATTTAATGCGGCAAGAATTGCATGCAGCGGTAGCGGTATCTGCTATATCTGTCCGTGAGGACCACCCGCCTATCGTTTTGTACTTGCCCGAGCGTGAAATCCACGATATTAGTTTATTGTTCATTCACTTTTTGTGCCGGGCGCACGGGATGAAGAGCATCTTCTTAGGAGCGAGCGTGCCATTCAGTGACCTCGTGACCGTCGGAGATCAATTCCCCAACGCGGTATTCGTTTCCTACTGCACGACGCACCCGTCCTCAGCGGAGTCTGCAGATTACGTAGAACTCATTGAGGCGGAGTTTGCGGGAACGGAGATTCAATTCCTACTGGGAGGTAAGGTATTCGAAGGCGTCGACGGGAGTGAGCGGGTGAAGACCGTGACCGACGGTGCAGCCCTCGCCAGTGTGCTGTTTGCTGAGGCTTGAGGCTTCGGCCATAGCGCTTCCACTCGCGCGTTTTCAACGGCCCATTTCAAAAATTGTTTAAAGTTTTGACGGAAAAGTTGAACAAAATGTTGCGTTCAAGGAATTTTTGTTTAATCTTTGGGGGGAATCTTTAAACAAAAGGTCATGAGCACAATCGAATTCAATACACTCTTAGTAGCCAACCGGCAGTTCTTAAAAGGTTTTGCGATCGGTTTCACAAGGGATACTCAGGATGCTGAAGACCTAATCCAAGATACAATGGTGAAGGCCCTGAGGTACAAGAACAACTTCAAAGAGGGCACAAACATCAAAGGCTGGTTGTACACCATCATGCGCAACATCTTCATCAACAATTACAAGCGCAAGAAATTCCAGAACACCATTTTGGACACTACGGACAATCAGTACTATCTCAATTCAGGATCGATGCAATCCGATACGGTGACCACCGTAATCAACGAGCAAGACATTCGTGGTGCCATCGATGATTTGAAGCCGGAGTTCAAAGTGCCTTTCAACATGTTTATGGAGGGTTTCCATTACGACGAGATTGCTGAGGAGCTCGGCATCCCAATGGGTACGGTGAAAAGCCGCATCTTTCATGCACGACGGAAATTGAGCGCGCAGTTGACTGCGTTTCGCCACTGAAGAAGAGCGAACGCTTTCAGTGCTCTGTGCAACCTCTTGAGGTTCATGGCGGTTTGCTCTTTTGGTAGTATTATTACAGTACCTAGAACAATCACTTCATGAACCGATCGTTTCCATCAATTCCTGCGGCACTTCTTTTGACAGTGTCATTGATTGGATTCGGCCTCCAAACCCAAGCTCAGCTTGAGGTAGAGACCGGCCTGACACTCGAGGAGTATGTCAATGACATCCTTTTGGGCAGCGGGATACAAGCTTCGAATATTTCGTACCAAGGCGGAACCAACCAACTGGGTTACATGACGGGTGGCGACGATGTCTTTTCGATAAGTTCGGGTCTGGTATTGAGCTGCGACGTTGCCGAGAACCTAGAATGCCCAACAGACTTTTTGACGTGTGATGGATGTCTAGGTACTGGATTTAGTGATCCGGACCTTTTGGACATTGCTAATTCGGTTCCGGGCATGATTGGGGAGTCCTTCTCTGTGAATTCGGTCAACGACGGCTGTGTCCTTGAATTTGATTTTGTCGCAGCAGGGGATACGGTGAGTTTCAACTACGTCTTTGGTTCGGATGAATACGAGACGTGGATCAACACCCAGTACAACGATGTTTTCGCCTTTTTCTTAAGCGGTCCCGGAATCACAGGGCAATACGATAGCCCTGCGGCCTTTCCTGATGGTGCAGTAAACATTGCGGGAGTGCCTTTGACTGATCCTATTTTGCCGATTACGATTTCTTCCGTCAACTCAGGGACCAATTCGGAGTACTACATTGATAACCAAGGAGGCACTGACGTATGCATCAATGGCTATACCGTCCCCTTCAAGGCCGAATACCCAGTGGAGTGTGGTGAAACGTATCACATCAAACTAGCCATTGCGGATGGATCAGATACAGCCTTGGAATCCATCGTCGTCTTGGAAGAGGGTTCGTTCGAATCCAATGCTGTGGTACAGATTGACTTGTCTATTGACGTGGGAGGCCCGGAAGCGAATACCATTTATGAAGACTGTGGGCAAGCAACCCTGACCTTTGAGCGTCCGGTGGAAACCATCCTCGAAATTCAAGAGATGGTCTACATCAATTACGGCAACAGCGAGGCGACCAATGGTGTGGATTATGGACAGCCGCAGCCCGATGGAAGCTTGCTGCCGCTTCCCGATTCCGTAGTGTTTGAACCGTTTGTGAGTATCGTTTCATTCGACCTTGTGGCGGAAATCGATGGCATTGACGAAGGCCCCGAGTTGGTAGAAATGCAGATCGAGAATGTGGCAGCATGCAACGGCGGAGGGTTGACGACGTACTTCACGTTCTACGTTGCCGAAGATCCGCCACCGTTTGAAGTGTCAGATTTCTTCACAACAATTTGCCAAGGGGACGAAATTGAGGTAGGCCCTATTGTTACAGGCGGATATGGCAACTACACCTTTGATTGGGCATGTCCAGAAGGCGATGACGAAGCCCTGTTGCTTATGTCTCCGGATGACGATTGGTCCTGCATTGTGACAGTCGGCGATACGTGTGACTTGGCTTTGAACCCGATTGACGTGGAGGTAGCCATTGAAGTGTTGGAGTTCCCACCGCTGGAAATCGACATCACTACACCGGGTCCAGTCGTTTTGGAGTGTAACGGGACAGCGACCATTTCGTCCACCGCCTCAGGAGGCGATGGCGTCTATTCATACCAATGGACGGACCAAGACGGAGGCAACTTGTGGGGTTCTTGGTGGGATCCGAGCCAGCTCGATCTCAGCACCTGGGTCGGAGCCGATGAAGTCTTCATCACGCTTACCGACGGCTGCGGGTTTGAAGTCACGGACAGCATCGATGTGGAGTACAACATTCCTCCCATTGAAATCACTGTAGAGGAAAGTGTAGATGTTCTGTGTAACGACCCCTTCACGGTGACTGCGACAGCAGACGGCACAGGTCCATTCTTCTACACATGGTTCAACGGCAACAATTGGTTGGATTTTGACGCAACGCTCAACTGGCAGACCAGCGCCGACGCGTCGCTCGTGCTTGAGGTATCTGACAACTGCGGCCAGTCAGAATCGGCGAATGTCGAGATCATCGTTGAGGCCCCTGATGTGGAAGTCAGCCTCCCGCAAGATTTGATTGGTCCGTGCACGGAGGTGTTTGACCTCACGGCCAATGTAACCAGCGGCAGCGGCGGGTACCAATACACGTGGTTCCAGAACGGAATCAACATGAACGAGTCCGACGCGAATATCGACGTGCAGTTAAGTGAGAGTGCCACCTTTTCTGTAAACGTCAACGACGGATGCGGCCAGAGCGGCACTGCCAGTTCGCTTGTGACGATTGACAACCCGCCTTTGGTGGTAGAGTTGGGGCCAGACATCTACGCAAGCTGTGTGGACTTCACCAACATTCCCGTCGAGATTGTCAGTGGGGCAGGTGGTTACGCATACGATTGGTTTGTCAGTGGTGAGCCCTATGATCAAGGGTCGGACATCACGCTGCAATCGTTTGGAACGGTTCCAGTATCAGTCGCTGTTACGGACGGTTGTGGAGGCACAGACAACGATTCCTTGGTTTATCACATCCCCGACATTCCGCTCTCCGTAGAGTTGACGTCATCGACAACCATTTGTGCCGGTGATGGCATCTCGCTTGAAGTGGAGGCCATGGGCGGTGAAGAAGGTTTCGTCTACTACTGGCCGACCTTGGATGCTTACGGTCCGGTTCAATACGTCACACCGCTTCAAACTGTCGTTTACCCGGTCATAGCCACGGACATCTGCGGTGAAGAAATCGACACATCGACCAATATTGAAGTGCAGTACCTCTTCAGCGATTTCGTGGCGAGTATGTCCGAAAACGATGAGAACATGTACACCTTCCGTGCAACCCCCACACCGGAGGAGCCCTTCCCAGGGGCCTATTCCTACGATTGGGATTTCGGAGACGGAAATTCGTCAGATGAGGCAATCACCACGCATGTCTTTGACGGGCTCAGCGACTACACAGTCACCCTTGATGTGACGAGTTGGGTGGGCTGCACTAACCAAGCCTATACCGTTGTGCGCGGTCCGGTCTTGTTGTATGTACCGACGGCGTTTACGCCCAACAACGATGGCATCAACGATGCGTTTAAAGTTATTGGGTCGCAAATCATGAACTACGAACTCTGGATCATGAACCGCTGGGGCGAGACCGTCTTCCACAGCACTAGCTTAGACGATGTCTGGGTCGGTGATGTTCAGGGAGGGACGCACTACGCTGAGAATGGCATCTACAATTGGATCATCCGGTTGAAAGGCTACAACACCGATGCGGAGGAGTATACAGGCACGTTGCAGTTGATGCGTTAGGCAGCATGGCCGCTCGGGATTATTCCCGTTATTTGCCAGCATGACTTCCAACCCTTCTTCGCTGCGTGGTCCTTTTATCGTGGTCACCACGCTCTTCTTCATGTGGGGCTTCATCACTGTCATGGTGGATGCTTTCGTCCCGCGCCTTAAGGATGTATTTGAACTCAACTTGCTTCAAGCGGGCTTGGTCCAATTTGCTTGGTTTGCTGCCTACGGCATTTTGAGCATTCCCGGCGGGAACCTCATTGAACGCATTGGGTACAAGAAGGGCATTTTGGTTGGGTTGGGGTTGGCGGCATTGGGGTGCCTGTTGTTTTATCCGGCAGCGGAAACGCGGATTTATGTGCTGTTCTTACTGGCTCTGTTCGTCGTCGCCGGCGGCATTACCATCCTTCAAGTCGCTGCCAATCCGTACATCTCGGTTTTGGGGGCTCCGGAAAACGCATCAAGCCGGCTCAATCTGGCTCAGGCGTTCAACTCTTTGGGAACGACCATTGCGCCCATCGTAGCTGCGAGCTTTTTGCTCGGCGATCAAATCCTAACGGCAGACGAACAAGCAGCGTTGGGTACCGCTGAATTGGAGACTTACCGTTTGGGAGAAGCCGCTGCGGTACAAGGACCCTTCGTGTTCTTGGCCCTCGGATTTTTGGTGTTGGCGGTGCTAATCGGTGTGAGCAAGCTACCGCGCATCCTGGGCGGCAACTTGCCCGGCGGCATGGCCCAAGTTTGGTCCAATTCGACGTTGCGTTTGGGGGCTGTGGCCATTTTCGTTTACGTTGGGGCGGAAGTAGCCATTGGTTCTTACATGGTAGGATATGGCCTGGAGCTGGGGGTTGATGGCATCATCCGCGAGACACCGTGGTTGGCCTCTATGGCGGGGCTCGCAGCGAGCATCAGCGGCAAGACCTTGGCGGGAATGGACGCCAAAGGCTTGATTGGGGCATTGCTGACCTTTTACTGGGGAGGGGCCATGATCGGACGGTTTGTGGG
>JBELBV010000047.1:3199-16045 GCA_042095135.1 Flavobacteriales bacterium | reverse complement strand
GATTCACAGGAGAACACTGATGACCACCTCATGCACATCGTCGGCCGAGCGGCTGACGCCCAAGGCCGGGAGTATTTCATCATCAAGAACTCGTGGGGACAGGGCAATGACTACGGCGGCAAACAATATGTTTCTATGGCCTACTTCCGACACCACACCATCGGCATCATGCTTCACGAAGACGGGCTGACTAAGGAATTGCGGAAGGCCATGGGGCGCTAATGGTACTGGCCGAATAGAAATTTGGTTAACCGTTTGGCGGTTCAACACGAGTTGGTATCTTTGCCCCCCGATTTAGCCGTGTGCTCTAGCCCGCGTAAAAGAAGGAATGGCTCTGTAGCTCAACTGGATAGAGCATCGCACTACGGATGCGAAGGTTTGGGGTTCGAATCCCTACAGGGTCACAGGAAAGCCCGATTGCGAAGAGCAGTCGGGCTTTTTTTATTTCGTTCTCATTGAATCTGCACGCGCATGCCTACATTCCAGCCTGATCGGATGGAAGAGGTTCCTACGGCCATTTCGGGTGCCAACCATACCGTCCATCGCCGATCGAACCCGCAACTGATCACGGGAGCAACTTGCCCGGTGCTTCTGTACACCGCACCGAGTCCGATGCGCGTAGCTGATTTTAATTCTGTGAATCGTGAATCCTCTCCGATGGTGGCTGTGAAGAGTGTGCCAATGGACGTCAACCGAGCACCGGCTTGACTTTCCCATTCTATCCAGGTCAAGTTGCGGAGGGGCAGTCCAACGGATTCAATGTCTTGCCACCGGCTGAAGAACAAGGTGTGTCGAAGTGCATAAGGATCGTTCGTATTGACAAAAAAGCCCTGATCAACGGGCAAATGAAGCATGCGGTAGGCTGCGGTGCTGTGGAGGGATTGATAGGCCAGTTCCAAACCAGTTTCCAAATAATGCTGGGGAGCGATTCCTGACGATTCACCTGATTCCGCCAACTCTGGAGCGGCAGGATTTTGCAAAAACTGGCTGTCCCAAATCCCCATATTCCGCCATGCCCTTCTGCCATACCCCAGATGCAGGGCGGCAGTGAGGAAGCGCTTCGGTGCTAATTGAACTTTTTTGTAGCCGCCGGCAACGACGCGAAGCCGTTGAAGCGATGTTCCTTCCCTATCGTCTTCCACTGCTCCGGTCCAACCGAATTCACCATTTCCCCTCCGGTCCGGTACAGCGTAGTTGACGTGCGCACGTGACGTCGAATAGTCGCTGTTCGCGACACCCAAGTTGACGCTTCGGTGGTGGATATCCACCGTCAAACGGGGCAATTGGGACCGCTGTAATCTGCCCGCAGAGGGGCCTGATACCGATTGTCCTGCTGTCCATCGCGCGGGAACCAAACACGAAATAGCGTCTTGCCCGAAGGCTGAGCCTGTGCATAGCATCGTGGCCAATACGGCCAGTGAGTAACTGGTGATTTTAACGCACCAATGTGACATTTTTCATGATTTTGATGCGTGTACCGTCTTCAAAATGCAAGTTGAGCCGAACCGCGTAAACCGCTGACGGAGCCGGTATATTTCTATGCATTCCGTCCCAGCCAATCTCTACATCCTCCGAAATCCACACCTGTTCACCCCAGCGATTGAACACGGTCATTTCGAACGATTCCAGGGGTTCGGAACGTACCAGAAGGAGGTCGTTTAGGTTGTCTCCGTTGGGGGAAAATTGGTCAGCGAGGAACCAGTTGACGGGAGCATGGATGCATATGTCTGCCGTATCCGTCGCGATGCAGCCGCCTTCGTTTTCTAGGGTCAGTATGGCCGTGTACTGGCCGGGTTGTTCCGGGGACCAGGTCGGAGTGGAGGTGCCCGTGTAGAGGGTGCTCCAAATCGCCGAACCGCCGCCCGCTGCATTGTAAATCCGCCACCAACCTGAGGCCGCGAATTGGCTGTAGTCAATCAATTGCAACGGAAGAAAATCCCAAGCGATGCAGTCAGTGCCCGGACTTACTGAGAACCCTGCACTGACAGGCGAATAGGAGGGCGGAATCGCTTGGTCGCCCACAGTACAACCGTGCTCGATGTGGCTCAATTGCCACGGGATTTGGTCGCCAGCCAATCCATTCAACACCCAATGGCTGGTGTCCCCATCCGCCCAATCCGGCGCGATGGCCTGGCCGTCCCACCACAGGCCATAACCTGCAGTGTAGCTCGCGAACAAGACACTGGACGCTTCACCATAGCACAAGGTGTCTCCGAATTCAATCTCATACGTGGCGGCAGGAATGGCTTCGATGTACACGGAATCCTGAGCGGGATCTGAACAACCGTCCATGGCAGTCACCACAAGGAAATCCGAACCATCGTTTATGTACGTCGTGGTCGCAATTTCAAACCCATCGTTGGACCATGACCATGTAGGGAGAACCTCAGGCAATCGACCGCCCCATGCCTCCGCCGTGGCGGTCGTGGCCGTACCGGGACATAAAGTGGAGTCATCCACCGTCAATGCCACTTCGAGGGGGGGCAACATGGTAAACTCCAAGGTGTCAAAAGAAGAACATGCCGCTCCATTCCAAGCGATGGTCAATATGTGAAGCCCCGTGTCAAGGGAAGAAATCCAGAGTTCGTCTTCGGTGTCGCCGTCCAAGGTCCACGTGGTTCCAGTTGCCGGACTGAGCCCGGGGTCCCAGACTTGATTTTGGTAACACCACACATCTTCAAACCCATCGAAGGCTGCTTGCTGCCAGCCTTCGACATTGACCTGAACAACATCGACGCAGCCTCCGGGAGCTGTCCACGAAACATCTTGCCATCCGGTTGACGCGGAACCAGGGGTGAGTATTCCGGTGGTACCGTTGACTCCGCTGCCATTCCACCAACCGCCGAGTGGCCACTCTTCAGCGGCCAATTCCAACGGTTCGGCATCGTTGCAAACGACCACAGGGTCCAACCCTAATTCAGAGGGGAAGACCTGCAATTGGAGCGCGTCAGCGCAGGTGTTCGCGGTGAAGGTCAAGGTGTAAATGCCGGGCGAAATTTGATCGGGAAGAAGGTTCCAGTCGCACCATGAATTTACGCTCAACCCCAGGCTCGATCCTGAGCCGCCCGAAATGGCGGTTGGACCTGCTCCGGGCCAATCTCCGCTCCACGCACCGCACCACGGAACAGCCGAAAAGCTGGCGTCATGCAAATCAATGGGTGCCGCTTCATCGCACGTTTCGAACGCCGATGCGACGTCGGTCATGATGTTGTGTACGGTCAAGGTGTCTGGGCAGCCGTTGGGAGCTGTGTAAATCAACGCTTGTCCCCAACCTTCAGGAGCGTTTCCAGGCGTAAACAACCCATTGGGGGCTATGCCATTTCCAGTCCACGTTCCGCCAACGGGAGCAGCGCCAGGAGCAGGGTAAAAAGCATCCTGTTCAGGACAACTGGTCACGGTCTCCAACCCGATGTCAATGGGAAGAATTTCTGCCTCAGCAATTCGATTGCAGCCGACCAATTGGTACAACCAAGTTGCCGGTCCGGCCACCATGTTTCCTGGATCAAAACCGTCATTTTGAATGCCCGGTCCAGACCAAGTGCCGATGACGTCTTGCTCCGGGAAAGGCTGCCAACCCGCTGTTTGACAGATGCTGCCGAGTTGCATTGGAGGTTCATCCGGTACGACGTCCACCGTGACCGTGTCCGAACAGCCTGCAGCGCTGAGGATGAGTTCAAATACACCGATGGAATCCGGGGTGAACAAACCAGAGGGGGAAGTGTAGCCGAACCATGTTGCCGGTAAATTGGAGGCGCCACCCATCGGTATGGGGTCGCCCCCCAAACACGTACTCAAGTCCACGCCAGCCTCCACATATTGCATAGCGACGATTGTGTCGAATGCGCACCCTTCAGCGGTGGTGTACGCCAGGGGCACGGCCGGTGGGTTCGATCCATTGGATACGGCAGAGAGTCCGGCCACTGTTGCGTCAAGCCACCATGTGCCATTTTCGTAATACGTTGGCCCGTCCCAAGTGCCGCCTGATGGTGTGATGGCCAGTTCGACATCGCCGGATGCGCTGCAAACGGGCTCGGAAAACACCGGAGTGAAGGCGATGGTTTGTGCAGCAATCTCGAGGGAAAAGATGTCGCTGAGGTCGTTTTCCGGTTGATCCACGTCAAGCGTTAACGTCAGCGGCTGGTCATCGTTGAAACACAGGCTGATTCCAGCTGCAGCGCCTTCTGGCCATGAATCTGAAGGCAAGGGTGAGCCCAGGCCGGTCGCAAGCCAATTGGTGCTGTGGGCAAGGCATCCAGCGGGTTGCCAGAATATATCCACGCAAGAACCGACGCATGCTGGGCCGTCCACGATCCAGCTCCCGGAAATAGGGCAGCCATTGGCATTCGCGTCAATCTGTAAGTCGAATCGATGCAAGGAGTCGCACGCATCGCGCACCTCAACGGGCAGCGAAAAACTCCAGGCACAATTGCCCTCCAAAGGAGCCATCAGTGGAAGGGCAAAACCAGTGGCGCTATCCCCCGTGCACTGAAGGGAGGCTGCAGAAAGGTCCAATTCCTCAACCGGTCCACTGAGTACGACCAATGAATCCATCCAAACGTCTGCACATCCCACGGGTGTGGAAAATCCGAAGTCGAGACCGGTTGCAGCACACTCCACGGGGACAACCGAGACGAGAGGAGGTTCGGGCAGTGGCGCTTGGCCGATCCACTCCAATTCAAACCCGCACAAGTTGAGGCTGTTGTCGGATGTGAAGACAACGGTAAGTGTCCCAGACGCTGCAATGACAGATTCAGGCACAAAATCCAAACCGGTGATTTGGCTGAGCATCACACCAGAATCAGCCGGTCCGTCCCAGAGCGTCAAAAAGTCAAAGCCCTCCTCGATGCAAACCGCTCCGATGAAATTCACCAAAATCGGCACGTCTTCCTCCAGCTCCACAGTGAAAACAAGGTTCTCGTTGGAACCGTATTCTTCGCCGTCTCCAGAATCGACCAATTGACCAAAGCATTCCGTCACGAGCAAGTTGTCCATAACGAATTCGGTTTGGCTCCAGGCGGAAGGCCCCAGCCAAACAATCGTCAGGAAAACCAGTGCTTTTCTCATCGCAACGTATCGAGAATCAAGATGGTTTCGGATGTGACTTCATTCGAAGGATTGCCGGCTCTGTCGTACAGTTGAAAGCTTAACGTGGTGGTCTCTTGCTCGCCATTGCCCAGAAGGAACAACGGCGGTATTTGCACGAAAAACTCGCCTTCAATGTCCAATTCCTGTTGATTGGGCGTGAGCGGCGGTACGTGGTACCAATCGTCCGCATTCAACCGCGAATCCCGAACGCGAAGCGATGCTGAATCCGGATCGGCCTCACCGATGTCGCCTTGGGCATCCCTGTAGAATAGAGTCACTTCAATGGGGTGCTCAAATGCGCCAACTACTGTCGGTGCGATGCTGAGGATTTCAATTTCCGGCGCAACCGGCGCCGATTCTTCTGGCTTGCAGGCGTGCAATGCCAAGGTACCCATGCTGGCCATGATGAAGAGGTGTTTCCAGCTGATCATGGAATGTAAATGGAGTACAAAGGAAACATGTACGGTTGGCTTCCCGGACCAGGGATAGAAATGGAATTGGTTCCGTCGTTGACAGTGGCCTGGATGTACCACGTGCTTTCCGAAGGGAAACCAGAGAAATCAAGCGTGACACGATGGGTGTACGTGCTGGTCCCTCCAAAAAAGTTGGCAGCTTCAAACGTGAACGGCTGATCCATCTCAACAGCTGGTGCGAACGACGTACTGTCGGGCGAAGCGGCCATGCGCAATGCGGCAGTCAGGGCCTCTATTGGGGTCGAATCATCGCCAATGGCAAACCACAAATCCACCGGTCCAGCTTCCACCTCAAGGCGGTAATTGGCCTCTGGATTTCTGGGGTATGGCGTGTCGAGGTTGCCTGTGGGGAAACCGCCGAATCCCATGATTTGGGGGGAGAGGTCTCCGATGACGGGCTCGTTGCCGTTGATATCAAGTGCACCGGATTCAATCCAATTTTCCAATGCCTCTAGGTAGGCTGTTTTGTTTTCATTCCAATCCGAACCGGGGTCCACGGACAGCGGCATCATGCCGGATGTGTTGGGGATGAAGTTGGTCAGTCGCTCCATGAGTAAACTGCTTGCCGTGCTTCCAGGAACGACGCGGAACTCGAAACTCCCGGCGGCATCATTCGAAATCACGGGGTGCCACACAAGGGTATTCCATGCGGAATTGATGGTACGAAAATCCGGTTCAAATGTGCCGTCGTGGCATCCGGAATTGGCACAGGTGGGCTGGAACATGCGGTCGTGTAGCCAGGCGAATGTGCCCTCGGGAACGGGAGCAGTGGCGTCAATTTCGTTCACAGTCAGGACGACGTCATCGTATGGATTGGGGGGCGGATCGGGGCGGCATTGGACGAGTACCCCCGCAAGTACCACGCTGGCAATCCAAATCGATGTGTGTCCAATCCTAAGCATCGTTCAGATTTGATCCAATAAGCTTTGTGTCCCTGTGGCCGTCATGCCCGCAGCCTGCACCTCTGCTTTCACGCCTAGCAAATCGGCTACTGTCATCATCGTGTCGGAGACGAGTCCGATGGGGTTGGTTTCGCTCCCGATGGAAAGTCCAGCGGGAATTGCAGGCCCCGCCATAAGCGTCCATACCCGTAGTGAATTGGCATCGCTGTGGTCGTACGAAAGCCAATCATTTTGGTCGAGGATGTTGTTCGGCTGCAAATTCCTACCGCACTCTGGAGTGCAAAGCAGGGTGGTTTGGCCTGACATTTCTGGGATTTCTGTTTGGATTTTGTTCCACAAGTGTCCAACAGCGTGGTCTGCACGGTGAAGCGATGCGAGGTATCCCGAAAAATTCGAGTGACACGAGTCCACAGCGCTGAGGTTGACCATCATAAATGCCGGTTTGAACCACTTCAGGACTTCCACCGCAAACGCCATGGTGTAGAGATCGCCATTATCGGTGACGGGGGGCAGGTTAAGGGTCCCGTCGGCGACCTTGGCGTACATCGCTTCCATGAAAGCTTTGATGTTCTGTTTCTCGTCTTCAGAATTGCCGATGGAACCGCCCGCGGCCGTGAGTGCCTGAAACTGCAAATCCAGAAACGTCTGCAACTTGTACATCGGCGCGAGTTCGTTTTCCGGATGATAAATCTTCGC
Source organism: Flavobacteriales bacterium (assembly GCA_042095135.1). GTDB lineage: Bacteria > Bacteroidota > Bacteroidia > Flavobacteriales_D > Sanyastnellaceae > UA16. The sequence goes on along the minus strand of JBELBV010000047.1, from coordinate 8,889 downwards.
GTCGGCCATGAACTGCGCACCAGTGTCGCCGAATGTCACGGTGGGTGCGAAGAAATTGCCGGCGTAGTCCGCACCGTAGTCGGGGTGGGCGCTGTGATTCAGGAGCGGGGTAGAGTTGCCAATGCCATTGCCGACAAACCACACATCAGTTGCTGAATAGCCGCCATGTCGCCGCAGGTATTCGAAAATGGTAGGATTGATGGGGCGTTGCTTCAATCCTTGTGTTGTAGTGGTTGAACCCTGCACAAGGCTATTGAGCCCGCCGTAATGTCCAGCACTGAGCGCAGTGACCTCTTTAAATACGGTGCCTTGCGATTCGAGCGATTCGGACAGGATAGCGGGAATGGGGTTGATTCCTCCCGTGCCAGTGCCGTAAACGATTTTGTTTTCGGGTGCATCACCGGAAAACATGTTGTACATGATGTTGCCCGGGTACGGTTCGTTTTGGCTGTCATCCAGGTAACGTTTCAATACGGACTCCTGTTGGCGCACACCCCCAGCAAACGCCACCATCACCACATGCTCGGAGGAGCGATTACCCGTGGGGGCAAACAGTCGGCCACTGGGCAGGATATACGGCGCGAATGACACGCCGGCGGCTGCGAGGCCGGTCTTTTTGATGAAGTCGCGTCGGGTCGTGGTCTTTTTCATCAGTAATACCGGTATTCGTCTGACAAAGCGAAGGACATGTAGACCAACTCAGGTGTCATTCCGGGGTTGTTCAGGATGAACTCGCGTACGTAGGTGCGTTCAGCCTGAGTGGGATATCGGGTGAAAAACCGAACGTAAGTCTCATCGATGAAGGCCTCCAAGTTTTCCAGCATTTCCTCACGTGACAACAGGTTGAGGTCGGGTTGATTGAAAAAGTTGCTGAGCAGTACCTCCCGCGCAATGCTTTGGTCGCCAATGGACTCAAACACGCGGGCCGCATTGTACAAGTCGTTTGCCGGCATCCCTGCTTGAAACAAATTCGTATGTACGATGGCCACCCATTGCTCGTTGGTTTTGAGCCGATCCTTCACCGCAAAGCCCGGCGTGACCTCGAGGCCTTGCAATTCAAAAGAAACCTCGGGTTCAGGACGACATCCACTGAGCACTGCTCCGAACGCTGCACAAAGGAGTGCATTTCTAAAGGTTCGATTAGAAACCAGCATATTCATCTGATTTCATAATGTAGCGCTGAATATCAGCGGTTTGGCCATTCACCAAAAATTCGTCTGTCGCTTCAAGTACTTCGGAATCTGAAGGGTCACGGGCAAGAAAACTGCGGAATTGCCAGCGAACCATGCCTTCTTCCCATTCGGGGTTCCACACCAGGGCATCGATAAAGCTGGGCTTGTCGTTTGCCGAAAAGCCAAAAATCAAATTGGGCTGGTTGTATTCGATGATGTCATAGGACACATCAAATTCTGCTTGCGTCGGAAACCGCTGATACAAATCATCAAACGTCGCATTCACGAAATTGAAGCTGTTCATGTTGATTTGGTCGTAGACGGCATTCCACATCATTCGAGCGCAGGCATCGCGTACGTCAATCTCTTGCGATTCAAGTGCAATCGGGCATTCCAACACAGCGAACAACCGTTCGGCATTGGCTTGGTTGATGGCGTATCCCTCCCAATTACCATTCAAACTATCGGTAACAGCCATTCCTCGGGCCAGTCCATATCGTTCGTTCAAAATGGCGTCTGAAGCCCCCTCGAGGAATCGCGCTTTGAGGTCGGTGTAGAGTTTCTCAAAGTACAAGGTGCGGTAGGTTGTTCCGTCCACCGTGTCCGTGCCCGTCATTAATGCGCCCATTACGGTCAGCCGTATTTCCGCACTCAATGAATCCGCTTCGAGCAACTCCACGTCTCGCTCCATTTCCAAATCGGTTGGTTCTCTTCCGATGAGGTCGATGTACATCCGATTTACATAGTTCTGGACCAGAATCGTCGAAATCTCGTCGTACGGTGGCACGGGATTGTCCGGGAAAACGATTTCCTCGGGCTTGCATCCAATGAACACAAGGCAGAACACCAAGATTTTAAATACGTTCGACCAGGAGTTGCGCATGAGTTTTCAATGTACTTCAAAACAACAAATTTCCGTGCCTTATATCGACGGCAACGGCTCTAACGCCAGTCACGCTCGTATTTACGCCAATAATTGAGGGTCGGAGTTAGATGGCCTTATCCAGCACCTTATGGGTATAAGAACGAGGCATACACGAAGCGAATTGTTCCAACGGACAATGCGTATTTTGTGAAAAGAGCATTTGATTGGGTTGCAAACAACGGAGTGAGGCCTTTGCAGGCATACAAATCGCTCAATCGAACCGTGCAGGAAATTTCGTAAATTTTAGGAGTGAATTCAAAGAAACCATACGACGCATTGGTCCTGGAAGGAGGAAGCTTGCGGTGCGCTTTCACCGCCGGCGTATTGGATACTTTTGCGACGGTCGGGTGCAATCCTTTCCAATCGTATTACGCCGTATCGGCTGGGTCCATGGCATTGACGTCGTTTTTGTCCGGTCAGCGCAAGCATTTCATCAACGTGGCGTCACAGCTGGTGGAAGACGGTGAATTCATCCGGTTCACTTCGGCTTTTTCCCAGGAAGGGCTCATGAATTTGTCGCATTTGGCGCGCGTTGTTCGATCATCGGATCCCATTGATTGGGAGGCAGCCTACACGGCCATCGAAGGCAAGCGCTTGTCCATCGTAGCGGCAGATTGCGAAACGGGTGAGCCGCATTACCTGCACCCCGAAAAAGGAAACTGGATACGACTCGTCTTGGCTTCTTGCACTCTGCCGCTCTTGACCCGTGGCCGTATTCAGGTAGGCGGCCGATGGGTATTTGATGGGGGTTATGCGGACGCCATTCCGTTGAATCGCGCACTCGAAGACGGCCACCAACGCATTGTTGTGGTGCGTACGCGGCCGTCTGGCCTCAAAATTGAGCAAGGCACGCTCGATTGGCTGGCGTCTTATTGGTTTCGGGAGAACGAAGCCATAGCCAAGTTGTTTGAGTCAAGCCACGAGCAATACAACCGTGTGGTGGACCAATTGCGTACCGGAGGCAACGGCACAGCATCCTGGTCAGAAATTGCTCCTTACGCTCCGCTTCAATCCGATGGTTACAGCATTTCAGCTAGCGATTTGCGAGCCGATTATCGCCATGGAATGGAAGCTGCGTTGGACTGGTTGCAAAAGATATAATTATAGATTAAAATCTTTTTATTGTGTGTTAAGTGGTGTTTTTTGTATTTTAGTGCAAATCGCCGATTTATCACCATGCGCCAATTTGCCAAAACCCTTACAAAGGGTGCGGTCAAATCAGGACTCCTGTCCTTGATTGCCTGCACATGTATCCACATGTCCTTTGCGACCAACAGTCCATCGGAACCCGCCTTGTCAACCGCTCCCGACGTGGAAGCTGTCGGCATGGTCCTCAACGATCAGTACAAATTCACCCAGACCAACGCGTCTCCCTTCATCATCGACCAGTTTTCTGCGTTCGATTACACGGGCTATTCCGTTTACAAGGTGTACGTGCACACAGTTAATCAAACTGATTTTGTCCACCGCATCTTCGGAAATACAGACTACCCTGCCACAATCAGTGCACCAGGCGGGATTTATAACAACTCCTTCTGTATTGGAGCGACTTCAGGAGGGGTGCCACCGCCCGGCTTCTTTTACGGGGGGTACAACGCGCACGAAATCGATTCGTGGGTGGGCATTGGTTTGACGGCATTCCCGAACGACGGGGCCGGTGAGGCCGATGTGGACCTCGAAGAGACGTCGTTGACGCCTTGGTCGCAACACTTCATCCTCGACGGGATGGCTAGCGGCAACTACGGTGCTGTGGACATTGCCATGGATGGCGTGGACTCACAAGGTGCGTGGGAATTGAGCAGCACCGATGCGGTCAATGGTTATGCCGGTGAAGATTACAAAGCTATCGTCATGCAATTGACCACGGACGACATCTTCACGTGGACCTTGAGCGCTGAAATCTGGATCGAGGGTGATTCGACCAACATGGTGATTGTTACCCAAACTTTTGATGGCACCGCCATGCAAGGCGCCATCATCGAAGGATGCACGGATTCTAACGCGTGCAACTACTATGAATTGGCGACTTCAGACAACGGAACATGCACCTACCCGCCGCAGTACTACGACTGCGCCAATGCGTGCTTGAGCGATACCGACAGCGACGGCGTCTGTGATGAGCTGGAAATCGCCGGCTGTATGTCCGATTTGGCTTGTAACTACGACGTTGCGGCCACCGACGACGATGCGTCCTGCGTCTTTGCCGAGGGTTGTGAAACTTGCTCCGGTGAGACGGACGGCACCGGTACCGTGGTGGACAACGACGCAGATGATGACGGCGTGTGCGATGCCGACGAAATTGTCGGGTGCCAGGACGTCGCGGCGTGCAATTACGATAGCGCGGCGACTGATTCGGCAGCCTGTATCTATGTCGACGGCATTTGTGAGACGTGCTCCGGTGAAACGGACGGCACGGGCACCATCGTGGACAATGATGCCGACGACGACGGCGTGTGTGACGCCGATGAGGTGGTAGGGTGCCAAGACGCCACGGCTTGCAATTACATGACGGCAGCGACCGATTCAGGCGCCTGCGAATACGCCACAGGCTGCGAATACTGCTCCGGCGAGACGGACGGTACGGGGCAAGTCCTTGACGGTGACGCTGACGACGACGGCGTATGCGATGACGATGAAATTGCAGGTTGCCAGGACAGTACTGCGTGCAATTACGATGCTTCAGCAACGGACGACGACGGCTCTTGCGAATACTGTTCATGCGGATTGTTCACCGGCTTGTCGCCTTATACATTGACGTTAGAGGAGCATGCTTACGACGGCATTCCTGGCCATACTACGTACCGTTTGTACGTAAACATGGACCACCCGAACGATTACTTAAGTGCCATCTATGGTGAGGCCATTCCTGGGTCTACCGCTGAACCGTTTGTGTTGACTTCAACTTCGACACCAAACTGGCACAATGACCCGCTGTCCAATGCCGATTTTGCGTGGGAGCACACGCCATTCTTACTAGCGACCTTCCCTGATTTGGCCTACGACAGTTGGTTCACATTCGGGCTTGAGTTCGGCCCATCGGACGACTTCTTCACGGGTGTCGGATCCATTGATGCCGAGGGCACTTTCTGGCCAGCGTTCAATGCGGGAACGGATGTGAATGTAAGCGACGCTTCAGGCTTCAGCATTTACAACGTGCGCAATTGCGACCTGCCACCGGGAAGCGGCGCGGGAGCTTGCGATGCCAACCACCCCGCGATAGGTGGTGACGACGGACGTGTACTGGTCGCCCAGATTACTTCTGAAGGCATTGTATCAGGTGAGTTCTCCGTACAAATCCTCCAAAATGGGAACTACGGCGCCGGTGTCTACCACACAGAACACTTTGCTTTTGACGGCGTGGGAACTTTCTCTTCCACCAGCTGGACGGGGGCTATGGCTTCCAATTACCAGGACTGCGGTTGCACCGATGCCACGGCCTTGAACTACGATGTAGATGCCTTGCACGATGATGGAGGCTGCATTCCGGTCATCAACGGCTGTATGGAGTCTGATGCGTGTAACTACATGGATACGGCGACGGTCGAAGACGGAAGCTGTGTATACGCCACCGGCTGTGAGACGTGCTCCGGCGA
>JBELBV010000047.1:0-3099 GCA_042095135.1 Flavobacteriales bacterium | reverse complement strand
TGTGAGACGTGCTCCGGCGAGACCGACGGCACCGGCACCACCGTGGACAACGATGCCGACGATGATGGCGTTTGCGATGCGGATGAAGTAGCAGGTTGCCAAGACGCCACGGCGTGCAACTACAACGCTGCTGCCACCGATGACGCGGCCAATTGCGTCTACGCTACTGGATGTGAGACCTGCTCTGGTGAATCCGACGGCACAGGCGCCATTGTGGACAATGACGCGGATGATGACGGCGTATGCGATGCAGACGAGGTGGCGGCTTGCCAAGACGCCACAGCGTGTAACTACAACGCGGCCGCAACCGATGAAGACGGAAGCTGCATTTACCCAACGGGCTGTGAAACGTGCTCTGGCGCCACCGACGGCACGGGTACGACGGTAGACAACGACGCCGACGATGACGGTGTCTGCGATGCGGACGAAATCCCCGGTTGCCAGGATGCCACGGCGTGCAACTACAATAGTGCAGCTACTGACGAAGACGGCAGCTGCGTCTACGCGACGGGCTGTGAGACCTGCTCCGGCGAAACCGACGGCACGGGCACGACGGTAGACAACGATGCCGACAATGACGGCGTTTGCGACGCGGATGAAGTTGCAGGGTGTCAGGATCCACTGGCGTGCAACTACAACATATCAGCCACCGACGCTGATTCGTGCACCTATGCCACTGAGACCTGTGCTACTTGCTCGGGTGAAACGGACGGCACAGGCACCGTGGTGGATAACGACACTGACGACGATGGCGTGTGCGATGCGGACGAAATCCCCGGTTGCCAGGATGCCACTGCCTGTAACTTCAATGACGCCGCAACGGACGAGGACGGCAGCTGCATTTACCCTGTGGGCTGCGAAACATGCTCGGGCGAAACCGACGGCACAGGAACGACGGTGGATAATGATGCCGATAACGACGGCGTATGTGACGCAGACGAAGTCGCCGGTTGTCAAGACACTACCGCCTGCAACTACAATGCTGCAGCCACAGATGATGACAATAGCTGCATCTACCCGGTCGGGTGCGACACGTGTTCTGGTGAAATCGACGGCACGGGAACCACGGTCGACAACGACGCCGATGACGATGGTGTATGCGATGCGGACGAAGTGGCCGGTTGCCAGGACGAAACCGCGTGTAACTACAACTCGGCTGCCACTGATGACGACGGCTCGTGTTTGGTCTTTGACGAGTGCGGCGTGTGCGGCGGTACCGGTATCCCTGAAGGCGCGTGCGACTGCGCTGGCAATGGCCCTGAAGCCGGGTACGATTGCGACGGTGTTTGCCTCAATGACGCGGATGGCGACGGTGTATGCGACGAATTTGAGGTGGTGGGCTGTACCGATGCTGGGGCCTGCAATTACGACGCCGCTGCAACCGATCCTGGAACCTGCTACTTCGCCGGTGACTACTACGATTGCTCAGGCAATTGCCTCAATGATGCAAATGGCAACGGTACTTGTGATGAAATCGATGCGCTCCTCTTCAACGAATATGCTGAAGGGGTGGAGTTCGGAGTTTCCCAGTGTGTCGGCGAGGACTTCTGCGGCGAGGGCACCGTTTGGAGTGATGCCTTCCAAATGTGCGTAGAGGACACATCTTGCCCCGGTGATCTCAATGGAGACCTGGTCGTGGGAACCGGTGATTTGTTGCTGCTTTTGATGGACTACGGCTTCGAATGTGAGTAATCCAATGGAAGAAAAAAATACCTTAGTCGAATTATAATTGTTGGAAAATTTGCAAAATATTTCGTAACTTAAGGTTTCGCCGCAAGGACTAACGATGTGCCAATCCGAAAATTACTGGCACATAGTCGTTGGAACCCTGTGTCGAATCTCCCCTTTCAAAGGTCTGCCGCTCTGGGTGGACCTTTTTTTATTCCCACTTTTTTAGAACACTCCAGGCAGGCCTGACTATTTTTCAGGATCCCAGCGCATTTGAATTTCTTTTCGATGAAAGCCACAGCGTTCGTAGAACGGTACGACGTCTTCGGAACAATTCAAGATCGTTTTGTAACAGCCTTTTGATCTTGCTGTTTGCTGTAATCTTTGGATTAAGGCCTGGCCAATGCCCTGCGTTCTTGCGCTACTCGACACAGCGACATCTTCTATTAATCCCATCTTTGATCCACCTCGCAAGGGTTTTTCGATGACGATCAAATTCGCAACGCCCAAAACCTGATTTTCGTGGGCGGCCACAACGTAGAAAAAATGCTCATTGAGTAAAAGAGCTTGCCAGCTTTTCAATGGAAGAGCACTTTCATTGCTAGTAGATGGAAAGGCTTCCTCGTAAATTGATACAATACCTCTCCAATCCTCCAATTTAGCCATACGGATCTCCATGATATGATGTTGGATGAATTTGGTAATGCGACTGTTGCGGATACGAACAAATCTAATGTTCTAAGTCGAAGTCAGCTTGTGAATGGCTTTAATCGATAGACCTTCCAGGTTTGACTCAAAGGATTAAAAATTAAATACCTGAAAATCAGTTGATAAGGACTATGGGTGTTTGAATTCAATTCGATGGATAAAAAGAAAGCGCCCTTGCTGAGTGCAAGAGCGCTTTTCGCTTTCATTCCTTCCTGGGGAGGGGCATAAATTACTCGGGGCAAGCGGTGCCGTAGTAGAGCAAGAAGTCCATGAGGTCTTGCAGCTGCACCAGGCCGTCGCCGTTCAAGTCGTAAGGGCAGTCATCGACAAGTGCCACGCAGGTTCCGGAGGCCGGATCCCAAATGGTTCCTTCACCGCATACCGCGGCGTAGCTTTCTTCCAATTGGTCGCAAATACCGTTTTCGTTGATGTCCAATTGGCAGTTGCCAGCGCAATCGAATACCGCTGTTGCGTAGAAGCACGATTCATCGTCGGCCTCCGTGGCGGTAAGATCGTAGTTACACGCATATTCAATCGTGCACCCGACAATCTCCTCCACATCACATACACCGTCGCCATCCACATCCAAGATGCAGTTGCCGTCGCAGTCATAGCCTTCCGCAGCGTAGGTGCATGAGCCGTCGTCATCCGTGGCATCGGCGTTGTAATTGCACGCTGTGGCGTCTTGACAGCCGGCGACCTCAAACGCATCGCACACGCCGT
>JBELBV010000046.1:0-17105 GCA_042095135.1 Flavobacteriales bacterium | reverse complement strand
GACTCGAACCCAGGACCCTCTCATTAAAAGTGAGATGCTCTAACCAGCTGAGCTAAGAGGTCAAAATCCCCCGTTTGGGGGGGCAAAGATAGTCAGATTTTTTATCTGTACCCTTTTGCAACCGAAAAAGTGAAGAATCGTGAGGCTCAATGGATTGTGGGGGCAAGAGTTCGGCTCCTTGCAACCATCCCAGCGCTGGAGTTGTTTATCTTTCGCACTTATAACGACGCCGAAGGTGTAAGACCTCGCGTGTCCGACCCGCAAGACTGCAATGAAACCCTTCTGCATGAACCGACTGATTGCCTTTTTCGCTGCGATGACACTGGTGTTTGCTACATCGAATGCTCAAGAAATCGCCATCTCCAATACCACCCTTGAGACCTGTGAGGGGTTTCTCGTGGATACGGGATTGAGCGCCGGGGATTATGGTCCGAATGAGGACATCACGATGACGGTGTGTCCAGAAGCCCCGGAGACCATCATCACCCTGTACTGGGCGCTGGCCAATTTAGGCCCTGGCGACATCCTTCAGATTTTCGACGGACCAGACGATACGGCGCCCCTTCTCGGGACCTACATTGAGTACGAAGCCCAAGGGCTGGAGCTCTTTGCGTCGGAAGACAATCCAACGGGATGCTTGACATTGCACTTCACTTCTGACGGCGCGGGGGAGGGAAGCTTTGTGGCTGAGATGAGCTGCGGCTATCCGTGCGAACGTCCGTTTGCCATCGTGGAAAGCGGCGAGCCCATTCCACACTTGGCATGTCCAGGAGAAGAAATCACCTTCGATGCTTCCAATTCTACCGTTGCTGACAACTTTGAAATCGTTTCGTGGGATTGGGACTTTGGGGACGACAATTCATCGAGCACAGGACCGGTAGTGAGTCACTCGTTCGACAATCCCGGTGCATATAAAGTGCAGGTGTCCATTGCCGACAACAACATCACCGAAGACGATCCGGATGGCTGTTCCAACAACAACTTGGTCGACCACTTGGTCTTGGTCTCCACGGAGCCGGACTGGACGGGAACTTCTTTGGATGCGACGATTTGTTCTGGCCAGCTTTTCGATTTGGAAGGTGTGGTCAATGGAGTGACGTACGATTCGGAGCCCTCTGGTGACTTCGGTGGCGGTTTGTTCATTCCAGATGATCAGACGCAATGTTTCAATGCGGAGCTAACCTTCACTGCATTCTCGCCCGGCGCGGTGATAGAAAATGCGAATTCCGATATCGTTGATTTCTTCATCAATTTCGAGCACAGCTACATGGGGGATTTGACCATTACGTTCATCTGTCCCAACGGCCAGAGCATGGCGGTGCACCAGCAAGGCGGGGGGAGCACCAATCTTGGAGTGCCGGACCAAGGGGACGGCACCGGTCCAGGCACAGGATGGGATTACTATTGGTCGCCCTTGGCCACGAACGGCACTTGGGCGGACAACGCGGGCTTCGGCGGACAACTGGCATCTGATACATATGAATCCGCGCAGCCGTTTACGCTGTTGGAAGGGTGCCCGCTCAACGGAACGTGGGAAATCGAAGTGTGCGACAGCTGGGGTGCAGACGACGGATACATCTTTGAATGGAACGTCAATTTCAATCCCGAATTATACCCAGAACCCATCGTCTTCACACCGGTGTTTGGAATGGACTGCGACAGCACTTCCTGGGATGGGCCGAATATTTACGATGAGAGCGAAGACTGCAACGATGTGACAATTGTGGCGGTGGATTCGGGCACGTACACGTACTCGGCCACGAACAATTTCGGTTGCACGTACACCACGGATGTAGAAGTTACAGTGGTTGATGGGCCCGAAGTTTCGGTAGCTGAGCCTTCTGGATACTGCGGCTCACCGGTGGAATTGTTCGGAGACGTTTTGAACGAGCAACCGGGCTTCAATTACTCCTACGACTGGGAGCCCTCCGATTTGGTCAGCGGCAATGGCGCCAACGTCACGGTGGACGGGTTGACACAAGACACAGTGATGACCCTGACGGTATCGGTCACTGGAGGCGACCTGGACAATTGCGAAGTCTCTCAGAACGTCGAAGTGGATTTCTTGCCGCCGCCCAGTCCTGTGGTCGGCAATGAACTGATTTGTCCTGATGATGCCTTGGACTTGGTGGCATTAAATTTCACGAACGAGGGGCTGCTTGAGACTGATTTTACCTACGAATGGACATTTGAAGATCAAATCGTAGGCTCGGGTGCGGTCTACCAAGCAACTGAAGAGGGGTATTACGAAGTTCTCGTATCTATGGTGGCTCCGTGCACATGGACAACGACTAGTCAATTCACATTGGAGGAGGACATATGCGAGCTGACAATTCCCAACGTCATCTCGGCAAACAACGACGCTAAAAATGACGCATTCATTATAGATGGGCTGAATAGTCCACGGTATGACGGTAGCACCATCCACATCTACAACCGATGGGGGCAGCTCGTATACACCAGCAATAATTTCGGAAAAACTTCTGGGTGGAGCCCAGCGCCAGAAGAGGCAGCGGAGGGCACCTATTTCTACATCTTGGGCATTGCACGGATTGACGCTGAGTTGGTCATCAACGACATCAACGGCCAAACCATCGACCAAGGAGAAGGCTTCAAGTACATCAACGGCTCCTTCACGCTCGTGCGCTGAGCATGAACAGCGCGGTCGAAGAACTAGGTAAGCTTGCCCACGCGCTGGTTGCAGAGCAGCGAGAGGAGGAACGGAGGTTGGCCGCCGTGCTTGAAAAGCAAAGCCTCCGCGTTCGCAAGGCGGAGGGCCTGACTTGGGCGCCGGTGACCATCGAGAATCAAGGGTTCACCTTTGGCGGACGGATCAAGCTCACCTTACAAAAAGGCCAGAACGGTGGTTTGGACAATGCTTTTCGTTCTGGGTCGCCTGTTCATTTTTATCAAGCCAATGATGCGGGATTGCCCGCGGATGAGCGCGCCGTTCGGCGGGGCATTGTGCGCAAAATCAGAGACGGCACCGCCGAGGTAATCCTGGATGGAGATCCTTTAGAAGCGGCTGCACTGCATGAGCGTTGGACCTTGGATGAACGCGCGGATGACCGCACGTACCGGCTGATGGCAGAAGCGCTCAGCCATTGGATCAATACCGAAGACGAATCAGAAGCATCGATGCGCAACGGCTTATTGGGCCTGGATGTCGCCCGATTGCACATGGAAACGAAACCAATCGCCCACCCTTCATTAAATCCAGGTCAATGCGCTTGGGTGGCCATGGCAGAAGCGACAAACGAGTTAGCGATCCTGCACGGACCACCGGGTACCGGCAAAACCACCACTTTGCTCGCCTTCGTCCAGCGCGCTGTTGAACGCGGTGAACGCTTGCTGATGACCGCTCCGAGCAATGCCGCCGTGGATTTGCTCGTAAAGGGATGTGTTCGTCAGCAGACGACGCCCGTTCGCATCGGCCATCCCGTTCGGTTGGATGCAGACGTTGTGGAATACGGTTTGGATGCCCACGTGGAAAGGGACCTAGAATTCAAGCAGGTAAAGGACCTGCGGAAGCGTGCTGAGAAGGCTTGGAAGCAGGTCAATACGTTTCACCGAAATTTTGGAGCGGAGCAACGTGCCGAGCGCAAAGCTGCTCGGAGCGACGCCCGATCGTTGGAGTCCGAAGCCAATGCTATGGAGGCTTATCTGTCGGAACGCGTCGTGCGGATCGGTCAAGTGGTGTGTGCAACGCTTACAGGCTGCGCTGACGAACACCTGAAGGGCCAAACGTTCGATTGGGTAATCATTGATGAAGCCTCACAGGCGATGCTTCCTGCTGCGTTGATTGCCATGCGGCGTGGACGTCGGCTCATCTTAGCCGGCGATCCGTTTCAATTGCCACCAGTGGTTAAGAGCGATGCGGCCCGTGCGGTTGGATTGGAAGTGAGCGCATTGGAACGGGCCATGCAGGGCGACCACAACGCCACGGTGTCCCACATGTTGACCGATCAATACCGGATGGCCCCAGACATCATGCAATTCGCCTCGGACTTGTTTTACGACGGAAGGCTGTGCGATGCCCGTTCATCCGACGTCGCTCTCGACGGAAATGCCGTGCAGTTCATCGATACCGCTGGATGTGGATTTGACGAGGACAAGGAGCCGGTCACAGGCAGCACCTGCAACCCCGACGAAGCGAAATTCTTGGTTCAGCGCTTGATGGAGGTAGCTGCTGAGTTCCCCGAACATGCGGTGGCTGTCATCGCGCCGTACCGCGCACAGGTCGATGTCCTGAATCGCTGCATCGATGACGCCTGCAGCGGCCATGTGGACCTTCGGGCTCGCATTGAATGCTCCACCGTGGATGCTTTCCAAGGCCAGGAGCGGGACGTGGTATTCATTTCGCTCACACGGAGCAATGGTTCCGGGGAAATCGGCTTTTTGAAAGAATACCGGCGCATGAACGTTGCCATGACCCGAGCGAAGCATCGCCTGCTCGTTATTGGAGACGGAGCAACCGTAGGGCAAGATGCATTCTATGCCGATTTGTTCGAAACCGCCGAATCCCGTGGCTTCTACCACAGTGCCTGGGAGTGGATGAGCCTGTAAGAGCGGCTTATACTGCCTCGGGTTCCGCAGCCAGGTCAGGCGCCCCATGCAGTGCATGGCTACCTCCCTCTTCTTCAAGTGGGAACACCTCGGTGATTTTTTGGAAAATCACGGAAGGGATGACGAATCCCACGCCCACTTTGGACATATGCTTGCGCACCTTATCGTAGGCATCCCGAACGTCTGTGGCCGACAATAGGATGTGCTGGTACGATTCTTTTTCCTTTCCGGCCTTTTCATCGAGGCTCGTGAGTGCGATTTTGACCTTGAACCACTGGTCAGCATCGTCGAATCGAATCACTTCCACAAGGTTTGACTTGGTGATCTGCACAATTTCAAAAGGGCGAATGCCCTCTTGCTCGCAAATGCCCGTCATGCGTGATTCCGCTTCGGTGTAATTGTAAGCGTCGAGGACAAAGGATTCGGTGGCTTTCACTTCAGCCCCTTCGGCATCGTGGCGGACGTATTTGACCTTGCAGGTGAACCAGTGTTTTGTCATGTAGCAAAAGTACTGCCGGCCCTTGGCTGGGTGGCTTGGCGATGCAATTCATCGATGAACAATTCATTCACAACGGGCAATTCACATTGGATGTTCAATAAAGGCTTGGCGCATGCCTTTCGTCGGCTGTCAATGCGTTGTAGTTTCATACTTCCATGCGCGACGATTACAAACACAAAGGCTTACGCCGTCAGATGCTAAAAGAGCTGCGTGAAATGGGCATCGAGAATGAGACCGTTCTTGCCGCCATGGATCGGGTGCCGCGTCATTTTTTCTTGGCATCTGCCTTCGAACAATTCGCGTATCAGAACACGGCGTTCCAGATTGGCGCGGGGCAAACCATCAGCAAGCCGCATACGGTGGCCCGGCAAACGGAATTGCTCCAACTTGATCCCGGAGCCAAGGTCTTGGAGATTGGCACGGGCAGCGGCTACCAATGTGCAGTGCTCTGCGCGATGGGCTACAAAGTCTATTCCATCGAACGCCAACGTCTTTTATTCGATAAGGCCGGACCGTTGCTCAAGTCGATGGGCTTCAAGCCCGACTTATTCTACGGCGATGGGTACAAGGGCAAAGTTGTATTTGGCCCTTACGATGGCATCATTGTGACGTGCGGTGCTCCTGAAATTCCCGAAGCGCTCTTGCTGCAGTTGGCCGTCGGTGGACGGTTGGTCATCCCCGTCGGAGAAGGCGACACCCAGCGTATGTTCACGTTCGAACGGACAGGAGAAAAGGAATTCAGCCGTCAAGAACACGGCGAATTCGCCTTCGTCCCGATGTTGGCGTCGCGTGCACAGGATGATTAGAGCAATCCTTCAACCTCCCCCAATCCTTCGCGCACTACCACTGCGGATCCCTCTGTGCAATCGATGACGGTGGAGGCATCCACCGAACCGTACCCGCTGTCGATCACAGCATCCACTTGAGCGGTGTATCGTTCGGCGATGAGTTCGGGGTCGGTCGTGTACTCAACAACTTCGTCTTCATCGCGCACCGAGCTGACTACCAGAGGGCGGTCGAGGCGCTCAATCAGGGCCAAGAGCGTGCCGTTGTCGGGAACTCGGATGCCAATGGTTTTTCGCTTGCCCATGAACCACTTGGGCACGTTGTTGTTGGCCGGCACAATGAAGGTGTAGGGCCCCGGCAGCGCTTTCTTCATCAACTTGAAGATGGTGTTGCTGAGCGGCCGAGTGTAACTAGCTAGGTGGCTCAAATCAGCACAAGCGATGCTGAACCGCGCATTTTTCAAAGGAATTCCTTTGAGGGCGGACAGGCGTTCCAAACCCTTCGTGGATCCCAATAGACAGGCGAAGCTGTATACGGTATCGGTAGGCACGACAATGACGCCGTCCCGTTCGAGGAGGGCAACGGCTTGATCCAAGCGGCGTTCATCCGGGTTGTCCGGGTGAATCCGCAGAAGCATCAACCTTGGGCTTTGGCGTGATCGGCCAGGAATTGCGCTAACCCGTTATCGGTCAACGGGTGCTTGAGCAATCCTTTGATGGCGCTGAGTGGGCCGGTCATGATGTCGGCGCCGATTTCAGCGCATTCGATGATGTGCATCGTGTGGCGCACGCTCGCGGCAAGGATTTCCGTGCCGAAATCGTAGTTGTCATAGATCACACGGATTTTCTCAATCAGTTGCAATCCGTCCGAACTGATGTCATCGATCCGTCCCACGAACGGGCTAACGTAAGAAGCACCCGCTTTTGCGGCGAGAAGGGCTTGCCCTGGTGAGAAAATCAAGGTGCAGTTCGTACGGATACCATTGTCAGTGAACCATCGAATGGCTCGGATGCCGTCGGCGATGGCCGGTACCTTGACCACGATGTTGGGGTGGAGGGCAGCAAGCACTTGACCTTCGGCAATCATTCCTTCAAATTCGGTTGAAATGACTTCGGCACTCACGTCCCCGTCTACGATTTCGCAGATGGCTTTGTAGTGAGCCTTAACGGCCTCATCACCTGTGATGCCTTCTTTGGCCATCAGGGATGGGTTGGTGGTTACTCCGTCCAGTACGCCGAGGGCTTCGGCTTCGCGGATTTGATCGAGGTTGGCGGTGTCGATGAAAAATTTCATGCGGCGAAAGTAGCACATCCCATTGGTTTGCATGGTGCTTTTGGGGGTTGTATCTTGATAAAAAGCACCGAGATGGCAAACTGGACAAAAGTGGAGTTGGCGGAGTTTGAGCGACGCGTTGCGACCAAGCTCGAATTCTTGGACGAACGCATTGAAGAGTACCGGGAATTGACCAAGCCCATTCCGCCAGAAAATGCCATCGGTCGGGTCAGCCGCATGGACGCCATCAACAACCGAAGCGTCAATGAGGCGGCGCTGCGCACGGCAGAGCAGCAAAAGGCGGACTTGTTGCGCGCTTTGGACCGGTTGAAGGATGATAAATTCGGGTTGTGCCACGCGTGCGGAGAACGGATCCCGATCGGTCGAATATTGTTGGTTCCCGGAGCGACGCGGTGCGTGAAATGCGCGAGCTGATCGGGGGTGTATGCACCGATTGTGTACAAGTCGGAAATTTTGTTTGAAACCTTGCATACGAAAGCCGAGAACGGCGCGTTTTAGGCGGTGAATGGCCGAGCGTCGGACTATTTTTGTGGCCTCGCCGTTCAAAGCCAAATCCGTGAGAACGATTCACACCCGAGCATTCCCTATTGTTTTCGCCTGTTTCGGGGCGGTGGGCTGTGCTGCGATGCTGTCGGGTTGCATTGAACCGTGGGAAGGGCCACCGCATTTTTTGCATGTCGAGGGCATCGCATTCGTTCCCGATGCGAATGAGGGCGAGCCGACCAGTCGCATCGAAGAGGTCTGGGTGTATTCGGAAACCGACGTGTTGGGCGCGTTTCCCTTGCCGGCTAATATTCCATTGAGTCCTGCTGAGTTGGGGGAGAGTACAACGTTGACGTTGAGCGCTGGTATTCGTGCGAACGCCATCAGTTCAACGCGCCAGCCGTATCCCTTCTATGACGCCGTAGATGTGCCGATCGAATTGGAGTATGGTGGGAGGGATACGCTCGCCATGGAAGTGGGGTATACGGATTGGACGGAGGTGGTCATTGCGGAGGATTTTGAGACGGCCAATCGCTTCGAACCGGCTATTACGAGCACGGCCGAGATTGTTCGTACCCAATCAGAGCAGTTGGTCTTGGATGGTACGAGCAGTGGTTTGATCGTATTGGATGCGGATCACCAAACCCTTATTTCATCCACCAACGAACAGCAGTACAACCTGCATTCCAACGGCCCGGTATGGCTGGAATTGGATTACGCGTGCACGCAACCTTTCTGGGTTGGCCTTTATGTCAAGGACGCCGTGAACGCCCAGCGCATCCCCATCCTCGTGCTGAATTCTACGGAAGGCGAGCGAAATAAAATTTACCTCGACCTGGATCCTGTTGTTCGGACAACGCCAGACGCCACCCACTACGAAATTACCCTCGACGCCTACTACGATGGCTCTGCGGACTCCACGACGGTGGTCGTCGATAACTTCAAACTGTTACGTTACCCATGATGCGCCGAGGACTCATTGCCGCTTACGTAGCATCGGATTGGATGGCCGGTGCAGCTTCGTGGACGGTCCTATTTGTGTATCGAAAGGTAATGTTTGAGCAGGCCGATGCGCTGGATGCCTCGATCATTGCAGTCGATGGTAGGTACCAATTGGGTTTGGCTTTGGTTCCGGTATTTTGGTTGGTTTTGCATGCGTTGGCTGGCATGTACTTGCGGCCGATGAAGCGCCACCGGATTTTAGAATTGGGTCAAGTCACGCTCACGACTTTGGTTGGAGTGTTGGTGCTTTTTTTCGCTCTTCTGCTCGACGATGCCATCGTGTCGTACCGCCAGTATTATGCCTCTTTGAGTGTGTTGTTCTTGGGCCACGGTTCGCTCACATTGCTTGGTCGCATGATCATCACGACGCGAACGGTCAAAAAAATCCACAGCGGTCAATGGAGCTTCCCAACCTTGGTCATTGGTGGCAATGAGCGCGCATTACGGACGATTGAAGAGATGAAGTCGCTGCGCAAGAATCCGGGGTTTGATTTCATCGGGTTCATCCAAGCCAACGGTGCGGACATACAGTTAGAGGCGCTGATGCCCAACCTTGGCAAGGTCGGGAACCTTGAACAAGTAGTGCGTGAACATGGCGTTCAAGAGGTCATCATAGCCATCGGTTCGAGTGATCACGCGATACTCGAGACCGTCTTGAACGGGGTGGAAGGTAGTCCTGCCGCGGTCCGCATCATTCCGGACATCTACGACATCCTCAGCGGATCGGTTCGGATGTCGAGTATTTACGGCGCGCCGTTGATTGAGATTGACCGGGAGATCATGCCGCAATGGCAGCGTTCCCTAAAGCGCATCATGGACTGGGCGGTGAGCATCTTGGCATTGGTCTTGCTCAGCCCGGTGTTGCTCGTCATCGGGGTGACCGTTTGGGCGACGAGCAAGGGTCCGGTATTCTTCCTGCAAGAGCGCATAGGATGGCACGGCAAGCCATTTCGCATCATCAAATTCCGAACCATGGTCCAGGATGCGGAGAAAGCAGGACCGCAGTTGAGCAGTGAAAACGATCCCCGAATTACGCCTGTGGGCAAATTCCTTCGCAAGTCACGCCTTGATGAATTACCACAGTTTTTCAACGTGCTCAAAGGCGACATGGCCCTTGTTGGTCCACGACCCGAGCGCGCTCATTTCATCACCCAGATTGTTGAGCGGGCGCCGCATTACAACCACCTCCAGAAGGTGCGTCCGGGCATCACGTCATGGGGACAAGTCAAATACGGGTATGCAGAAAACGTCGATGAGATGATCCAGCGATTGCGCTTCGATTTGATTTACATCGAGAACATGTCCATCGCGTTGGACATCAAAATTTTGTTTTATACCGTGCTCACGGTGTTGAAAGGACGGGGTAAGTAAGTTGTTAAGCGAATAAATATTGATTTTAAGCGATATTTGAAGGGTGTTTCCTATACGCCCTTATTCAATCGCCTGTGCCCATCGAACTTGTTGGTTCGTCCTCGGCTTCATGGTGTTCTCGTGGACAGTGCTTTGGGGCCAGCCTGACGCTGATTTGAGTGCGCGTTCTTACCGCACCCAGCAATTGATCATGGCCAACATTGAGCATTACCTCGAAGGTGCTGTCGATGTAGATGTGGAAGCGGGTACGGTAGGGTGGAATGCCCCGCTTCGGCAGGTTGAAAAGAACATCCGATTGGTGATTGAGCAGGTGGCATCCTACCAGGACATGGATGGGGCATTGAATGAAGTCGCACTATCCTCTGAGACCACAGCGCTGTTGGAGCGCGTCGCCAACCTATCCTTTCGAGATTTGCGCCATTGGCGCATGGCCGAAGGGCTTTCGGAGGCAGAACAATGGTATGTCATGGTCCAATCAGCCTTGGATGAAGTGCGCTTGCAGATTGGACTGGACCTCAACGTGCACCTGAACCAAACCCTCTTGGAGGCCTTGCTTTCTTCCAAGTCGTTGGATAGCGCCTCATCCGATTGGCTTGAAATTGATGAAGGCAGCGCATTGCCGGCCATGGAATGGGAGCGCTCGGATGCGACTTCTAGTGATTTGTCGAGCACCGACGATTCCGTCTGGCCTAGGCCATCTGCAGACGATGCCGACATGACGGTGATCCTCGAGCGCATTCTGCAGCTGATCGAAAACCAAGAGTCCCGGTTGAGGCAACTTGAAACCGGCGCGAGTGTACCTGTGCCATCGCCGTCCGGTTCATCAGGAATGGCTTCTGGCGCCCTGAGGCTTCCCGAGTTTATCGATGTCTCGTTTTACACTGGTTCTGCCAAGCTCACTTTGGGGGCACAGCTGCAACTCAACGAAATCATTGAAGTCATGGGACGCCACCCGCAAGTGCGCGTGGTGTGCACGGGGCACGCCGATTTGCCCGGCGACCGCCAATTCAACTTGTCCCTTTCCCGTCGTCGGGCTGAGGTCGTTCGGACCTACTTGCTGCAAAGCGGGATTGAGCCCGATCGGGCCTTGCTCAATTTCTTCGGTGAAGAGCGGGCCTCGACCACCGGACCATCGGACCGTCGGGTGGAGGTGCGGTTTTACCTGAATTGAGGTTTGCACCCGATTCTTCCGACCTTTGTGGGAGATTGCGCCACCATGAAGCTCATTTGTATCGGAAGAAATTATGCGGATCACGCGTCCGAATTGGGCAATGCCGTACCGGCAGAACCGTTGTTCTTTCTAAAACCGGACAGCGCCGTCCTGCCGCACCGCCATCCGTTCTACATCCCAGCCTGGACCGACGAAGTGCACCACGAAGTTGAGTTACTCGTGCGCATCACGCGCAATGGCAAAAGCATCGCTCCTGAATTTGCCCATCGCTATTTCGATGAGGTGTCCCTCGGCATCGATTTCACGGCACGGGACGTTCAATCTGTTTTGAAAGCCAAAGGACACCCTTGGGAAAAGGCCAAAGGATTCGATGGCTCGGCGGTGTTGAGCAAGAAGTGGTTGCCCAAATCGTCCTGGGCTGGCGGTTGGGAACAGGTATCCTTCGCGTTGAAGAAAAACGGCGAAGTGGTCCAATCCGAGACGGCCGAGTCCATGTTGTTCCATGTGCACGACCTCATTTCCCATGTGTCGCAGTACATGACCCTCAAGATGGGCGACATACTCTTTACTGGCACTCCGTCCGGTGTGGGAAAGGTGGCTGATGGCGACGTGCTTGAGGGGTTCCTAGATGACCAGTCCATGTTTCGCGTGCAAGTTCATGGTTAATCAGGTGTTCTTGGTGGGATACATGGGAGCGGGGAAGACCTCGGTCGCGAAAGCCCTTTCCGAGGGTTCAGGGCTTCCGATGCTCGACCTTGATGAAGCCCTTGAACGCCAAGAGGGGCGTTCTATTTCCGAGCTGTTCGAGCAGGAGGGAGAGGCCGTTTTTCGTGCCAAGGAAGGTGCTTTATTGAATGAGGTGGCGGGGCGCAAAGAATTTCCCATCGTTGCCTGCGGTGGGGGCATCACGGTCGATTCAGAGAACGTTCAAACGATGAAGCGCCACGGCCTAGTCGTTTGGATTGATCCACCGTTCGGGAAGATTTTCGAGCGCTTGCGCGCAAAACCCAGCGGTCGTCCGCTGTTGGCGGCAATGGGAAATCCCTTGGACGAGGATAAACTGCGTGCACATTACGAACTCCGGAGAACGGCGTATGCCGACTGCGACGAACGCATCAATGACGTGACAGATGAGGTGCTGGCGGCCTTGACCGCGCGCATCAATCGTAAAGCGTAGCAGCGTCGCTGGTGCTCGCTGAGGCTTCGATGCTCACTTCGATGTGCTCCTTCAAATTGGTGCTCAAGGTCAATCCACAAAAGTCCGCTCGCACCGGGAATGAACGGTGAATGCGGTCAATCAAAACCGCTGTCGCCACGCGTTTAGGACCGGCGCTGAGGATGTGATGCACCGCGTACATTAAGGTCTTGCCGGAATTCAATACGTCGTCCAGCACGATGACCGATTGTCCGGCTAAGGTTTCCGACGGTACGCTCAATACGATATCGCCGGCAAGGGGGGTGGTTTTATTGAGGGTGAGCACTGAAGGTTGGACTTGCAATCCCCCGATTGCTTCGATGATCTCACCGATGCGCTTGCCCACCGGTTCTCCATTGCCTGCAATGGTAATGAGGTGAAGAACTTCTTCGGTGTGGAACTCCTCAATGATCTGACGGGCAATCCGCTGAAGCTTGCGCTCGATTTGATCGGATTCAAGGATGCGGGTGCTGCTCATGGCTCAAAGGTCTGCTGTTTTTTCGAATACTCCAACCGCTTCCACGTGGGCGGTGTGGGGAAATTGATCCACCAACGTCAGCTTGGTCAATGCATACCCGGCTTCGGCCAGCGTGGCGATGTCTCGCGCTTGCGTGGCGGGGTTACAGGAAACGTACACCATCCGCTTGGCACGGAGCCGAATGACCTTGCGCAGGGTTTTTGGCGAGATGCCCGCTCGCGGCGGGTCGAGAACGATGGTGTCAATCTTGCCGGCGTACTCGGGGTATTCAAGCAGGAATTTCCCTACGTCAGCGGCGTGAAACTCGGCGTTTTCTATGCCGTTTTTCTGGGCGCTTCTGCGGGCATCGAGAATTGCTTGCTCAACGATGTCCACTCCGATAACCTTTCGATTCGTTGCGCGCGCGAGTAACTGCCCGATGGTACCGGTGCCGCAGAACAGATCCATTACGTAGCCATCGGTTGAGGCGCCGTCAGTCCAATCGGCCGTGGCTTCATCGACGGTCATCTGGTAGAGGCGCTCGGCGCTCGCCGGATTGGTTTGAAAGAAGCTGGCCATTTCGACGTCGAATTCCAAGCCGTGTAGCGTTTCGGTCACGAAGGGGTCACCATAGATGCACGTGGTTGCGCCGGCTCGGGCTTCGACCCGTTCGCCTTTGTCGTCGTTGATGGTGTGCAGAATACCCTGAACGCGGTTGCCGAGCAAGGCCTTTAGCTTGACGATAAAGGCGTCGCGATCGAAGTCAGCCAGGTCATCGGAAGTGGTCACGAGGTTGACGAGCAATCGTTGGGATGCGATGCTTTTTCGCACCACCAAGAAGCGGAAGAAGCCTTCACGTCGCGGCGGATGCCAAGCGGACAGCCCCGTTGATTCAAACCACGCTCGGAGTTGCGGCAAGGCATTTTCGACAGCGGTATCGAATAGGCCGGAGTCGCGGTTGAGGTCTTCGACGGCCCACCATGTACCCCGTCGTTTGAAGCCGAGTCCGAAGCGGTCCTCTTTTTCCCCGGATTCTGTATTGTGTACAATGGCTGAGAAGCTGTACTCCATTTTGTTGCGGTAGTGCCAGTTTTCGGGCGAACCGACCAAACCATGGTACACGCTGTCGAGATGCTCCACATTGCCGATTTTGCGGTAGAGCTCCAGCGCCGTTTTTTCTTTCATGGCATGCTGGTCCGCGATGGGCAGGTGAGCATAAGGAGCGCCGGGGATTTCTTGGAAAGGAATTGATTCTTCGCTCGGGGACCGCTCCAGTACGTCTTCCAGTTTGCATTCCGCATACTTGGATTTGCATTTTACCACCCGGGCGTTCACCCGTTGCCCCGGCAGGGCATTCTGAACAAAAATGACAAAGGGACCTCGTTCTGTCTCTTGCCGAGCTATGCCTTTGCCTCCAAATGCAATATCTTGAATATCAAGTGTTAAGACTTGGTTTTTCCGGAAGAGTCGTTCGCGTCTCACGGGGGCAAAAGTACGCTGTTCGGCGCTGTATCTTGCGCTTATGCTCAGGATGCGTTTCGAATTAATCGGATTGGGGATGGCGCTCGCCTTCGGAATGGTGAAAGTTGGGGTCCACGCACAAGTCAATGCCGAACTCTCCGTGTGCACGTTCAATGTGCGGTACGACAACCCGAACGACACCATCAAGTGGCACGAACGCAAGAAAGAAGTCGTGCTCGCTATGCGCTATTTTGACATCGTTGGTGCGCAGGAAGTGCTGCCCAATCAATACGAAGACTTGAAATCCTTGATGCCAAAACACGATGCATTTGGCACCGGACGAGATGCAGATGGAAGAGGAGAAGCATGCCCGGTGTTCTGGAATGCAGAGCGTTTCGATTTTCTCCAAGGCGAAACCCGTTGGTTGTCCCTGGACCCGAAAGAACAGGGCAGTGTGGGATGGGATGCAGACCTGCCCCGAATTGCGACCTTGGTGGTGCTGTTTGACCGCAAACGGCAACACACGGTTCGGGTCATCAACACCCACTGGTCCCACGTGGGAGAGGAAGCGCGGCTGAATGCGGCGGCGCTTGTGGCCGGTTGGAGTGGCTGGGACGCTGAAGCATCCGATGAACTCGTTGTGGTCTGTGGTGATTTGAATGCGCAACCTCAAACGGCGCCCGTTCAAAACCTGATGGCGTCAGCAGATTTGCTGGACACATACGAATCTGCACGTTACCGCTGCCGAAAATCCTTCGGGACGTACACGACGTTTCTTCCCGAGAATTTGGCCAATGCTACTCGCATCGACTATATCTTCTACCGCGGACGTGCGACCGTTGATTGGGTGTGTGCCGATGAGGTGCTCAAGTACGGCGTATACATCTCCGATCACATGCCCTACCACGCCATTTTCAAATGAAACGCTCGAAGGTCTATGCCCAAGTTGCAGGGCCGGTCGTAGCAGCCATCGTGTGGTGGATGGCCAGTGGTCAAGGGCTGCCCGATGATGCGACCCGCATCCTCGCTGCGGCTGCATGGATGCTGGTCTGGTGGATTGCCGAAGCCGTTCCGTTGGGTGTGACGTCGGTGTTGCCTATGGTGTTGTTCCCTGCCATGGGCATCGCATCCATCGCGGAAACGACCGCACCGTACGGCTCCCATTACGTCTTCCTGTTCATGGGTGGATTCCTCATCGCTCTGGCGCTGGAACGGTGGGAATTGCACAAGCGATTTGCCTTGTCGGTGCTGGCCATGGCCGGAGGCAACCCCCGGTGGCTGATTGCCGGCTTCATGGCAGCGACGGCCGCACTTAGCATGTGGATATCGAACACGGCCACGACGCTGATGATGCTGCCCATCGCTCTGTCGGTCTTGCACAAAGTGGATGCGAAGTCCCATCCCAATTTCGCGTTGGCGCTGTTGCTCGGGACCGCCTATTCGGCGAACCTTGGGGGCATAGCGACCTTGATTGGTACACCGCCCAACGTGGCCATGGCCGGGGTTCTTGAAGATCAATTCGAAATCGAGGTGCCCTTCTTAGAATGGACCCTTATGGCCCTGCCGTTTTCGGTGCTGATGCTCTTCATCGTGTACGGGTTGCTGACCCGAGTGTTGACACCGGTTTCGAAAGGCAGCTTAAGCCAAGGCCACGATAAAATCCGATCGGAGCTCGCCGCTTTGGGACCTTGGAAGCGGGCGGAGTTTCGTGTCGCGGTAGTCTTCGCCGTTACAGGCCTTCTCTGGGTGGGGCGGAGGTGGCTGGTCGATTGGACCGGACTTGAGATGAATGATACCACCATTGCCATGGCTGCAGGGGTGAGCCTTTTCTTGATTCCCAGTGCAGAACATCAATCGGAGCGCTTGCTGGGCTGGCGCGACACGCGGAATTTGCCGTGGGACATCCTCTTGCTGTTCGGTGGCGGCCTCACACTGGCCAAGGCCTTGGCTGAAGCGGAGGTGCTGACGATGGTGGCCGAATCCTTGGCGGCTTGGGACGGGGTTAGCCAGGGGCTATTGGTGCTGCTGTTCGCCGGAGTCGCTCTGCTGTTGACAGAGGTCATGAGTAACTTGGCGTTGACGGTGGTCATGGTGCCCATTGTGGGGCAAATTGCCTTGGCGTGGGGCGTAAATCCCATGCTTCTTGTCATCCCTGTGACCATTGCGAGTAGCTGTGCATTTATGCTTCCCATGGCCACGCCGCCCAATGCGATCATCTTTGGGAGCCAAAGGATTACCATGAAAGAAATGGCTTCGGTAGGATTGGTGTTGAATGTCATCGCTGCGCTGCTTGCATGGGTTTGGGGTGTGTGGATTTTGCCCGAGTGGTTGAAGTTCCTCTAACTTTGTAGTGTGAAGCGCATTGCCATTTTGAATGGACCCAATCTGAATTTGTTGGGTACCCGTGAGCCGGAGGTTTATGGCCACAAGACGCTGCAAGATTTGGAAGCGGAATGGGTAGCCTTCGGGAAGGCAAAAGGCGTTGAGATCACATGTTTTCAATCCAATGTGGAAGGTGAATTGATCGATGCGATTCAAGCACACGGTTTTGATGCCGATGCCATTTTAATCAACCCCGGTGGCTATACCCACACCAGCGTGGCCATTCGCGATGCCATCGCAGCCGTGGATGCGCCCGTCTTTGAAATCCATATTTCTCACCCGGATGCGCGCGAGGAATTCCGAAAGAATTCGCTCGTTCGTGAAGTCTGCGCAGGGGGGGTGAGCGGCCTCGGTGTTCAAGGGTACATGGCCGTACTTAAGTCCTTAATTACCGGTTGATCACGAATGCCTTTTGAAAGGCCAATTGACCGTTATCGTA
>JBELBV010000045.1:0-17250 GCA_042095135.1 Flavobacteriales bacterium | reverse complement strand
CCGCCAGCAGCGCGTTGCTCCCAGACAAGCTTTCCGCTCGAAACCTGAAAACAGCGCAACGTCGCACCGGGCATCCATCCATTCATAAGTACGCGATCGCTCGCCGGATTGGGGAAACCCATCACCAAGGATGTATTGGCCTCTGCCACGGATTCTCCCGAGGCGAGGTCGTACAGAATGATGTCATCAACGGCCGCCTCGATGAGGGAGCCGCCGTCGAGGTATTCCCCGATGGTGGTGCTATCCGAAGCAATGAAACGCATCTGGAATTCGCTGGTGGGCTCGATGACGTCTGCCACGCGGAAGGCGTTGCGGCGCCACGACACATCCTGTTGCAGGGTATTCTCGAGGAATTGCCAGTTGTCTCCACCATCATTGGAAATTTCGACCTGCCACCAATCGGTAGCCGGGTTTGCACCGGAAGGAGGCGCGTTCACGTACCAGCGCCAGTAGGTCATCACCGGATCTGCAAATGGCGTCAAGTCGATGACTGGTGACACCAAGGTGGTTTTACCCGCATCAACATCGTTCACGCCAATTCCATCGTTCACGCCGGGGTTTTGACCTGTGACGAACGCATACCCCGCCATGCCCAGTGTGTGGTCTTGCGTTGGCGCTACCACCGTACTGGGATCGTTGGCCTCCGCGTAGGAGCCCACGGGGATGGCTTCTTCCCATATGCCCGTGGTCGCATTGTCTTGCCCGGGCAATCCGGTGGTCCATCCGCCGAAATCGGAGTATTCATCCGAATCATTGATCAAAACCGGCTCCACGCCCACCAACAAATGAAATGGCAAGTTGGGGTAACTCGCGTTGGCTGCAGCAATCGGCGTGACGGCTGACAACCCGCCGAAGTCATCGGAAATGCCCATGTAGTAGGAAACAACCGTTCCGGGTTCTTGAGCGGGGATTTCCGCGGTAAAGACGGCATTGCCATCAGGGTTGTCCATGGCCACTTGGGTCCACTCCCCTCCCGCATCGGTGCGGTACCACATGTTCACTGCGTCGAAGTACAAATTGTACGGGAACACAATGAAGGTTTCGGCTTCAATCTCGATGGTTGATTCGGCCTCCACGAATTCCTGGGAATCGTGGTCGATTTCGGCGTAGCTGAAAATCGAAATGCCGTGAATATCAAACCCTTCAACAATGGCGAGGTCATTCGGAGTACCGTTGGACAGGTCGCCGTCGTCGTCATCTGCTTGCAAAACGTCGAGCAGCACATCGGTGTAAGCTTGGCCCTCGCTTCCATTAGGAGCAGTGGCCTGCAGTCCTGGGTAGGCGTCGATGAACAAGGCCATCGTGGCATCCCAATCGCCACCCATTAGGAGGTGCGTGTCGTACCAAGCCCCGCAAATGATTTCACCGTCGGCGTGCACTTCACCAACCAAGTCTTCCGGGTACACTTTGGGGTCCTCATCGTATACACGGATGCCGTCTTCGTTATCGGTGTAGAAACCCTTGCCGATTTCCGCAATGTCGCCCAAGCTCATGGCCCACAGGTCCGCATAGCCTTCGTTCATGGCGCCGTTGTTAAAGCCGGCATTGAGGCTGTTGTAGAAATACCCGTTGATGCCGTGGCCGTATTCGTGCCAGACCACGTCGGCGATCAAAGAGGTTGCATTGCATCCGCCGCCCACATCGTAGAAATTGATGCTTTGGCCGTCATAAAACGCGTTGCATTCGCCCTCCACGTCGATGTTGGTCGGAAGCGACCAATCCAAATCGGTGAAATTCGGCATCAACGCCTTCATGTGGTCGTGGATGAGGATGGTCGAACGGTACGCCGACCGCTCCTTCAAATTGCCCAAATCCGACAGATCAAGCGCGTTGTAGCCGTCGGCAAAGTCGACGCTGGTGCTGGGTGTATTCCCATTCGTGTAAATCGTGCTCCAATGGCCTACCAGGTCCACATTGACCGTCTGCGGACCGGCCACCGTGGTGATAAAGCCACCGTCCGCATCGGTGTGGACGGTTTGCCCAGCAAACGGAAGCTCGAGTCCGGGCAGGCTCAAATTCACCGCATCTTGGTAGGGGTACAATTCGTGGACATCGGAGGTGATGGCCCCGCTGATGACCAGCGGCGGCGTGATACTCGGCCGATCAATGCCCATGCGCAAGACCGCGCGTTCCGGCTTTCCATTCATGGAAGGCATGCCCCACTTTCCGTCGATGTGCATGACGAGGTTTTGGCGCCATACCACTTCGCCGGTCTGAACGTCGATGCCTGTCTCGTAACGACGCGGGATGGTTCCCTGCCGGCCCGCCACCGTCCACGTTCGGGTCAGGTGCCAGTCCAACTCATCGGCTTCGCCGCGGGTAGGCACCCAAGACAATTCGCCCATTTCGACGTCGCCCCATTCATCGAACACCACGCCCGCAGTTGCCGCTTCTTGCTGTGCTGTCAGCGACAAATCCTCGGTGGCTTCATCAGGAATGCCCTGGTACCAATCCGCACCCCACATGATGAGCTGATCGTTCCACCATTTGGTGACGAGCTTGCCTCCTTTTACGGGGACACCTTGCCAGGTCTGTGCAGCATGGGCCCACGTGTGTTGCCCCATCTTGGACTCGACGTCCCACATGAGGGGCGCGTCAATTCCAAATTCGTTCAATTCTGTCGCAACAAAGGCAGACGCTTTGTCTCCGATGCTCTGTCCGGGCACATCGATGGCCGGACCAAAAGCCCGATGCGGAAGCCCCGTTGCCTCGCTCATGATGCAGCGCCAGTTGGCATGATCGGCAGCCCAGCTGTTCCATCCGGACGTTTCACGCAGCACACGCTGCTCATCTGGTTGGGGGTCATCGGTCAAAGGCAACATGCGCACTTCGAGGGGATCGATGGCAATGCTGATGTCGTAGAGCGCTTCGTTCTGGGCGCTTCCTGCGAATGCTAGCAGGCAAGAAAGGAGGGTGAGTGAGAATGGTTTCATGGTTCTTCAGTTCGTTGGTAATTTACATCACACTTCGATAACTACTTTCACAACATTCCTTATGCGACTTTGTTACGGCCTTATGCGGCAAAATTTCCCATCGGTATGGCTGTTGGCTTGGATTGTTGGTATTGGATTGTCCAGCTGTGCTGGACTGCAAGACCCGGCGGGGTTGACCTGGGACCCCGGCGCGGCGCCTGACTATACTTCGGATGCAGCCTGGCTGTCCCTTCCCGGCCGGACAGACGCGTCGGACGAAGTTCCCAAAAAAATGCCCCAGACAGAGATTGCAGTTGACAGCTTGGAGGTCGATGTGTTTTTTGTGCACCCCACTCAACTCTTCAAAGGACAACATTGGAATGCGCACCTCGACAACCGCAAAGTCAATGCCCTCAACACGAAGTATCCCATGCGGCTGCAGGCCAGCGCGTTCAACATGGGCGGACGGCTGTACGCACCGGCTTACCGACAGGCGCACATCGGCGTGTTCACTTGGCAAGACAGCACCAGTTGGAAAGCCCTAGAATTGGCCTATGACGACGTAAAGGCGTCATTCGAGCACTACCTCAATCATTGGAACAACGGACGTCCAATCATCCTTGCAGGCCATAGCCAAGGCAGTTGGCACATTCGGTGGTTGCTGCAGGAGTTCTTCGATGGGAAGCCACTGCAGGAGCAGCTGGTGGTCGCGTATGCGCCTGGGTTCGACTTTTATGCGACTGATTTCGAAGTCATTTCCTACTGCGCAAACGCCGAGGAGACCGGTTGCGTCTGCTCGTGGATGTCCTACGGGGAGGGGTATTTCCCAGGCTGGCTGCAGGCGAACGGGCAAAACCCTGTGTGCACGCACCCCATCACCTGGGCCCTCGAAGGATCCAATACCATAGACGACCATCAGGGCGTGGTATTGTCGCAAATGCGGTATGCGTATCCATCGGCCATCGTAGCTCACATCGAGCGCGGTGTGCTTCAGGTGCACGAGCCAGAGGTTCCGTTTGGCAAGGCGCTGCAACGCGACAATTGGCACGTGGGCGATATCAATTTGTTTTGGCTGAACATTCGAAACAATGCCAAACAACGCGCACGGCTTTATCGACAGAACGCGGACTCTCGCTAGTTGATGTAGTGTATTTATCGACAAAAGCGATAAAACACTTATATTGCAGATTGATAACCAAATCTTCGACCGTGCATCAACGCCTTTTCACTTTTGTACTCTGCAGTGTTTTGACACTGAATGTGCACAACCACTTGCGTGCTCAAGACGAGTTTGGCCCTACCCTCTGTGATACCATTTCACCATGGAATCCCGATTATAATTGTGATGGATTGATTGGTATACAAGATGCCCTTCCATTTTTTAATGCTTTTGCTAATTCCTTCACGCCGGATACAGCTATAGCCATTCTTGAGAATCTCGACCCTGACCCCACCAATGAATTGCAGTGGTTGGCTATTGACGGAGACACGCTACGCCTGTTGTTACCTGACTCTTCGGTTTACAGTTCCTTGTACATCGGTGGAGCGGATGGTGCAGACGGCGTGAATGGTTTGAGCGTTTATGATCTCTGGCTTGAAGCAGGTAACACCGGCTCGATCGAGGACTTCCTTGCTAGCCTAGTCGGAGGAACAGGCGCTGACGGCATGGACGGTGCCGCGGGTGCGAATGGGATGAACGGAGCGGATGGAATTGATGGCACCAATGGGCTGGACGGTGCAGATGGACTCAGTGCCTATGAGATTTGGCTAGCACAAGGAAACACGGGTTCGGAAAGCGAATTTTTGGAGAGCTTGATTGGTCCAGAAGGTCCGGCCGGTGCAAATGGTGCCGATGGTGCCGACGGCACCAATGGAATGGACGGGGCGGATGGTGCGAATGGTATCGACGGAATCGACGGGGCGAATGGACTGAGCGCCTACGAAGTTTGGCTCGCTCATGGCAACACGGGCACTGAGGACGACTTTTTTGTAAGCTTGACAGGTCCCGAGGGGCCACAAGGACCAGCTGGCCAGGATGGAGCGGATGGTGCGAACGGTACAGACGGAACAAACGGTACAGACGGTGCTGATGGTGCTGACGGATTGAGCGCCTATGACATTTGGCTCACCGCAGGCAACACTGGCAGCGAAGCCGACTTCCTCGCAAGCCTCGTCGGTCAAGACGGAGCTGATGGTTCGGACGGAGCAAACGGCACAAACGGTGCTGACGGCATGAATGGACTGGACGGACTCAACGGCGCTGACGGCGCTGATGGATTGAGCGCCTACGAAATTTGGTTGGCCGCTGGCAACACCGGCAACGAATCAGATTTCCTCGCGAGCTTGATCGGTGTGGATGGCGCACAAGGCGAAACGGGTCCGGAAGGGCCGCAGGGTCCCGAAGGCCCGCAAGGAGAGGCAGGAGCTGACGGAGCCGATGGTGCAGCTGGTCTGAGCGCCTACGAAATTTGGTTGGGACTTGGCAATACCGGCACGGAGGAAGACTTCATTGCCTACTTGTCCGGCGGTGCTGCATTCTCCCCTTCCGTGCACGGGGTGTTTGACAGCCAGACCGACGGAAATACGTTTGAAATCGCCGAAGCGATTGGCACAGTCAGCATCGAATTGTGGGGAGCCTCTGGAGGTTCAGGCGGCGACATCTGCGGCCAAACCCAAGGCGCATCTTCCTGCAACTTGTGCGATGCCACCGGCGGAATCGGTGGCCGTGCCTTGAAGGTTGTGAGCATGGTCTACAATTTGGCCCAAGGCGACGTACTTATGCTCGTACCCTCAGATCCAGGAGCCGAAAGCGGTGAGTTGATCACCTGCAATCCCGGATTGACCGGATGGACCAATTGGGATTGCGGACCGGCCTCGTCCGGAGCTGACGCAGGAGCGACCCAGCTACTCCTCAACGGAGACGTGATTGCCGAAATCAGCGGCGGTGTGGGTGGTACGGGAGCCTGCATCGGATGCCAAGGCGATGGTTGCTTCAACGGCGACCCTGGCGCAGATGGCACATTGAGCGGCTCCGCAAACTGGATGACTGTGCTGAGCACCGAGACGCTGGAGGACAACACCGGGTCGCGTGTCATATTGCGTTACTGATTCGGTGGCTATCTTGCGGCCCAATTCCCACGCATTGGTTCGCACATGGCGCTGATTGAAGAATTCGAGAAAACCGGCAATTGGCTCTTCAAAGGCCGATCCTTCTTCCCCCTTTTGTTGTACGTCTTCATGGCAGCCATCATAGGCTTCCAATTAGACCCCTTTTTCCAGACGTTTGACCCGGTTTCGGCGGTTTCGTGTATTGCGATTTCGCTGGTTGGCCAACTCATCCGCGCCCTCACCATCGGCTACACGCCACGGGGCACCTCCGGCCGCAACACCAAGGATGGACAGATCGCCGAAGTCCTCAACACCAAAGGCATGTACAGCCTGGTGCGCCACCCCCTATACTTGGGCAACTACTTCATGTGGCTGGGCATCATGGTTTACGTCGGCAACGTGTGGTTTGTAGTCGTGTGCAGCCTCATTTACTGGCTGTATTACGAGCGCATTATGTTTGCCGAGGAGGCGTTTCTACGGGGCAAATTCGGCCAAGCTTACCTGGATTGGTCGGTGGACGTACCGTCGTTTTGGCCGCGCAACCTGCGCTGGACGACGCCGGACGTCGAGTTCTCACTGCGCAACGTCCTGAAGCGCGAATACAACGGCTTCTTCGCCATCTTTTTGAGCCTCGCCGTGATCTCGGCCGCCAAGCACGCGGTGCGCGGCGCCGACGCATGGGTGGACATCCTTGTGCCCTTCTGGCAGTACACCCTGCTCGCGACGTTCATCGTTTTCTTCACACTGCGCAGCCTCAAGCGGTACACACGCGTGCTGCACGTGGAGGGGCGGTGAAGCCAACAAAAAACGGCATCCCTTGCGGAACGCCGTTCGTTGAAGTTTGGTGGAGAATATCGGAGTCGAACCGATGACCTCTTGCATGCCATGCAAGCGCTCTAGCCAGCTGAGCTAATCCCCCGTGGCTATGCCTCATTTGAAGCGAGCGTAAAGATACGCTGATTTGTGCGATGTGCAAAAGGAAAAATAGTCCTCAGGGCATGGCGACGGTTCCTACATGTCGAACGCCAGGCAAAGTCAACGCTTGGCATTGACCCTGGCTGCGCTGAATCAGAAAGGCTTCAACTTCAAGTTCTAAAAATGATAGCCCTGGAGTTTCCTCCTCCATGGACATCACCCCTTCCCGCACCTCTTGGTAAAAATTGCGGCTTCCCGACCATTGCCATGCACCGCTTTCCTCGGCTCGAGCACGCAACGGAATCAACACGGAATCCACCGCAAGCAACCATTCATCTTGGTCACTGAATTCCGCCTCAGCACTGCCCTCCACGAAATAAATCCGCTGCTTTCGGAGGTTGCTCTCCATCCCCGGCAGAACGTCCTGCGTAAAAAAATCGTCTGCTTGCCATTCCCGAACCGTGCATGTCTCCCCTCCGATTGCCAAACGATTTGCAGTGCACCCCTGAATGGCCACCATCAGCGTAACCAAGAGTAAAGCCCCAAGTGCCATGTAAAGGAACTGCTTCATACCGTCATTAACGCACCACCCAAATGGGTATTGCTTCATTGGTTCCATTCACGCGCAAGACGTACATGCCGGGTGACAACCCACGTGCATTGCCTGTTGGACCCGTTCCGCGAAGCACGAGTCGGCCTTTTACATCGGACAACGACCACGTAGCTTGGGGGTGAATCTTCCCCAAGCTGAATGCATCGCGAACCGGATGGGGGTATACCGCCAAGGGCTGCTCGCCTATGAGTTCTTGAACCCAAACAGCTTCCTCGGAGATCGAGGCTTCAACGTTGGTGAACATTTCGTTGTTGCCCACCTGCGGGGATGGTGCCACCACAAGGTACACGTCGTCCCGGCCGTTGGAATAGCCATCCGTTGATCCGATCATCCACAAGCGCCCGTCTGACGCATGGAGGATGGCCGCTGGGGATTCATCCCACTGCGTCCCAAAGGTGGGACCGCCCTGCCACACCCCGCCGTCGGTCCAGCGAGAGAAGAGCCATTCCCCCTCGCCGAGGCCCAATTCGGTTGTGGCAGCGACCGTTGCAAAGTTGTTGGGGCCGTACCACGCAATGTCCTCGCCGGCCACATCCACGCCCGACCCCGGAATCGTTTGGAGCAAGGTGTCCCCTTGCAGATTCAAGCATGCAAACCCCAATCGCATCCCATCCGGGGTATCCGCATTGAATAACATCACCACAGTCGAATCCTGCACGTCCACCGCCTTAGCAATCGTAGGCGAATCAAACGGCGTTGCATAACTCCACTGCACGTTGCCATCCAGCACTTCAAACACCATGCAGTGCGCTTGGTCATTGGCTGTAGTTGCCACAGCAATGCCCTCGCCAATGAATGCGGCATCGGTCACTTCATCTGCTGCCCCGCTATCCCACGACCAAGAGCTATCAAAGAGCCATACACCTTCGTTCCACGTATGCAACGTCACGTGCACATCTCCAGCTCCAGTGGCGTAGGTCGTCCCCACCGACCAAAGGGAATCGTTGCGTTGAAGCAGCCGAGCGGGGATGTCCCAAGCGTCGGAACCCCATTGCGTTTCGGAAATAGAATTGCCCTCGGCGTCCAAGGTGTACCAGCCCCAATCGTATGCTGCCGAAGCATTGGCATACCGCACGCCAAAGACAGTGATCAGGCCCGATCCGTGTTCCACCGCATCGACGGGCTGCAGCAATGGGGTATCGGAGACCGTTGCATCCCAAGCCAGATTCAGCTGCGCATCAAAGCGGTGAAGCCACGCGTGCGGCTCTTCATCGGTCGTGCTGTTCGAAGAGCTCAACGCCAAGACGTCGCCATTGGCGAGTTCGATTAACCGCAATCCGCGATCGTCTCGCTGACCACCATAAACACGCACCTCGACGGTGTCGACTTGCGCCGAGCCTCCGGTGGCCATCAAAAGGCCAACCACAAAGACAAGCGATTCAATCCACCTGAACGGCTGCATGGACGCGTTTCAGTTGTGTGAGCAAGCCCTTGAGTTGATCCAATGGCAGCATGTTAGCACCGTCGGACAGGGCTTCGCCGGGACGCGGGTGCGTTTCAATGAACACCCCGTTGGCACCGGCAGCGACAGCTGCTTTGCCAATGGTGGCAATGAGTTCTGGTCGGCCGCCGGTAACGCCGGACGATTGATTGGGCTGTTGCAAGCTGTGGGTGATGTCAGCGATGACAGGAGCCATCCGTGCCATCACCGGAAAACCGCGCATATCGACCACCATGTCCTGGTAGCCGAGCATGGTGCCGCGCTCGGTCAGCCAAACGCGCGAATTACCCGATTCCTGCACCTTGACCACTGCGTGTTGCATGGCCTCAGGCGAGAGGAATTGGCCTTTCTTGATGTTGACCACTTTGCCCGTCTGCGCCGCTGCCACCAACAAGTCGGTTTGCCGGCACAAGAAGGCCGGAATTTGCAGGACGTCGACATACCCCGCAGCCATCGCCGCTTCGTCCGCTGCGTGAATGTCCGTGGTAGTTGGCACATCAAAGCGCTCGCCTACTTTGGCGAGGATTTCGAGAGCTTTCTCGTCGCCGATTCCGGTAAAACTGTCCAACCGAGAGCGGTTCGCCTTGCGGTACGACCCCTTGAAAATCAGCGGGAGGTCCAACGACGAACAGACTTCGACAACCCCTTCCGCCACTTCCATGGCGACATCTTCGCCCTCAATGGCGCAAGGACCTGCGATGATTTGCAGCCGATTGCCTGCTATCCATCCAGCGTTTTGGAAACATTCCGCTTGGTTCATGGGGTAAAGTTCGTGGTTTCTGGTGGAGTGGGTGTGAACGCTTTACAAGTTTTGATAGCGTAGGGTGATGCCGCGCCCATAAGCTGCGTTGGAACCCCACCCGAAGGGATCTTCAATGAACAGCATCCAGGCGTGTTCACCGGGCTTTCGCCACCGTGCCCACGCTGCCGGGCGCAACCGGCCCCAGCCACCCGCAACCAACTGAATGCCCGCCTGCCATTGCTTTCCGATGGCCCGTCGGTAGCCGGTGACTGCCCGAGGTACGGGCATCCAATCTCCGACCTGTGCCTGAACATCCCATCCCGAGCGCGGACCCAGCGGGTATTCAAACGAAGCGTCGATTCGGAACGGCATCAAGTCAAACCGGTACCGTTGGTTCAGGGTTGTGATGACTTCCGATGCACCCGCCGATTCCACGAGAGATTCTAACGATAGCCCCGGACCGGTCAAGGTTAGACCTGTTGTTTCCACCAGTGTATCAACTTGCAATTCGGTCCAAGCTGGAGCGACGAAGAACCCGAAATTTTGCAGGCGCAAGTGGAAGGCAAACGGCGCTTCTTCGCGCAGGAAATGCCACTCGGCATTGGTGGCCAAACCCCATGAGCCACCTTCAGCCCAACCCACATGGCCGCGCACATAACCGGTCATATAATCCAACCCCTCGCTCACGTAAAAATGCCCATTGCGGATTCGGGCATCGGTCGACTGCAGGCGGTATACCAACCCAAGTTCAATGCGGTTTTGGTTGGCGCCTTCCAAACCCACGGCCGCCTGAAGCCATGTCGCAGTGCGCAGACGCGAACCGTCCAACACGTCCCAGCGACCAAGGTGCCCAGCATTGCCGGTGAACGCCAAATCAAACAGTTCCGGAGTCCAGCGCACGTCGCCGAGGGTTTTGAACTGGATCGATCCGCACAACCGTGCTTCCGTATCCTTCCAAAAGCGCAGGCTTCGCCAATTCAAGGCCAGGCCCGAAGTGTACCCAAATGCACCCATCTCGCCTCCTTGTGCGGAACGCGCCGATTCCACCAGGGAGCGATCAATGTGGCCGCCGCGTACCAACAACCGGCCCAATTCATGCGAAAGGGCATTGGAACGGTGTTGACCCCAAGCTGTTGCATCCCATGTCAAAGAATCCAGTTGGCCCTGCGCCACACAAGCAACCGCCAAAAACAGGTATGCCAGCCGCCTTCTCATTGCACACTGACTTGGTAGGTTCCTTCGCACGCAACCTGCAAACGGACGCGCTCCATGCCCGTGAATTGAACGGGACCGTCGGAGGTCATCGCCGCTTCAATCGTCAAAGTTGCCGGTGAAGCCAATCGGGCTTCGTTGATGGGAATGCGCACCTCAGCCACCTCGTTCGAAGGGAATGCGGTTGATACGGCAGTAAACACCTCTGCGTCCAATGCAGGGTCCTCGTAATCCCAGGTTCCGGTGACATTCCATTCAACTGGATACCCATTGGTGATCCGCACGATGAGTTCGCCTTCAAACCCGGTCAAGTCTGTTCCTTCAATGGCGAGGGAACGGACAACGCGAAAATCTTCGACGACTCCATCCAACGGCCATTCAAAGTCGAGGTACAATTGCGGAGGCTGCCGCGTGTCAAAATAATCCTGCCCGCCCGACACATCACCGAGCGGATTGAGCAAAGCTTCACCGCTTGCGGTGACCACTTCAGGCAGGTAGCCCAGGAGTTCAAATAACGACGGAGCAGTAGCGAGCAAATCCATCTCCCAAAGCGTTGGCTCCACCTCCTCCCCGTTCCAATCCGCCCGGGCAATCTGCTGAGGAACACCGAGCACCGGGTGCCCCACGGTTATGCCGTCCACCGAGAGGGCATCGAGCTGCAAACGCAAATCCGCGGCGATGGTGTTGCGGAACTGCAGCGTGGCTCTCGTGGGCTCGATTTGCAAAAACCCACCCGGGAAATCCGCTGGTTGGAATACGGTTTGATCCACCTCAAAAGCCACCGTCTCCTGGCCAAAGTACCCGGCCACTTGCTCAACGAACATGTCTTGGAAATGCATCTTGACCCGGATGCTGTCGGTCCCGTATACCTGCGCGGTATCAGCGATATCCGTTGGGGTTCCAATGATGAGCTGACTGGCGATTCGATTGATCTCATTGCCTGACACACCGGTCAAATCGATCACCGCACCCGCAAGGTCGATCGTGCCCGATTCCGTTTGGAAGGCCACGCCGTCACTGGGTGGCAGCACCACTTTCAATTCCACAGCTTCTCCGCCAATGGTCACGCTGGGGAAGGAATACTGCAACTCCACGTAGCCATTGGTCGAACTCTCGACGAGGTAATCGATGCGCCCAGCCGACAGCACGAGGCCTGAAAATTGCTGATCGATTCCTTGAAACACAATGTCCTCTTCGGTATCCAGCAATACCGCACCAGGAGGAACCGGAAACGGCCCACCTGTGAAGTCCGGGGTGAGTTCCTGAGCAACAATGGTGTCGGGCAATTCGGTGAGGGACGGAATTTCCCAGTCCGCCACGGCGCCTTCGAAACGCAACACCGCGGGCGCTCCTTCCTCCACATCAATGCTGCCATTTTCGGATGCTTCCTCAATCACATCCACCCAGCTCCAACCGTCATCGATGATCGGCAAGGCGATGTCAATTGTCCACGTGATTGGCTCTCGCTTGCATCCGAAGAAGAGCGTAATCAATGCAACGGCCAAAAGACCGTTCGTCAATGAGGATGTGCGGAGGCGTTTCATGGCTCTTGCTTCGCTGCATTCGAGAGGGCCCAAGGCACCTTCCACGGATCCAGACTTAACCAAACGGCCCACCCCAATAAAAGCATGGACAAAGGGACGAATTGGGGGACAAAATTAAACAGCAGCAAAAAACCAATGACGACCACCGACAAAATCCACCGGAACCAGTGATGCCAGCGACCCTTTGGAAGCACCCAAAGCAAAGGCAGAAAAGGCAAGGCCCACAGCATGTTCCAATTGCCCCACGTGTCTTGGTGGTCGGTGAACGTCCACATTAACAGTAACAACACACCAAGCACTCCCGCCAACAGCTGCACCGCCTTGCCCGCTCGAAGCTCCCACGCTGGAGTCACGCGGCCCGCCCGATAACTCAGCATCCGCCGAACAGACCACACCAAAGACCAAACAAGAACCAGTGCACACCACGCGATTGAATGGGCCAGTAACGGAGTATATACAATACTGCGAAACCAGGAACGCTGCGGGGGAAGCAGTTCTTCCGGAGGACCTGCGACAGCGTGACCGTCCAAGGTGGAACTTTGCAGTTGCTGCATCAATCCGTCGGGAAGGAAACTCGAACCGCACGGCGGCATCAAGCGATCGGCACGAGGACCGAGGATGAAGTCAATGCCCATTTCAGTCCATGCATCCCCGTGCATATACGGGCGCAGCGCCTCGCGGTAGGTGACGCCCAATGCAGCGTCGTTGGCGCATCCGCTGTCCCATCGGTCGCCGAATACGGCTTGCATGACCGTCAAGACACGCGAGGAGCAGTTGTCTTCGAAAAACTTGTAGGCATAGACGCGGTTTTCAGGGAGGTAATTCCATTCGAGGTAGGCCACCAAGGCTCGGGCATCTTCTGCGGTCAAAGTCAGCGGCTGTTCTAGAATGGCCCGTTCAAAATGCATGTATTCCCGCTGCAAGGAGGCGAATGGCGACTTGGCCAGGCGGTAGTTCAACTCACCGCGCATGAACCGCAGGTAAAACCCTTCACCAAATTCAAACGTACCATAGTTGTACGTCCAATCCACCGGCGGTGTTTGGCCGGGATCGAACACGCGAATGGCCGTGTGCCCCCACGCACTATACAAATCCGGACCTGGCGAGCCTGTGAGCACAGACACCTCCACCTCATCCGTCCATCCGCCTTGCGCTGATGCCACAGGCATCCACCCCATCCAAAATGCCAGCGCCAGCACCTTCCACTTCAATCCGTTCCAAGCAGCTCGCATGACTTCGTTTGCAGCGCCGTACAACCAGACGTTGGTGTATGCGCCAGTCGCTTCCTCAGGTTCCCTGAGCTGCACCCGCAGCGTCCCACCAGGCATCCGAACCTGGCGCTGCAATGGTCCGCCACGTTCAGCATAGTCGGCGACGGCAGCGGCG
Organism: Flavobacteriales bacterium; assembly: GCA_042095135.1. Classification (GTDB taxonomy): domain Bacteria; phylum Bacteroidota; class Bacteroidia; order Flavobacteriales_D; family Sanyastnellaceae; genus UA16. The sequence continues at coordinate 3,377 of JBELBV010000045.1, read as the reverse complement.
ACGGCCCCTGTTCCGCAGGCGCGCGTCTCAGCCTCCACCCCCCGTTCGTAGGTACGCATGGAGAGTGCAGCTGTGTCTAGGCGCTGCACAAAGTCCACATTGATGCCGTCTGGGGCGTAATCCGCGCCGTAGCGAATGGTTCGTCCAACGCCCTCCACGTCCTGTGAAGCCGTATCCTCGACCCAAATCAGGTGGTGAGGTGATCCCGTGTCGACGAACGTTCCCCCCGCAGCTGCGCCCTTGGGCGGTGCGATGGGCCGCAATTCAACACCGGGTTCCATCTCGGTTTCATCCCACGCCACCGCATGGCAGCCATCACAGGCGTGCAAGGTTCCACCCGTATCCGGCATCCAATCCTGCCGTCGCAAAAACGCAAAAAGCGCGCGACTTCCATTGCCACAAAACGACCGAGACCCATCTGCATTGACGTAATCCATTTCCCATTCGGAACAGGGCATCACATCCGCCTCGTTGTTCAAGGGCTGAAAAAAGATCAATCCGTCTGCCCCGACACCATTCGCAGCTTCACACATGGCCGCAATGGTGGTCGCATCGGGCAATACAGCCCAATCCCTGCGGTCCATCAGAATGAACGCATTACCCGTTCCCTCCCATTTCCAAGCGTCGATGAGCATTGCAACGAAGGTAACCCATCCGGGCTGGCCTATCTTTACCCTGTCAACGAAAAATGAACGCATCCACCTCCTTAGAAACGGGCGTCAAAGCATTGCTTGAAGCCTTTCGAACCATGAGTACCGCACGTGCCATGAGTGACCTCTTCGAAGCGAATGCGCGGTTGACATCGAAATACGTCCACGCCTGTTCCCGTGGGCACGAAGCCATCCAATGGGCAACGGGGCGCATGCTCCAACACCAGGACTACCTCAGCGCCTACTACCGGGACGACTGCTTGCTGCTAAGCCTCGGCATAGAACCGGAGGAATTGATGCTCCAGTTGCTGGCCAAAGGAGATGACCCGTTCAGTGGTGGACGTACCTACTACAGCCACCCCTCGCTCAACCGCGAAGGATTGCCCCGCATCCCGCACCAGAGCAGTGCCACAGGTATGCAAGCCATTCCAGCAGCTGGCGTGGCCATGGGGGTTCAATACAAGGAGCTGCAAGGCATTCCGCATGACCGTGAAGGAGCGCCACCCGTGGTGGTCTGTTCCATCGGCGATGCGGCCATCACGGAAGGCGAAGTCAGTGAGGCGCTTCACATGACTGACCTGCGTGAGCTGCCCATCATCTGGTTGGTGCAGGACAACGAATGGGATATTTCTGCGCACGCTTCCGAGATTCGTTCCCACGACGCATCCACCTTGGCCAAAGCGTTCCCACAGATTAAGGCGATGGAAATCGACGGCGCCGACGCTGAAGCCAGCATGCATGCCATGGTCGAGGCATTTGACTACGTGCGCACCGAGCGCAAGCCGGTGCTCGTGCATGCCCACATGCCGTTGCTGGGCCACCACACAAGCGGCGTTCGAAAAGAGTGGTACCGCGATGACTTGGAAGAACACATCAAGCGTGATCCGCTCGTTGCCTTGCAAAAAAGGCTCCTGAATCTCGGTATCGCCGGTGAGGTATTGGAGGCCATCCAATCGGAAACTGCAGCAGCAGTCGAGGCTGCCTTCGAACGCGCCCAAGGCCACGAAGAACCGGATCCAGCCACCTTGGCTCAGCATACATTGGCGCCTGCCTCCATCACGGAAGAGCTCGGCCTCCGAACTGGCAACGATGACGAGCCGACGTTGATGGTGGATTGTGCACTGCACGCCATGCAGGAGATCCTTGCGGACCACCCTGAAGCTTTGTTGTACGGACAGGACGTCGGCGGACGGTTGGGTGGCGTTTTCCGCGAGGCTGCTACGCTTGCCCAAAAATTTGGCGATCAACGCGTGTTTAACACCCCCATCCAAGAGGCTTTCATCATTGGTTCAACCGCGGGCATGTCAGCTGCGGGACTACGGCCCATCGTAGAGGTACAGTTCGCAGACTACCTCTGGCCCGGCCTCAACCAGCTCTTCACCGAACTCAGCCGAAGCTACTTCTTGTCGAATGGCCAATGGCCCATCCACAGTCTTATCCGAGTTCCCATTGGTGCTTACGGTTCAGGCGGCCCTTATCACAGCTCAAGCATCGAGTCCGTCCTCGCCAACATCCGGGGCATCAAGGTGGTCTATCCATCCAACGGCGCCGACCTGAAAGGACTGCTCAAGTCCGCCTTCTACGATCCAAACCCCGTGGTTGTGCTCGAACACAAAGGGCTGTATTGGTCGAAAATACCCGGGACCGAAGCCGCAAAGGTCATCGAGCCGGATGCCGCTTACCGCGTGCCCATCGGAAAGGGACGCATGGTGACTGAGGTCCAAGCCGGTGAGGAAAGTGCTTGCACTATCATCACATACGGACGCGGGGTGTATTGGTCGCAGGCAGCGGCAGCTGAATTTGCTGAACGGGTGGAAATCTTGGATTTGCGTACCATCAGCCCTGTGGATTTCGACCTGATTTCCGAACGAATAAAACACACCCACCGCGCGGTGATTGTTACGGAAGAACCGGTCAATAATGGGTTCGCCCAAGCGTTGGCCGGCCGCATCAGCAACGAATTGTTCGCAGCGTTGGATGCACCAGTTCAGGTGGTAGGGTCCATGGAAACGCCTGCTATTCCGTTGAATGAGAACTTGGAGCGTTTCGTCCTCGTGAACGAAACCAGCGTGCGAAACGCCCTAGCACATACGTTGGAGTACTGATGAAACACCTGCTTTTGTGTTTGATGCTTGTTGGCCATGCGGTTTCCGGTGCGCAAGACGCCTGGAGCGGAGAGGTCGTCTTTGACGTCGACCCCCGCCTAGCGAATGAAAGCCAGTGGGATTACCTTCCGCACACCGTAACGTACGAGACAAATGGCGAAGCTTGGCGCATCCTGGAACAAGGAACAAGCTTTGAGCGAATCTGGCTTGGGGAACACAGCGCGCCCACCCACCACATCCTGTTTCATTTCCTCGGCCATGCCGTGGAACTCGAGGAAGATTGCAAAAACACACGAATTGCACAATTCGACTGGGGACCGGCCCCGTGCCCATGGAACGTAGATGCTGGAGGCGCGGTGCTTTTCGTCAGCGACGGCCCCGTCCGCTACGACTTGAAAGAACAGACCAAGCGAGCAGTAAAGCGCTCCGAATGGGACCGCAGGCACTTCGAATTGCCCAATGGGTATGAACCCATCGACAAGCCCGGATTGGCTGCATTATTGCAATCGCTCGGTCGATCCCTCGATTAAACTCAAGCCTGGCCGGTAGCCTTTGTGGACGTTGGATTGTTTTTTCCGATGGTCCTGCGAACTTTTATGCGGTTCTAGAGATTGAAGAGGTA
>JBELBV010000044.1:0-18527 GCA_042095135.1 Flavobacteriales bacterium | reverse complement strand
GACAGCAACAACCCGCCGCTCGTCTGCGGGTCACAAAGGACGTCCCGCTCAAACCCTTCTACGTTGGCCACGTGCTGCCTGTAGCTTGCCCAGTTCCGCTTGGAACCACCGGGAACGCAACCCAGTTCATGGTAATGCCGCAAGCGTTCACCGCTTAGCAACGGTACCGACGCCGCATCCAATTCCGCTTGCAGCCCTGAACCTTCACACAACTCCACCAGGTGGCCCAAAAGACCAAAGCCCGTCACATCCGTCATGGCGTGCACCCCTTCAATTTGTGACAGACGGGCGCCGATGGAATTCAGTTGTTGCATCGACTGCACCGCGAGGTCCAAGTCTGCAGCCTCCACCACACCTTTTTTCTCGGCCGTAGTGAGCATACCAACCCCAAGGGGTTTGGTGAGGTACAACCGATCACCGGCGACCGCCGAGGCGTTGGCTTTGAGCTGCTCGAGCGGCACACGCCCCGTAACCGCCAATCCAAAGATGGGCTCTGGGCTGTCGATGCTGTGCCCACCGGCCAGCGGAATACCAGCCTCCGAACAAATGGAGCGCCCACCGTCCACTACGGCACTGGCCGCACTTTCCGGGATCTTTCCCAACGGCCAACCAAGAATGGCAATGGCCATGAGCGGGGTACCCCCCATAGCATAGATGTCACTGATGGCGTTGGCCGCAGCTATGCGCCCGAACGTGCGGGGATCATCCACGATGGGCATGAAAAAGTCCGTCGTCGAAATGATGCCCGTACCATCGCCCAAATCCACCACCGCAGCATCGTCCTTGGTATCGTTGCCGATGATCAGGTTTTCGAACACCTCCGACCGGTCCACGCCAGAAAGGATTTCATGCAAAACCGCCGGGGACAACTTGCAACCGCATCCGGCTCCGTGTGAAAATTGAGTCAATCGGATCGTATCCATGCGCATCGTTTGAAACCGCAAGGTACAGCAGCCCCCCTAGCCTTCTGCGGCTGCCAATACCGCTGATGCAGCCTCAGAAAAATCCATTCCAGCGCACTCCACGTGCACGTAGTGTTCACGTGCGTACCGTTCCTGTGTGTGCCGATACAGCTTGTCGTAGTACATCAATCCAATGGCTGCCGCTGAGCGCAAGTCTCCTGCATCCAAAGCGTCAAGCGCCTCTTGCATCTTGAGCCCACCGAGTTTTTCGCGAATGCGCACAAACGCGGCCTTCAGCGCCGCTCGGTCGGCATCTCCGTATACCCGGCACAATTCATCCACGCGCTCCTCCTCGGTGCGGTTTACAGTCCACACGGGCGCTTCGCGCAGCGCATCGAACAATTCCTGAGGCTGGTGCACGGTGCCGATGACGCGGCTCTCATTTTCCATCCAAATGGGCTGATTGGCGTCCATGGTCATGAGGTCGTAATGGCAGTCGTTGCCAAATTGCTCGGAGGTGGGCTGGGGCGTTCGGTCGAGGTTGCCAAAAGCTGACCCCAAGTGGCCTGCACGCCCTTCCAGGTCCACCACCTGCGCTCCTTGTGCCCGCATCGCTTGGAGGATTTGGGTTTTGCCAACCCCGGTCATGCCCCCGAGGATGCGGAGGTCCGAGATCTGTGTGAAATCCGTCCGAGCCCAGGCGCGGTAGGCCTTGTACCCACCGGTGATTTTGATGACGTCTAGGCCGGCTGTCTCTAGCAACCATGCGACTGATCCAGAACGCATCCCGCCGCGCCAGCAATGAACGACAAGCGGCAACGACTCAGGCTGAGCCGCATACCGTTCCTTCGCCTCGCGCACGAATTCGGCCATTTTTGGACCGACAAACTCGAGTCCTTGCTCCACGGCTGCGTCCTTGCCGCGCTGCTTGTACAAGGTCCCGATGACAGCGCGCTCGTCGTTGTCGAACAAGGGAAACGACATGGCACCCGTGATGTGGCCCTTCTCGTACTCCTTGGGCGAACGGGTATCGAAGATGACGTGTGGCTGTTCGAACAACCACCGTCCCGGTGGACGTTGAACCGAAGCTTCCCTCATGCGTTTATCGAATGGCCCACTTCACACCGCTCATGCCTTCCACTTGGAGGTGGTACACCCCGGCAGGCAAGCCCAGGTCAAGTTCGGTTCGCGACTGCGTCAAACGGCCCCAGGCGACTTCCCGGCCGGCGCCATCGTACAGGCGGTAGGTTGCCCCTACCGATTGCGCGGGAACAATGAGGTCGCAGCGCCCGTTGTTCGGGTTGGGGAATAATTGCGGACGCACGACCGCTTGCTCGAGCACGTCATTCGCCCCTAGTATATTGACGTTATCGATCCACGTGTGGTTGCCGTAGCCTCCCACGTTGACAAACGCCACCTCAAGGCACGTCTCGGCACCACCCGTCCAATCCACTGGCAGTTCAATGCTGTGGTTGGCCCATTGAATGGTACCACCCGTATCGTACCAAAACCACGTGTAGCACCCGTCCACAGACAATTCCTCGCCGTATGCCGACCAAAGTACCGTCCACTCGCTGGCTCCGCCGGGACGGCCCCAGACCTCCAGGCCATCCACATACGATGCGTACATACGGTGCGCCACATCAAAGGTGACCTCCGAGAAGCCGGTGGGGTCGAAGGCCGGTGTAATCAACAGATCGGACGCACCATCGGTGTTGACCCAGTAGTTGGGGAATTGTGCCACACCATTGTCGGTTTCCACCAAGTCCCACGCATGCTCCCACGCGTGTCCATTGACCTCCAACCGCCAATTCGCCGGTGGGAATTGTGGAGCATTGAAATCTTCGGTCAAACCGGATTCCGGAACCACGGGCTCATTCACCACTTCAATCATGCCATCCCACGTCCACGTGTCGCTGTTGCCGCTGGTTTCGGTCACGGTCAGCGTCACCGGATACACCCCTTCGGATTCGTAAGCGACCAAGGCTTCAGCTCCGGAATCTTCGAGCACCGAACCCCCGGCAAAATCCCACGTGTAGGTGGCTCCCTCACACAAAGCGACAGGAACCGCGGAGAAATGAATCGGCGTAACCTGACACGGCGATGCGAGGTTGATGCGCGTGCGGTCCGCCATGAACCCTGACAGCACTTCAGATGACGCATAGAATGCCGCTTGGTGCACGCCGCGGGTGCCGGCGGTGCGAATATGCCCGCCGCAGTAATCCGCTTGCAGGAAGGTACACACGTTGACCATGGGCAAGCCGGTATTGTACAGCAGCCAGTCGTCCATCTCCGCATCGCGGTAATAGACAGCCTGCGTGGTACCGATGTAAACGCCGCCGTTGGTGCCGCGTTGGTGGGCGAGGCTGACGACGCGCTGGCCGGCAATGGTCTCCGTTGACCAATCCTCCCACGTTTCGCCCGCATCTTCAGAACGCAGGATTTTGTGGCCGTTCTGGTTGCCGGTGAGCACGCACCAAAGTTTGTCCGGGTCGGTCCCATCGACATCGAGGTAGATGGGTTGGTTGTTGTTGTTGCCGTTTTCTCCTGGCGTCGGTGAAGCCAACTCCCAGGTCGCTCCACCATCGGTTGAGCGGTGCACGCGCCACAGCGAACCGCTCTGCTTGTGGGAGACGTAAATGCGGTCTCGGTCGCGCGGGCTGACCTTGACCGAAATGATTTTTTCTCCGCCAAAATCGTTGACCAATACCCAACTCGCACCACCGTCTTCTGAGTACCACAGCTCCGAACCCACAGGCGAATACATGCAGTTGTAGCACGTCGGATCCCACTCGAGGTTGCCGTATTCGCCGAACCAATACGCGGTGTTGGGCTTCTTGGAACCGTCAAATGGCATCGCATCGATGCGGTCAAACCGGTCGTTTGTGAATCGGAAGGCGCCGCCATCGTGGTAGCCGCGGGTCGCATCGCCCGGGTTGATAAAGCCGCGGAAGTTGTCTCCAGCCAATTCAGCCAACCAACCGCCAGAACTGTCCGCATCGGCGCCCCAGTGGTACAAGTCTGCATTGCGGATCAACGTGCCGTTGTGGTACGTGCCACCGACCATGACGTCCGGCCCGCGCCAGCCCGATTGCCAACCCCAGAAGTCCGTACCGTGCAATCCGTACATGCGCGGTTCGATGTGGTCGCCTTCGTCTGCAGAGTAATAGAGGCCGCCGTCGGAGGCCACCCATAGGTCCACCGTGCCGTCGGCTCGCGTAAAGAACTGAATGTCGTGCACGTCAGCATGGGTGTAGCGGTCCGCGGTGAATTCACCGGCCCAGGTGACCCAGTGGCCGTTGAGCGACCAGTCTGTGCCGCCATTTTCAGAGCGCCAGACGCAAATACCAGCCGCGAACTGCCGATTGGCATCGGTCGGGCTCACATCCAAAGCAAGGTCGTAGTAGTACTGTCCGCCGTCGCCGGTGCCGTCCTCGCTCCACCCCAAGATGTTTGGGTTCGAACCGGCTTCCCACGGGCCGCTGGGGCCGTCGCCGCAGCACATGAATTCGAACGTTTCACCCGCGTCGTAGCTCTGGTACATCCCGTACAACCCTCCACCATCGGGCGTCGAACCTGCAGCGAGCACCACGACCCGGTCCGGGTCAGCAGGAGTCACCGCCAGCTCGCACCGGCGCTGCCCGTCTTCGCTGCCCACGCTCGGCCAGCCCGATGCGCCCGTGGCGAACGATACGCCACCGTCCGTGGAACGCTTGAACACCGTGCTTTCACCCAACAACTGGATGGCATAGCAGATGGACGGATCGGTGGGGTGAAAAGCCAATTCCATGTATTCGCCAGACGCCACTTGGATCATGGTCTCCCCGTCGTTTTCACTTCGGAACAAGCCGTAATTCGTAGCAGCAAATAACTGAGGCTCCTGTCCCTCCACCACTGGTGAAAAGATGACGTCCCGGTACCAGCGATCTGCGCCCTGGAAGGTGGAATTGCCGCATTCCTCCCATGACAAGCCACCATCGGTGGTGCGCCACAATTGACCTGACCCCGAACCCACAAAAACCCGATTCGGGTCCAATGGGTGGATCGCCACGCTGTACACGCTTGTCAGCGGCAAATCACGCGTCATGAGTTCCCAATGCGCACCGTGGTCGACACTTTTCCACGCTCCTGCCGTAGCGGTACCGCACCACACCACTTCGTGATTGGATGCGGACTGTTCAACGGTGTACACGTGGCAGGCACCGGGGCTCTGCACTTGGAATTGCATGGCGACCTCCGGGTCGTAACTCCAAGGTCCGAGCTCTTCCCATTCACCGGTAAGGCGGTTGGCGGCTTCTGCATGCGCAGCGGCATAAGCGTGGGTCACTTCCGGCGCTGGCAACTCCGCATTTCGCATCCAGCGCTTGTAGAATTGCGTGTCGCGGTTCTTCACGAAGTCATGCGTTGCGTAGTAAGATTCGTATGCCGCGCGAACTGTCCCCGAATCAGTGGATTCGCTGTACATCAACTGCACCCACTCCGGGGCTTCGGCAGATGGGCGGTAAGCGGTTTGCGGAACGTGTTGGGCGTTTGCTGCCGTCATGAGCATGATACCTAAGACAGCCAACGTGCAGATTTGAATTCGTCGCATGCCCAAAAATAAGCGAGCAGCAGCCGGAAAAAGAAAGAGCCGCCCGTTTCGGGGCGGCTCTCTCGTTCAAGTGAAATTTGGATGGTTGGTCCAAATGGTTGGTTCATTATTCTGGGCACGCCGTTCCGTAGTACTGGAAGAACGTGAGGAGGTCACTAACATCGATGAACAAGTCACCATTGATGTCACCCGGACATGCATCCGGATAATCGCAACCGCCTGGGAAGTTGGCTCCTGCATCGAAGTTCAATCCTTCCGGATCCATGCATCCTACAATGAGGCAAGACCCGTCGTCGGAGGTAGCTGAAGCATCGTAGTTGCAAGCCAATTCATTCATGCAACCCGCGAACTCACACGAACCGTCGTCGCCGAAGGCGTTCGGGTTGTAGTTCGTCGCATCGACGCTGGTGCAACCGGCATACAAGCACGAGCCATTGTCCTCTTCGGCATCGGCATCGTAGTTCGATGCTGTGGCATCGGTACAGCCTTGAGCAGCACAGGTAAAGTCACATGTCTGGTCATCGTACGTAGCTGCAGGGTTGTAATTCGCTGCCGCTTCGTACATGCAACCCGCTACAATACATGAGCCATCATCTACGTTGGCACCTGGATCAAAATTGTCCGCGTCAGGGTTTGTACAACCCGTGTATTCGCACAACGCTTCCTGATCACCTGTGTTGGCTTGCGCATCGTAGTTGGAAGCCATGGTGTCGTAGCAACCGGTGTACAAGCAGAGTGCCGCTTGGTCACCCGTGTTGGCCTGTGGGTCATAGTTGTCCGCAGATTCGTCCATGCAGCCTGTGTACAAGCACGTACCGTCGTCAGCGTTGGCGCCGTCGTCGTAGTTGTCGGCAGCAGCATCGGTGCAACCGAAGTAGATACACAATGCTTCTTGGTCACCGGTGTTGGCCTGGTCGTCGTAGTTGTCGGCAGCAGGGTCCATGCAACCCGTGTACAAGCAGCTACCGTCCTCCACGTTGGCTCCAGCGTCGTAGTTATCGGCATCTGGGTCCATACAACCGAAGTATTCACACAACGCCTCTTGGTCGCCTGTGTTGGCCTGGGCATCGTAGTTATCGGCAACGGCATCGTAGCAACCCGTGTACAGACACTCAGCTGCTTGATCGCCCGTGTTGGCTTGAGCATCGTAGTTGTCCGCTTCCGAATCCATGCAACCGGTGTACAAGCACGAACCGTCATTCAAATTTGAAGCCGGGTTGTAGTTGTCCGCAGTCTCGTCCGTACAACCTTCGTAGATACACGTCAGGTCATCGAAGTTGGCCGATGGATCGTAGTTCGAAGCCATTTCATCGGTACAACCGCCTGCGATCAACGGGAACGTCAATTCCACGTCCTCGTACTGCTCCAATTGGCCACCCAACTCGAATTGGATGTTGTAGCGCAAGAACATAACGCCGTTGGTCGTGAATTGACCGACGAGCAAACGACCGTCTGCATCCGGCACGCCTTGCGTTTCCGAAGCACCGGGGTTCAAGAAGATCTGCGCACCGGCCTCTGTATCGATGATCATATCCTCACCAGCATTGAATGAAGGGAGGTGCAGGTACATGTTTTGCTGTGCCAATGCGTTGTAATCGCCCGGAGCCGCGCCAATCGTCAACCATGAATCGTATTCCAGTTCAGGGAAGTAGCTGAAGAAGCCCGGGTTGATGTTGCCACCAAAGTCTTCACCGAGGGGGTGCTGATAGAATAATCCCGTCGTCGTAGTCCACCAGGGGTAGTCCGCATCACCAAACAAGGCTGTCATGTCGACGTCAGCACTTGTAGCAAACTGCGCGTAGACTCGGTAGGTGGTATTGCCTTCAACGGTATTTTCGCCAACTACCTCATACGTGAGGCCCTGGAATGAGCCATCGCCCCACACGCACGATCCGTCGTCATTGGTCGCCACTGGGTCATAGTTCGTTGCGGAAGCTGAGGCACAGCCCCAAACTTCATCACACTCGTCCACGCCGTCGCCTTCGTAGTCGCCGTTACAATTGCCGTCGCAGTCCGAGAACGGCCCCGCGTATTCACACGTCTCTGGTACGTCCACATCGGCTGTCGGATCGTAGTTGCAAGCGAGCTCGTCGAAGCAACCTGCGTCGAGGCACGAGCCGTCTTCATCCGTAGCGTTTTCGTTGTAGTTGTAGGCAGACTCCTCCGTGCAGCCAGGAATTTCCTGACCGTCGCAGATGCCGTCGCCGTCCACATCGCTGTAGCAGTTGCCATCGCAATCCACGTGCTCCGTGCTGTAGTGGCAGGTGCCGTCGTCGTCTGTGGCCTCCAAGTCGTAGTTACATGCCGTCTCGTCAGTACAGCCCACACCGAAGGTCGGGAACACGAGATTCAAGTCCGTCGCGTAGTGCGTTTCGCTTGTTGCATCGCGGAATTGCAAGTTGTACTTGACTGAAACCACACCGCTGGTCGTGAATTGACCCAACAGCATCTGGCCATCTTGAACGAAAGACAAGGCGCTTCCGTCCGGTCCGGGGATAAAGTACAAACTTGCACCCACGGCAGTGTTCACGAGAACGTTGGCACCATCCGCTTCAAAGTCCGTGAAGAAGTTAGCCAATCCCACCGTTTGCAATTCAATCGGCGAACCGGGACCGCCGCCCAAGGCAAGCCACGAGTCGTATTCCAATTCGGGGAACATCGCGAAGAACGCCGGGTTAATGGAGTGCGCTAGGAGGGCACCATTCGGATCCTGGTGGAAAAGCTCCGTAGAGCTGATTTCCCAAGGATCATCAGCTGTACCGTAGCTCGCCACAACCTGGATCAACGTGTCCGGATTGAAGTTAGCGTACAAGCGGTACGTTGAGGTTCCTTCAATCAAGTCGTGTCCAATCAAGTCGTAACTCAGGCCTGTGAACAAGCCTTCGGGCCATGTGCACGATCCATCGTCATCTGTGGCAGCCGGGTCATAGTTGGTCGCTGAAGTTGACGTACAGCCTGGAGCTTCTGCAGCGTTGCAAATGCCATCGCCGTCGTGATCACTCAAGCAATCGCCTGCGCAATCCTCACCAGCTGCGGGGTATTCGCACGAGCCGTCCTCGTCCGTAGCATCCTCGTCGAAGTTGCACGCCGCTGCGTCGGTGCAGCCTGGCACTTCAAACGGGTTGCAAATGCCGTCGCCGTCGGTATCGGCAATGCAGTCGCCTTCACACGTGTAGCCGGGCTCGGGCAAGTTGCCTTCACAGTCACACGCGCCTGGAACAATGCCGTCTCCACCGCAAACGCCACATTCGTCGTTCACCGTGCAAGAGCCGTCGTCCTCGGTCGCGTCGCTGCTGTAGTTGCAGGCCGTCTCATCGGTGCAGCCCAAGACTTCGAATTCGTCGCAGGTGCCGTCACCATCCGTATCGTTCAGGCAAACGCCGTCGCAATCGTAGCCCGCTTCTGGGCCGTTGCCTCCACAATCGCAAGCGCCTTCGGCAATTCCGTCACCGCCGCAAACACCGCATTCGTCGTTTTGCAAGCACGTACCGTCATCGTCTGTAGCCATCGGGTTGTAGTTGCACGCGGTCTCGTCGGTACAGCCATCAAGAGGTGGCATGTAGGTGCCGGTCGTGAAGTACAATTCGCGGTTCTCCATGGTTGAGGTGCCGCCTTGGCGCCATTGCATGTTCCACACACCGCTGATGTCACCGGCTTCACCGGTTTCGTCGTCTGTAACGGTCAACTGGGCCAACAGCACGCGGCCGTCTTCACCAGCAACGGCGAGTGGATTGGTACCCGGTGCAGCCATGTACCAGCTTCCACCGGCAGGAGTATTCAATACAAATCCGTTACCCGCCTGGAATTCAGCAAACGCATCGGACATACCGATGGAGCTCACGGGCTCATCGTTGGTGCTTTCTGAACCAATGGTCAACCAGCTGTCGTACTCCAGCGTCGGATCAATGGAGAAGAAGGTCGGGTTGATGCCGCTACCCAAGTTGGAACCAACAGGGTTCTGGTAGAACGCTGTGGTCACTTCGAGTTCGAGTTCTACCGGGTTGGATTCCGCTGAACCCACTGCGAAAAGTGCTGTGCATTCGTCATTGGCATTTTCGAAGTAGGCGTAAACGCGATAAGTAGTTCCCATTTCAGTTTCCGCATACACTTCAGCGTGTAAGAATGGGAAAGCGGGTACATCACACGAACCGTCGTCGTCCGTAGCGGTCGGATCGTAGTTCAAGGCCAATTCGTTGGTGCAACCGAGCGATTCCAATGCATCACAGATGCCATCGCCATCGGCGTCGCTTAAGCAGTCACCATTGCAGTCGTAACCGGCCTCTGGCAAGGCGCCTTCGCAGTCGCAGGTTCCTTCAGGGAAACCGTCGCCACCGCAAACACCGCACGCATCCAATTCAGCACATGAACCGTCGTCTTCGTTCGCCTCAGCGTTGTAGTTGCAAGCCGTTGCGTCCATACAACCGGGCACTACTGGGATGCACACTGCGGTGCATTCGCCGGCGCAGTAAGCCACCGTTTGGGCCTCCTCAGCTACATCAACGCCGTAGTTGCCGCCACCTTCGCCAAGTGGCAATTCGGGATTGGTGCTGCATTCCGCAGGGGCATTGATAACTTGTCCCCATCCTGACCATCCGTCAGCAGGACCCGTCACCGCAATCACGAATTCAAACGAAGTATTTTCTTCGAACAACGCCGAGCCGGTGTAGATGCCGTCCGCGTCGTCGTCAGCTAGGGTCACGCCCCAGCCACCCCAGCCGTTCCAGCTGCCATTGATGACAACGTTGTCATAATCGGCATTGGGGTAGTCGGAGTTGTTCATGTCAATCTCGAACGTTACCGTTTCGAAGAATTGCTGCTCCGAACAAGGGATGCACGAGCCGTAGGTATCGTCGTTGGTTGATCCGGCCGTCGTCAGACGATTGGCGTACGTCGCATAGTCTGTAACGGGCGCGCAGGAGGCTCCGTTCTGCATGTCGTCGATCAAATCCTCTTGTCCACCCCAGTTGTCGACCATGTACTTGTACTCTACATCGCCAGCTGGCAAGTCCAAGGTTACGCTGTAAATGCCATCCGCATCTGCATCGCTCAAGTCGTTCCACCCGTCAGAACCGCACCAGCCGCAGAATGGGCCGGTGATGTGCACCGTACTGAACGTGAACTCCACACAGGACATATCGACGTTGAATTCCGTAGTGTAAAGGCACGAACCGTCTTCGTCTGTCGCTGAAGCGTTGTAGTTAGCGGCGTCTGCATCCGTGCAGCCCGCTGTTTCAAATTCATCGCAAATGCCGTCGCCGTCCGCGTCATTAACGCAGTCGCCCGCACAATCGTAACCCGCTTCAGGCAACGTGCCCTCGCAATCACATGCGCCTTCTGCGATGCCATCGCCGCCGCACTCACCGCATTCGTCGATGGTGTTGCCGGCGCAATCGCAAGCACCTTCTGCGATGCCGTCGCCGCCGCATACGCCGCACTCATCGAGGACCGCACAAGAGCCGTCGTCATCGGTTGCTGCTGCGTTGTAGTTGCATGCCTCTGCATCGGTGCAGCCTGCTATTTCGAACGGATCGCACACACCATCGCCATCGGCATCTGCCAAGCAATCGCCGGCACAATCGTATCCCTCGGCTGCTTGCGTGCCTTCACAATCGCAATCGCCTTCTGGGATATCGTTGCAGCCACACTCGTAAATATCACCTGGGCCATTGCAAACGCCACACGCGTCCAATGCACCCACACAATCGTCTATATCATCACAAATGCCATCCGCGTCGGCATCCGCTTCGCACGCGCCTCCGCACACGCCCAATGCATCTAAGTAATCACAGGAACCGTCATCTGCTGTTGCCGCTGCATCGTAGTTGCACGCTGCTTCATCCGTGCACCCCAATACGTCGGGCAAGTTGTCCGCGGTGTCGTGGGTAGCGCCCAACTCGTTGTAGGACACCCCCGCAGCATCGCGCCATTGGATGTTCCAATCGCACGTTACGTGTCCAGGGTTTCCTTCTGTGTCGTCCGCAGCGGTAAACTGCCCCAAGAGCACCATACCATCGTCACCCGCATACGCGAGGGGATTCGAGCTTGGTGTGACGTACCAGCTTCCGCCTACCGCACCCTCACCGAGGATGAAGCCGTTTCCGAGGTTGAATTCGGAGAAGGCAGCGGACATCCCGATGGCCGAGATGGTAGGATCGTCACTCGTCTCTGAACCGATGGTAAACCAACTGTCAAACGCCAGGTCGGGCAGCATGGTCAGGAAGAAAGCATTGATGCTAGATCCTAAATTGCCGCCACCACCGTTTTGGTAGAATGACGTGGTTACACCCATTTCGAGGGTAACGGGGTTGTCCTCAGCAGCACCTACGGAGTAAACAGCAACGCACTCATCGGTTGCAGAACCGAATTCCGCGTAGACGCGGTATGTGGTGCCGTGAACAGAGGTGGCATGGACCTCGCTTTCCAATCCCAAGAACTGGGAAAACCCCGTTGCTGTCAGCAACAAGGTGGAAAGTGAAAGCAGCGAAACGCGCTTCCAAGCAGTTGTGATTGTTAAGTAATTCATCGCGGATATAATCCAATTCCTACTTAAATATACAAAATTAATCAACCGAAAACCACTATTCGTCGAGTTATTTACGGTCGTAGGAGATTGATTTTGAACCATTTTTTCGGTTTTGGGGGTTGAATGCTGCCTCCACATACGCATGCTAGCGGGGAGAAGTTGCGTTTCGCCACGAAAAAATTGAACTCCTCTCCTTTTCACTAGTTTAGTGGTTGATTATCACCTCCCATGCCACGCGAAACCACCCCGAATTCGATGGTAAACCGATGCGTTAGAGCACTGTTGACCCTCTCTTTGGCCGCCCTACCGCTGTTCGGGATTGCACAATCCACAACCGGATGTGCTTCATGGTACAATCCCACCGCCCTATTTCAGGTCCTTCAGGAAGATGCACCCTGCTTGCCCACCCACAAGGCTGAATCCAGCGTGGTACTCGATGCCGATGAGACGGTATGGAGCGCCATAGAAGCCGAGCGCCCAGCGTATTGGGAAGTGCCCTTGACCTTCCCTGGTGGTGCCCACACCACGGTCATCTTGCACGAATTCAAAGCGTACCGGCCGGACTTGGAAATTGGGCACATGACCGCCGACGGCGTTCGTACCGAGCGTTACACCCCTCGCTTGCTGAGCTACCGGATCGCCAATGACGACATCCACGGCTCGCTTATTTTCTTGGATGGGCAAGTCGCTGGAGCCATTCGGTATCAAGGCGTTCAATACGAATTGGGTGGACTCGAATGCGACGGGCGGGAAACCGGACTGTTCGTTTTGTATGCCACAGCCGATGCGCTGTTCACGCCGGCGTTCGAATGCGGACTGGAAACCTTGGCCGAGCAAGTGCAAGCACCGCAGCCCATGGGACTTCCGAGCCAGTTGCCGAGTAATCCGGTTACGGAATGCGTTGAAATCGCGCTGGACATCGATTACTTCACCTATAACCAGTTTGGCGCAGATTGCAATGCCTCGGTGGAATGGGCCCTCGCTCTGCTCACTGGGGTAAGTGAAATCTACCAGACGGAGCTCAACGACCTCATGTACCTGGCAGCTTCGTACATCAACGTTTGGGAGACGACCGATCCGTATGCGGCCTTCACCGGCAACGCTGGAGCCATGCTGGATGCGTTTCGCCTTGAATGGCTCGAAAATCCAGACCTGGCCAGCCGGCCGCGCGACATTGTGCACTTGTTGACGCGGCGCACCGATACCGGCACGGGAGGCATCGCCTACCTCGGGGTCAATTGCAATGCTTCGTACGCCGCCGGATTCAGCTCCTACCTGAGCCCATCCACGGTGTACAACCTGAACAACTACAGCTGGAACCTCAATGTGGTAGCCCACGAGTTCGGGCACAACTTTGGCTCCAACCACACCCACTGGTGCGGGTGGCCCGGTGGTCCAATCGACGACTGCTACACGGCGGAAGGCGGTTGCACCAATACCCCGGCCCCTCAAGTTGGGACCATTATGAGTTATTGCCATGCGGTCGCCGGCGGGTCGGTCAACCTGGAATTCCACCCCACGGTCGAAAACTCCGCCCTCATTCCCCTGATCAACGGACAAGGCTCGTGCTACACCACGTGCGATGAATTCTCAACGAGCTGCGCGTATTACGGCTGTACGTTTGAATGGGCGTGCAACTACGACCCGGAAGCGGTCTTGAATGACGGCTCTTGTGCGACAGAGGACATTTGCGGGGAATGCGGAGGAGACGGCTCAAGCTGTTATGGATGCACAGATCCAATTGCGTGCAATTACGATGAATTCAACCTCGTCGACGACGGAAGTTGTTTCTATTCTCCCAATGGAGGTGCGTGCAATTGCGAAGCCGTCATGTCATTGGCGGACACATTGGCGCCCGGCGAAACGGTTTCAATGGCGGTGAGCGGCTTCGGATATGTGGCGGCCGTGACGGTGTTTTTAGAATTTGAGAACCTCAACGGGGATGGAACCAAAGCAAGCGACCTCGCCGTCATCATCGAGGCCCCGGATGGAACGTGCAAAGAAATTGGCGGGTTCGATGTGGACTTTGGCTGCACGAGTTCCGGATTTTGGCCAGCCGCATGGGACACCAGCGCCTCCGGCTCTTATAACGGCGCAGCCACCATTGGCAACGCGCCCGAAGGCAACGGCACTTGGTTCATCCGCATAGGGAACGGCTGGAGTGGGTCGGAAGGCGCGTATTTCTCGGCTGACATCAGCGTCTGGGACCTCTGTTTGGATGTGGACCCGCCGGGATGCACCGACCCCGCAGGATGCAATTACAATCCCGCCGCCACCGTCGATGACGGCACCTGTGATTTAGAGTCTTGCTATGGATGCACGGATGTGGCGGCATGCAATTTTGACCTGAGCATCAGCATCGACGACGGCAGCTGTGAATTCGAATCGTGCGCCGGTTGCACGGACCTCGAAGCCTGCAATTATGATCCTGCAGCGACGATTGACGACGGATCGTGCCTTGAAGAATGTCCCTGTCCCGGCGATTTGGACGGCGATGGCATCATTGCGGTAACAGACATCCTGCTCTTCCTCTCTGATTACGGTTGTGTAACACCTCCTTGCATCGGGGACGTGGACGGGGATGAACTCAGCACCGTCAGCGACCTGCTCATGCTCCTTAGCGCATTCTCCGAATCATGCGCACCTTAATCCCATCCACGGCTCTATTTTTCGCGCTCAGCCTTTGCGCATGTGGAGAAACAGCCCCTGCGGAAAGCCGCAAGCAACGCCCACAAGTGGCGGCAACAGCCGCTCAACCCGCGGAACCGTACCGCGTTGACAATTGGTACGGAACCTGGACGGGCACTCGCCCGGAATACCCCCTACTCAATGCCAACGGCGAGGTCATCATCGTACGTGGCAAAGAAGCCAAAGTCGGCAGCAGCACCTTCACCTTCATCATTGGGGCTATGGGCACCGCAGAACTCGTGCAAAGCCACGATGACGGAAGGGTTGCGGCATTTTCAGGTACGTGGAAAGGACGCATCGAACCGGGAACCAATCAATTGACCGCAATCGTTTGCGATTTGACAGCGAATTCAACGGGAGCCTACCGGCAATTTGCGCTCATGGCGGATGATGAACTCCAAGCGGTGCTATGCCACGGAACATCAACGGAGCCGGCCTTCAAGGTATCCTTCGATGCCCCCTAGTAAGAGCTTTCTCTTATTATAATTTCGACGAAAATACAATTTTTTAATACGAAGGTTTTATACTATCTTCATGTAGAACACGAACGATCTACTTGATGAAACATGCCGCGCTTCTGCTGGCTTGCTGCGTTGTCAGCGGGCTTGCAATCGGTCAGGTTACGGGCATTCACGCCGAAGTGATTGCAAGCCATGACACCACGGGAATACCCGGATTGGAAGGAATGAAGACGTACCATGTGTACGCGCAGATGTCCCACCCTTCAGATGAATTGTCTGCTGTTTTTGGTGATGTAACCACCCCGCTGCACATCAACAGCACCGAGGGCTTTTATCAAAGCGCTCTGGGAGCTGATTTCGCCTGGTCCCTGAACGGCGCTGTATTGCCATTTTTTCCTGAAGCCAATTACGATTCGTGGCTAACCATCGGAGTGACAGACAACTCCATGGGTTCCCTCGCGGGAGCTATTGGTTTGGATATGGCGTTGGCTTCATTCAATAGCGGTGGTAATTTCGTTGTGGACGATCCCATCGGTGGTTCGGTTTTCACCTTGCTCGGCGACGAGAATTCGATCGCGGGCGAAGACGAACGTGTACTGATAGCCCAATTGACCACGTCCGGCGAACTCTCTGGCAGCGTGAACATACAAATGTTCGTAGAAGGGCTGCAAAGCCAAAGCATGCAAGTGCTCGCCATGCCCATCCAGCTGCCCCAAGGCTGCGGAGACGCCGAGGCCTGCAACTACGACCCGGAATTCGGCCCTGAGGACACAGCCGAGTGCACATACCCCGAAGCTTGCAACGATTGTGACGGGAATTGCATCGATGCAGACGATGATGGCGCATGCGACTGCGATGAGGCTCCAGGATGCACGAATCCCCTTGCGGACAATTTTGACAGCGCAGCCACTTCGGATGATGGCAGCTGTGTCATTGGCGGATGTATGTACTTGAATGCGGCCAACTACAACCCCGAGGCAACGTATGATGACCTCTCGTGTGTTTTTGCCGGATGCACCAATGCAACGGCGTTGAATTTTGACCCGGCTGCCGTGCTGGAAGACGGAAGTTGTTTGTACCTCGGCTGCATGGATCCAGTGGGGCTCAACTTCGACCCCGTGGCCAACGTCAGCGGCGAATGCGACTATTCAGCCGTATGCATGAGCGACCTCGACGGCGATGGGTACGTCGACGTGTTTGACCTGCTTCTCATGTTCGAGGCGTACGGGTACGACTGCGAATGACGAGAAGTTAAGTGGTCGCCCCCTTGGCCAACCTGCTTGAGCACTTTTTTAGGAGCCTCACATCCCAAACGCGACAAATTGGAATGAGGATACGGCCAAAATGAGCAAAGCAACAGGAATGAGCGCCAATAACCACAGCCAGTCTCAGTTGGGTTCATCTATGCGATTCGGCCTGCGTTGTTTCCTGGTTCGCGCTTCCGCCTTGTCCGGATTGGTCAATTGGGACTACGCAGCATGCAAATAAGCAGCGCAAGCACAATGACTTTAATGATTCAAATCGACTGTAGGGTGGCGGGGCGCCCCACCTCCGCTTAAATAATTGTAAATGAGGATATTAAACTCGACTCTCGAGGTTATGGCCTATCTTCATCCCTCAAACCACACCTCATCTCCAAATATCATTTTCTCATGCCCTATTCCCGCTGCACCTCAGGATTTTCTGTTTTGGCATTGTCAATTGCTTTTCTCACACTTAATGCTGTGCCACTGGCCGCACAATATGAATTCACTTCATTCACTGTGGTCGAATCCATCGTACCTGGAGGGCTGGGGCGTTCTCGGATCATAACGGCATCTGAAACAAGGAATCACGAAGATTTTGAATCGGTCAACGGAGAAGACGGACGCAATAAATCAGCCCGAAAGGACATTCGCATGAAGAACTATGAAGAAATCAAGTTGCTGAATTTCTATAGCATGGCCGGACTTCGTTTCGAAAATATAGCCGCCAACGATGCCCTAATCAATAGCAAAGTCAACGAGATGATGGCCGAAAACTGGGAATTGGTCAGTGTCAATTCTGGGGTCGAATCAGATGCCGGTGAAAAAGATGGCAACGGAATCTTCATTACCCGCTTTTACTTCAAACGAAAAAAGTAATTCCAGTTTGGTTTGGCCAGGAGGTGAGCACCCCCTTCTTTGGCCGCAGTTAAAGCACATAACGGTGCAGCCTTGCATCTCATTGAATGCGGCGCGCGTCTGAAGCATCGACCCCGCGATCACAGAAGAAATCCATACGGGCAAGCGAATCGAACCTGTTCACTCCGTAAAAACGTAAAGCAGCAGGTGGGTCTTTTTCTTTGAATTCAACTCAGCGGGTCCGGTGTAGATATAGGTGATTTCACGTTCGGGATGTTCTTCCCTGAACGACGCGATGGTTGCTTCCAAAACGCGTTTGTCCGCAAGAAATGGGAAATCAAATTTGTATACCCCCTCGACCACTTCAGTCCCGCGAACCGGTGCTTCTGCGTTGGAAAATGTTTTACTGGAAAAGCCCGAAACAGACACGCAAACGACCAAAGTCAAGGCACTCCCGAGCGTCAAAGTGCGCCTTAGCCTACCCTTTGGGGGAAGTGCACGTTTTTCATTTGGATCGGGGTGCAAGGCATGAAATCCCCACCAGGCTCCGATGAGCACCATCCAAAACAGGCTGTGCTCAAGCAATTGAAAACGGTCACCAAAGACTTGATCAGCAATTGAAAAGAGGGTGAACAAAACGAGGGACGTCAGGATGGCCCGGAAAAACCAACGGTCGGTCGCTTCTTCGTTGCGCTGCAGGTGTCGCACCATGGCGGCGACGTAAAACGTGAAGTTCACAGCTTCCAATCCACTGACGCCTGCGAGGGCGAGCGTCGCAAATAAGGGGTCGCTAAGCCCCAGCGAACCAAAGAATTTGACAAATAGGGCAAAGAAGTCTTTACCCACCCACAAAAAGTGAACGTCGGGGATGACCTTATCCACTACGCTCAGGCCCCAGAAGAGCGTCCAAAACGATAGGATCGCTGTTCGAAGTATTCTGCGCTCATTCATGGGTTGAAGTTTCGTGTGCATTTGCTGCCATTCGATCTTGGGTAGCGATGTAAAAGATCAGTGCATCCGCCTTCTTCAATCGCAGCGGATTGGGGACCGTATAGATGTGGTCAATGGACTTATTGGGATGTTCACGTTTAAACTTTGCAAGGGTCTGCTCAAACACCTGGCTTCCACCAAGAAACGGGAATGCAACCTTGAACAAATCCTCCCCAACCCGCTCGGCTTCAAGTGCAGCGGTTCGGCGGTAAAAAAAATCGTTGTTGTACTTGAAAATAGACCCCGTCGTTACCACTACCAGAACGGTAG
>JBELBV010000043.1:0-18828 GCA_042095135.1 Flavobacteriales bacterium | reverse complement strand
TTCATATGCTACCGTCAGCTTCGGACACGTCCGAAGGTTTCTTGGCATATAAAAGCAGTTTACAACGCGTAGCGCCGTCATCCTGCACGCGGCATGGCTGCGTCAGACTTTCGTCCATTGCGCAATATTCCTCACTGCTGCCTCCCGTAGGAGTCTGGTCCGTGTCTCAGTACCAGTGTGGGGGATCATCCTCTCAGAACCCCTACCCATCGAAGTCTTGGTGAGCCATTACCTCACCAACTAACTAATGGGACGCATGCCCATCTCTTACCGTAACCTTTAACCATTCAACCATGCGATTGAATGGTACTATGGGGGATTAATCCAAATTTCTCTGGGCTATACCCCAGTAAGAGGTAGGTTGCATACGCGTTACGCACCCGTGCGCCGGTCGTCAGCGGAAAAGCAAGCTTTTCCCTGTTACCCCTCGACTTGCATGTGTTAGGCCTGCCGCTAGCGTTCATCCTGAGCCAGGATCAAACTCTCCATTGTAAAAAGTTTAATCTGTTGAGAATCTCAGGGAATCTAACAATCTCATCCGTGCATGGATGAGACACCACTCTCCGGGGGGAGAGTGGATTTGATGGAATCTTCCGAAGAAGAATCCGGGCTGCTGCATCAAGTCAAAGAACGTTTATTAAAATCCACCGACGAATCGGTTTCTTTAAATGCTCTGTTAAAAGCGGGCGACAAAGTTAAGTCTGTTTTCAAGTCTCTTCAAAACTTTTTGAGGAGAACCTACTAACAACTTTTCGCGCCACATTCTAAAAAGAACTTCCCTCGAAAGGGGGCGCAAAGATAGCTCGAATAATTCAACCCACAATCTTTTCTGAGGGTTTTTTTTCGAGCTGGCAAAAACGTCGGGCCTAAGCCATCTGTTTTCCTGTTGTCGATCGCGTTTCAATGAACGTGCCTTCCTTCGAAAGCGGCCGCAAATGTATGGTGCCTTTCTCGAATGCAATCAACTTTTCGCGAAAAAATTCAATCTTTTTTTTCGAGCAGAAATTGAGCATCTGCAATCAACTGATTTATAGCCTCTTCGCTGGTACCATCATAAAAGCCCCGCAGGCGTCCTTGGGTATCCACAAGCACCACGTTCTCGGTGTGGACGAAGTCTTGTAGTCCCCCGTCGCCCCCCTGCGCCTCGTCGTAGCAAGCGAAATAGCTGGTTCGGGCCAACCGATAAATCTCCTTTTTCGCGCCGGTGAGGAACCACCAGTTAGGATGAAACGCACCCATTCCATCCGCGTAAGCAGCAAGCACCTCGGGGGTGTCGGCTGCCGGGGTGACGCTGTGGCTCAGGATGCGCCATCCGGTTTTCCCTTCCAGCGCCTTCGGTACGGCGCGCAAATTGGACGTCATGATGGGGCAAATGGTGGCGCAGCGGCTGAAGAAAAAGTCGCTGATGAGCACTTCACCTTTGACGTCGTTCAACGTGACGCTGTCGCCCAGGTGATTGACCAATTCGAAATCCAAGATGCGGTGATCTTCGTTGGACCACAGCGCCGGATCGACCAGTGCGGGATTCAATTCATGGGGCTGGATCACGGGCAGGCTCCGTTCCGGAGTCAATTCGACAATGCCAATGGCTACCCCCACGGCAAAAACCACCAGCAACCACGTCAACGGGGAGCGCATAATGGAGATCTTCATGGACGCTCCGTTTCCAAGTAACACCACTCGCCGGCGATGCACGTTCCATATATACGTGTGGCACGTACGGATTGTGCATCCACTTCGAGCCAGTTCCGATCCATCCAAGTAAAGTCTGCCCACTTGCCGATTTCAATCGTGCCCAGGGCACTTTCTTGGAATTGGGCCAATGCGACCCATTGGGTCATCCCCCGCAAGGCTTGTTCCGGGGTCAATGCGTTTTCCGGCTGGAAACCTCCCACTGGGAAGCCATCCGCATCCATGCGCGCCACGGCTGCAGCAAACGTTTTACGGGGATCAATGTCTTCCACGGGGAAATCCGTTCCGAGTGCCGTCATTCCCAACGCCCGCAGCAACTCTTGGTAAGCATAAGCGCGGCGGATCCGATTCCTTCCCAACCGTTCTCCCGCCCAGTACATGTCGCTCGTCGCATGCGTCGGCTGAACCGATGGGATGACACTGTAGCTGCCGAACCGTTCCACGTCCTCCTCGGAAACCACCTGCGCATGCTCGATGCGCCACCGCAGGTCATTCGGTCCTTCTAAAACATCAGCGTAGGCGTCCAGCACCAGGGCCGTGGCCGAATCGCCAATGCAATGCGTGGCGGCCTGCAGGCCATGCTCGTGAAGCGTCTCAATTTGACGTTTGAATTGCGCCTCACGTTGGGTTGCCAATCCAAACCAACCTGTGCGGTCGCTGTACGGCTGTCGGAGCAGTGCACCGCGTGAGCCCAACGCACCGTCCATATAGAACTTGACGCCGTTCACGACCAGCCGATCTTCGATTCGCCGGCCTGAATCCACCAGCCAAGCAATGTTGTCATCGCTAGCCGAAACCAAGGCGTTCACACGCAATTTGAGGTCACCGGATTGCTGCAACGCATCGATTCGTTCAATTTCAGCAGGCGACAATCCGGCATCGGTCACCCCGACAATCCCATGAGCCAGCAAATTCATCTGCGCATCCATCAAGGCCTCGAGCCTCCGCGACTCCGGCTGGGCCGGAATAATACCACTAACCAATCCGCACGCATTGTCAATGAGAACACCCGTGGGAACTCCACCCGCATCGAGTACAACTTCTCCCCCTTCCACCACCGGTACCGGCCCATTGAGCAAGCCCACTCTGCGCAACGCCTCGCCATTCACCACCAACGCGTGCCCGTCAATACGCTCCAACGCTACGGGCTGGTCCGGAAAAGCGGCGTCGAGCTCTGTGCGATCCGGGAACGCTTGGCTATCCCAATCGTTTTGGTCCCAGCCGCGGCCCACAGCCCATTGGCTCGGCCATTCTGCTTGGTGCTGAACGACCCGTTCCACAGCCTCTTCCCAGCTGGTCGTACCGAACAAGTTGGCTTCCAGCAGTCCGTCGGCATACCCGATTAAATGCGCGTGCCCATCCATCAGGCCTGGCGTCAGCACCCCGCCGCGCAGGTCCACGGACTGTTCGGCAGTATACTTATTCAAAATGGCGCGTTCGGGACCAACTGCTACAATGTGCCCACTGTCCACTGCGACGGCTTGCGCCACCGTGTTGGCGCCATCGAGGGTTAGCACGACTCCGTTGTGGACGATCAGGTCAATGCGTTCCGACTGAAACGAACAGCCGGCCAAGCCGAACATAACGGCCAAGCCCAATAGGCCCCAGTTCGCATACGTTGTTTTCGTCTTCATGATTTGTGAAAATGGTAAGCGCTTGCTTGCGCAGCAGGCATGATCAAAACATCTTGAATGCTCACGTGTTCAGGCCGCGTCGCGATGTACATCACCGCATCGGCCACGTCTTCTGCAGAAAGCGGCGTGTATCCACCGTACACTGCATTGGCCGCCGCTGCGTCGCCTTTGAACCGCACCACACTGAATTCCGTTTCGGCTGCCCCCGGGGCCACCTGCGCCACTTGAATGCCACGCGGTAAGAGGTCCATGCGCATCGCTTGCGTCAATCCATGCACGGCAAACTTGGATGCGTTGTACACTGCCCCGCCCGGATAGGCTTGGCGTCCTGCCACACTGCCTATGTTGATGATTCGGGAACCGGGTGCCATGTGCGGCGTCCATTCGCGGGTGACGTTGAGCAAGCCCTTGACATTGGTGTCGATCATTCGGTCCCAATCGTCGTACACGCCTTGGTCGATGGGCTCGTGCCCCACTGCCAATCCTGCGTTGTTGACGAGAACCGTTGGGATGAAGTTGTCACTGCACTGCTGTATGGCTTCAGCCGTCCCTTCTCGGTCGCGCACATCAAAACACAGAACGTGACGCACCGCGTCGCCCAATTCAGCCTGCAAGGCCTTCAACCGATCTGCCCGTCGCCCTGTCAATGCCAAGGCATACCCCGATCCCGCAGCCAAGCGCGCGACAGCCTCGCCAAAACCCGACGTCGCGCCGGTGATGAACATGCGACCGGGCGCATTTTGTGTTTCGTGATTTTTCATGTCTCTTTGTCCTTCAAAGGTACATTCACAAAATCCTCCACATGAAACACATTTACGCGCTGGGCCTCACTCTCGGATTGGCCTTCGGACTTCAAACACATGCATCGGCACAAGCCGTAACGAACACCATTGCGGAAATCCAAGGCGAGTTGTTCAGCTCCCCCTTGGTCGGATTGTCTGTGACCACCACGGGCATAGTTACCGCTAACAACGTTACTTCAGCCACATCAGGTGTCATCGGCTACTTCGTCCAAGACGGTGAAGGCCCATGGAACGGCATTTTTGTTTACGACAACACACAAGCACCCGAAATCGGCGACGAGATCATCATTGAAGCCGAGGTTGCCGAGTTTTATGATGTCACGGAATTGGTGAACATCAGTTACTTCGAAATCGTCAGTTCGGGCAATGAACTGCCGGCACCTTCCATTGTGACCACGGGAGAATTGGCCTCCAGTGAAGCCTACGAAGGATGCTTCGTGCAAATCGTCAACGCCATTTGCACCAACCCAGATGCCGACTACGGTGAAGCAATCTTTGACGATGGCAGCGGTGAGGTTAAGACCAACGATTACATGTACCTGCCGGAAGACGGATGGATTCAAGACGAATACTATACCATCACCGGATGCATCCACTACACCTTCGAGGAGTACAAGATTGAGCCCCGGTACGCCGAGGACATCGTTGCCGGTTTCATCAACGGCATCAGCGAGTGGCTCCCTGCACAGGAACTCAGCATGTTCCCCAACCCAGCGACCGCAGTAGTCCAATTGGGCACGAAGGGTGCCGGTACGGTGACCTTCACCGATGCACTGGGACGCGAAGCCCTTCAGGTGCCCGTTCAGCAGAACAGCCCTACGCTGGACATCAGCACCCTCTCACCCGGCGTGTATACCGTCCAATTCACTTCGGCCTCTGGCCGATGGGCCTCGAAGCTGGTTGTGCGATAATGCTTCGGTAATTGAATTGAGAACGGCTCCCGATTGGGAGCCGTTTTTTTATGCTTCGGTTTCGTCCGTCGCGCTCGGCGACGACACTTCCGGTGTATCGCCCGTACCATGGTAGAGATCCCACCCCATCCAGCGGCACTCCATGGGTCCGTTGAAGCATTTGATGCGGCGCTTGGTTTTCAGGCCTACCCGCTTCATCCCTTCGACATCAGACGAGATGATCCACGCCGAATGGCCCGACCAGTTGGCCTTCATCGCATCGCCGATCTGGGCATAAAACGCCGGCGCATCTTCCAAGGGCAACCGCTCACCGTACGGCGGATTCAACACCAGCAACCCCGATTCTGAGCGCGGCTTCAATTTGAAAAAGTCCATACGGCCCAGCTCTGCACGCCCTGCCAATTCCATGTTGGCCAGCGCCTGGCGCGTTTGAGAGATGGCCGCGAAGTCGCGGTCGCTCGCAAAAATCGGCGTCTCCACCGGTTCACGGGCCTCCTTTAAGGAATCGCGCACGCTCCACCACTCGTCCTCGTCGAATCCACGCCAATCCATGAAGGCGAATTTGCGGCGGTGCCATTGGATGGGGAACCCGTCCGCCCACAGTGCAGCCTCCAAAGTGAAGGTGCCCGAGCCGCACATGGCATCGTAGAGCGGAATTCCGGGTTTCCAGCCGGCATGAGCCAATAAGCCTGCTGCCAACACCTCGTTCAACGGAGCTTTGGCGCCCGCCGGTCGGTACCCGCGGCGACTCAACGGCCGGCCCGCAGCATCCAACGAAATCGTGACCGTCGTATGGGCGATGTGCAAGTGGATGCGGATGTCCGGGTCCTCTTTGTTGATGCCGGGGCGCAATCCCGAAAACTCGCGGAAGTGATCCACCACGGCGTCCTTCAGTCGCAACATGGCGAACTGCGAGTGCGTGAACACGGAAGAGTGCACTGTAACGTCAATGGAAAACGACGATTGCGGGGTCATGATGGCACCCCAGTCCCAGCGCTTCGCTTCGTCGTACAGCGCGTCCGGGTTTTGCGCGTCGAACGACAAAACAGGTCGCAGAACGGTCAACGCAAAGCGGCTGCTGAGGCACACGCGAAACATCGTTCCCATATCGGCATGAAATTCCACTCCGCGTTTGGCCTGTTTCACCCCAACGCATCCAAGTTCCACCAATTCCTTCTCGAGGAAGTCTTCCAGGCTCGCCAGGGTCTTTGCAAAATACAAGGGCAACCCGTTGTATGGATCCACCTGCTCCTCTTCTCGTTTGGGTTTCGTCTCGCTCATCCTCCTTTGCGTTTTGTACGGAAGCCTTTGGTTTCAAGAAAGTCAATCACCTTGTCCCGGTGGTCGCCTTGCACGAGGATGGCCCCTTCTTTGACCGCTCCTCCAGCGCCACAAAGCGCCTTCAATTCCTTTCCCATCGTCATCAGCGCCATACCGTCGCGCTCCAATCCCTCCACCATCGTCACCGGCTTGCCAGCTCGTTGCTTCCGATCCAAGCTCACGTACAAGGTCGTCGTCTTGGGATCGAGCAATCCCGTCGATTCATGCTCATTCGTTTTCGGCGTCCAATCCGCGACGGTGCTGAAGACCATTCCCCCTTCACCGGAACGGAATCGCTTGCTTTTCTTTTGGCGTGCCATGACGGCGCGAAGGTACTTGAAGTGCACGAACAGCGATTGTATTTTGTTTTTGACTCGCCAAATTCGTATCTTATAGTATGGTTTGGAAATTTGCTCTTGCGCTGGCGGCCGGACTCGCTATGCTCTCAAGTGGAATTGCACAAGGCAATTGCACGACGCTCGACTTGGAGTACATCTGCCAAAACACCGAGTACGTCCAATCGGTTTCAGCGGATTGCGGCTTGCAATGCCTGTCGGAAGGTGAAGATTGCTTGGAGACGTGTATGATCGAACAGCTAGAGCTCAGCCTCCCGTGCATTGGCTGCTTTGGCGAACAAGTGGTGTGCGTGGTGCAAAACTGCTATTTCGCTTGCGCGTTTGGCACCGAAGAAGCATGCGCGGAGTGCGCACTCGCAAACTGCGAAGCAGGCTTCAACGAATGCGCAGGCATTGTTGACTCCGACAACGACACCTGGACCAACCTGTGCGACTGCAACGACACCAACCCGTTGGTTTTCCCGGGAGCAGACGGCACCAATCAAGGATTTGACAACGACTGCAATGGGTTATTGAGCCCCGATGAATTGACGGAGTGCTTGGCCGACATGAACGCAGACCAGATCATCGGTACGGCCGATCTGCTCATCTTCTTGGGGACCTTCGATTGCAGCGAGGATTGCTTGGAGGAAGCCGACTTCAATGAAGACGGCGTAGTTGGCGCTTCGGATTTGCTCATTTTCTTGTCAGAATTCGGTTTGTACTGCTTCTGATGCAGTATTGCCACAGCGAAGGTTGACCTTTGCGGCAAACCCTCGCGTTTTGTCAGATCCCCATCAAATGGACCATGAGTTGCTCGCCTATGCGGTGAGCCACAGCACGGAAGAGGATGCCGTATTGACTGAATTGCGGCGAAAAACGTGGCAAACAGTCTTGACGCCGCAAATGCTCAGCGACCCCATTCAAGGCAAGTTCCTGCAAAACTGGAGCCGCATGGTGCGGCCACAACGGGTGTTGGAGCTAGGCACGTACACCGGCTATTCGACCATCTGCCTCGCCGCCGGTTTGGCCCCTGCTGGTCGCATCGACACCGTGGAGCCCAACGATGAATTGAACGCCATCCAAGATGAATTTTGGGAGAAGGCGGGCATTGCCGAATGCATACAGCGGCACAACGCCGAAGCCTCGACAGTTTTGCCTGAGTTGGAAGGTCCCTATGATTTGGTTTGGATTGACGCCGACAAGCCCCGAACCGGCGACTACGTGGAGCAGTGTTTGCCCCTCGTGCGCCCGGGCGGATGGATTTTGGTGGACAATGTGCTCTGGTGGGGCAAGGTCCTTTCCTCACGCACGGACGGCGACGCCACCAGCGAACACCTGGAGTCCGTATGCGCCGAATGGGCAAAACGCGGCGGAATTCGCACCACCTTGTTGCCCATTCGTGACGGCATCCTCACCATTGAAAAGGTCGAGGATTAAAGGAGAACAGATCAGGCCAAGACCTCGGCTACGGCTTCCGCCGCTTCCTTCAACAAAATCGCTGACTTGACTTCCAAGCCCGACTCGTCGATCAAACGCTTCGCCTCTTCTGCATTGGTTCCTTGAAGGCGAACGATGATTGGCACCTCGATGTTGCCCATGTTGCGGTACGCATCGACAACGCCCTGCGCCACGCGGTCGCAGCGGACAATGCCTCCGAATATGTTCACCAAGATCGCCTTCACCGCCGGGTCCTTGAGGATGATGCGGAAGGCTTTTTCCACGCGGGCAGCATCGGCCGTACCTCCCACGTCGAGGAAGTTGGCCGGGTCGCCACCACTCAACTTGATGATGTCCATGGTCGCCATGGCCAGGCCCGCGCCGTTGACCATGCAGCCCACATTACCGTCCAACTTCACGTAATTCAGACCGGCTTCATCCGCTTCCACTTCGTTGGGATCCTCTTCTGTGGTGTCGCGCATGGCCGCAAAGTCCGGATGGCGGTAGAGGGCGTTGCCGTCCAAAGACACTTTTGAATCCACTGCAATGACGCGGTCGTCAGCGGTCTTCAAAACGGGGTTGATTTCAAACATCGTCGCATCGCTGCCTACGTAGGCGTTGTACAAAGCGTTGACGAATTTGGTCATCTCCTTGAATGCCTTCCCGCTCAGCCCAAGGTTGAAGGCAATGCGGCGCGCTTGGAACCCTTGCAAGCCCAACGAAGGGTCAATACTTTCCTTGAAAATCAATTCCGGGGTTTCTTCTGCAACTGCTTCAATGTCCATACCCCCTTGCGGCGAGTACATGATGATATTCCTGCCGTTCGCACGGTCGAGCAACACGCTCATGTAAATTTCTTTCGGTTCGCTGTCACCGGGACCGTACACGTCCTCTGCAATCAGCACCTTGTTGACTTGCTTTCCCTTGGCATTGGTTTGCGCCGTGACCAAATGGCCGCCGAGGATGCCCGCGGCTTTTCCTTTCACCTCATCCAGCCCCTTTGCCAAAACCACCCCGTGGGAACCCGTTTCGGTCACTGTTCCCTTTCCGCGTCCACCGGCATGAATCTGAGCCTTAACGACAAACCAACCGGTACCGGTCTCCTCGGCCAATTTGACTGCCACCTCATGAGCCGCTTCTGGCGTATCCGCAACGTAGCCGTTTTGGATGGCGACACCGAAACTCTTCAAAATGGACTTGCCTTGGTACTCGTGAATGTTCATGCGATGAATCGATTAAAATGCGGGGCAAAGGTAGCAAACACAGCGCCCGTTTCCGTTGTAGTTTGCAACCATGAATGAAATCATGATCGAGGCCCGCGGAATCACGAAGTCATACGGACAGGTTACCGTATTAAGCGGCGTCGACTTGAACATTGAAAAGCACAAAATCACCTCCATATCAGGAGCCAGTGGGGCTGGGAAGACAACCTTGCTGCAGATCCTCGGTACGCTCAATGCACCTGACGCCGGCTCCCTCACGATCGGAGGGACCCAGGTGGATGGATTGAAGGGACATGCCCTCTCGGCTTTCCGAAACCAGCGCATCGGATTCATCTTTCAATTTCACCGGTTGTTGCCCGAATTCACCGCGGTCGAAAACGTGCTTATGCCCGCCTGGATTCAGGGCAACGAATCGAGCCGGCACAAGGAGCGCGCGGAGCGGTTGCTCAAAGACCTCGGCCTTGGGAGTCGCCTTCACCACCTCCCCAATCAGCTGAGCGGCGGGGAGCAACAACGCGTAGCTGCAGCCCGGGCGCTCATGAACGAACCCGACGTGGTGCTGGCCGATGAACCCACAGGCAACCTCGATTCCGGAAACGCCGACTCCTTGTTTGATCTTTTCGTTGAATTGCGCGACCGCGAAGGACAGACCTTCGTCGTTGTCACACACAATGACGCTATGGCCCAGCGCGGGGATGCCCGTTTGCACTTAATCGACGGCCGCATGGCACAGCCCTAATCGAGCGTTCACGCGTAATTTCCTTCGCTTGTAAAATACTATGCATGCATAGGAAATTTTGCGTACCTTGGACACGTGAAGCCACAAGAGACCATCGATTTTCATTTGCGCTGGGGATGGACCAAGCTCTCCAAGCTGTATGCGAGTGAAGCCGAACGGCGTGGCATTCCTTTTTCTTACGTATTCATTCTATTGCATACCGAGCGATCCGGTACGCCATCAACCAAGCTCGGCCCCAAAATGGGCATGGAATCCACAAGCTTGTCTCGCTCCCTGCGGGGGCTGGAGGAAATTGGGTGGATCGAGCGCCGACCCGACGCACACGACCGTCGCATGATGCGCGTCTTCTTGACGGAGGCAGGGGTCGATGCTCGCCGGCAAGCCCGTGACTTAGTCGTGACCGTAAACCAGCGGCTGCGTGAGTTGCTCGGCGCCGAATCTGTCGATCGGTTGCTGAATGAAATGCGACGGCTGAACGAAATCCTTGACAATCCACAGGCGCTCGTCCCCGCGGACGTGTCACCCGCTCCCGATCATTCCTCAACACCATGAGTACACCTGTAATACCATTCCACAAAATCAAACGCGCCGCGGTTTTGGGCTCCGGCGTGATGGGGTCGCGCATCGCGTGCCACCTCGCCCAGACCGGTTCTGAGGTGCTCCTGCTCGACCTGCCCTCAGCCGAAGGGCCAAGGAATGCCATTGCTGACGGCCACCTCAAGGCCGCCATCAAATCCAACCCGTCGCCTTTGTATTCGAAGCGTTTTGCACAACGCATCACAACAGGCAATTTTGACGACGACTTGGCCCAAATCGCCGATTGCGATTGGGTCATCGAAGTTGTAGTCGAAAGGTTGGACATCAAGCAGCAGCTTTTCGAACGCGTCGAGCAATTCCGAACGCCCGGGACGTTCATCACGAGCAACACGTCGGGTATTCCCTTGGCGCAACTCAGCGAAGGACGGTCCGAAGATTTTCAAGCCCACTTTTGCGGAACGCACTTCTTCAATCCGCCCCGGTACCTGCCCCTCTTGGAGATTATCCCGGGCCCGAAGACCAAGCCCGAAGTGCTCTCTTTCTTGGAGGCGTACGGCGAACGCATTTTGGGTAAGCAAGTCGTCATCTGCAAAGACACCCCTGCCTTCATCGCCAACCGCGTAGGCGTATTCGCGATTCAGGCGTTGTTCCACACCGTCAGCGAAATGGGCCTCTCCGTGGAAGCCGTTGACAAGCTTACCGGCCCGGCGATGGGCCGACCCAAGAGCGCAACGTTCCGCACGTGCGACGTAGTCGGATTGGATACACTGGTGCACGTGGCCAACGGAGTTGCGGCCAATTGCCCGGCCGACGAGCGGGCCGAGGTTTTCCAAACGCCGGACTTCGTAAAGCACCTGGTAGACAACAACCTCTTGGGATCGAAAAGTGGCGCAGGATTTTACAAGAAGGTCAAAAACGAACAAGGCAAAAGCGAAATCCTCGCACTGGACTTGAAAACCTTGGAATACCGTCCCAAGGTGAAGGCTAAGTTTGCCACATTGGACATGGCCAAAGCCGTGGACAACCTGGAGCAACGCACCAAACTGCTGTTCAACGGACAGGACGACGCTGGCACCTTCTACCGCCGGATTTTCGCTGACGTGTTCGCATACGTTGCGAACCGCGTCCCGGAAATTGCGGACGAGCCCTACCGCATCGATGACGCCTTGCGCGCCGGATTCGGCTGGGAGTTGGGTGCATTTGAAAGCTGGGATGCGATCGGGTTCGAAGACGGACTACAGGCCATCGCGGACCGCGGGCTAGCGGTCCCAGCTTGGATTGAAACATTCCAAGCTCAGAGCGAAGGCACCTTCTACCGAAACGTCAATGGCGTGCGTCAATGCTGGGATCCCCGAACGGGAGCTTACGAGGCCGTCGGAGGGCAAGAAGGCCGGTTGTCATTGGCTTGGCTGCCCGATTCTGCCACTATCTGGTCCAATTCAGGAACGACGATTCAGGATTTGGGCGACGGCATCCTCAACGTTGCGTTCCACACCAAGATGAATTCCATTGGCGCAGAGGTGCTTGAAGGCGTCAACAAGGCCATTGACCTCGCCGAGGCAGACGATACATGGCGGGGCGTCGTCATTTCAAACGAAGGAGCGCAGTTCAGTGCCGGAGCCAATGTCGGCATGATTTTCATGATGGCCGTGGAACAGGAATACGATGAACTGAATCACGCCATTCGCATGTTCCAGAACACCGTCATGCGCTTGCGCTACTCCGGAATTCCGGTCATCGTTGCCCCTCATCAGCTCGCCCTGGGTGGCGGTTGTGAGATGTGCCTCCATGCCGACAAAGTCGTCGCCCATGCCGAGACCTACATCGGACTCGTGGAATTTGGTGTCGGGCTCATCCCCGGAGGCGGTGGCACCAAAGAATTCGTGCTGCGCTTGAACGACGAGATGCACGACGGCGATATGCGCATCAACCGCTTGCGCGATCGATTCCTTACCATCGGACAAGCCAAGGTAGCCACTTCGGCGCACGAGGCCTTCGAACTAGGCTACCTGCGGGAAGGCATCGACGAAGTCGTCGTCAACCGCCGTGACCAACTCGCCCGAGCCAAGCGCGCCGCCATCGAGTTGTCCGAGGCCGGTTACACCCAGCCGCTGCAGCGCAAAGACATCACCGTCGCCGGCCAAGAAGGACTCGGCATCGTGTACGTCGGCGCGCACAGCATGAAGAGCGGCAACTACATCTCCGAGCACGATCAATTGATCAGTGAAAAGCTCGGCTACGTGATGTGTGGAGGCGACCTCAGTGCACGTACGGCCGTCTCGGAGCAATACCTGCTCGACCTCGAGCGCGAAGCGTTTGTCTCCCTGTGCATGCAACGCAAAACCCTTGAGCGCATGCAGAGCCTGATTCAGAAGGGTAAAATCTTGAGAAACTAATCGCCATGAATGCATACATCATAGGAGGCTACCGTTCGCCCGTTGGAAAATCTGGCAAAGGCGCCTTTCGCTTTGTTCGACCGGATGATCTCGGTGAGCAAGTGATTCGAAAGCTGCTCTCCGATTTTCCGCAATTGGACAAAGAACGCATCGACGATGTTATCGTTGGCAACGCTACACCCGAGGCCGAACAAGGCCTCAACATCGGCCGCATGGTGAGTTTGATGGGGCTCGATACCGACAAGGTGCCGGGCATGACCGTGAACCGCTACTGTGCTTCTGGTTTGGAAACCATTGCCATCGCTTCCGCCAAAATCCACGCCGGACTTGCCGATTGCATCCTCGCCGGCGGCATCGAGACCATGTCCCCCATCCCGTTCGGCGGGTGGCGCATCGTTCCCAATGCCCGCGTCGCGAAAGCCAATCCAGATTGGTACTGGGGCATGGGGCTCACTGCTGAGGCGGTGGCCAAAGACTTTAAGGTCTCTCGGGACGAACAAGACGCCTTTGCATTGGAAAGCCACCAGCGAGCGGCAGCGGCCATCGACGCCGGGCGGTTTGCACCGGGCATCGCTCCCATCACCGTGAACGAGGTCTACCTCGATGAAAACGAAAAACGCCAAGAGCGCACCCACGTCGTCGACACCGACGAAGGCGTGCGCCGCAACTCCACCCTGGAAGGCCTCGCTCGGTTGAAGCCCGTGTTCGCCCAAGGCGGTTCGGTCACCGCGGGGAACAGTTCCCAAACCTCGGACGGTGCGGCCTTTGTACTGGTTGTTTCCGAGCGCATGCTCAAAGAACTCAACGTAGAACCCATCGCGCGTCTGGCGAGCTACCACGTCAGTGGTTTGGAACCACGCATCATGGGGGTCGGTCCCATCCACGCCGTGCCCAAGGCACTCGAAAAAGCCGGCATCACCACGCAGGACCTCGGCACCGTGGAACTCAACGAAGCCTTCGCCTCGCAATCCGTCGCCGTGGTGAAAGAACTCGGGCTCGATCCAACGTTGGTCAATCCGAACGGGGGCGCCATTGCGTTGGGCCATCCACTGGGGTGCACCGGCGCCAAGCTGACCGTACAAATGATGCACGAATTGAAATCCCGCCACGCCAACTACGGCATGGTGACCATGTGCGTCGGCACCGGCCAAGGGGCCGCCGGCGTTTTTGAATTGTTGAACGCATAAACTTGATCAGATGTCCGAAAACTCAACAGCGATTCGAGGCGGTGAATTCTTAATCCGCCCCACCGCAGCCGCCGACATCTTCATCCCTGAAGAATGGACGGAGGAGCAATTGATGATGAAGCAGATGACGTTGGACTTTGTCGAACAACGCATCATTCCGAAACTCGAAGAAATCGACAACCAAGAAGAAGGCCTCGTTCCCAGCCTGATGCGCGAGTCGGGCGAACTGGGACTCCTCGGTAGTTCGGTTCCGGAGGAATACGGCGGCATGGGCTTGGATTTCAAGACCACCATGCTCATCACCGAGGCCATTGGGGGAGCGCATGCCTTCAGCGTGAGCTTCAGCGCCCACACCGGCATCGGCACCTTGCCCATTCTTTACTACGGCAATGAAGAACAGAAGAAAAAGTGGGTGCCTGGGTTGGCCTCTGGCGAACTGAAAGGCTGTTATTGCTTGACGGAGCCCAGCGCCGGTTCTGATGCCAACAGCGGCAAAACCAAGGCCCGGCTCTCCGAAGATGGAAAACACTACATCATCAACGGCCAAAAGATGTGGATCACCAACGGGGGATTCGCGGACGTGATGATTGTGTTCGCCAAGATTGATGACGACGAAAAACTCACGGCGTTCATCGTCGACGGACACGCCGAAGGCATCACCAAAAACCCAGAGGAAAAGAAGATGGGCATCAAGGGTTCTTCCACCCGCCAAATCTTCTTCAACGACGTGCACGTGCCCATCGAAAACCTCCTCTACGAGCGCGAGCAAGGCTTCAAAATCGCGGTGAACATCCTGAACATTGGCCGCATCAAATTGGGCGGCGCGGTACTCGGTGCGGCGAAAGACGCATGCACCCATTCCACGCGGTACGCCAATGAGCGCGAACAGTTCGGGCGACCCATCTCGAAGTACGGTGCCATCCGCTACAAACTCGCTGAAAGCGCCATTCGCTTGTACACCTGCGAATCGGCCATCTACCGAGCCACGCAGAACATCGACGACGCCATCGCCGCACTCAAGGCAGGCGGCATGGACCACGGCGACGCGACGCTGAAGGGCATTGCGGATTTTGCACCGGAATGTGCCATGATGAAGGTCTTGGGCTCTGAGGTCCTCGATTATTGCGTAGATGAAGCAGTTCAGATTCACGGCGGCATGGGCTACAGCGCGGAAACCCGGGCTGAGCTCGCCTATCGCGACGCGCGCATCAACCGCATCTTCGAGGGCACCAACGAGATCAACCGCATGCTGACAGTGGACATGATCCTCAAGAAAGCCATGAAGGGCGAAATGGATTTGATGACTCCCGCCATGGCGGTGGTCAACGAGCTGACCGGAGTACCGGATTTTTCCACACCATCCAGCGATCCATTCGAGCGGCAATTGGGTTACGTAGCCAACCTGAAGAAGGCCATCTTGTTGGTGGCCGGTGGAGCCGTGCAGAAGCTCATGATGAGCCTCGCCAAGGAGCAGGAAATCCTCATGAACATCGCCGACATGGCCATTTGGACGTACACCATCGAATCCACCGTGTTGCGCGTGCAGAAGCTAGCGCAGCAAAAAGGCGGAACGGACGACCTCGCGGTGCAGCTTGCCATCATGAACATTTACACGTATGAGGCCAGCGAATGGATCCACAGCGCGGGCAAGGAAGCCTTGCTGAGCTTTGCCGAAGGCGATGAGCTGAAGATGATGCTCATGGGCATGAAGCGATTCTGCAAAACGGAGGACATCAATCCGAAAGAGGCGCGTCAATTGATCGCCACGAACCTCATCGAAAAGAACGGCTATACGCTGTGATCACCCGCGGGTGAAATCTTTGTTGAAATCAATCCGGCCGGCCAGCGTAATCTCCGCTGCGCCGGCCGGTATTTTTGTGCAATGGCAAAGAAGACAATCCTCAATAAAGCTTCAGAGAAATTCCTCGAAGCGTACCTCAATAACGCAAGCCCTACCGGATTCGAAAGCAGCGGGCAGCAACTGTGGTTGGACTACATCCGTCCGTACATCGACGAGCACATCGTTGACACCTATGGCACAGTCGTTGGGGTGGTCAATCCAGACGCCCCGTACAAAGTGGTCATCGAAGCCCACGCCGATGAAATCAGCTACTTCGTACACTACATCACCGCCGACGGGTACATCTACCTGCGCCGAAACGGAGGCAGCGACCACCAGATCGCTCCTTCCAAGCGCGTCGACATTCACACGCCCAAAGGGATCGTCAAAGGCGTCTTCGGGTGGCCCGCCATCCACACCCGTACCGCGGGCAAAGAGGAGGCACCGACGATGAAGAACATCTTCCTCGATGTGGGCGCCAAAGACAAGAAAGAGGTTGAAAAGATGGGCATCCACGTCGGGTGCGTTGTCACCTACGAGGACACGTTCATGGTCCTGAATAAGGACTGGTACGTGGCCCGAGCCCTTGACAACCGCGCCGGCGGATTCATGATTGCGGAAGTCGCTCGCCTGCTGCACGAGGAGGGCGCCAAGTTGCCGTTTGGCCTCTACATCACCAACTCGGTTCAAGAGGAGATTGGATTGCGAGGGGCGCAAATGATCGCTGAGCGGATTTCACCGGATGTCGCCATCGTAACCGACGTGACCCACTGCACCCACACGCCGATGATGAACAAAATCGACAACGGAGACGTGGCTGCTGGCAAAGGTCCGGGCGTTACGTACGGACCGGCTGTCCAGAACAACCTCTTGCAGCGCATCATCGACACGGCCGACTCAGAGAAAATCCCGTTGCAGCGCATGGCGGCCAGCCGCTTCACCGGCACCGATACCGATGCGTTTGCCTACTCCAACAAAGGCGTGGCCAGTGCGTTGATCAGCCTACCCCTGCGTTACATGCACACCACCGTTGAAATGGTGCACCGCGACGACGTGGAGAATTGCATCAAGCTGATCCTCGCTACGTTGAAGAACATCAAGCCCGGCGAGGACTTCAAGTACATCCGCTGATCACGCCTGCAGCAGACGCTGAATGGCGTTGGCGAGGTCAAACACCCGTGCTGTCTCTTCGACGGTAAGGGCTGATTTATCCGCCGTGAGGGATTGGATCTTTACGGCTTCCTGCTCGGCCTTGCTCATCCGCTGCTGGAGGTCTTCGCCCCGCAGAACGATAGCCTGTCGGTCGTGGTAGAGTTGCGACGCTTCGGTGACCAAGTCGCGCAACTCCGATTCGTTCCATGGCTTTGCGATGTACTTGTAAATCTGCCCCTTGTTGATTGCATCGATGACCGCATCGATGTCGGCATGGCCGGTGAGGAGCATGCGCACAGGGTCGGGGTAATCGGGCGCGATGAGTTCAAAGAACTCGACCCCGCTCAATTTGGGCATTTTCTGGTCTGAGATGATGACCTCGATGGGATGCTCCCTGAGGATGCGCACTGCGTCGGTCGGTTCGGTGGTGACGTGCACCTGAAAATCCCGTCGAAATGCTGCTCGAAACGCCGTCAGATTGTGTGCCTCATCGTCGAGGTAGAGTACGTTGATCATAATGGAAATCGTATGATGAATTCTGTGCCCACGCCTTCCTCGGACTCGACCTCAACTTCAGCGTTGTGATCGCGCAAAATGCCCATCACAATGCTCAAGCCCAAGCCCGTCCCTTCGCCCACTGGCTTCGTGGTAAAAAACGGATCGAAAATCTGCGACCGCACAGCCTCGGACATCCCGGGGCCGGCATCCTTGATGCGCACCTCCGCCCACGCTTGTCCGATGCTCTCCACCCGATCCGTTTCAATAGACAATAGGTTCTCCTCTGCGTCCCGGCCGAGCGATTCCATCGCCTGGATGGCGTTGGTGATGATGTTCATGAAGACCTGGTTCAACCGCCCGGGCTGGCACATCACCGGCGGCATCTCTTCGCCCAAATCCAACTGCAACACCGCCGCGTCCTTGAAATTGCTCCGCAAGACGATCAAGGTAGATTCGATCAATTCGTTGAGTTGGGCTTGGATAAAATTATCGCCGTCCATACGGCTGAAAATACGGAGGCCTTTCACGATTTCTGAGGTACGGACGGTGCCGTCCTCAATGCCGCTGAGCAGTTCATCGATTTCCTGTTGCGTGAACTCAATGTCCAGCTGGGACAACTTCTCTTTGACCCCATTGACCTGCGTAGTCAAATCAGCCGCTTCAGGATCCATGGCCTTTACGAGGTCGATGATGGCATTGAGGTCCTCAAAATCCCGTCGCAAAGACTGCGCACTTGACGAGACGAAATTGATGGGGTTGTTCAACTCGTGGGCAATGCCTGCTGTCAACTGACCGATGGAAGCGAGCTTTTCCGATTGTACCAATTGTTGTTGCGCAGACTGCAGTTCCTCCAGGGTCGTTCGCATGTTGGCATTGACCTCCTCGAGATCAGCGGTGCGGTCGTGGACGCGCTCTTCGAGTTTTGTGTTTTGCTCGCGCACCATGCGTTCGTTGATTTGGGAGATGCGCAGCTGCTCTTCACGGGCATGCGCACTCTCCGCTTTGAGCTGGTTGATGCGGCTGGCCAACGCAAGGCTCAGTAGTACCATTTCAACCGCACTGCCCAAAGGCAAGGCGAAAAAGGTCCACGCATTGTACGGAATGACCCCAGCATCTTTCAT
>JBELBV010000042.1:5346-19689 GCA_042095135.1 Flavobacteriales bacterium | reverse complement strand
CCACTTACTTGTCGCGCATGGTATGCCTCTCCTGCCGTCCACGCCCACGAGATGCATGAGCCCAGTGTTGGGGTGTTGATGGACACCTATCAAGGGGGCAACCACGCGGATCCGAATTACGATCACCTCGCCATTTTCCGCGACGGTGTCGTGGATCACAACGATCCCGAAGCGCTTGCCGGCCCCGTGCCCGCCTTGACCACCTTCGGCAACATTGAAAACGGACAGGAATACCAATTGCGCGTCACCTACAACGCCACGACGAACGTGATGACCGTCTATTGGGACTGCGTGGAGCGCCTCTCTGAAACGGTTGACATCGAAGACATTCTCGGGTCCAACACAGCCAAATGGGGCTTCACCGCAGCCACGGGTGGTTTGAGCAATGTGCACCGGGTATGCAATGCCAATTGGACTGTCGTCGAAGATGTTATCGCACCGGAGGCCTCTATTTGCAGCGGGGAATCCGTGGAGCTAACGCTTTCGGACTACGCGCTGAACCCCATATGGTCACCGGAAATCGGATTGTCGAGCACCAATGGCAATACCGTCACAGCCACCTTGGACGAGAGTCAGGTGTACACCGTCACCTACGAAGACGTCTGTGAGGACGAATACACACTGGAAGTGGAAGTGGACGTAGCCGCCTTGCCTGATCCCGGGCTGCCCAGCGACACGGTAGCATGTGACGCCACAAGCCTCGTACTGCCCAACGGTCCATGGCCAGCGGGCATCACAGGGACGTGGGGAGACGGAAGCACCGACCCTGCTTACTCGGTTTCCGGAGCCGGTACCTACACCCTAACACT
Source organism: Flavobacteriales bacterium (assembly GCA_042095135.1). Taxonomy (GTDB): domain Bacteria; phylum Bacteroidota; class Bacteroidia; order Flavobacteriales_D; family Sanyastnellaceae; genus UA16. The sequence goes on along the minus strand of JBELBV010000042.1, from coordinate 18,880 downwards.
TGAGGACACCGACAGCGGGTGCACCACGTCAGCGGACGTGGACGTGGTCGCGGTGAGCCTGCCCAATTTGAGCTTGGGTGAAGACCAATTCAACTGCCCCAACGAGGCCGTGAGTTTTGACTTCAGCGGCAACGATCCCAACCTGCTCTATTCGTGGAATGGAATCCCCGGGACGGATGCGTACACCACATTGCAAACCGGTACCTTGACATTGGAGTGGGGGCTTTCGGTCTGCTCGGCCAGCGATGAAGTGGTGCTGTCGCACCATCCGACCTATGAAGTGACCTGGGAGGAGGACCCCATTGTTCTGTGCTTGGATGAAGTGGAAACGGCTTCGGCCTTGGACCCTGAATGGAGCGGCGGCAACATCTCGTGGTTGTGGAGCGACGGCACGAACGCCAACACCCTTGCCGTTAGCGAAGCGGGATTGTACAGCGTAGAAATCACCACGCCCAACTGCACGTTCACCTACGACCTGGACGTTGAAGACTCCCCCAACCAAGGGGTGGACTTGGGCGCCGACGTGCTCTTGTGCGACCTTGAAACGGTGACCTTCAACAGTGGATACCCGGTAAGCGCCACCACGTGGATCAGCGGCGGTGATGCGAGCGGCACACAAGCAACGAGCACCACGGTATTTGCTGAAGCTGCAACTGTCATCACTGAGGTCAGCATCGGTGAGTGCATTGAACGCGACACCGTGGAGGTGGCGCATGTTCCCTTCTTTGATGCCGGATTGCCAGAAGCCTTGGATTTGTGTTTGAACGACAGCCTCGAATTGGTAGCGGAATCCGGCGCCGACGCCTACACGTGGAACAACGGGTTCGATGAGCCTGAGCAGTGGGTCAGCACAGCGGGTTCCTACAGCTTAGAAACGGAAGTCGACGGCTGCTTCTTCGTGGATGAAGTTGCTGTGAACCCTTCTGCCAATACCGGTGTGGCGCTCGGATCCGATGCGGTGGCGTGCGATGGCGAGGCAGTCGTATTGGCCAGCGGATACTCGGCTGATGAAACGGAGTGGTGGATCAATGGAAGTCCTGAGGGCAACAGCCCGAGTTGGACCGTCCTCAACGAAGGCGCCACGGTGATTGCCGAAGTGACGGTGGGCTCATGCATCGAGCGAGATACCGTGGTCATCGACTATGCACCTGTTTTCAATACCGGCTTGCCCAGTTCATTGCCCTTGTGCAACGGCGACAGCACGTGGTTGGCCGCCAATGTCGGTGCGCCGGCTTACGAGTGGAGCTCTGGCGAAACCACTTCCGGCATCTGGATTGACAGTCCCGGCAACTACACCTTGACAACGCCCGTGCAAGGGTGCGAATACACAACGACCGTCGCGATTCAGAACGTGCCGCTGCCCGTTTTGGATCTCGGAGCCGACCTCACCTTGTGTGCGGGCGAAAGTGCGCTGCTGAACACCGGGTTGCCCACGGCCGATGAAACGCTCTGGTCCAACGGCACGAACGAAGCCACCCTCGAAGTGGAGAGTGCCGGAACCTACGGCGTAGTCGTTACCGAAAATGGTTGTTCAAGCGCAGACGAAGTGAACGTTGCGATTCAGCCTCTACCCATCTTCGACCTCGGAGCCGACCAGCAGCTGTGTCCGGATGAAGAAGCTTATTTGTACATCTATCCCCTTCCGGAAGAAGCGTCGTTCAGCTGGAACATCGCCCACTACCAACCGGCGCTGACCACGTCGAATCCCGGCGTGTATACGGCGCTGGTCAATTGGAACGGATGCTTGTGGACGGACGAGGTGCTCATCGAACGAGCTGCACCGCTGCTCATCGACATCGCTGAACCGCTGTCGTTCTGCGAAGGAGAATCCATGGTGGTGAGCGCTGAAAATCCCCCCAACCTCTTCCCCATCGGCTACAGCTGGAACAACGGGGAAACAACCCCTGCCATTCAAATTGACCGGCAGGGCATTTACGAAGTCACCGCCGCCAATGCATGCGATACGGTCACGAAGGTCTTTGAAGTGACACTCGAATTCTGCGAGTGCCCCGTCTACGTACCCAATGCCTTCACGCCAGACAACGACGGCGCCAATGACCTGTTCCGTCCTGTTTTGGGGTGTGAACCGGAGAGCTATTTGCTCGAGGTATTCAATACGTGGGGTGAGATCATTTTTGTCACCGACGATCCGGAAACGGGATGGTTCGGACAGGTCGAAGAAGACCCTTCATCCACGGAACACTCGGGGTATTTCACGCGCAGCAATGTCTACCATTGGCGGATAAGCGTTGAGTTCCCGGACGAAGAAAATCCGGTGTCATCGGCGCGCCTTGAATTTCAAGGGCACGTCCACATGATTCGCTAGCCCTCAGCGCTTCAGCAACGGAATGGCCGTGTGCACGGTCGGTCCTGTCAACACCAGCACCAAGGCGCCCATGGGCCAATCGTGCGTATCGAGCCTTTCCTGGGTTCCCGTCCAACGTCCTTGTGCCATGCACATTCCAAGTGCATTGAACACCTGCCATTCCGTGTAGGCATTTGACGCTGTAACCATGAGTCCATCCGATGCGATGGGATTGGGATAAGCCGTGGCAGTCGGGTTGCGCTCAAATTGAGCCACATCGACGGTCAACGTTACGCTCACCAATGCTTCCAGTTCATCAAACACATACGTCCCGTTGTAATCAAAGAACACGTTCACGGGCGAGCCGGTATCGTCGAGCGATTGGACGGTACATGTCCCGTTAGACCCGCCCCACGAACCGCCGTTCATGCCGTCGCCGTAAGTGTCAATCAAGGTGAAGGTGTAGCACCCCTCACCCGGAATCGCCACCGGAATTTCATAGAGTGTTTCATTGTCGTAAGATCCGGGCAACGCCGCGGCGACAATCAATCCAAAGGCGTTGCGTACTTCCCATCCCGTTTCACCGCCCCAGCTGTCCGTGAGCAGCGTAATCAGCCATTGCGATGTGGCCTCATCGGACACCCCAACAGTGGCTTCAATGGCATCGTTGCTGGCGTTTTCATCTGTAGCCAAGACGCGCACTGTGAACGTAGTTTCCTCGGCAAAAGCGTAACTGCCCAAGGTGAATTCCGTGGATTGGTAGGTTCCGAGTTCCCCTGACCAATCCGAGCTCAAGGCCTCCTCTCCATCGATTTCCATGACCACCGTCAAACCAATGGCGCTGCCCGCCAGAAATACCTCGCTCCCCAAATTGGTCAACTGAACGGTGATGGGTGTTTCGTCGCCGGCGCAAATTGAGGCTTCACCGAGGTACGCATTCACCGCGATGTCATTGGCTAAAGTGGGCTGCATGGCCAATTTCCAATTGGATTCCATGTAGTCAAATTCACCGGGGTCGTAACTCATGCCGTTGATCAGGTAGACCTCATCGTTCAGCACAAACGATGCCGGCGCCCAGCGAGACATGCCGGGATGGGAAGGCCATTGAAACCAGGCGTCCGCTGTGGGATCGTATTGCCAGAGCTCGCCCTCCTCCATCGAACTGTGGTCCTCGCCGTCTCCGCTTAAGGCATACCCCATGCCGCCGTAGGCAAACTGGGTGCCGGCCACCCGCCCTTCAGCCGGCAGCGACGCCACCTCAGTCCACACTTCTGTCGACGGGTCGTACCGGTACATCTCGTTGTAGATGTTGGGGCCGTTGTGGCCGAATCCGACATAAATCATACCGTCGATGCCGAACTGGTATGGGTGGTGCCGTTCGCTTCCGGGAAAATCCGGCTTCTGGCTCCATGAATCGGACGCCATGTCGTATTCCCACCAATCGTCCATGTCCCCGTTGGGTCCACCGCCCAGCCCAACGAACACTTTGTCGTCTTCTGCAATAAAGGCCGGGTGGGTGCGCGCCGTGCACGGGCACGAAGCCTTCTCCGTCCAACTCCCAGTCGCCGGATCGTACATCCACAAGTCGTTGAGATAACCTGAATTGCTCAGTCCAAACCCTATCCAGGCTTGGCCGTTCCATTGGTCTCCGATGGTGTAGCCCCTCGCATCACCGGGAAAATCAGGTAGCGCAGTCCACGCGTCGGCCGCAGGGTCGTATTCGTACATCGCGTCGGTGTAGCCGGCGGTGGATTCACCGGCGACGATGTACCCTTTGCCATCGAGGGCAAATCCGTAACTGTGGTTGGACACAAAGCCGTCTGGCAGCGGTGCCACTTCCGTCCATCCTTGTGAAAAAATTGGCGCGCACCAAAGCAGCGCGCCGAGGCCTAAAGCCAGCGGTTTCATGCAGTTCATGCCCGCAAGATACTTGAGTTCCGATGTATCTTCGAGCGGTGAAGCACCTGTTCAGTGTCCTTTTTTTGTCAATTCTTGCCTTATCTGCGTTTGAGGCCCATGCCCAATCGCATCAGCTCAGCGGTTACGTCCAAGATGCCGCCAGCGGTGAGATGCTCCTCGGGGCAACACTGTGGTGCGAAACGGTACAGGCAGGAACGGGCACCAATGCCTTCGGCTTTTATTCCATTGCCTTGCCCACCGGCAAGCACCAGTTGACAGTCTCGTACATCGGGTACACCCCACAGACGTATGAGGTCGAATTGAACGGGAACCTCAAAGTGGATTTTGAGTTGAGTGCCGGGGTGGCCATCGATGAAGCTGTGGTGACCGGCGAAGGGTTCAACCGCATCGAGGACCAAGTGCAGATGTCCAAGGTGGAAATCCCCATGGACCAGGTGCGTCGGTTGCCGGCCATCGGCGGCGAAGTTGACCTGTTGAAGAGCCTGCAGCTGATGCCGGGGGTACAATCGGGTGGCGAAGGCACGTCCGGGCTGTACGTGCGCGGCGGGAGTCCCGATCAAAACCTCATCGTGCTGGACGGTGTCCCGCTGTACAGCGTTAGCCACCTGTTTGGTTTTTTCTCGGTGTTCAACTCCGATGCAGTCAAACAAATGACCATCACCAAGGGCGGGTTCCCTGCGCGTTTTGGGGGTCGGCTTTCATCCGTGCTGGAGGTGAACATGAAGGACGGGAACATGAAGGAATTCCACGGCACAGCGAACGTGTCCGTCCTCGCTTCGAAATTCATGGTGGAGGGCCCCATTGTCAAAGACAAGGCCTCCTTCATGTTGAGTGGACGTCGCACATACATCGATGTTCTGGTCAACCCCATCATCGCCTCCATCAACAACCAAAATCCGGACATCACCACCGACCCCCGGTACTTCTTTTATGACCTAAACAGCAAAGTCAATTGGCGCGTGGGGGACCGGGACCGCATCTATTTGAGCTTTTTTAATGGGACGGATGATTTTGGACTCGCCTCGACAGAGAACTTCGGCACATCCCGTTCTTCCATCGACTTCGGCCTCGATTGGTTCAACAGCGTCGCGGCCGCCCGGTGGAACCACGAGTGGACGCCCAAGCTGTTTTCAAACTTGACGGTCACCCGCAGCGAGTACGCCTTCAATACAGGCATTGAATTTTCCGAAACCGAAAACGCCGCTAGCGACTCTACCACCCAGCGGTTTGCCAGCTTGTACCAAAGCGGCATCCTGGATTACGCCGCACGCATGGATTTCAATTGCGCGTTGAACAACAAGCATTACCTGCGGTTCGGCGGCAACATCACCTTGCACCAATTCAATCCCGGCGCCACGACGTTCCAAGCGGAATTTGGCCAAAGCTTCCCCAGCATCGATACGACCCTCGGTGCAGAGGGGGTGCGGTCAGTCGAGCAATTCGTGTACATAGAGGACGAGATCAACGTCTCGGAGCGGTTCCGGGCCAACGTCGGCCTCCACGGAGCATTGCTCAAGGTCAACGGCACGGCCTTTGCTTCGTTGCAGCCACGCGTCGCCCTCAATTACCGACTCCCCGGCGGCGGGGCGCTCAAGGCTTCGTATGCCCGCATGAACCAATTCGTTCACCTCCTCACCAACGAGGGCCTCTCCCTCCCGACCGATCTGTGGGTGCCCGCAACGGACCGGGTGGACCCCCAATCGAGCCAGCAGTGGGCCGCCGGTTGGGCCAAAACATTTGGCGCGGTGGAATGCAGTGTGGAAGGGTATTACAAATTCATGGACGGGCTGCTGAGTTACCGGGAAGGCGCGAGCTTCAGCAACACCGTCAATGCCGAATGGGAAGACCAGGTGACGCAAGGCATCGGCACTGCGTATGGTTTTGAATTCTTGTTCCAGAAAAAACAAGGCCGCACCACGGGTTGGATCGGCTACACGCTGAGCTGGGCGGAGCGTCAATTCGACGAGATCAACAGTGGCAATTGGTTCCCGTACACCTACGACCGACGCCACGACGCCTCCGTGGTACTTATGCACCGCTTTTCCGACCGCATCGATTTTTCAGCGACCTGGGTGTACGGCACGGGACGGGCCTTAACGCTGCCGGAATCGACGTTCCGGGCGTTTGTTCCGGCTAGTTTTACAGGGTACACGCCTGAGTTGAACGGCATCAACGTCGACATCCCTAGCGCCAAAAACGCATACCGCACGAGTCCTTATCACCGGGCCGACGTTTCACTGACGTTTGTCAAAGCCAAGCAGGCCTTTACCCGGTCGTTGATTTTCAGCGTTTACAACATGTACAACAACTTGAATCCGTTCTTCTCCTTGGTCGATGAGAACGACGACGGTACCCGGACCATCCGGGAATACGGCATTTTCCCCATCATCCCATCCATCGCGTGGCGCGCAGAATTCTAATCCCATGAAGCATCTTCTCCTCCTTCTGGTTTTGGCCCTCGGAATCACCGGCTGTGGCAAGTTGAGTGAAGGCGTGGTGCGCGACATCGCCTTTCCGGAGCACGATCCGCAGATTGCCGTGACCTTCATGGCGCGGCCCATAGCGGACACCCTTGTGGCCCGTGCGCACTCTTCGGCCGGCATCCTCGACTCCATTGGAAGCAAGCGCATCAAGGAGGCAGTCTACACCCTTGAGGACGCGTCAGGAACGAGCATCACTTGGGGTGGCGAAACCGATTGGGTGCAAGGGCTAGGGCATGTCTTGACTGACGTGGATCTGGCAGACGGAAACTGGACGCTCACAGTTGAGGCCCCGGAATTCGAAACGGTGACGGCCACCCAGGTCATGCCGCCGCAAATCGACAGCACAGGCAGTTACGTCTACACGTACACGGCCGCTCTGGAAGATGAATTCCTGGATGTGGATGAATTAGGATACACCAACTTGACGCGCACCATCGATTTTAGCCTGACGCTTCCCGATCGAGTGGATGCTCCCGATTACTTCTTGGTCCGGGCGCAAAAATCCTTCAACTGGGACGATTTCGAAGAAGAAGAAGAAGAAGAAGAAGAGGCGGCGGAATTCGGCGGGTATGTGGTGCTGAATCCGCGTGTGGAAGACGATCCGCGCATCGTGTGGAACCAGCTCTGCCGCGGGTACCTCATCCAAGACATCGATGCGGTGGAAGCACTCAACGGCCTCCCCTTCCAACTTTTCCAGGAAGCTTGGGGACCGGAATTCGAGGCCGTTTCGGCAGAACCAATCGTGCTTGAGGTGTGTGCAATTTCCGCGGAGATGGCGCAATACTACGAGCGCCTGGATTTGATTGACAATCCCTCGGGCGGTCCGCTGTTCACGGAGCCGGTACTGGCGTACAGCAACGTCAGCAGCGGGTACGGGTGCTTTGGGCTCTACACGAGCAGCACCCTCCCTCTTTCGTTCGAATAGGAAGGCGTCAGAGGACGATGATACCCATTGCACTCATCGCTCCGTACAATCCGCCCACCAACAGCATAGAAAGGACGGCCACTAACCGACGTCGGCGTTGCATCTGCAACACTTTGGTGAGGTGTCCTTTGGAGAGGTTGCGCAGCTGTTGGCTCAGCCGCTGATCACCGTTGCGCAAAGCCGCTTTCGACTGATTGACCAACCGCCAATACACCTTCCATCGGTTGGTGATACGCATTTGGTACTGCACTGCTTTGGAACCGTAAATGAGGGTAATAACCCCCAACATCAAAAGGAAAAACGTTGAACTTATCATACTCTCTTTTACGTAATTCAATGCAAAAGGTTGCGTTTTATACGCTGATTTTCAAGGATTTAAATTTCTTAGAACCGATTGAAAAGCCGCGGGATTCTGCCTTACCTTGAGAACCGATGACCACCCTGCGCTTCCCTAAATTTTTGACCCTCATAGGCCTTGCTTTGGTTGTAGCAGGCATCGCCTTCAAATTGAACCATTTGATGGGCGCCGAACAGGTGTTCAACGCCGGCGCCGTCGTGTTGATCGTGGGACTGGTGAACTGGGCTGTGGCCGTCGTACGCGACAAGAAGCAGTAGGAGAACCTATGCTTGCGTTCACGGGTTATGCTTGCATGCTGCCCATTGAACCGGACGACCTCAAAAACGCTGGTACGGACCTCGCCCCCGACGTCATTGATCGCATCATCGAAATGGCGTGGGAAGACCGCACCCCCTTCGAGGCGATTGAGATGCAGTACGGGCTGAAGGAAAATCAAGTCCGCGCCATCATGCGCAAGCACATGAAGCGAAGCTCGTTTCATATGTGGCGGAAGCGAGTCAAAGGCCGCACGACCAAGCACCAGAGCACCCGCAGCGGGAACATCAACCGGTTCAAAAGTTCGAATCAAAAGGGATAAAAAAACCCCCTTGGTGCCGTTGCGCCAAGGGGGGCTACTAAACCATCGGATTAAAATCCTGCTTAAAATCCGTAGTTAACTGATAGTTGAAGGTTGGGGAGTACACGTCCATAGCCCGGTGTATCCGGAATGGCGTCCATCACATCCATGTCCACATCGGTTCCGGTGGCTGTGATCACCGGACCGGATGTATGGAGTCCCCCGATATCAAATCCAAACGTAAAGCCCTCTACCGGGCGGGAGCCAAATCCTACACCCACGTATCCAACTGGATTGTCGCCGTATCGGACGCTGTAGGTGTGATTGGCATTGGTAACGTCTTCCAACGTACCCTCAATACCGCCGATACCGATTCCAACATTGACGCGGAACCAATCGTAATCGCTAAAGGGTCTATGGTTGATAAACACGCCCATCCAATTGGTCTCTCCGGTACCCGAGAAGGTCGACCCGGCGATTTCTTGATCCCAAGGATTGTCACCTGAAAAGGCCCCAATGCCCACATTGATTGTGGTCTGAGCAGACAGGTTGTGCGTCAAATTAAGGGATGGACCAAACGGGCTGAAGCCCAAGCCAACGCCGTACTCGGCAAAGGCTTTGCCGTCGTCTTCTTGTGCCGTTGCGAATGAGCACGCCAAAACGAAAAACGCTGCCAAAACTGAGGTTGTAAATTTCTTCATAATGAAGGGTTTTGATGATGTGGCAAAGTCAGTCCCAGATGTGTTTGTTTTTCACGATGCAAGTTTATTATCTAACACACTATTGTGATAAACATCACTGTCATAAAAATGTAACATGTGTTTCTTAGAGGCCATGAATTTCAGATCACTTATCGGCCTCATGGTTGTTCTGGCATCCTGTTCAATGGCCCCAGAGCTTCCCACCCCACCTGCGTCGAGCAACGAAGATGAAGATGCCGTGGCAGCCGCTGTCCAACACACCTTCGATGGATTGGCCGTGCACGACAGCGCCATGCTTGCTGCCGTCGTCCTTTCGGAAGCCAATTTCCAACGTTGGCGTGCTGATTCCACGGGAACCTGGCGCACCGTCAACCTGAGCGGTTCCGCCTTCACCTCCCGGTTAGGTCAGCCCGGTCCGGCCTACCTGGAACGCACGTGGGATGCAGAGATCCGAGTGGACGGTGACGTCGCCGTTTTCTCTGCGCCGTATGATTTTTGGGTGGAACAAACGTGCAGCCACTGCGGCTATGACGCCATCACTTTGGTACGCAGCGGAGACGTCGAGTCCGACTTCCGGGGTTGGCACATTGCCTCCCTCACCTACACCGTGGACGCTTCGGGAGAGGTAGCCTGCCGAGAGCGGTTTGCGGGCATGCCGGCTTCACCGTTCCCCGCGGAATAACAACGCACACAAAAAAGTTGCAGGGATGACGTTCTGCATAGTAATTTCGCCCCCTCTTTGGCCCCGTAGTTCAACTGGATAGAATATCAGATTTCGGCTCTGATGGTTGGAGGTTCGAACCCTCCCGGGGTCACGAAAAAAGCTCGATTGCTTCCGCGGTCGGGCTTTTTTCTTTTAGGCTTCAACGCAGCCCAGGCTAGCGCACCCCCCCACGCATGGCACCGATGAAGTACGCCCCCACCGGCTCGACTAATGCCTGCCCTGCCGGTGACCGTTCGGGGTGCCATTGGACGCCCACGTAGCAAGGGAAGGCCACAGTGTCGGTTCGGCGGATACCTTCAACCAACCCGTCCGGAGCATGGGCCCAGGCCTCCAGCCCGTCCCCCATCCGGTCGATGCCTTGGTGGTGGTGTGAGACCACCGCCGACACAGCAGGATCGGGTGCCCCTAAAAATTCAGCGCGCCCTTGGATGGCATGCAACGTATCCCGTGAATCGCCTTCGACCCCGCCGCGGTGCGCATCGGTTCCGAGTACATCGGGCAAGTGCGCGTGCAACGTTCCGCCGTTGTGGATGTTCATGAATTGCAGGCCCCGGCAAATGCCTAGGCACGGCAAATGCAGCGAATCGACGGCCGCTAGCAATACGCTTTCGATGCGGTCGCGCTCCACATCGATGGCGCCGCAACGGGCGGTGTCGGCGGTGAGGCCGTACCGTCCGGGGTGGATATCCGCCCCACCCGTCATGAGGATGCCATCGGCGATGCCAAGCACAACCTGGAGCGAAGAATCCGAGAGTTCAGAAGCGTTGTGCCATTGGATGACCGCCGGTCGGGCCAACGGTTCGAGGAAATCTTCGTAGGTACGGCTTTCAAAGAGACGAGACGCCACCACATGCAGGGTGTCTGCATCAGCAGGTTTGGCTACCGGAGCGGTCGGTGTTGAACAGCTGAAGCAAAGTGCAACGCAGCTGAGCAGAATGGGGATTCGGATCATGCGGGAAATTTCGTGATTTCTGGGCGGATTCGCAGAAGTTGCTTTCGAACGCGCGCGGCTGCCAAGTAAAAGCAAAAAAAAGGCCCGCCGAAGCGAGCCTTTTCGATTTCTGGAAAGAAGCTTATTCGCACGTTGAAGCATAAGCCGAAAGAAGGAGTAACAAGTCGGAAACGCGATGACCTGAGAGCGGATTACCGCCACGGGCTCGAAGTCGGATTGGACTGGTTGGTCGCTCAGAGCCTATGAAAAAGGGCCACCCCGTGAGGCAGCCCTGTTCCGTTTGTTGAAGCCGCTGGCTTCGATCAGTCGGCGATGCAGCGAACGCTGCTGCCGATCACGTCCCAGTATTCGCCTCGCTGCAACTGATTTGAGCCGGAGCTCAGGGTCCGATGCATGATGTCCCCGTCGTTGGTCGTGGTCGAGCTCCAATAGGTGCCGTACCAATTCAAGCTGTATGTTCCGCCGTCTGGCCAAGCATGGCCGCCGCCAGTACCGTTCCATCCATAGACATCTGAACCGCTGCCGCCCTGGGCCCAGCTGCTGGATTTTTTCAGCACCTCTCCCATGCGCTTGCCGTGACCAGCAATTACGAGGTACGATTCCATTTCCATCCAATCCAACTCGGTCGGCACGTGCCATCCCGTCGGACAAATCCCGCCATTCGCCGCTGTGGCTGCAGCTATTCCATTGTACAAGAATCCGTGCGTGTTGATGATGGACGACGAAGTGCTGTAGGTCGTGCGCGCTGGGGAATCCAAGTTGGGGAAATTCGCAGCCGAATCCTCAGCAATGGCCGTTCCGTCTTGAAAAACTGTGGTGCGCAGGTTTTCCGCAAACCAGCACTGGGGACCCACCGCTACCACCGGATAGGTGTAGCTATCGAACTCCACACTGGTCACACATTCTGCTGTGCTCGGCACAGGGTCGTAAACGCAGCTGCCGTCGTCCACCGTCGCAGAAGAATCGTAGTTGAGCGCATCCATGTCGGTGCACCCGGCGCAGGTGGCGAAGTCGCACGATCCATTGTCCACGACCGCATCGGCATCGTAGTTGCACGCTTCAGGGTAGGTGCAACCTTCTTGTTTTGCGCATCCGGAGAACACCAAGAGAACCAGTGTCAATCCGAATGCAAGGGGATGTAATTGTTTCATTGAAGGGTTAGTTCAAGGTTTAATTGTGATTTTCATCACCAAAGATACCTATTAAGTCAATCCAAACCCAATTGCTGCATCAACTTGATGATGCGCTTGGCCGCCGTCTCGGACGTTTTGGCGCTCGCAATCTGGTGAATGGCGTTGCGGCGTTTGCCGGGCAGCATGGCATCAAACCGCCGTTCAAACTCTGGATCGTCCGCGAGGATGTCCTCGAGGTCTTCCGGCAGCGGCATGCCATATTTACTGGTGTCCGGAACCATATCGACGTTGAGCCAGTCGCCCACATAAGCTTCGACAGCCTCCATTTTGGCTTTGCTTAGCACGACGAACCATGTTCCTTCTCCGGTGGGAAGCAGGCCACAGTGCCATGTGAGGGCATCCTGGATGGTACAGACCCAGCGCTTGTGACCGGTGGAGCGCATTTCCTCAGCTGCCGCATTGGGCAACTCGAGGTAGTGCATTCCCCCTTCGATGGAGAAGCGTTTGACTGGGGCCGTGAAATTCCAGGCGGTGGATATCGAGGCAACCATCCCCTATTGAACAACGAAACGCACGCTGCGTTCACAGACCTTCAATACATACAAGCCTGGAGCAAGCCCTTGCATATCCAACGTCACAAACCCTTGCATCGCATTAGCTGGCGATACGGCCACTTCTATAACCATTCGCCCGGACATCCCCCAAAGCACGGCAGCTTCACCGACATCATCCGCTTCAATTCCACTCAAGGTCAATTGGTCTGAGACCGGGTTTGGATAAACGAATAAATCGCCTTTTCCATTCATCACCTCCGGCGTCTGAATCAGTGTCTCGAGTTGCCAACTCGACGCAAAGTGGTTGTCCAGACCGGCTGACACCCGCACCAATGCTTCCTGTTCGGCCACCGGAACCGGCCACGGCGCCACCGGCTCGTACTGCACAAAGTCCACCACCATGCCCGCGCTGTTGTGCAAGAGGATGCGTTCACCTTCGTTGGCGAGTTGGCCACTCTCCCACTCCACCACGGCGTCAGGGACGTTACTGAAGAACGAGGCATCGCGGACCACCCATACTTGCTCGCCCGGTCCGAGGACCAGCGGGAACGACTGGGTCCACGTCACCGCATCGCTCAAGCTGTAACCGAGCAAATCGATGGGCGCGTCGCTGTCGTTGCGCAGGACGAGCCATTCGCGGTTGGGGTCGACCAATCCGGCGTACCCAAACTCGACGATGGCCAGGTCACGAGGCACATCCAACCACAGCGTCGACGCCCCGTAGTCCGCACCAACTGGTCCAGCGTCTGCCGCAGGCGAACCGTCCTGCAAGGTGAAGTTGTACCCGTCCGGATCGACAAACAATGGATTCGCCTCCAAAACCGCCTCATAAGCCAACGTATCCGAATCGTAGATCGCATAAGCGACCAGCGCCGAGGAAAGCGAATCAACGAAGACCGGCGAATGGCTACTGTTGGAGAAAA
>JBELBV010000042.1:0-5246 GCA_042095135.1 Flavobacteriales bacterium | reverse complement strand
AGCGCCGAGGAAAGCGAATCAACGAAGACCGGCGAATGGCTACTGTTGGAGAAAATGGTGTTGGTGACGACCGCGTCGCCGCCGCCCATGCCGGGGTTTTTCTCGTACACACTCACGCCATACTGGTTCGCGTAAAAGGTCGTGTGGTCAATCTCCGCAGCGCCTTGGTCTTTCATCGCCACACCCAAGGCACAGTGCCCAATCGTCATGTCTTGGATGATCGCGGTAGAAGCTTGGCCGATGCTGATGCCCTTGTCCGTGCAGTGGTGAATGAGGCACGATTGAATGAGGGTATTGAACGAGCCTTCGCCCAAGTCGATGCCGTCGCTGTTGAATCCATAAAAGGAATGGATGGTGGAATTGCGCACGACGCCGTTGTCCACCACATCGTAATCGATGGCGTCCGTGTCGGGTTGGTCGTTGCCGATGAAGGTGCAGCCGTCGATGAGGCCCGAACCGTGGCGCACGTTGATGAGGTCGCCCGTGATGTCCGAGTGCAGGGTGCAATTCATGAGCGCGACTTGGCTGTGCTCTGCGTAGACGGGGTTGCTGTGGTTGGTCAGCAATTCGACGTGGTCCAGCGTCACATCCGAGAACCAAGCCACCACCGCCGCCCGGTCGTGGATGGGGTGTAGGCCATCCGATGCATGCTCCACCACGGCGTGACGGATCAAGCTTGGGGCAGTGGTTTGGTCGAAGTGGATGTTGCCCCACGGCGCATCGTACGCCGGGTTGAGGCGGAAAGCCAGCGGTGCTTCTGCTGTTCCTTCTGCAACCAGTGATCCTTGCACCCGCAGTTGGGCATCCGCAGGAAACCAGATTTCAACGCCGGGTTCTATGGTGAGCGTTACGTCAGGCATCACCGTGCTGGTGCCGGTCGCGAGGTAAGGCGAACAACCTGCGGTGAGCGTGAGGTCCGCCGCGATGGTCTCGGGCAGGATGCACTCACCGGTCGCTTGGTAGCGCGCTACGTAGCCGGCATCACCTGTCAGCACAACCGGCAGTGGATTCTCCATGGAGAGAATTTGCTCCAATGGTGAATTCGCGGAGAGCGTCAGGTCAAAACTGATGTCCGAACTGGTCAAGGAATACTGGTGAATTTCGACGGCCAGCACGTTGGTGCCGGGTTGCAGGTCGATGGCAACCGTGTACTCGTTCCAGTTGCTTTCGGCATCGCCTCCGGCAAAATCCACGGAGAAGGTGTCGAAGGCAATGTCGCCGTCGGGCATGTTGCTGCGGAACACCTCCTCTCCGTTCAAGTACACCACGGCTCCATCGTCTCGACGCAATTGGAAGAAGCCCGTGGTCGACGTGGCCTCGCTGAAGCCGGGGTTGAAGGCGTGCCGGAAATAGGTGGTCGTGTGCTTGTTGTCCGGATCGCCGCCGTAGGAGACGACGGTCGTCTCATCGCCATCGCCGTAGCCCAATTCGGCATCGCCCTCGGCCCATCCCGAGTCCTCGTAATCCGGCATGCGCCAGGCCGTGCCGAGGTCTTCGCCCGAGTCGTTGTAGTTCCAACTCGATCCTTCCTGGACCCATTCCACAGAGGCCACTTGCGACCAACCGATGAATTCGTGACCGGGTTTGGCCTCTGCCGTCAACTCAAATGCCATGTCCGGGAAATACGGTCCACTCCAAGGGCTGCCAGGGATGAGAAAATCGTTCAAGCGCACCCGACCCGCGTCCAACGGCGTGTTGCTCGTGAAGAGCTGCACGGCCGGGTCGAGCCCAAACTCCGAAGCCAAATCTTCCAGCATGAACGGCGACCGTTCACTGGCAAACGTGCGCAGGTCCTCGATCTCTTCCTCCCAAAATTCAACCGTCTCGATGCCGTCGCCGTACGATGACGTGGTACCCGTCCAACGCTCCACGTGGTAAGGCACCTCGGGAGCGATGTAGTCTGCCCATTCGTCGATCAGGCTGGTTACCTGTGCCGGATGGAATGAAGTGTGCAGGTGATCGGTGAAACGCGTGGCGAATTGTTGGGCGTATGGTTCGTTCTCTAGCGCATGCCGGATCCATGTGCGGGCGTAGTCGTAGTTGTTGTTTTGGGGTTGGGTGAAACCGTCGATGTCGTCGTTGGTGGAACCGCTGAAGCCCCGGTCGAGGTCGGTGAACACATACCGCCACTGGCCGTCCGTTTGCGGTTTCCACAGGACCACGTTGTGGCCCCAGCTGCTGTTGCTCGCCCAGATTTCCGTCGACCAGTAGTCGGCAAAATCCTGCATATCGACCTCGACCGCCACGGCATCAAAGTTGGCCTGCACGCTCAGGTCTTCATTGAACAATCCGTCCATGACCCAGTAGGCGGAGTCGTTGCCTTCTTCGACAATGCCGTCATCGGTGATGAGGTCGAACACCCCCCCTGCAACGCCATGGTTTTCTTCCACGAACTCCTCGTCTACCCGGGAGCGGATGTTGTGGATGCCCATGTACTCGCCGTTGACGAATACAATGCTTGGCCGAAACCCTTGGTGATCGACGTGCACGTTTTCTTGCGGCAAGTGCTGGCTTAGACCGTCGCGCATGAGCGTGTACGCCCAGTCGGAGCCGCTGGCCCGCAGCACGAAGTTGTCAAATTTGGAGCGGTCCCGGTCGTGGAACAACGGGTAGTCCAGGCTCCCGCTGCCGTAGCCGCCTCGGAAGTAGATGCCGAGCATTTTTTGCGGCAGCATCCAGCTGTTTTGGCCGTTGATCTTGACGCCAGCGCGCTCGTTGAACACCGCCTCGTTGTTGCCGTCGTTTTCAAAAAACTCCACGTTCACCGGCCACTCCCAATCCGGCTTGAAGTCCTGGACGTATATGCCCGTGTCGGCGTCCCAGAAGTAATCGGGGTCGGTCACCAAAGAGAACACGGGAAGCGGCCGACCCGTCAGCGTGGAATCGAAAAAGTAACTGTGCGTCACCACGGGTCCGGGGATACGATCAGCTTCGAACACCCGAGCACGCAAAAAGGTCGACGCACCAACTACCAAGGGATCGGTGTAGAGTTCATCCTCGAGGGTGGGTTCCCGGCCGTCGGTGGTGAAGCGAATTTCGCCCGCAAGCGACGACAACTCCACCGCTTGTGCCTCGCTGTAGAACCCGCCTTCCGCCGTGAAATACGGTATGCTGTGCGTAATGCCTTCGAAGGCAATTGCGGCGTTGTTGCTGCTCCCGATGGTCGGCGCATCGAACCAGCCCCATTCCGTCGCTGCGTCGGTGGTGCGCCCGTAACTGATGTCCGATGACTGGGTGGGAAAGACCACCCCGTCGACCCACTGGCCATCGGCATCGTAAACAGCCAATTCCTCCCCGATGCTACTCAATTTAAACGAGCTGTGGAGTTGGCTGGCTTCTGCGTTTTCGCCGTCGCACCAGACCAACAAGAATTCCCCTGCTCCAATCATCACGCCCTCCGGGAACGTCCACTTGGCGGTGTCGTTGAAGTTATCTGTCAAATGCCATCCGCTCAGATCGGTGTCGCTCGCTCCGGCATTGAACAACTCCACTACATCGCTGGAGCTGTCGAAATCCGGATCATCCACCAGCATGGAATTGGACGCCACCAATTCGTTGATGACCACTTGGCCTTGGGCAGAAACGGTAATCCCTGCACACACTAGCCAGAAGACAAAGCGCCGTGTTTTCATGCAGTACGATCGTCAGTGGGCCCAGAAACGTTGGGTACGCAGCACCGGTTTTCCATCCACGTCGGCGCCCGAAAATTGGGCAATCACCAATCCGCGCACGCCCCAATCGGCCGTGCTTAGCGTGTGGCGTCCGGCAGGCAAGTTGAGCGACCGCAACCAGCGACCGTCTACTGCGAAAGCATCGAGCATCAAATCCGTGGCGTTTTCCACGTTCAATTCGTATTCCGTCGCCCAGATGCGCACGGGATCGGACGCATCTAAGCAATCCGGGCATTCGATGCTGGTCACTGCTTCGTCCAAGGTGAGGTTTGTCCCGCCGTACGAATCGCCGCTGTTCCCATAAGCGCCATTGGCCGCGAGCATACTGGCATAGAACGTCACCGGGCCTTCTCCCCCATCCGGGGCGCCCCAATACAGGCCGAAGGTGTTGCTCGGGCTGAGGTCGTTTTGCTCGACGATGTGGCGGCCGTTGACGTCTTCGAGTTGGGCGTTACCTGTGCAGCCGACGAACGTCCCGGCGTTGCTGCCGTTGGCAAAAACGGCGGTGGCTTGGAAACCGTAGCCGGCGGGTGCGCCGGTGGCCCCCACCGTGAACTCGACGTAGTATTCAGTGTTCGGTATGAAGGTTTGGACTGGGGTGTCGGCTCCCGGAGTCGTGTACACCGCGATGGAAGGCGTGACCGTATACGAACCACTGGAATGGCATGCCGTGCACACCTGTTGGCTGCCGGGAGCCCCGGTGCGGTCCTTGTTTTGTTGTTCCGCCACGCCGTTGTGGTGGGACATCAAGGTGAGGGCAAAAGCAGCAGCGGCCAGAGTGGCCAACGCGCTGGTGCGCATGGTGGCAGGAACCATTTTCATCATTCGTTCGATTTAGTGTTGAACAATTTACATCAACTAGACCCGAAATGGTGCCCATGCGTTGCGTTCAGGGTGCACTTTCTGCCTCTTGTGCCGGTTCGACGACCGCCTCTTCCCATGCTTGCTTGAACCGATCGCCATCCGCGGCGTCGAGGCCCGCACCAAACACCAGCGGAAACACCAGCAGTACCGTCGCCGTCCACCCCATGAAAACGACCAATGCTTTGTTCATGACGTTGCGCGTGATGCGTTCCGGCGTCTCTGTTCCTTCGCGCCCGGCGAACCACCGGTAGAGCAACGAGCTCAGTGTGCCCAAGAACACGAGGTTGCCGCCCAGTACCGCCAAACGATTCGGTGTGGCGCCGTATTCCATGAGGCGGTCGAGGATGGCCGCAATGCCGATGGCATCCGCTACGACCCCCATGGCCACTAAGGCCACCACGAGCAGTCGCGTCACCCGGTGCGCGCCTTCGTCATACGCTGAATGCAGCATCACAAGACCGATAACGGCGATCAGCAGGAAATTGAAAACGAGCAGTTCGTCACGGTCGGAACTCAGCGTGTCAAAGCCCATCGACAGGTAAGCGAGCAGGAAGCCGAATTCGAGCACCACAAAAAGCGGGATGAAGATGCGGGCGACCGTGGGCAATATCCGTTCGAGCGATTGCGGGTGGCGCAACCACACGCTGTGGCCAAAAATCAGGATGCCGCTCAACCCCCAGGTGACGAGGTGAATGTTGACTGGTTCCACTA
>JBELBV010000041.1:0-19693 GCA_042095135.1 Flavobacteriales bacterium | reverse complement strand
AACACCCCTGTTAGCCACGTCCGGTTCGCTCGTTCAGCCTGCTGCCTTGGCATGCTACAAAGCTAGTGCACACCCATTAGAAACGGATGCATGCGTGTTCCCGCTTGAGGGCTTGATTGCGCGTCAGGAGGCCCCATTCGAACGCATCCACCTGGACGGTCCACTTGGGCATGTTGCACAGGTGTTCCCAGGCTTCTTCCATGTCGGGAGACCAGTGGATGTCGTCACACACCATGACGCCATCTGGGTGAAGCAAGGGTAGGCTCTTTTCGACATAGCGGATCAAGGCTTCCCCTCGGTGGTTGCCATCGATGAAAATCAGGTCGTACTTCCGGTCTGAGAAGGCCTCCCATATTGCATCGAATTCGCCTGAAAAGGACCGGATGTTCTTGATACCCAGCTTGGCCCAATGGGATTGGGCAAGGGAGAGGATGTGGGGATTGCCTTCCACCGTTGTCAGGGATTGGGTATGGCGTGCTAAGTAGGCCGAAGTGAGGCCCAAGGATGTCCCGAGCTCAAGGGTGGAGGTGCTGCCGACATGTGCTGCCAGTGCGGCAAGGGCACGGGCGTGTTTTGGGCGCTTTAAAGAACGCCGCGCAATGCCGGAGACGGTCGAAGTGCTTCCGGTGGAACCCACGCCGTAATCCACCGCAGGTATAGCTTGGGTATCCCTCTTGAGTTTCGAACGCAGGACCTCGATGTCCGCTTGGTGGAATTTCGCACTGCGCATGCTGACCAGCAGGTTGAATAGCCAAGGACTGTGAACGGAACGCCAGCTTCGGCTTCTCAAGAGCCAACGGACAAAAGAGGCAATGCGAAAGGTGGCAGTGGATTTCACTTTGTTAAATGTACGGTGTCGAATATGCGATATTTCAATTATCTTTGCGCCCCGTTCGGGCGATTAGCTCAGTTGGTTTAGAGCACCTCGTTTACACCGAGGGGGTCGGGAGTTCGAGTCTCTCATCGCCCACAACAAAAAAGCCCCGTCTCTGGGGCTTTTTTTATGAACCGTTTTGGCATCAACGCCGCTGCCGTGTGATGGTCAGACCCCCATGAAAATTCTCTCCATCGGAGCGGCGAAGGATGTAGTAATAAGTTCCGTCTGCGACCGGTTCGTTGTTAATGCGACCGTCCCAACCGCCTCCGTAATCGTTGCTTTGGTAAATCACGTTGCCCCAGCGGTTGTAGATCTCCAGCTTGGAATTCGGGAAACCTTCGATACCTGGAATGCGGAAGAAGTCGTTCCACGAATCGCCATTGGGAGAGAACACGTTAGGAATCTCGGTATCACAGGCAATGACCGAGACAGTGAACATGTTCTCAGCGCCGCACTGGTCAATGACGTAGACGTCCATATCGCCTTGCGTGAGTCCAGCTTGGAAATTCCCGGATGGCCCGATGAATGTGGCCAATGAGTCCAATGTGGCATCGACGAGGACGAAGGCCGAATCTTGGGGGTTGCCGTTGGCATCGTAGTTGAAGTACTGCCACGTGTAGAAGTTGTATTGCCCAACCCAGTTGCCAACCAAGTCTTCTTCACCCACCCCGCCGGTCAGGTTCAAGTCGCCTTGAATCCCAAGGCACACCTCGGGATCGTTGCCCATGATTGGTTCCCAAACGGGGTATTCCACTTCTACGTCAAAGCTGTCTTCGATGCCGCAGGCGTCGGTGACTGTGAGGGTGACGATTTGGGACGTGTTGAAGTTCACGGTTTCGGTTGCATCATCGCCTCCGCTCGACCAATCGTAGGTGAAAGGGCCGACTCCCGTGTTGATTCCTGCCTCGAGCACGGCATCGTCACCGGGACAAAGCGGACTGTTTGTCTGCTCGCCATAGATGACCAATTCGGGCGGCATCGTGTACGTGATGGTAGCCGTTTGTTCGTTGCCGCAGACGTCAGTAACCGTGATCTGGGCTGCACCCGGATCATCCGTTTCGATGACATTCACGGCCAACGTATCGGAATCACCGGTGCTCCATAAGAAGTCAAACGGACCGTATCCGCCAATGGTCTGTACCTCGAGCACAGCTTCCCCGTTGCAGATGCCGACCGGGTTTTCGTACTGCAATTCTGTCGGCTCGAAGTCTTGGATAATGAGGGTTGCAGAGCGCAGCACCGAATCGCCGCAGAGGTTGACGTACATGTACTCGATCGTCACTGTTTCAGGACCTTCGACTTCAGCATCGGGAATGACAATGAGCGGGATCTCGTATATGAAGACTCCCTCTTCCAGGATGACTTCAGGGTCAATGGCCTCGTAATCCACGCCGTTGGTCGCTGTGCCGGATATGGTCACATCCAAGGTGTCTGCAATGTCAGCGAATGGTCGAACAACTTGGAATACCGCATCGTTGCATGTCTCCACCACGGTCGTGTCTCCTCCGAAAATTTGGTTGCCGGAAATGGAAGCGGTGGCCGTGATATCAAACGAATTGGAAGAGAACGATCCCCCTTCGATGAATACGGCGCTGTCGAAAGCCGTGTCTCCTGCATCGGCGATTGCAATTTTGATGTGATACGTCTGTCCGCATTGAACCGCTGCTTCCGCAATGAGCACCACGGTAAAACCATCCAGCTGAGTGGCGTTGGCGTCTCCGTTGTTCGCGTTGTCGATGTAGTATTCTGTGTTGTTCATCCAGTTGGGATCAACTTGAACGCAATTGCTTGCTATACCAGCCGATCCAACGGTGCCGTTGTTCACAGAGTTGATGGTCACAGGGGTTCCATCGGTGCCAGGAATGACGGCGAGGTTGATCGCGTCGTTGCTGTAGGCACCATTGATTCCAGGACCGCTCAGGAAAAACCCGAAGGCGTCATTCACTGAGCCACAGACGTATTCGTTGTACTCGTCGCTGCCAAAACTGTAGTTGAAACTGACGGAGTCACCGGTTGGGATAAAGTCAAACTCCAGGACCGCAGCATCATTGGTGTTGAAGGTTGAAAGTTGGTCTAAATCGGGGTCGTTTACTCCGAAGTTGCCGCCTCCTGTTGTTGAGCTCCCTGAATTATTCGGGCCTATGACGTTGGAACAGCTACCTGTAGCCATGACCATTCCATCAGGTATCAAGATGTTGGAATTGTTGGCTTCAAATGAACCAATCTGGTCCAAGTCACCTGAGTAGGTAATATTGAAAATTTCAACACCCTCACCGAGCAGGATGTTTTCCACCACCTCTTCCGCTGTCAGGGATTCGTCAACGATGACTTGGGCCTGAACGCCGGCGACAGTGGCCCATGAAAATGCAACAAGAAGGGTTGGAATGGGCAGGAATTGCTTCATGAGAATGAATGGCTTCACTAGTGTAAACATAAGACTAGAAGAATAAGGAGTTCATGATGCAGTGGTCAATACCTAACAATTGAGGTTGCATTTCTCACATTACATTTGCCCCCGTGAAGACGCTCATTTCCATTGAAGGGTTGCGCAAAACGTACCACATCGGGACCCAGCAGGTTCACGCCTTGGATGGCCTGGACCTGGCCATAGATGTGAATGAATACGTCGCGCTTATGGGCCCGTCCGGAAGCGGGAAATCCACCCTTATGAACGTCTTGGGCTGTCTGGATTCACCGACCGCCGGCTCGTACCACCTCAACGGTCAGAACGTCGCCAATTTGGACGAGGATGCCTTGGCTGAAATCCGCAACCGGGAAATTGGTTTTGTTTTTCAGACGTTCAATTTGTTGCCTCGGTACAGCGCATTGGAAAATGTCGCGCTGCCGTTGATTTATGCCGGACTGTCGAAACGCGAGCGCTTGGAGCGGGCAGAGGAAGTGCTCGAAATGGTGGGATTGCAGGACCGCATGGTGCACAAGCCCAATGAATTGAGTGGGGGCCAGCGGCAACGAGTGGCCGTGGCCCGTGCCTTGGTCAACCGGCCTTCGATCATCCTCGCCGATGAGCCGACGGGCAATCTGGACACGGCCACCTCCATGGAAATCATGAACCTGTTCGGTGAAATCCAAGCCGCGGGAAATACGGTCATCTTGGTAACACACGAAGAAGATATCGCCGAATGCGCCCAACGCATTGTCCGCTTGCGCGACGGAAAAGTGGAGTCAGGAAATGGCTGAATCCTGCGGTTCGTGCCGTTTCTTTGTATCCTAAATACGCGAATAATTTTCGATGAATATGCAACGGGAACGCATTGTGAATTTGCGCGATGAAGCGCAGGTAGGACGGGAAGTTTTGGTGCAAGGTTGGGTGCGGACATTTCGCAACGACCAGTTCATTGCATTGAACGACGGCTCTTGCTTGGGCAATTTGCAGTTGGTCATCGACCGAGAGGCGACAGAAGATGCAGTCAAAAAGCGAATCACGACAGGCGCTTCCATCGCCGCCAAGGGGGTCATCGAAGCCTCCCAAGGGCGCGGTCAGGTGACCGAATTGAGGGTGACGGACTTGGAGATCCTGGGCGATGCAGACCCCGAATCGTTCCCTATTCAAATGAAGCGCCATACCATGGAGTTTCTGCGTGAGAAAGCGCACCTGCGTTTCAGAACCAGTACGTTCGGCGCGGTATTTCGTGTCCGTCATGCGCTCAATTACGCCGTGCATAAGTTCTTCACGGAACAGGGATTCTTTCAGATGCACACCCCCATCATCACAGGCAGCGACGCCGAAGGAGCAGGGGAGATGTTTCAAGTGACCACGTTGGACTTGGACAACGTACCCAAGGCGGACGACGGCAGCGTTGATTTTGAACAAGATTTCTTCGGAAAGACGGCGAACTTGACTGTCAGCGGTCAGTTGGAAGCGGAGTTGGGTGCCATGGCGCTGGGCCAAGTCTACACCTTTGGCCCTACGTTCCGCGCGGAGAATTCGAATACGTCCCGTCACTTGGCGGAGTTTTGGATGATCGAGCCGGAGGTGGCCTTTGCCGACCTTGCGAGCAACATGAAATTGTCCGAGGATTGCCTCAAAGCCATCCTTGGCGATGTGCTCGCTGGATGCGATGAGGACCTGGAGTTCTTAGAAAACCGGGAGTTGCAAGCGGAGAAACAGCTGCCGCAGGATCAGCGCCATGATGCGCCGCTGCGCGCTCGGCTGCAGGCCGTGGTGGACACGCCATTCCAACACGTTACCTACACAGAGGCCATTGACCTGCTTCAGCGGTCCAAGCCGTACAAAAAGAAGAAGTTCAAGTACCCGGTAGAATGGGGGGTAGACCTCCAAAGCGAGCACGAGCGTTGGCTGGTGGAAAAGCACTTCAATGGTCCGGTCATCATCACAGACTATCCCGCTTCCATCAAGGCCTTCTATATGCGCCAAAACGAGGACGGGAAGACCGTAGCTGCCATGGATGTACTGGTTCCGGGCATCGGCGAAATCATCGGCGGCAGCCAGCGGGAAGAGCGACTCGATCGCTTGCAGGCTAAGTGCGCCGAATTCAACATTCCAGAGGATCATGTGTGGTGGTACCTCGATACCCGCCGATTTGGGTCGGCCGTGCACAGCGGTTTTGGCATGGGTTTTGAAAGGTTGGTGATGTACGTGACCGGAATGACCAACATTCGCGACGTGATTCCCTTCCCACGCACCCCGCAGAACGCAGAATTTTAAATCAGCCCTTCATGCTCAAGCAAAGCCTTCAACAGAAACTGCTCCAAAAGCTATCGCCGCAGCAGATTCAGTTGATGAAGCTGTTGCAGTTGCCCACGACCGAGTTGGAAGTGCGCATCAAGGAGGAGCTGGAGGCCAACCCGGCGTTGGAAGAGGGCGCCGAAAATGACTGGGACGAGGATGAATTGGCGCCGGCAGAGGAGCAGAGCGAAGCCCTTGACGATTTTGATTTCGACGATTACCTCGATGACGAGACGCCGGACTACCGGTTGAGTGCCCGCAACCAAGGAGCCGATGTCGAGGATAAGACCATACCCTTTTCGGGCGGAACAACTTTTTTTGAGCGGTTGCATGCGCAACTTGGTTTGTTGGATGCCCCGGAGCAAGCGAGGGAATTGGCCGATCACATCATCGGCAACTTGGACGAAGCGGGGTACCTGCGCCGCGACCTCGAGAGTATTGTGAATGATTTGGCCTTTACCGAAGGGAAAGTGGTTGAGCGAGTGGCGCTTGAAGAAGCACTGGCCTTGGTGCAAACGTTGGATCCGGCGGGCGTTGGTGCACGGGATTTGAAAGAGTGCTTGCAGTTGCAGTTGCAGCGCAAATTCGATTCCGAAGACCGGTCTACGGCGAAATTGTCCCGGCGCATTTCGCAACGAATTGCCCTAGAAATCCTCGAGTTTCACTTCGAATCGTTTTCCAAAAAGCATTTTGAGCGCATCCAGAAAAAGCTCGACATCGATGAGGAGGCCTTGAAGGACGCATTGGCGGAGATCACGCAGCTTAACCCCAAACCGGGCAACTCCGGTGCTGAGTCTTCTCGAGGTACCGCCATCCAGGTGGTCCCCGACTTTCTATTGTCCGTCGAAGACAACGAATTGCGCTTGCAATTGAACCAGCGCAATGCACCGGAACTGCGTATCAGCCCCATGTACAAGGAGATGATGGAAACGTATGCGAGCGGCGCAAAAACCAATAGCCAGCAGAAGGATGCCCTCACGTTTGTGAAGCAGAAAATCGATTCGGCCAAGTGGTTTGTGGATGCAATCCGCCAGCGGCAGTTGACGCTGACCCTCACGATGCAGGCCATCGTGGACCACCAGCACGATTACTTCTTTTCTGGAGACGAGACGGATTTGCGCCCGATGATTCTCAAGGACATCGCAGACGTGGTTCAAATGGACATCAGCACGGTTTCCCGAGTGGCCAATAGCAAATACGTGCAGACTCCGTACGGTACCTTCTTGCTGAAGTCCTTTTTCAGTGAAAGCCTGACCACCGAAACAGGCGAGGAAGTGAGCTCCCGCGAGGTCAAGAAAATCCTTCAGGAAGCCATTGAAGGGGAAGACAAGCGCAAGCCCCTGAGCGACGAAAAGCTCGGACAGGTCTTGAATGCCAAGGGCTACAATATCGCCCGACGTACGGTGGCGAAATACCGCGAGCAGCTCGGCATACCCGTGGCGCGCTTGCGCAAAGAACTCAGCTGATGTGGGCCAAGTGGATTTCCGGTGTGTTCCACCCGTTGGTGATGCCATTGGCCACGTTGGTCTTGGTGTTTGCCTTGGACCCGTACCTGCAGGCCTTGCCGGAAGTGTTCATGTACATGGGGGTCGTGGTGCTCGTGAACACACTGGCCCCAGCCGTATCGATTTGGGTTTTGCACCGCAGAGGTTATTTGAGTGATTTGGACATCCGGAACCGAAACGAGAGGTCGCTCCCTTTCATCATCGTCCTTGCCTACTTCATCATGACGTACGCATTGCTGGTGCTGAGCCCAGCGTTGTATATCCCGTTGGTGTACCTCGACATGTGGATGGGCCTCATGGCATCGATTGGCATTGCGCTTCTCATCACCCGTTGGTTTAAGATCAGCATGCACATGCTGGCCCAGGGCGGAGTACTTGGAACAGTCATGGCAGTCCAGGCCATCCAGTTGGTGCCCGCTTGGACGTTGAACGCCGTTTTGGTGTTCATCGCGGGTTGGGTCGGGTTTGCTCGGATTCACATGGGTGTGCACCGGCACATCGAGGTGTACACGGGGTACTTGCTCGGATTCACCGTGTGCTTTTGCGCCGTGGTGCTTGGCCTAGGTGGATGACAAGGAGGGACTAGTCGCCCAAGGCTTGCTGCCAATTCCACGCGTCGCGCAACGCTTCCTCCAAACTGCATGCACAGGACCAGCCGAGTTTACGCTGCGCCTTGCTGGCGTCCGCAAAAATGGCTGTAACGTCGCCGGCTCGACGCGGGCCCATCTGGTGAGGCACCGGAACGCCTGTTGCGCGCTCAAAAGAATGAATGACCTCGAGTACACTATTGCCCTGACCGGTACCCAGGTTGAAGGCTTCGCAAGCGGTTTCCTCTTTGCCCAACCAATCCAACGCTGCAACGTGCGCTTTGGCCAAGTCCATCACGTGGATGTAGTCCCGGATGCACGTGCCATCCGGCGTGGGGTAATCGTCTCCGAAAACCGTCAATGGATCCCGTAACTTGGCGACCGCTTGGGTGAGGTAGGGCACGAGGTTGTTGGGATGGCCGAGTGGAAGCTCGCCGATGTGACTGGAGGGATGCGCACCGATGGGATTGAAGTAGCGCAGGAGCGCCGCTTTGAGGGGATAGCCGCTGGCCGCAAAATCCGTAATAATACGTTCGCACGCTTGCTTGGTGTAGCCGTAGGGTGACTCGGCGCTTTGCATGGGTGCGCTTTCGTCCACTGGAATGGATTCGGGTTGTCCGTAGACGGTACAGCTGCTTGAAAAGACCACATCGGTCGTACCATGTTGTTCGGCAGCTTCGAGGATGTTGACGGTGCTGGCTATGTTGTTCGCATAGTACTTGAGCGGCAGTTGCGTGCTCTCACCAACGGCCTTGAAAGCGGCAAAGTGAATGATGCCGTCAATGGATCCACCTTCTGCAATGCGTTGAAACGCCTCGAGCAAGGCGAAGCGGTCAGCACAATCCACTTCTTCAACCTCGGGCTCAAACCCCAAAATGGCGTGCAATCCTATGAGCACCTTTTTTTCGGAGTTGGAAAAATTATCGAGGATAACCGCCGAGTATCCGGCATTTACGAGCTCCACCACGGTGTGCGAGCCGATGTACCCTGCCCCTCCGGTTACGATTACACGCTTTTTCATGTGCGTTAAAATTAAGGACTCCAACCGGAACCTTTTGCCTGCAGTTCGCGTAAGTAGCGGCATGTCCATCCCCATGAACAAACGGCTCTTGCATCAAATGCAGGGCAACAGCCATCTGGCGCAGTACATCTTGTGCCGATTCCAAGAGAATTATCCCATGTTGTTGCAGTTGTTTGCACAAGCCTGGACCCAAGGCGATGCTGCGGCGTTACACGCCATTGGAGCGCGCATGACCTCACATCTGCGCGTAGTGGGGTTGGATGACGATGTGGCTGCGCTGCAGCAATTGCTGGAGAAAAAGGGCGCGGGTTCGGTTTTGCAGGAGCACGATGCTTGGCTGCAACTCCAGTTCGAAGCGCTCTGCCCACAGCGTTAACGGTACCGTTTATTTCATTTATCCCATGGAAGTTATTTTTGTTTCATGGGGTCAAATTGGACTGCGCAGGACCGGCGCGCATTTTCACAGCTAGGCTGGTCACTTGAGGAAGCGGAAGCCCAATCTCAAAAGTTGCAAGCTCCCGGCCCTGCAGTGGCCGTGGACCGACCCTGTACAGCAGGGGATGGAATTCACGTTTTAACACCGGAAGAACGTCTCGAGGCCATCGACGCCGGCACCGCGGTATTGGCGGAAAAGGCCTTGTGTACCCGATTTGTCCCCGCATCTGGCGCCGCCTCACGGATGTTTGCCGCATTGCGCGGCGCGCCGAACGCCTCAGCAGAAGCGACGCTCCAGGCGCAGGCGCAGGACTTTCCATTTTGGAGCTCGTGCCAGCGTGAGGCATTGGAAGTGCTGCCCCCTGCAGAACGCGCTGCACAAGCGCGTAATTGGATTCTGGATCCTGAAACCGGTTGGAGTCATTTGCCCAAGGGACTCATTCCATTCCATCGTTACACTGATGGCAAGAGCCGATGTTCGTTTGAGGAACATGTGGAAGAATGGAAATTGCTCGCTGGCGATGCGCCCCTGCACTTTACCGTTCCTGACCACTTCACCACCCGGATTCAATCCATTTGGAGTGAAACTGGCGCAGCAATTGCCACCTCGGTACAATCGCCATCGACCGATGCGTTGGCATGGGACCTTGATTCAGGCGCACATGCTCGGCATGCCGAAGGCTCTTTACTGTTTCGCCCTGGAGGTCATGGGTCATTGCTCAAGAACTTGGCGGCCATCCAAACGCCGTTTGTTTTAATCCGGAATATTGACAACGTTGTTCCAGTGCGTCGCATGGCCGATCGGAATGAAGAGCAAAAGGTTTTGCTGGGTCGATGTGCGGCGCTGGTTGAGGAGAGGGACATCCTGCTCAACCGTTCGGACTTAGGGTCTGTCGCATGGATGGAGGATGCGACTGCATGGTTGATGGCATTCGATGCCAACGCTAGCGCCGAGTCAGAACCCAATGGACTTGTTGCGTTGCTCGATCGGCCTGTGCGCGTGGCCGGTATGGTGTTGAATGAAGGCGCCCCCGGCGGAGGGCCTTTTTGGATTCGACAAGAAAGCGGCCGAGTGGTACCGAGCATCGTGGAAAGTGCAGAGTTGCCCGAAGGCGGACTGAGCGGCGGCACCCACTTCAATCCGGTTGACCTCGTTTGCCACGTTCAGCGAGCGGATGGTTCCCGTCATGATGTTCTTCAATTTGCTGATCAACACCGGTATTTCACTGGTCAAAAGGACTGGAATGGCAAGCCCATTCGCATCCTGGAGCGACCGGGACTGTGGAACGGGGGGATGGACAATTGGCTCACCGAATTCGTCGAGGTACCTGCTGTGACCTTCGCGCCGGTGAAGACAGTTTTCGACTTGCTGGATCCGGTCCGGCGCGGATGACCGAAATACCGGAACATGAAAAAGGCCGCCCGAAGGCGGCCCTTTTTGAACACAAAACAAAGACTAATTGATTACTGCTTCATCAACGTTTGGTTATATACTCGGTTGTCGTTGATGATGCGCAGGGCATAAGCACCGGGGTGCAAGTTGTATGCAGGGTTGAGGTTGACGTTCTGGCCCTCAATCGGGTTCTGACGGATCTCGCGGTGGAGTACGTTGCCTGACAAGTCAGTCAACATCACAATCGTTTCACCTTTGAACTCACGCTTGAACGTAACGGTCACCTGGTCAACGAAAGGGTTTGGGTACACTGCGAAGTTGCTCTGGAACTCAGTTGCACGGTCCTCGATGATGTTGTCACCGTATGGGTTGCGAGCATCCAAGGCTGGCTCAGGGCGTTCGATCACACGGCGCATACCAATGGCTGTAGTGATGTTGCCGTCGAGTTTCCAGCCGTTCAAGTGCAACGAATTATCAGAAGCTTCACCGTATTGGCCCTCGAGAACCAAGTTGGTTTGTAACGCACGGACTTTCAAGAAGTACTTCATGCCAGCATCAACTTTAGTTTGCAACTTGAATGTTACGACACCATTGAATCCTTCGCGGATATCGAGTTTGCGGCCTTCGAGTTGGCGCCCACGGCTGTCTTCAATCACAGCAGAAATACGACCATCAGAACCGGTTTGCTTAACGATGACGTAAACCTTCTCTACGACACCTTGCTCACATGCGGTGAAGGATTGGGTAACAACATCCAAGTGGTTCAACAACAACACTTGGTTGCCTCGAGCTTCTTTGGCCACGCAATCGTGGTCGAGGTTGTCAAAAGGACCTGCTGTAGAAGCAAAGTTGGCAGTCTGCGCCTGGGCAGAAACAGCGCCGATCAGGAGAGCAGCCGCTGCGAGGATGTAAAACTTTTGAAGTTTCATGATATAGAGGTATTTGAATTTCGAATTTTGAGTTTCGACTTCCTCTTACGTCATGGCTTCAAAAAAGGTTTCAAAATAAACAAGACGAACAAATAAACAACTGATTTACAGTAATTTAAAAATTCAATTCAATCGTGATATCCGGATTGATAAAGTCCTCGTTGCGGTCGTTTGAGCACACAATCAACGTTGCTTCTCCGCGCACAGCCTGTAGGGTTTCACGGTACCACGCTATGCCGGCTGAATCGAGGTTGGCACACGGTTCATCCAATACGATAAGTCCGTTGTGAGCCGCCAACGCAAGGGCCAATTTTACCCGCTGCTGCATGCCAGAACTCAAATCCCGGTAGGCTTTGTCCATGTGCTTTGTCAATCCAGCCTCGTTCAGTAGATCCACCGCAGCGGAATGGGAGGACCATGGCCGAAATTGACCTTGAAAGGCAATGAGCTCCTCGATGGTCAGTTGAGGATGCAATGCCGTTACGGGGCTGACCCGCTGGCTGAACATGCACAGGGCCTCCGCTTCAATTGCTTGCGCTTCGTGTAACCAAGTGACCTGCCCCTCGGCCGGGGTGAGTTCCCCCACAACGATGCGCCCTAAGGTTGATTTTCCGCTTCCGTTTTTTCCTCGGATCAGGCATTCACTTCCAGCAGGCACATGTGCCGTCACCGGATGAAAAACAGGGCGTGATTTGAAGGTGTGGGAGACGCCTTGCAGTTCTATTGCAATGCCCGTACGGTTCGAATCTGTGGCGATTGCCATCAGAAAGGCCCGCGGATGATGCCCTTGTCGGAGGCTTGGATGAATGCGAGGATGGTGTCCTTTTCTTGGGATTGCGGAAGCTCCGTCTCAGCCACGCGTATGGCTTGGGACAGGTTGGTGTTTTGTACGTAGAGCGTTCGGTAGATGTCTTCGATGCTCATCACTTGATCGTTGTCGAAACCTCGTCGTCGCAGTCCAATGCTGTTGACTCCAATGAAAGACAATGGCTCGCGTGCCGCTTTGATGAAGGGCGGGATGTTCTTTCGCACCAGCGATCCACCAGCGACAAAAGCGTGCTGACCAATGGTGACGAATTGCTGAACGCCTACCATGCCTTCAATGATCGCCCAGTCTTCAATGGTCACGTGTCCCGCGATGTTGCCGGAGTTGGCGATGATGACGTTGTCCCCAATGCACACGTCGTGAGCCAAGTGGCAATAGGCCATCAGCAAGCAATCCGACCCCACTTTGGTGACCATGCGGTCGGTGGTTCCTCGGTTGATGGTAACGCATTCACGGATAATCGTTCGGTCACCAATCTCAACGGTGGATGCTTCTCCATCGAATTTCAAGTCTTGGGGCACAGCACCTACCACGGCTCCAGGAAACACTTTGCTCGTATCTCCAATGGTGGTGTTGCTGTGAATGACGGCATGTGGGCCGACCCAGCAATTGGCGCCGATGACGACGTTGCCTTCGATGAAAGCGAATGGTTCAATGACCGTGCCTTCCCCGATGGTGGCATCGGGCGAGACATACGCCTGGGGAGAAATCTGTGCAGCAGAAGAGCTCATTGTGTAGCGGTTTAGAAATGCCTTAGCGGTCCTTGACGATTTGGGCCAGCATTTCGGCTTCTGACACGAGGTTGCCCTGCACGTAGCCACGACCACGCATGTTCACGAGTCCTCTGCGAATGGGAGACATCAATTCGAGGTGAAAAACGATGGTGTCTCCTGGAATGACCTTTTGCTTGAACTTCACGTTATCAATTTTCATGAAGTACGTGGTGTAGTTTTCCGGGTCGTCCACGGTTTGCAGCGCAAAAATCCCACCAACCTGCGCCATGGCTTCCACCTGCAAAACACCCGGCATGACGGGGTTGCCCGGGAAGTGTCCTTGGAAGAACGGCTCATTGATCGTGACATTCTTGCACCCCACGATGCTCTTGTCGTCTACTTCGAGGATTTTGTCGACCAGCAGGAAGGGGTACCGATGCGGCAGCATCCCAGCAATTTGGTTGATGTCGAAGAGGGAGGGACGATTCGTGTCCAAATTGGGTTTTCCGAGTTCTTCTTTCATCTTTTTCTTCAAGATTTTGGCAAACGACACGTTGCCGGCGTGTCCCGGACGGGCGGCCAGGATGTGGGCCTGAATGAACTTTCCTGTGAGGGCCAAGTCGCCCATGATGTCCAACAGCTTGTGGCGAGCAGGCTCGTTTTGGTAGCGTAGGGGAGAAGTGTTCAAGACTCCCGGAACATCCGCTTGAGCGTGCAGGCTTTGCTTGCCCAACAGATTGGCAATTTCCTGCAACTCTGTATCGGAATAGGGTCGTTCGATCAGAACGACTGCATTGTTGAGGTCGCCGCCTTTGATCAAGTCGGCTTGGGCCAAAGCCTTGACCTCTTTCAAGAAGACGAACGTTCGGCAGTTAGCGATGTCCTCCTTAAAATCCTGCAGTTTGGCCATGCTCGCATGCTGCGTGCCAAGCACCGGGCTGCGGTAGTCGACCATGACCGTGAGCCGAAATTGGTCATTCGGTTCTGGGACGGCGAGCATTTCTACGTCTTTTTCCTTGTCTTCAAAGGCGATGTTCCGACGCAACTTGTAATAAATTCGTTGTGCGTCTTGCTCCTCGTATCCAACGCGCTCAAAGGCATCTACAAAGTCTTGGGCACTGCCATCCATGATGGGAATTTCAGGTCCCGTGAGTTGGATGAGTGCGTTGTCCACTTCGCAACCGTACAAGGCAGCCAGAATGTGCTCAGTCGTATACACCTGGGCTCCATTCTGTTCCAGCGTAGTTCCTCGTTGTGTTCCAATTACGAGGTCTGCATCGGCATTGATGATGGGTTGTTCCGGAAGGTCGACCCGCTGGAATTTATAGCCGTGGTTGCCTGGAGCGGGCAGGACAGTCATAACCGTGGTTTCGCCCGTGTGAAGGCCGATTCCAGAGAATTCAACAGGCTCGTTTAAGGTGCGTTGCTGTACGGTGTTAGCCATTCGCCTCAGCTCAGTTTTTGTTCCAGTGCATCAATGCGGTCCAAAACTAAGGCGCGAATCAATTTCCGCAATGCAATTTGTTGAGATTGATAGGCTTTAATCGGCTGAGCGGGTGTGCCTTGCCAGATGCCGTTTGGTTCGGCGATGCTCTTGGTAACTCCGGACTGCGCTGCAATTTTCACACCGTCTGCGACAGTGATGTGGCCGGCAAATCCGACTTGCCCGCCCACCATGCAATTCGCTCCAATGGTTGTGCTGCCGGCCACGCCGGTTTGCGCGGCGATGACCGTGTTAGCGCCGATTTTCACGTTGTGGGCAATCTGGATTTGGTTGTCCAGCTTGACCCCTTCTTCAATTACGGTCGATCCGAGCGTCGCTCGGTCGATTGTTGTGGCGGCGCCAATTTCACAACCGTTTCCAATGGTGACGTTGCCGGTTTGGGGCACTTTGTCGTATTCCCCGGAGTTGTTGGGTGCAAACCCGAATCCATCCGAACCGATGACGGCTCCGGACTGGACAATGCAATCGCTGCCGATGGTGCAATGATCGAGGACGGCTACCTGGCGATGAAGCGTGGTGTTGGCCCCAATGCAGACCCCTCGTCCTATGCTCACGTGGCTGTGGATCTGGCAGCCAGCAGCAATTTTGGTCCCCGCTTCCACTACGGCAAAAGGCCCGATGTAGCAGTTCTCCGCGATTTCAGCGGAAGGGTCGACGTGTGCTTTGGATGAAATGCCTGCGGGATAGGCTTGGGAAGCGGCAGCCCATTGCAACACACCGGCAAACGCCATGTAAGGGTCTTGGACACGGATGAGGGCCAATTGTTTCGGAAGTGCCTGGGACGGAGCAAAGTGTTCTGACACCAATGCAGCGCTTGCTCGAGTGGTGTAGATAAAGCCCTCGTATTCCATGTTCGCCAAAAACGTCAGGCTTCCTTCCCCCGCTTCTTCAATCTTTGCAATCTGATTGAGGGTAACATCGGTAGGCCCTTCAATCGTTCCTCCGATGCGCTCGGCCAAAGCTTTGGCGGTTACTTCCATGGTGTAAAATTAAGGCAAGTGGTCAAGATTCCGTGTGCTCAGATGCGACCGAGTGCCTTGATCCAATTGGCTTCGAAAGCGTCGAATGTGAGCAATTGGTTCCATTCTGCAGAGCCAACTTTCGTGAGCCTAACCTCTTGAACGCCTTGTGCATCGTTTTTCTTATCCTTTTCCATGAAAGACCATAGGGACTTAATGTCTGCTGCTTGGGTGGCTGTGTGAACCTGCACCGCAGCGGATTCGGCGAGCCATCTACCGATGCATTGAGCCGCGTCGAGCAGCTCGTCCGCGATGGTCTTATGGGGGGATTGGGCGGCGCTCCATTGGAGGGAAAACACCATGCCGATGCCGACAGCGGTGCCATGAGGCAGGTCTTCGCCGCCTGCTGCAGCAGCGCTCTCGAGGGCGTGCGCAACGGTGTGTCCAAAATTCAATGTCTTACGGCGTCCGGATTCGAATTCATCAGCCTCGATGAGGCGCTTCTTGATCTCCACTGCTTCAGTGATGAGCGGGTGGATTTCTTGGACCGCGGGGATGCTTTTGAAGGCTTTCATGGATTGCCAAAGCGCTGGATCTGCAATCAAGGCATGTTTGGTCATTTCCATCCAGCCATTGAGAACATCCTGTGGGCTCAGGGTATCCAACACACGGAAGTCAGACACGACGAAGTCGGGTTGTATGATGGTTCCGATGTAATTCTTAAACCCCATAAAATTTACCCCGTTCTTTCCGCCGATGCCCGCGTCCACGGCAGCGAGAAGGGTTGTGGGAATGGACCATTTTTGTATACCGCGTTGGTAAATTGACGCAGCGAATAACCCCGTATCCAAGACCGTGCCTCCACCCATTACCGCTAGGCTTTCGCTGCGTTTGACGTCGTTGTGTACGAGCCATTTTAGCACACGCTCCACTTCATTCCATGTCTTGCTTTTTTCGCCGGCATTTATCCAGTATACACGCCCAATTTCGTCGGCGTCGTTGACGCGCTTGATGTTGCCTTGATTTTTGAAAAAATCATCGATGATGTACCAATCGGGCGTGGCTCGCCCATAGGCCTGCCAAGCATCCTCAAAAACACCCGCTGTAGCGTCCGAGGGAACGGAAATGTAGGTGGGTTTTTGGTTCATGGATCTGTTGGACGTTTCGCGAAGTTACACGCTACTTTGGGGAACAAAAAAAGCCAGCATAAAGCCGGCCTTTTTTGTGGTACTACCGGGATTCGAACCTGGGACACACGGATTTTCAATCCGTTGCTCTACCAACTGAGCTATAGTACCATCGTGGGCCGGCAAAGATAGGTGATTTCTATAAACCAAAGCAACCCGTGGTGAAAATATTCGCGGCCTCTGAAAGGCTTGGAATCCACTAAAATACGGCTTCGAACGGTGAAGAGAAAGTTTCGCTTGAATCCACTTGTTAGGCGATTAATATTGAGAAAATTCAGATGAATGGCAATTCTGGATTTGCAATTTGGAGCCTCTTCCGTTACATTCGCTTCGTGCGCGTAGCGTGTACACGCGAGCCACACTGTTGTTTGAACCAAATCAAATCGCCACCTCATGCGAAAGCTGTTATGCCTTCTCGCTGCCTGTTGCGCAGCCTTTGTCGTTAGCTCACAAACCCCAGCAGAAACACCCGGGCCCAATGTTCCTCCGGGTTATGAAATTGTCATCGAACCGTACATCGAACACGATGGACCGATAGGCGGCGTTGATTTCACAGGGCAAACGACCTACCGATTGTACCTGGAAATGCAAAACGAATCCGACTTTTTGTCCTGCATTTCGGGAGAGGCGGACAACCCGATGATGATCTATTCCACATCGACGCCAGCGTGGTACAACGACCAGGTGCTCGGCGAAGAAGTAGGAGCGTGGGTGAATTCGACGGTTCTGCCTTTCTTCCCAGAATTGAATTACGACAGTTGGTTGACGATTGGTGGTGCAACAGCAGACGATGAGGTGGAAGTCAATGTTGCAGCAGGCGAAATCAACTTGCTCGATGAATTTGGTTCAGGTGAAAATGTCTTGATTGACGACGCGACAGGAACAGCTCTGTTCACGTTGTTGCCATGCGACCCAGCCGACCTAGAGTCGTGTGACTTCACCCATGCGGCTTTTGCTGGTGAAGATTTGCGTGTGCTCATTGGCCAGATCACCACCGACGGAGATTTGACGGGTCAAATGCAGGTCCAAGTATTCGTGGAGGGTGACGCCAACCAAGAATTCAGAGGCATCATTCCCTTCACGCCGTACGCTCCTGAGCTCCTTGTGGATGGATGCATGGATTCTGCTGCGTGCAACTACGATGTAGAAGCCACGGCAGACGACGGGTCTTGTGTTTACTGTGGACCGGAATGCACGGGCGGTTCGGATTACACCATGACGGTAGAAGTCTACGCGGAGGATGTGGTCCCAGGACAGACGACGTACCGGTTGTATCAAAACATGGCCAACACGGATGATTTCTTGAGTTCGATTTACGGAAACGAAGACGCACCTTTCGTTTTCGAAACAACGACGGGTTTCTACAACAGCCAGTTCGGCGGAGCGGTGGCCAGCGCCATCAACCCCGCCTTTTTGCCATTCTTCCCAGATTTGGCAGCTGACAGTTGGGTCACCATTGGCATCGAGAGCCAAAACGTAGGCGATGAGGTGGCAATCAGCACTGTGGAAAGTGTGGACCAGCCTTGGGTTTCGGCCTTTGCATTTGGCCAGGCCCTCTCGGGACAAAACGTTTATATGAACGACGCCACCGGCGGTGCGTGGTACGTATTGAACAACACGCCCAATGGGTTGCCCGACGCGGACGGCCGCGTGTTGTTCATGCAGGTGACAACTGCTGGTGAATTGAGCGGAACCATCAACCTTCAGATTTTCGAAAACGGGGTGGGGTCTGCTTCGATTTATAACACGTATGAATTCAGCGGCACGGGTGACTTCGGGTCTGCCGGGACGGCAAACGCATGTGGTTGCACCGATCCAACGGCTGACAACTACGACGAGGCGGCTGAGTACGATGACGGCAGCTGCACGTACAGTGTGCCTGGTTGCACGGATGCAACTGCCTGCAACTACGATCCTGAGGCGGGGCTTGACGATGGAAGCTGCACGTACCCGGAAACCGGTTACAATTGCGATGGTACTTGCGTCAATGACGCTGACGGCGATGAAATTTGCGATGAATTCGAAATCGCGGGTTGCGACGATGAAATCGCGTGCAACTATGATCCGCTTGTAACGGATTACGACGGCAGCTGTGAATACGCATCGTGTGCGGGTTGCACCGATTCTGCGGCTTGTAACTACGACGGCACAGCTACGCTCGACGACGGCAGTTGCTCATACCCCGAAACTGGATACGATTGTGATGACAACTGCATCAACGACACGGACGGTGACGGCATTTGTGATGAATTTGAAATTGCGGGTTGCACGTCATCGAATGCTTGCAACTATGACGGCACGGCGACCGATGACGACGACAGCTGCGACTTCTGCAGTTGTGCTTCTGCCGGCATGGTGGTTATGAATGACTACACGATGACGGTCGAGGTGTATGCGGAAGATGTGGTTCCTGGTCAAACGACGTACCGTTTCTACCAAAACATGCTGAATCCGGACGACTTCTTGAGTTCCGTATACGGCAATGAGGATGCGCCATTCGCATTCGAAACGACCACGGGTTTCTACAACAGCCAGTTCGGCGGAGCGGTGGCCAGCGCCATCAACCCCGCCTTTTTGCCATTCTTCCCAGATTTGGCAGCTGACAGTTGGGTCACCATTGGCATCGAGAGCCAAAACGTAGGCGATGAGGTGGCAATCAGCACTGTGGAAAGTGTGGACCAGCCTTGGGTTTCGGCCTTTGCATTTGGCCAGGCCCTCTCGGGACAAAACGTTTATATGAACGACGCCACCGGCGGTGCGTGGTACGTATTGAACAACACGCCCAATGGGTTGCCCGACGCGGACGGCCGCGTGTTGTTCATGCAGGTGACAACTGCTGGTGAATTGAGCGGAACCATCAACCTTCAGATTTTCGAAAACGGGGTGGGTTCTGCCTCCATCTATAATACGTATGATTTCGATGGTACGGGTGACTTCTCTGTTGGCGGCGGTACCACTTCCAATGCTTGCGGATGCACGGATCCCGATGCCGACAACTACGACGATGCGGCGGAATACGACGACGGTAGCTGCGAATACGCAGTTCCAG
>JBELBV010000040.1:11414-19917 GCA_042095135.1 Flavobacteriales bacterium | reverse complement strand
GGCTGAACCAGCCTACCTTGAACATCGATCCACGCCACGCGACTCGGTTGCGGTAATTCGATGCGAATCCAACCTCCTTTGCTCGCCGGATTTGGTGCTACTAAGGGGTGTTCCGGCAGCTCGTAGCCGGTGATGTCGACCGTTGTGCCATTGAACCACCGCATCCCGCCGTTTTGAATGCCGACGACCAATTCCGGGATGCCATCTCCGTTGACATCGCCGAGGGTTCCGCTCGAGCGAAGCCCTCGCATCGACGTGTTCCAAGATGGACCGTTGGCTTCGAGTGGTGCCAAAATGTCTGAGGGATCGAGGATTCCAAAGTATTGAATTTCCCCCAGTTCGTTCCCAGCGGCGATGTGCATGACTGGGCCGTCCATGTACAAGCATGGAGTGGAGTATCCGTTGATACCGAGGGCGTTGTTGACTTGAATGCCGCCCCAGTTGGCCTCCAATTCCGGTGTGCTTTGTAGGCACCAAGTCGGTGCCGAAGGTGAGCCGCAGTTCACGTACAGCGAGAGCGTGCCGTTCTTTTCTCCGATGACCAGGTCAACGAGCTCATCTGCATTGACGTCAATCAATTGCGGGGCCGCAAACTGTCCGACGTCGATGGCTTCACCATCGACATCTGGAACCGCCAGTTGGTCCAAGGTCCACGCTGGCCAGCTGCCGGGTTCAGCGGAATTGATGTAAGCATGGAGAAGTCCCAATTCGTCTCCTATAATGAGGTCGTTGTCCCCGTCGCCGTCGAGGTCCCCGAAGGCCGGATGTCCGCTTTCTATGCCGTTGAAACCAAAATCAATGGCATCCCACGTGCGCCATGCAAAGGCGGGTTGAGATTCAGTTCCTGTATTCTCGAAAAGGGCAAGGGCCGTCGGGGTGTCGTTGACGCCTTCATAGCGCTCCTTGTTGCCAATGGCAAGGTCCAGATCGCCGTCACCGTCGAGGTCGTGTAAGACGGGAATCGCCCCTCGTCCCACATCAATGGTCCCGTCTTGAATCCAATGGTCGGAGGCCAAAGCCCACAGCGGCTCGTCCGTGGTTCCCTGATTTTCCCAGAGCTGAACGCATTGGTCGTCGTTGATTTCCAACGCGATATTGGGGGAGACAACCAGGTCCCAATCGCCGTCGTTATCGGGGTCAATCGGATACGCAGCAGGGAAACGTTGGAGGACAATGCTGTCCGCTTCACCGGTATGTGGTACGAGGGCAGGAAAGGCCATGTCCACCCAAGCCGTGCTGTCCTGGCCATCGGCGGCATCCTCCAGCATGAGGCTGCTCATGGTGGGGTAGGTGACGTCCGAGATGAGCAGGTCGTGAAAGTTCTCGCCATCGAATTGGAGCGCGGTGATGGCGCCACCCGCGTGCACGCCGTCACGCTCGGCAGCCTCGGCTTCGATGGGGGCGGGCCGGCCTTCGGGGTCGACGACATTGAAACTGCAGCTGTGGTCGGCTCCGATGAACAGCGTATTGTCCTCTGATCCTTCGGAAACCATCCCGTAACACCGGTTGGTACAGACCAGGTCCAGTTCGCAAGCCGATTGTCCGGAAAAGCGGTACAAGGACGTGCTGGTTTCGGTGAAGCAAATGAAGTCGAGGTCGCCGTCATTGTCCACGTCGAAAATGGCCGGTTTATCAATGGTCAAACACACCAGCGGCAGCTCTTGGGCGCCGGTGCCAAAATCCCAGCTGGCTGTTAGCGGCAACGCATAGGGCTCAAACGTCGGAACGCCCGGTGCTGCAGAGGTGTTGCGGTAGACGTGGATGCTGTTTTGGTAGCCTGTAAAGAGGTCGGGCAGTCCGTCGCAATCAAAATCACGCAGGAGCACCCAGTGCTTCAGGGCCGGCCATCCTTGGCTCCAGTCCGAACGCTCCTTCCATTCACCGGAATCGGTTTTTTCGAAAACTAAAATCCTGCTGCCATCGCGGTCAAAGGCAAACAGGTCCATATCGCCGTCCCAATCCACGTCAATTTCCGACCATTGGGGAGCACTGAGTCCGCCGGTGAAGGGGTGAGGCATTGCGGTCGCGCCAATGGTTACCTCGGGCCCTCCGGAAAGGCTCCAGCTCCACGGGGTTTGGCCAACGGCCGTCTGGTCAACAGCCAAAAGCGCGAGGAGGACGAGGCAGAACGATTGGGGCTTCATGTGGGCAAGTTATCCGTTTCCTGTTAATTACTTCGCATGCCAGTGCAGATGTGACCGACCGGGCCGGAAATAAGTTTGGGCATGCCATCATTTAACCGCGAACAATGCCTCTTGGTTGCTTGGGGATTGCTGTGTGTTGGAGCTTCGGTGTTGCTTGCGGCGTATGGTCGACACGGCATGGCCTCTGCCGAGCTGCAGATGCGGTGGGGCATTGCGGTGGAGTATTTCCGTTTTATGGGATTGGGGCTTGTTGTGATGGTGGTCCTGCGCACGCTGAGTGCGGGCATGACCAGTCGCATGTGGGCGGAGCGGATGTTGGTCCTCGGTACCGTGCTTTTTTCCGGAACGGTGGGCGCCGAGACCATCGCACCGAACTCCGTCTTCTTGAGTCGAGTGGGGTGGGCCGCGCCCCTTGGCGGCATACTGATGGCCTTGAGTTGGTTCACATTTGTTTTTGAATTTGTTCGAAATCAACGTCCCTCACCCTCGTAATAATTTTTCTACCTTTCGCAATGAGAAATGCAATGACCAATTCTCTCATGAAACACGTTGGAAACACCCCCTTTGACGCGTCGTTGGACGCCGTCAACTTGGAAGGAGTGGCACGCGCCCACTGGAACCTTCCCCCCGCCAAACTTATTTTACAAACCTTCCTCCGAGGCGAAGGCGTTCTCACGGATGCCGGAGCGTTGGCCGTATCGACCGGTGCATTTACCGGGCGTTCGCCCAAGGACCGCTTCCTGGTGAAGGATGAGCTCACCGCCGATCGCGTCGATTGGGGCGACATCAACCAGCCCATGGAGGCGGCCCATTTTGATCGGCTGCACGAAGACATGGCGCGGCACTTGAAAGGCCGCAGTGTGTTTGTTCGAGACGCCGCTGTCGGGGCCGATCCCGCTTCCCGAATAAAAACGCGTGTTATTTCCGAGAAGGCATGGGCGAATCTATTCGTTTCCAACATGTTCATCCGGTTGGAAGAAGAGGACGTACTCGTTCCATCCCCAGAATGGACTGTCATTTGTGCTCCCTCTTACCAAGCCAATCCCGCAGTGCACGGGTGTCGACAGGGCAACGTGACAGCGGTGAGTTTTTCGAAAAAATTGATCCTCATTGCCGGGTCTGCCTACACAGGCGAAATCAAAAAGGGGATGTTTTCGGTGATGAATTTCGTGTTGCCGACCGTCCACAACGTATTTCCCATGCACTGTTCGTCCAACGTCAATGATGCAGGGGAGACGGCGGTTTTCTTCGGCTTATCCGGCACCGGTAAGACCACGCTTTCGAGCGATGTGGACCGTACCTTGATTGGTGACGACGAACACGGATGGGGCGAAGACGGTGTGTTCAATATGGAAGGCGGTTGCTACGCGAAAACCATCGACCTCGATGCGGATAGCGAACCGCAGATTTACAATGCCATTAAGTTTGGCGCAATGCTCGAAAACATTGGTTTTAAGCAAGACGGGGTGACACCGGATTACTTCGACGCTTCGATCACGCAAAACACCAGAGTTTCTTACCCGATTACGCACATTCCTGGCGCGTCAACCGACGGGACAGGTGCCCATCCCAAGGACATCTTCTTCTTGACCTGCGATGCGTTCGGTGTGTTGCCTCCCATCAGCCGTCTGGATGCGGGGCAAGCGATGTACCACTTCCTTTCTGGGTACACCGCGAAAGTCGCAGGAACGGAAGTAGGGGTGACGGAGCCACAAGCGACCTTCTCGGCTTGTTTCGGAGCGCCGTTCATGCCATTGCCTCCGACCGAATATGCGGAAATGCTTGCGGAAAAGGTGGATCAGCACGGCGCGCGTATTTGGCTGGTCAACACCGGCTGGACCGGAGGGGGATATGGCGTGGGAACGCGCATGAAGCTGAAGCACACACGCTCTATGATCCGCTCTGCCATGAACGGAGCGCTCGACGGCGCCCCGATGCACAAGGATCCTGTATTTGGACTGCATTCGCCAACGGCTTGTCCCGAGGTGCCGGATGAAGTACTCATCCCAGCGAAGGTGTGGGAAGACACTGAGGCCTATGACGCCGCAGTGGCCAAATTGGCTCAGTTGTTCAATGCCAACTTTGCCCAATTCGAACACGCCGCGAATGCCGCTATGCTCGAAGCTGCACCGGTCACTGCGTAAGTTTCGACGGCGAAGAATACCTTTGGGCCATGCGACTGTTTTATGCGCCCATTGTTGAAGCGATTCACACCTTGGATTCCGACGAGTCCAAGCACTTGGTGCGCGTGCTACGGGCTAAAGTGGGGGACCGCATCGGCCTGGTAGATGGCCAAGGCCACCGGTACGAAGGGATCTTGACGGAGGCGGATAAGCGCCGCTGCGTGGTCTCAACGGAATTGGTGGAAACCCAGCCGGCACCGGAGTTTCCCTTAACCTTAGTCATCGCACCCACCAAAAGCACGGATCGCTTTGAGTGGCTTTTGGAGAAGGCCATGGAATACGGCGCCCAAAAGATTCAGCCCGTCTGGACTGAACGCAGCGAACGCAAAACCGAGAAGGCCGAGCGCTGGGAAAAAATCTTGATCAGTGCATTGAAACAGTCCCAACAGCTGTGGCTGACCGAGTTGGCTCCAGCGATGGCCTGGCAGGACTGGTTGCAATCGGAAGAGGCTCGCACATCAGTGGGGTTCATCGCGCATTGCGAACCGGGGGAGAAA
Source organism: Flavobacteriales bacterium (assembly GCA_042095135.1). Classification (GTDB taxonomy): domain Bacteria; phylum Bacteroidota; class Bacteroidia; order Flavobacteriales_D; family Sanyastnellaceae; genus UA16. The sequence continues at coordinate 15,093 of JBELBV010000040.1, read as the reverse complement.
CAACACTTGTTCGACGCGCTAACCATGACTGCACCTTGTTGGGTGGCCATCGGACCGGAAGGCGATTTCACACGGTCGGAAATCGAAGCGGCTAGCGCCATGGGTGCTTCAGCCGTCTCACTTGGCGAACAGCGTTTGCGCACCGAGACCGCAGGCTTGGCAGCCATCCAAATGCACGCACTTGCATACCGCTGATGCTCACGTCTCATCCGGCTTGACCGGCAGGGGCATCCAGTGCGTCACGTCGTTGAAAAAGTGATTGCTGTTGCCTTCTCCAGCCCAAAAGTGACGCCCGTGCTTTTCTCGTTTTTCGGCTTGGTCGGCGAAATAATCCTCGCAGAACCTCAAGACTATGACTTCTCGAATTTCAAATGCCAAGTCCTTACCGGGGAGAAATACGCGGTTTCCCGGGATGAATGCCAAGACGCGCTGGTCGTCTTCCGGTAAGCGGTCCGCTGCAGCAATCCAGTCACCGGTCATGATCCTTTGAATTGGGGAGCACGTTTTTCAAGGAATGCCGTAACGCCTTCGGCATAGTCGGCGGTTCGTGAAGCTTCCATTTGCAGGTCCCGCTCCGTGGTGAGGTGGTTAGTCAACTCCGTGTTCCATCCGGCATTGAAAGCGCGTTTGGTCAAGCCCAATCCCCGGGTGGGCATCTGGGCCAGTCGCTTGGCAAGTGCTGCCACTTCGGCCTCAAAGGCATCGTCCGCCACAGCCTTGTGGATGAGTCCCATGGCTTCGGCTTCAGCGGCATTCAATTTGTCTCCGAGGAAGGCCAAGGCCGCAGCCCGTTGCATGCCAACGAGGCGCGGCAAGAACCAGGTTCCTCCGCTGTCAGGGATGAGACCGATTTTGGAAAATGCCTGGATGAATGAAGCGGAGGCGCTTGCTACGGTGAGATCACATGCCAATGCGATGTTGGCACCAGCACCTGCAGCTACCCCATTGATCGCCCCCACCACAGGCTTCTCCATAGAGCGGATTCGGCGAACACTCTCGTTGTATGTCTGCTCGACGATTTCGGTAAAATCCGGGGCGTCAGGTGCAGTGACTTCTTTGAGGTCTTGACCGGCACAGAACGCCTTGCCGTTGCCGGTGATTACCACGCATCGAACGGCCGCGTCCGTTGCTGCGGCATCCAAAGCGGCCTGAAAAGCGCGCCCCATGGCTTGGTTGAAACTGTTGAACACCGATGGTCGGTTCAACCTAATGGTGCAAATCCCATCTTGGATCGAAGTCTGAATAGAGGGTTCCGTGCTCATGGTCCTAAGTTAACGACGGATCAGGATGTGGGAGCACTGCGAACCTACACGCAGCAGGTAGGCCCCCGCGGACACGTCACTCACATCCATGCGGACGATTTGGGTAGCTGAATTGACTGAGTGTGTGGCAACGAGTTGGCCGGTAAGCGAATGCAGCGCGGCCGTTTCTCCTGCATCTATGCCGGTGATGTTCAGGGTGCCATGTGCTGGGTTCGGCCAAGCGCGAAAGGTCAGTTCTTGTTCCATGATGTTGGATGCGATCCACGTGAATTGTGTCGTGAACTCACATCCGGATTCATCTACGATGATGACTTCGATGTCCATGCCATCCATTAAGGCGGCTGCAGCATCCGCACAGGGACCATCCCATCCAATCGAATCCCCGGTGCACACTTCTACTCCATCCACCAGCCACGTGGCCAAATAGGTGCCATTGGCCCCCTCCACATTCAGTGAGGCAGCGCCGGCCTCAACGGTCACAGCCGCAGCTAAGTTGCAGGGTTGGCAAGCCAAGAGGGGGTTGGGGCTGAGTTCCCATGCGCCCATGGGGGTTAGGTCCACGGAGTTGAAAACAGGGAACTGGGCCGGGTACCGCGTGGCACGGAACAGCAAATTGTCGTTCATCCCGAGTTCTGTGCCCTGTGCTACAGTTGTTCCGGCTTGGAGCGGTACGCGGTAATACCACGCCGTGTCTCCTCCCGCGGTAAATTCGAAAATCTCACCCGTACGCCCGCTGAGGAGGAGGTTGTTGCCGTTGGGCAGCCGCTCAAAGTTGGACAGTCCACTGCTGAAGAAATCCGTTGGAGTGGGCGCGGTCCACGTCCAGTCGAAAGCATCCGGGGAGAATGTGCCTGTTTCGTTCATCGCATAAGTGGTCGACCCCTCGTTTTCGATGAGTATCGGCGCAATCAAATGCGCACTTGAGAAGGGGCCGGTAGCCCCTGGGTTCCGGTTGTTGAAGACCGCAATCTTTCCAAAATCGGGAGAACCTTGGTGATACGGTGCATCCAGCCAACGTGCTGCATGTTGGTAATGCAATTGCTGGTCCTCACTCGTGCCGTTCGCGTGTGCTTCCGGATTGCCCCAACGCCAAATCAACCCGTTTTCCGGTGCGGCTTTATCGATGATCCACAATTCGTCGAATGTGGGAATGCTGAGAAGAATGTGCCCCAGCGAGGGATTGAAGTCGATGCTGTTCATGTGCAGCCAATCCGGTGCGGCTGAGCTCGGTGTGCCAAAATTCAGATCCACCCGCTCCGGTGCCAACGCGGGGTTGCCAAAGTTGGCTTTGGTGGAATCGAAGTCTTGCACGAGGTGGTCCCAGGCACGCCATTCCCAAATGACATCGGCACCGCCCGATTCGTTGGGCATCAACTCGATGATGCGCTCGCTCCAGAGCTCACCGTCTTCGAGCAGTTCGGGGTTGCGCCCAGCTTCCACCGCCGTGGTGGAATCGATGCGCTCCCATGCGATGGCGAGGACGGTACCTGTGTTGGTCAAGGCAAAATCGTGGTGCAAACGCCCGGTAGAGTCGTTCAGGGTAAAGTTCCACTGAATGGCATTGTCCCATGTCCGGCCTTCGATGACTGCGCCACCGCCCCCTGCCCAGATGGCGTCGCCTAGGAAATTAGCCGGTCGGTGCGCCCAAACGAGGTTGCCCATGGGGGTCAAATACGCACTGTTGCCGGGTCGGCGCAACGTGTCGTTGGTCCACTGGTGGACGACTTCTCCGCAGGCGTCAATGAGCCGCGCATGCGGTTGGTTGTGTGGATAGACCAGGGTGTACCCTTCGGCATACAGGTCGGGGTCGTAAGCGATGGTACCGACTGTATTGGACTGAGCACAGACCCACACCGAGGGGATTATAATCAGGAGGAATGCGATGAATCGGTTGGTTTTCATTTCACCAGGAATTTGAGAGTCAATGGAGCTGCCGTGTGTGCATCAGCATTCTCCACTTGTAAAAGTGCGACATACAGCCCCGGCGGCCAAAAGTAGACGTCCACTGTAGCCGTCTTAACGGCCTTTCCGGTCCACACGGTTTGACCGGTCGCATTGCAGATGTTGATGTGCGTGGGTGCAGCCAGATCAAGGCCACTGATGGTGATGGCGGCGTGTGCGGGATTGGGCCACAGCTGCGCGGTTTGGCTAGCCGGGGTGTCCCATACCTCAACGGTGCAATCCAGCGGCCCGGGGTTCAACTCGAGCGGATCACCGGGCTCGAGGTTGCGCCCTGCCAAGCCCGGGTGGGATGACGGTATCGATGTGACTCGGAACACTCCATTCTGAACGGGGTTGTTACCTTGGGTTAAGGGGCCTGTGCTCGTAATGGGGTTGACGTATTCCCACACAAGATTGTCCGTTTCATCCAGCTCGAAAAACCGGCCATTGGCACCTTGACAGATGAGGTGGTGGCC
>JBELBV010000040.1:0-11314 GCA_042095135.1 Flavobacteriales bacterium | reverse complement strand
TTTCATCCAGCTCGAAAAACCGGCCATTGGCACCTTGACAGATGAGGTGGTGGCCGTCGTTCAATTGGGTGTAACCAGAGATGTTGGGGGAGTAAAAGGTGAAATCGGGGGTTGAGGGAAAAGTCCATATTGCCGTTTCAGGCCCAAAAGCTTGGTTTACGGGGGAATCGAATCCACCGTCCTCATCCAAAGGAATAGGGATGTGTTGAACCGTGCTGTAATTGCCGTCGGGACGTCCAATACCGTTGTTGTACACACTGAAACCGAGCCCTTCAGGGCTGACGATGAATTGGGCGTCATGTTGGCCAAAAAACTGCTGATTGGATTCGTCTCCTTGGCCATAAGCCACTGGATTGCCCCACCGCCAAAGCAAGTCTCCTCCGCTGCCGTGCTGGCCTCCGCTGCTTCCGGCTGCCTCCTCAGTCGTGGTGCTGTGATCGATGATCCACACTTCGTTCCAGTGGCGGCTGCTCAATACGATTTCGTCGCGTTCAGGGTGGTAATGGATGCTGTTGACGTGCATCCAATCGTAGGCCGCTTCTTGTCCGAAGCCGGGTCCACCTGATTCAGCCACAGCTTCAAAATTGACGTCAAAACGCCCGGGATGATCTGACGGCTCTCCATAGTTGGGTAAGGCAGGGTCCGTGTTCTGGATGAGGTGATTCCACGGGCTCCAAGACCAGATGACCTCGCTGCCTGTGCCGGGCAGAGGAGCCAATTCGACCACCCGGGTGACCCAGACTTCTTCCGATGCGAGTTCCGGCAGCTGACCGCGTGCAATGGCGTCTTCAGCGAACCATTTTTCCCAGAGAATGGCCAAGATGTTGCCATTAGGCATGACGGCAATGTCATGGTGTTGATGGTGCGAAGGCGAGGCAAGCGTGTCAGTCCAAAGCAAATTACCTTCCCAGTCGAATCGCTCGATGATGCCGCCGATTCCGCCGCCGAGAAATTGTCCGGTCTGGTGGTTGCGCGTGCGCACCAAATCCCCGTTGTCCATGAAGTAAGCCATCAAGCCGGGGCGTCCTTCCGTTTCCCAATGATGAATCTGCCTTCCGCATTTGTCAATTAAGTACGTGGTCTCCGAACCGTTGGGGCTGAAAAGCACGTAGTCTTGGTTGGCGCCGGGCTCCAAAGCGAGTGTCCCAAGCGTGATCTGTCCACGGGTCTGTGTGACGCAAACCATGGTAAAGGCCACCACGAGCCATTGGGACAGGCGGTGTAAACTCATGATACCGGCCACACGCCGTCTTTTTTGGCCGAGGGAATGAAGCTGTGCGCGAGCGCCCAATCAACGCATTGCCGAAGCTGTTCTGGGGTAAATCCCCTGTGCACGTGAACGTGCTGAAATTCCCGGTTGAGGTCGGTGACCATGATGCCCGGATCGTCGGTGTTGATGGTCGTGTGCACGCCGGCTTCGAACAGAGCCTTGATGGGATGGGCGTGCAGCCCATCGCACGCGCCGGTCAACCAGTTGCTCGTCGGACAGAGCTCGAGCGGGGTTTCCGTTCGCACCAATAAGTCGATTACACGTGGGTCTTCGATGGCTTGCAGGCCATGACCGATGCGGTCGGCGCCCATGGCTTCAATGGCCGTGGTGATGTTTTTGGAAATCCCAGCGATGCGGGGCTCTCCGGCATGTACGGTGATGCCCAACCCGCCGGCTTTTGCGCGTTGGAACAACGGGATGAATGGTTCAGGATCGAAGTCTACTTCGTTGTCCGCGAGGTCGAGGGCGAGAAACCCATTTGTGTGATTCAGGGCAAAATCCACCCAGTACGCATTGTCGTCAACCGATTTGGTTCGTTGCAAGATGCAGATGAGGCCCACGGCCATCGGGTAGGTGGATTCGGCCCGCGCCACCCCACGTTGGATGGCCTCCTGCAGCGCATCTGGTGAGATGTGAGTGTGCTTGTCCAGCAAGAAGCTCGGGGCGTAACGCAGTTCCAGGATGCGCACGTTGGAGTGGAGGTACATGTCCTCGCACACCTCGAACGCCACCTGTTCAATGCAATCGGCGGCATCAAGCACGTCCCGGGTGTTTAGGAACTTGTGCAGTACGGATGGCAATTCACCCATGGGGGATTGAATGAGAAACGCCTCAGCAAATTTTGCATCATCCGCTACGTCGTATCCGCGCTCCAAGGCGAACCTTTTCAGGGTTTCTTGTCGGATGGCCAACTCCAAGTGGCAGTGTAGTTCCACCTTGGGCATGGCCTGGATGGCCGAATGAACGGATTGCGCTTCCATGCATCAAAGGTAGGACGGCAGTGGGCTCCGTGCTGTACTTTTGCCGCATGGCGGTGGAGATCAAAAACAAAAAAGCGTCTTATACCTATTTCTTGACGGACGAATTCACCGCCGGAATCCAATTGGTCGGTTCGGAAATCAAGTCCATTCGTGCAGGTAAAGCCAGCATAGGAGAGGCCTATTGCCGATTCAATGGCGGCGAGTTTTTCGTGTACAACATGTACATCGCCGAATACCCCAATGCCGGTTACACGCCGCACGAAGTCCGCCGTCCGCGAAAGTTGCTCCTGCAGAAAACCGAACTCAAGAAACTGGAAAAGCGCTTGAAAGATGTCGGCGTGACCGTCGTGCCGGTGCGCATGTTCATTGCAAAAAGCGGATACGCCAAAGTCAACATTGCCGTGGCGAAGGGGAAGAAGTTGCACGACAAACGCGCAGCGCTCAAGGACAAAGATCAGGCCCGAGACTTGGATCGCTTATCCTAATCGGACTTTGCTCGCGGAGACCCGGTAGTTATCCGTGAAGGCGTCCCAATCCCAGAGGAAGTGTGCCATTAGGCTTTTGAGCTCACGCTGGATGTTGGGTTCGGGCGTGTTCATGTCCCGGAAGTACGGTTCTTGACACTGGTTCAGCTGGTACTTATAGAAGACGGCGCGTGTCATCGCCGTCACCAGGTTCTTGGAAGGCTGGTTGATTTGCTTCATGAACGACCGGTAGTTTTTCACTTTCGAGGTAAAAACGTCGGGCGTCAAACCAAAGGCCAACGCGAACTTGGAGCAGATGTGCTGAATAATCTGCCGGTCAACACCGCTGTCGAAATGCTTAGGGATGAGCTGGAGGTTGGCTGAAACGATGATCATCAAGAACCTGCCGTAATCCTCTTGGTCGAGGTTGGGTCGCTGGACGAAGACGGAGGAGTCGTTGAGAAAAGCTGCGATTTCGGGCCAACCTTGCTCTACCGTCTCGAAGGTGGTTTCCACGAAGAGGGCAGCCACCTGTTCTTCGGTGAGTTTCCGCCTCTTCATCCAACTAAAAAGCCCAAGGTTCTTCATCGTTGGGAACCAAATCTATGCGCTGCGTGCATGCTGGTGGGGGGTGGCGTCGCATGCGCTATCCACAGTTTTTTCCACAGCCAACCCGAGGAATCGCATTATTTTCGCGCCATGTACAAGACGCTAAAGCCACTGATTTTTAAACTGCAGCCCGAAAAGGCCCACGAGTGGACGATGGCGTTGTTGACGATTGCTTGCGCCATTCCCGGCGTGGGTGCCTTGCTGCAATTATTTTATTCTGTGCGCTCCAACGCGTTGGAAGTGGAAGTCGCCGGATTGAAGTTTCCCAATCCAGTGGGCTTGGCAGCGGGATTTGACAAGGATGCACGCTGGTTGAAGCAGATGAACGTTTTGGGTTTCGGCTTCGTAGAAATCGGCACCATCACCCCTTTGCCACAGGATGGCAATCCCAAACCTCGCCTGTTCCGCTTGCCAGCTGACAAGGGCATCATCAATCGGATGGGGTTCAACAATTCCGGAATGGTCGCCGCTGCGGCCCGACTCCGCCGTCGACCGTCGGGGCTCATCGTGGGCGGAAACATTGGCAAAAACAAAATCACGCCCAACGATCAGGCAGAATCGGATTATGTGCAGTGCTTCAATGCGCTGTACGATTACGTCGATTATTTTGTGGTCAACGTCAGTTCGCCCAATACCCCGGGCTTGCGGGAATTGCAGGAAAAAGAGCCGCTCCAGCGGCTGTTGGAAACCCTTATGGCCGAGCGTTCCAAGCGCTCCGTTGCACGTCCTATTTTTTTGAAAATCGCGCCGGATTTGACCAACGAGCAGCTAGATGACATTGTTGAGTTGGTGCAAGCAGCCGGAATCGCAGGCGTCATTGCCACCAATACGACCATTTCGAGGGACGGGTTGAGCACACCCGCCGAAGAAGTGGAACAGATGGGAGCGGGCGGTTTGAGCGGTGCCCCAGTGCGCGCCCGATCAACCGAGGTGATTCGGCACCTGCACCAGCGGTCGCAAGGCGCGTTCCCGATTATTGGAGTCGGGGGCATCTGCGGGCCTGAAGATGCGCAAGAAAAGCTCGACGCCGGAGCGTGTTTGGTGCAGGTTTATTCGGGTCTGATTCACGAAGGTCCCGCGTTGGTCAAACGCATCAACAAGGGGTTGATCGCGCGTTAAGCCGGATCAGCCCCAGGCGTCTTCAAAGCTGGGAGCGAGGCCGGTGGCTCGAATTCCTTTTTCAGTGGATTCCAACCGGCAGCACGCGTTCGTAGCGTCGTGTTCGAAAAACAACATCCAATCTTCCCGGTGGGCCTGTTCCAACAACAAAGCTTTTTCCTCCATTGTGAGCAGTGGGCGGGTGTCGTATCCAATGACCCACGCCATTGGCAGGTGTGCAGCAGCAGGGGTTAAATCTGCCATGTAAGCCACTCGTGTTCCTCGGTAGGAGACTACGGGGAGCATTTGGCTTTCGGTGTGGCCATCGGCAAAGAAGATGTCCAATCCCGGGAACCGCTCGCCAAACGGCTCACAATTCCAACGTCCGTTGCGATCTATGAAACGGAGCTGACCACTTTCCTCCAAGGGCAGGAGGTTTTCGCTCAAGAAGCTCGCCTTTTCACGTGGATTGGGATTCATTGCCCAATCCCAATGCCGCTCGCAGGTCCAGAACAGCGCATTGGGGAATGCTGGTTTGAGCAATCCGTTGCCGTCGCGTTCAACCGCGCCACCAACATGGTCGAAGTGAAGGTGCGTGAGCAAAACATCCGTGATGTCAGTCCTCGAAAACCCGCGTGCAGCGAGCGAGCGATCCAATGAGTCGTCGCCATGTAGGTGGTAGTGGCTGAAGAATTTTTCCGATTGCTTCGTACCAATGCCGGTGTCCACGAGTAGCAGGTTGTCCCCGTTTTCAACTAGCAAACACCGCATTGCCCAAGAGCACAGATTGTTGGCGTTGGCGGTCATATGCCGGGACCACAGCGACTTCGGAACAACGCCAAACATGGCACCGCCGTCCAGCATGAAGTTCCCCGTGTGGATGGTGTGAAGTTGCATGTTGAAATTTAGGGAAGAAGGAGGGTCCCAGCCATGGCGACCATGAGTAGGTCCTCGATGATGGTCACGGTGCTCATCGGCAGGTTGAACACAGTGCCAAGGCAAGCACATTGAATCTTTTGTTTGCGTATTACAGCTGCAATGACTCCCATTGCACTGAACCCCATCAAGACCACCGTGCTGAGGGCGACGCGATACGTGCCCCCTTCAAATGCCCACGCCAAACCCAGGGCTAGCTCGAGGAAAGGGTAGATGAAGCCGTACGCTGGCACGGCCTTGGCCAACAGGTCGTACGACCGATAGCTCGCCGCAAAACCGCGAATATCGAGGAACTTGAAGAACGAGAAAACCAAGAAGAACCCGCCCATGAAGTACTCCATCCAAGTGGTCATGGTGCCTGTGGTTTGCCACGTGATTCCGGTGGCCACAGCCGAGATGAACAGACCGATTAAAATGAGCGGCCAATACGTCCGCCAATGGATGGGTCTGAGTCCAGCTGCTTCTGCATTTGGAGCACTGATACGACCCGAATACTTCGGATGCGGCGCGAGTTCAGCTACTACTTCCTCGAGGTCAATGGAACGCTCAGCAACTAGGGTCGCCTGCTTCGAATCGAGGTCCACGTTTACTTCAGAAACGGAATCGATTTGTTGCAGGGTGTAGGTCACTTTTGCAGCGCAACCGCTGCACGTCATGCCGTCGATTGTGAACGTCGATTTCATGGTGCGAAGTTCGAGTAATTCGGGTGAAACACGTTGAAATCAGCCGTATTTTTGTCCTTCACGAACGCCCGCTTTCATGCAGTTAAACGAACTCACAGCCCTTTCTCCAATCGACGGCCGTTACCGAAACAAAACCGCGGCATTGGCGCCTTACTTATCGGAATGGGGACTCATGAAATTCCGGGTCGAAGTGGAGGTGGAGTATTTCATTGCACTGGTGGGGGAGTCGGCGTTGAACTTGCCTGCTCTGGAACCCCAAACACTGCAAGATCTCCGGTCCATCTACACCGCATTTTCCGAATCAGATGCCCAGAAAATCAAGACGTTTGAACGCGTCACCAACCACGATGTGAAGGCGGTGGAGTACTTCATCAAGGAGCGAATGACGGAATTAGGATGTGGAGCGATTCAGGAGTATGTTCACTTTGGGTTGACTTCCCAAGACGTCAATAACACGGCCATTCCGCTGTCACTGAAACGTGCCACAGAAGAAGTATTCATCCCATACCTCGACGAGGTGCGCGCGACGCTGCTGTCTCAAGCTCGGGAATGGCGCGACATTCCGATGTTGGCGCGTACCCACGGCCAGCCAGCATCCCCGGTCACGCTGGGCAAAGAGTGGGCCGTGTTCGTGGACCGCTTGGATGTGCAGCTCAAGAAATTAAAAGCCTTGGACTATCCGGCCAAGTTCGGTGGGGCCACGGGCCAATTCAACGCTCACCTGGCGGCGTATCCGAATGCAGATTGGGTAGCCTTTGCGAACCGGTTTGTCGGTGAGGTCCTCGGACTGAAGCGCAGCCAGATCACCACGCAAATCGAACATTACGACGGGCTGGCGGAGTGGTGCGATACCGTTCGCCGCGTCCAAGTGATTTTGATGGACCTGAGCAAAGACGTTTGGACGTACATCAGCCAGGAGTATTTCAAGCAAAAAATCAAAGCCGGTGAGGTGGGCAGCAGTGCAATGCCCCACAAAGTGAATCCCATTGATTTTGAAAATGCCGAAGGCAATTGGGGCGTATCCAATGCCGTGTTGCACCACTTTGCGGAAAAGCTGCCCATCAGCCGATTGCAGCGTGACCTCACGGATTCGACTGTGTTGCGGAATCTCAGCGTCCCCCTTGGCCACAGTCTGGTAGCGTTGCAATCGTTGCAAAAGGGATTGGGCAAGTTGCTGTTGAATCCGGCCGCGATTCAAGCCGATCTCGATGCCAATTGGGCCATTGTGGCCGAAGGCATCCAAACCATCCTGCGCCGCGAAGGGTATCCCAAACCTTACGAGGCTCTTAAGGCATTGACCCGCCAAAACACGGCCATCACCGAGGAGAGCATCCATGCTTTTATCCAGACGCTGGACGTGTCGGCGGAAATAAAGCAGGAACTCCACCGTTTATCCCCCAGTAATTACATTGGGCTGTCTGCCCAGTTGGTGGACGGATTGAAGGACCATTGATTTGAAGCGATTGCGTGAATTGATTGGGTATGTGTTGCCGTACAAGGCCAACTTGGCGGTGAACATCATTTGCAACATCCTGAATGCCTTATTGTCTCTTTTCACGTTTCTGAGTGTCGTCCCATTTCTCCGGATTTTGTTCGGTGGGACTTCTGCCGAGGCATCGGTGGAGTTGCCCGCAGATGCTGCCGGAATCGAACGCTTGAGTGGCCAATTCGACGCCTTTGTACAGGCCGTTGGTCCTGAGGTTGCGCTTCTTTACATCTGCCTGGGCATTGTTGGCGTCACCGTATTGAAAAATGTCGTCGGGTATACGGCGCTATTCTCGCTGGCAACGATCCGAACAGGGGTCAGCCGTGATTTGCGGAACGCGATGTACGTTAAGGTGTTGAAATTGCCTATGGCATGGTATTCGGAAGCGCGCAAGGGGGATGCCATCAGCCGCATGACCAATGACTTGATGGAGGTCGAGTTCAGCATCATCGGTACCGTTGAAATCCTCTTCAAAGCACCCATCACCATTTTGGTCTCCTTGGGAACGCTGTTTTATTTGAGTTGGGAGCTGACCCTGTTTTCCATTTTGTTCCTGCCGCTGAGCGGATACGTCATCAGCCGCATTGCGAAGAGTTTGAAGTACGCCGCTCGCAAGGGAAAGGAGGAGTTGGGTGGATTGGTGTCCATATTGGAAGAGACCCTGGCGGGAATGGCCGTGGTCAAAGCATTTCACGCGGAAGCCCATTTTCACAGCCGTTTCAATGCCTCAAATCAGCGATTTTTCAAATTGATGCGCCGATTGTACAAGCGCGAGTACCTCTCTTCCCCAGTCTCGGAAACCGTTTCATTGACGGTGATGGCGGTGTTGCTCTGGTTTGGGGGCAAGCTCGTGTTGAGTGGAGAAGGCGGATTGACAGGAGATTGGTTCATCGGGTACTTGGTGGTGTTCTCTCAGATCATACCACCGGCCCGCTCCATTAGTGACGGCTGGTTCCGTATTCAAAAAGGGGCAGCTTCGTTGGATCGATTGGACGAAATTTTGGAGGCTGCTGAAGAGGTGAATGCGGGGACTGCTGAGGCCCAGCCGCTGGAGTCGGAGATTCGCTTTGAAAACATCACGTTTGCCTACGGCGCCGAACCAGTGTTGAAGCGTGTTTCATTCGAGGTCAAGAAGGGCGAGACGGTTGCCCTAGTTGGCCCGAGCGGCTCCGGCAAGACAACTTTGATGCACTTGATGGCCCGTTTTTATGAGATTGAGCACGGGCGAATCGCTTGGGATGGTGCCGATATCAGCACATTTGATGTGTCCGGTTTCCGATCACAATTGGGCTTGGTTACCCAAGAATCGCGCATTTTTAATGCCTCAGTAGCCCAGAATATTGACCTGAATTCGCTGGCCGGAGGGCAGGTGGATGAGCAGCGGCTGGAGTCAGCTGCGGAAGCGGCCAACGCACGGGAATTCATCGAGGCCATGGAGGGCCAATGGGATGCCAATGTGGGAGATGGCGGCGGTAAGCTGAGTGGCGGTCAGCGCCAACGCTTGAGCATTGCACGCGCCCTTTACAAGGATCCGCCGGTGTTGTTGTTGGATGAGGCCACCTCGGCTCTGGACACGGCCTCAGAGCAAAAAGTCCAGGAGGCCATCGGCCGGTTGATGCAAGGGCGGACGAGTCTGGTGGTGGCTCACCGGTTGAGCACGGTGCGCCACGCCGACAAAATAATTGTACTGGATCAAGGCAGCATCGTTGAAACGGGAAGCCACGAGGAATTGATGGCACAGGAAGGCCTGTACCATCGCCTCGTCACCATGCAAGACTTTAGCTAATCGGCCTTTCTCATGCCTGCGAAAAAAAATCGTTTGGGAGCAATGCTCAACAACCGCTGCCCGAAATGCTACGAGGGCAAGCTCTTTCGTTCTGGTGCATACAATTTGCAACGCGTCAGTGAGATGCCCGAGAAATGCCCGGTCTGTACGGAGGATTTTGCGCGTGAACCGGGGTTTTATTTCGGCGCGGCTTACGTTTCTTATGCATTGACGGTTGCGCTGTGGATCTCCTTGTTTGTGGCGCTCACGTGTTTCGATTGGTGGGGGTGGATGGATTTCTCGTTTTTCGAAGACGTGCCGTTTTTCTTGACCACCGGAACTGTACTCTTGTTGGTCTTGATGCCTGTTTTGATGCGATTAAGCCGTTCGATATGGCTGCACATGTTCACGCGGAACAGGTGAAACCCAATGGGCTTAAAAAATCAAAGGGGCCCCTCCGTTGAGGGACCCCTTCTCACCAAATCGCCTGATTCATTTACGCTCAATTCGAGCGTGGCAAAACCAAAACCTAACTGCTATTACGGGGGCAGTTCAATTTTGGTTACACTTTTCTGAAAAAAAACTGAGATTCCGATTTAAAACACTGTAAATCAGTATTTTATTTTCCGGATTTTTTTTGAGACATCTCTTCGTTTTGCACGCGGATGCTCTCTTTGTGGACCTGTTCGAGGTAGGTTTCGATGAATTCAGGGCCCAGGCCGGCGGCTTCTGCCCATGCGCCACGGGTCTTGAATACCTCCTTCCAGCGTTTCATCTGCAGGATGGTCATGCCGTGGCTCTTTTTGTACTGGCCGATTTCCCGAGCGAGTTTCATACGTGCTTGCAACAGCTCGATGACTTGTTCGTCGATGGAGTCCATTTGCAAGCGCAAGGCGTCGAGATTGGCTGGATCAGAGGGGCCGCTGTGGGCGTCACGAATGGTAAGGCCTTGAATCAATGCCTCAAACTGAGCAGGGGTGACTTGCTGGTCGGCGTCGCTCATGGCTGCCTCTGGCTGGCAGTGGCTTTCCATCATGAGGCCGTGCATGCCCAAGTCCATGGCCTTCTGGGCCACGCGCTCGAGCAATTCACGTTTGCCGGCAATGTGGCTGGGGTCGCAAATGATCTTCAAATCGGGCATGGCCATTTGTAAGGCGATGGCGATTTCCCACATGGGCGCATTGCGGTATTCCTGTTGCCCGTATCGGCTGAATCCACGGTGAATGGCCCAAACGGGCGCATCCGTGGCATGGCGCACCCGCTCGATGGCGCCCATCCACAAGGGGAGATCGGCGTGCATGGGGTTCTTGACAAACACCGGCACATTGGTTCCTTCAAGCGCTGTAGCAATTTCTTGAACGGCAAAAGGACTTACCGTGGTTCTCGCGCCAATCCACAGCACGTCGATGCCCGCTCGCAGGCATGCGTCCACATGCTGAGCATTCGCGACTTCGGTCGCAACAGGAATTCCGGTTTCCTGGCGCGCAGCAACCAACCAGTCCAAAGCGGGCTCGCCGCGTCCCTCGAATGCATTGGGCCGTGTGCGCGGCTTCCATACCCCAGCACGAAACAAATGGATGCCAGTGTGTTGCAGGGCTCGGGCTGTGCCCAATACTTGCTGCTTGGATTCAGCACTGCAGGGGCCGCTGATGAAGAAGGGCCTTTCGACTCCGGTGATTGAGGCGTTTTGCAGAGCGCTGGTGGGGTTGTTAGTAACCACGCTGTAAAGATAAGCCGCCGCGGACGTGAAAAGGTTCACTTGCGCATTGGAATCCGCACGTGGGGTTTGAGCCTACTTGAACAGCGAAAAAGAAGCCTTGGCCCAGCCAAGGCTTCTTTGAGTACCCGGAACTGGACTCGAACCAGCACGCCCGAAGGCACAGCCGCCTGAAGACTGCGCGTCTACCAATTTCGCCACCCGGGTAGGAGTGAAGTGCCCAGAGCGGGACTCGAACCCGCACGCCCTAACGGACACATGGCCCTCAACCATGCCTGTCTACCAATTTCAGCACCTGGGCGGTGC
>JBELBV010000039.1:0-20116 GCA_042095135.1 Flavobacteriales bacterium | reverse complement strand
GAAATGGGCCGAACGTACTTCCCGAACTTGGACATGACCACGTTCAACGAGGAGACGAAAGCGCGCATTGAAGAGGAAATCAGCGCGGATTTCCAAGAAGCGTATAAAGGCATCGTTCAGCTGCCGCAGACCAGCCGCCTTGGTGTGTATGTGGCGTACATCTACTACCAGCGTTTGTTCCAGAAAATCCGTTCGCTTCCGAGCAACCGCATCATGGAGGAACGCATCCGCATTCCCAACACACGGAAGGCGACCCTCGCGGTCAGTTCGTACCTCCGCCATAGTTTCAACTTGTTGTAATGGTGCGTGCGCCGGGTGCATCCAGCGTTTGGTTGGGGCTGGCCCTGGTTTTGGTTTGCACCAAGGCGAAGGCCCAAGAACCCTTGTCGTTGACGGACGTTCGAGCTGCCTACCGAGCCGCATGTTTGGCACCTACCAACACTGATATGGTCACCGCCTTCGTCCGTGCCGCTGAGCACTGGGTTGGAAGCGATTCTACCGACGCCTATGCTCAAGGACTGCTTGCGACGGCGCGCATGATGCGAGCAGAAACACAATTCAACCCGTTCGAAAAACTCATGACCTTCCAGGCCCAACGCGATCCGTTGGAAGCGGCCATCGTGGCCGATCCAGACCATCCGGAATTGCGGCTGTTTCGGCTATCCATCCAGTGGTCTGTTCCTTTTTTCTTGGATTATTCGGGCAACATGGAAGAAGATGCCAGCCGAGTCACCGCCGCATTGGACGCCGGTTACTGGGCCGACGATGCCGAACAGAGCGCATTTGCCTTAACTTTCCTACAGCACCTCAACGATGACGCTTCCAAACGATAACATGCAACCCACCATCGGTACGGACATGGTCGTCCTGGTCGATCCCAACGACAAGGAGATCGGCCTGATGGAGAAAATGGAAGCCCACGAGAAAGGGCTGCTGCACCGCGCTTTTTCGTTTTTCATCTTCAACAGCAAGGGCGAATGGTTGCTGCAACAACGCGCATGGGGCAAATACCACAGCCCCGGTCTGTGGACCAACGCCTGCTGCAGCCACCCGCGGCAAGGCGAAACCCCGGAAGCAGCTGCCATGCGACGACTGCAAGAGGAGATGGGCATGTACTGCCAAGCGACGCCGGTGTTTCAATTCCTGTACCGAAGTGAGTTTTCCAACGCCTTGATCGAACACGAATTGGACCACGTTCTCATCGGATACTCTGACACGGCGCCCAAACCCAAACCAGAGGAAGTGGCGAGTTACCGCTACGTCAGCTTGGAAGACTTGGAGTATGAACTGAAGCAGTACCCGGCCAACTTCACGGTCTGGTTCCGCATTTGCTTCCAAGAGGTGAAGGACAAACTCGCCAAGCTCCAATATTCCGCTTGATGGCCGAAGGGTCCAAACGCACCGTCATCATTGGCGCCGGCGTAGCAGGCATGGCGGCAGCCATTCGCACGGCTGCGCAAGGGCACCACGTGACTGTCCTCGAGGCCGCTGAGGAACCCGGCGGCAAGCTGCGCGAACAGACCCACGACGGCTACCGGTTCGATGTCGGGCCGTCGTTATTCACCTGGCCGGAATTGGTCCTTGAACTCGACACCCTAGCCCGTGAGAAAGCTGCTCCCGGTGCCGACCTCCCCACGCCCTTCGCGTACCAGCGGTTGGATCGGTCGACCCATTACTTCTGGGAGGACGGTAAGCGCTTGAAAGCATGGTCCGATCGCGAGGCGTTTTGCGAGGCTTGCGCCTCCGAATTTGACGTGCCGGCGCCCCGTGTGGCCGCACACCTCGCGCACAGCTCGGCCTCATTTGAGGCCACCCGCCGAATCTTCCTTGAGCAGAGCCTGCACGAGTGGAGCCGCCGCAAAACTGGCAAATGGCGCGCCGCCGCCCGCTTTGCACACCGCCTCCCTTGGTTGGGCACCTTGCACCGCTGGAACCGACGTCAATTGCGCGAGCCGCACCTCGTGCAGCTTTTCGATCGGTACGCCACGTACAACGGCTCCGACCCGCACAGAGCACCGGCCATGATGCACGTTATTCCCCATTTGGAGCACGGCCAAGGCACCTTCTTCCCGGACAACGGCATGGTTGGCATCACCCGGCACTTGCACGCGCTGGGCGTGGCGCTTGGGGTGGACTACCGATTCGGCCACCGTGCTCAACGCATTGAACACGATAGCGCGCAGGTCACCGGCGTGCGGTGCACGGATGCCGAAGGCCAAACGCACACCTTCACAGCGGATACCGTTATCTCCAATGCGGACATCTGGCCGACGTTTCGCACCCTCTTGCCCGACCTGAAGGCTCCAGAGAAGATTCTCCAACAGGAACGGTCCACAAGTGGCGTCATCTTTTACTGGGGCGTAAGGACCGAAAGGCCGGAACTGCACCTCCACAACATCCTTTTTAGCCAAGACTACCGAACCGAGTTCGAAACCATCCAGCGGGAAGGCCACCCGGGCGACGACCCGACCGTGTACATCCACATCAGCTCCAAGCTCAAACCCGATGACGCACCGCAGGGTGGCGAAAACTGGTTTGTGATGGTCAACGTGAGCGCGGATCCCGCAGGCGTCGAGAAGCGCTTGCCGCAAATACGAAAGGCTGTCCTGGGCAAGATTAAGCGCACCCTAGGCGTCGAGGTTGAGCCGCTCATCGAAACCGAACGGAGCTTCACACCGGCAACCATTGAATCGCGCACGAGTTCACACCTCGGCGCGCTGTACGGCGCCAGCTCCAACAGCCCTCTCTCGGCATTCCTCCGCCACCGCAACCGCTCCACCCAACTGGAAGGATTGTACTTTAGCGGTGGAAGCGTGCATCCGGGTGGCGGCATTCCCCTGTGTTTGCTTAGCGCCCGCATCACTTCCGAACTCATCGAACAGCGGTCATGAATACAGCGAGTTTTGAACGGTACTGGATCCCTCGGATTATGGTGTTCCTGCATGCTGTAGGCGTGACGGGAATCCTCGCCGGCTACGGCCAATACTTCCTGGATTTCACGGCCGTCAACCTCCTCGTCAACGGAGTATTGGCGCTCTGGGCGGACTGGGAAGAACGGCATTGGACGTGGGTGGGTGCGTTTGGCGGCGGTATCGCCGTTGAAATCATCGGCGTACAAACCGGCTACCTCTTCGGCGACTACAGCTACGGAACGGCGCTCGGGCCCATGTTGGCGGGCGTGCCATTGATACTTGGGGTGCTCTGGTGGATCTCCCTCATGGGGTGCGGTTGGTGGACGGACCGGCTGATGAATCGGCTGCAGTGGGGCGCAGAGACCCTCGGAGGAAAGATCATTCGGGCACTCATCGCAGCGACCTTGATGACGGCATTTGACAGCCTAATTGAGCCGGTGGCCATCCAGGCCGAATGGTGGGCTTGGGAAGGTGTGCACGTGCCGTGGTTCAATTACGCATCGTGGTGGGGAATCAGCTTTGTGTTTTACTTGCTACCTCGGCAACAGCGAGAAAACATCGGGACGGGATTGCTTGTTGCCATCTTTGTATTCTTCTTCGTTTTTTTGAATTGGTTTCCATGGACACGCTGACCTACTTCTCCCCTGCTTTGATTGTGCTCGCCACCTTCGTCACCATGGAAGGTGTGGCGTGGATCGCACACAAGTACCTGATGCATGGGTTGATGTGGTACTTCCACGAAGACCATCATGTCCACGAGCCGGGATTCTTCGAGAAAAATGACGCGTTCTTTTTGATTTTCGCAGTGCCCAGTGCCTGGTGCTTCATCACGGGCTCGATGGCCGGAGGCGACTTCCGTGTGTGGATTGGGACCGGCATTGCCGCTTATGGCTTGGCGTATTTCTTGGTACACGACATCTTCATTCACCAGCGGTTCAAAATTTTTACGCGCACGGAAAACGTCTACTTGATGGCTATCCGCAAGGCCCACAAGGTGCACCACAAACACCTCAGCAAAGAGGAGGGAGAGTGCTTTGGCATGCTCTGGGTGCCGCGGAAATACTTCGCTGATGCACGCAAAGCCATGCGTGCCAAACGCCAATCAAGCCTCGGGTGATGTGGTATGAATTCAACGGCTTGTATCTCGCGGTGAACTTGAGCTGTTTGGCCCTCCCGCTGCTGTTGAGTTTTGACAAAAACGTTCAGTTTTACAAGCAGTGGAAGTACTTCTTCCGCGTCAACCTCTCCGTTGCCGCATTCTTTATTGTATGGGACGTGCTCTTCACCAAAATGGGGATTTGGGCATTCAACTCCGACTACTTGCTCGGCCCGTCCATCTTGGGCCTTCCCTTTGAGGAGCTGCTCTTTTTTGTGTGCATCCCCTACTGCAGCGTCTTCACGTATTTCTCGCTGCAGCACTACGTGAAACGCAACCCCCTCCGACACGCCGAGACCACCTTGACCGTTTCCGCTATGTTGATTTGTGCGGCCTTGGTGGTGGTGTTTTTTCCACGCAATTATATCGCCTTTACGTCGCTGTTTACGCTGGTGTGGCTGGTGTGGGCACAGCGCAACGCCAAGCCGTTTATGGCAGATTTGTGGTTGGCTTTCTTCGTTTTGTTGGTGCCGTTTGTGATTTCAAATGGTGTCCTCACCGGCCTGTCGTTTTGGGAAAAACCCTTCATCCACAACGACGCTTCGTCCATTACCGACCAAATTGTCTGGTACCATCCAGGGCACAACACGGGCTGGCGCATCTTCTCGATGCCCGCCGATGACTTGGTGTACGGCTTCTTATTGATCGCCATGCACATCGCCGGCGTTGAAGCCCTGCGGAAACGCGATGCCGACAAAAAGCGCCCCGCCTGATTACTTAGCCCATTGGAACGCCACCTGAACGGGACGGTGGTCGGAAAGTTCGACGCGTCCCGTTTGGTAGTCCACCACATCCAATTCCGGGCTCGCCCATACCTGATCGATGCGCAAAAAGGGCAGGTCACCGATGTAGGATGCGCCCAGCAGTGGGCCCTGAAGTGCCGCTGCCGAACGGTAGGCATCCTGAAGGTGGTCACTGAACCGATGTGCGGCATAAGACACCGGCGTATCATTGAAGTCCCCCACGGCAATCACCGGGTGCGGACTTCGTGCCACCGATGCCGCGACCTGCTCGGCTTGGTCGGTTCGCTTTTGCCACGCTGCGGCCAGCCGATGGTACAGCCGTGACCGCGCGGCCTCGTCCTGTACATTGCGCGCATCCTCGTAATCTGCTTTCTCAAAACCGATGCTGCTCAGGTGCATGTTGTATACGCGCACGGTATCGCCCCCGACGAGGAGATCCACGTACATACCGCTGTTGTTTTTGTCGTTTTCAAACCGGATGGCCGATTTGGCCACAATCGGGTGCCGCGAAAGCACCGCCAAACCGAACAGTTTGTCTTGTCCGCGCCCCAATTTGAATTCTTCTTCCCAGTGGGCGAGCCCAGTGGCCTGCTGCAACCGGTCGGCTGACATCCATGGCTGACGGCGGTCTTCCAAAAAGCACTCCTGTAGGCATATGACGTCCGCTTCTTGGGCCGCGAGGTAGCTCAAAATTGAGTCCCGAACGCCCGGTCGCTCGATCCATGCGTACCGGTTGAATTGACGCACGTTCCACGTCACCACCTTGAGTTGCTGCGCCACCGCGTCGCTCTGGCCACCGACACTGCCCCACGTCGCTGTAGCATGAGGCCAGCTCAAGGCGAGCAGGAACGCACCAGCCAAACCCGCTTTCCAGCGGCGGGACCACAGCGCGCCGAATGCGCCAATGATGAGTGCGCCCGAAGCCAACGGGTAGGCCATCCCAAATAGCGCCAGCACCGGCACGTCCACCGGGGGCACCCGCACAGCCAGTTCAGCCAGCATCACCCCCATTCCACCCGGAATCAACAACAAGAGGGACCACACCGGTCGAAAGGAGGAACGCTTAGCTGTCATCGGTTGGATTGCCGAAAGAGAAAGTCCTTTTCTTCAGCCGTCAAGTTCTCGTACCCCTGCTTGGAAACTTTGTCGAGGATGGCGTCCATGCGTTCGGAACGCTCGCGCTTCTCGAGGTTGAAGTCCTCATCGCTTTTGACCCGCGTGGAGCGATTGTCTTTGACTTTTCGGAACCGCGTTTTCTTTCGCGGCGTTGGGATGCTCCCACCTTGGATGAGGCCCATGAAGGCATCGATCAAGCGCTCAAACCACCCTACCCAGTCCCGACCGATTTGCGACTGCTTGATCATGAGGTAGCCAAAAGCCGCGCCGCCCAAGTGCGCGAGGTTGCCACCGGCATTCGCACCGTTGCCCAAGGCGAAATAATCCAGCAGAACCCAGCCGATGGCGAGGTACTTCAGCGGGACCGCACCAAGCAAAAACAAGCGCACGTTGGTATTGGGGTTGGCGGTCGCCGTCGCGGCCATGATGGCCATGGTCGCCGCACTCGCGCCATAAGCGAACGTACTCTGCTGGAAAGCCGGCGCCAAGTTGGAAGCCACCGCGTACAGCACAAATCCTGCGAGGCCGCCCACTATGTAGGTGCTCAGCAAGCGCCGCGCGCCGAATTGCACCATGTACATGCGGCCCATCCAATACAACCACGCCATGTTGATGACCATGTGCCAAATGTCCACGTGCACGAACATGTGCGTGATGACCGACCACGGTCGGTACATCAATACTTCGGCCTTCCAAGACGTGGCCAGCCCAAACACGCCGTTGAGCCACTCGCTGTCCAGCACGCCAAACGTGGTGAGCAACCGTAACGTCATGATTGCCGTGAACACGCCCACGTTGGCGAAGATCAACCGGGTCAACATGCTCCCGGATTCCCATTGGCGTTTCAAATCATCCCACATCCTCTGCTGCAATCAGTAAAACGTGCCACGTTCTTTTTGCCACCGCTTGAGCAACATATAGCCTAACAGCATACCGCCCAAGTGGGCGAAATGGGCCACGTTGTCACCGGACGCATTATCCAATGCGAGGGTCAATTCCAAAATCCCGTAGCCAATCACAAAGTACTTGGCCTTGATGGGAATGGGCGGAAACAGCAGCATCAGCCGCGTGTTGGGGAACAGCATCCCAAAGGCCAGCAAAATCCCGAATACCGCTCCAGATGCGCCGACCACCCGTCCAAATTCCGCATCCAAATGCATCGTCCACAATTGGTTCGAAACGCCCGAGGGCTGGTCAAATGCCGGGAAAAAGGTCCCGTACATGTTATTCAATTCGATGCCCACGAACAGCTCGTGCAAGAAGAAGCCGCCCAAGCCGCAGATGATGTAGTAATTCAGAAAGCGCTGCGGTCCCCAGAGCCGTTCCAGCTGCCCACCAAACATGTACAAAGCGAACATGTTGAAGAATATGTGCCCGAGGCCACCGTGCATGAACATGTGGGTGATGACCTGCCACGGGTAAAAATTGGGCGAGCCGGGGTACGTTCCTGCGAAATAGTGGAGCATCTGGTATTCGCCCAGTGCCATCGTCGCGAGGTAAAAAAGTACGTTGATGATGATCAAATTTTTGACCACCGGTGGGGCGTTGTTCAGCATCAGCGGAATCGTTGCTCGAGTTCGTTGGATTCAAAATTAACAATGACCGTGCGACCAAAGGGGTCGAGGGCTGGCGTCGAGCAGCCAAACAGCCGATCGACCAAGTCCACCATCTCCTCGGGCTTGAGCGCCTTGCCCACCCGAACGGCCATGGAGGCCGCAAGCCGTGCAGCGACCCGTTCCTCCCGGCTCACACCCGCTACCTCCGCCGCACGTTCCTCGAGGATGGCCTGGATGAGCGATTCCGGTGTGGTGTCTGCCTCCAAAGGCATGCCTTGGACTTCCACCCCATCGTCGTGTTCCGCCACCAGCAAGCCAAACTTGGCCAGCCAGTCGCGCGATTGCAACACGAATAACTGATCCGCAGCATTGAGGTCGATTGCCGTCGGGAAAAGCAATTGCTGCGTGGCCGCGGGAGCGCCCTCCGGCTCCAATTGGCGCACCAATTCCTCGTACAAGATGCGCTGGTGCGCGCGGTGCTGGTCGATCACGAGCAGGCCCGATTTGGTGGCGGTCACGATGTACTTATTCTGCAGTTGAAATAGCGGACGCTGCTTGACGACGACCTCATCGCCCGCCTCGAGTTGCGCGCCGAATTCTCCGGAAGCCGAAGATTGCATGGCACGCTCCTCTTGCGCCACCGGTCCTGGGCCTCCTTCGGATTGCCACGCCTTTTCGTAGAGCGACTTCCACGCATCCATTTGGCCACGACCGGGTCGCAGTCCGCCACCTGTGGATCCGCCCGAAGAAGCTTTCGATTCGAACGGATTGTAATCGGTGTTGACCTGCACCACGGGTTCCGCAACAACGCGGTCCTTGGGCAACGGGGGGATGTTCAGGCTGGATTCCTGGTCGAAATCCAACGAAGGTGCTACGGCGTGCTTGCCCAAGCCTCGGCGAATCGAAGGCAGCAGCAGGGACTGAATGTGCTGGTCTTCGTCGAATTTGATTTCCGTTTTGGTCGGGTGGATGTTGACATCCAAGCGGGCGGGATCAATCGTCAAAAACAGCACATACAGCGGGTATTGACCGGGGGGTAACAACCCTTCATATGCGTTCATGATGGTCCGGTGAATGAGCCCGTGCTTGACAAACCGCTGGTTGACGAACAAAAACTGCTCGCCCCGCGTTCGGCGGGCGTAGGCCGGCTTGCCGACAAACCCTTTGGCTCCCACCACGTCCGTACTCTCCTCAACGGGTACGAGGCGCTCATCGTACTTGCTTCCGAACACGCCAATGACTCGCTTTCGCAGGGTGGCCGGTCGCAAATTGAACAGTTCGCTGTCGTTGTGGGTAAGCGTGAAATGAATGGCCTCGTGCGCCAACGCGACACGGTGAAATTCATCGATAACGTGCCGCATTTCGACAGCGTCGGACTTTAGAAAGTTCCGACGGGCGGGAACGTTGAAAAACAAGTGGCGCACAGCAATCTGAGTACCCATTTCCATGGCCACGGGAGTTTCTTGAGCCAAGGTCCCCCCTTCCATGTTCAGCTGGATGCCGCAATCGTCGCTCGCATGGCGCGTCTTCAATTCGACGTGGGCAATGGAAGCGATCGAGGCCAATGCCTCGCCGCGGAACCCTTTCGAAACGATTGTGAACAGGTCGTCCGCCGACGTGATTTTGGAGGTGGCGTGGCGATCAAAGCAGCGCTTAGCATCGGCCTTGACCATGCCCACCCCGTTGTCCATCACATGGATCAGCGTGCGGCCGGCGTCCACCACGCGCACGTCAATGCGCGAGGCACCGGCATCCACGGCGTTTTCCATCAACTCCTTCACCGCAGAAGCAGGCCGCTGAATGACCTCTCCAGCCGCAATCTGATTCGCTACATTTTCTGGCAACTGCCGTATCACCTCAGGCATCCTCCATCCACTTTAGTACGTCCGAAAAATCACTGGTCTCCACCCACACCATCCCGCGCCATGCCAACCAGACCAAGCCGGCCGCAATGACCGCGGCCCGGAGCATGGCATACCGCCCTCCAAGGATTTGTGCTTGCCGCCGTTCCTTCCATTCTGAGGCGCCATCTGCGGACTCAGTCTTGGTGCGGCTAGAACGAAAGAGAATAGGGCGTGCAGGCGCTGCGTCGGGGTCTTGCTTCCCAGCCACCTCGGCCTCAATGCGCTCCTTGCGTTCGGACCACTTGGAATCCAAATTCGGCAGGTGCCGCGAGCGGAATTGAAACCGCCGCGGCTCCGTGCGGACGTTGCGAAACATGGAACGTAGGCGTGGAGCTTGCATGAAAAACAAAAATACGGCCGCCGCGCTCACGAAAGCGGCTGGGCGTCCAATTCTTGTTCAAAGGCAATCAACACGTCTTCAACATCTTTTGAACCGGGATAACGCTCCAAAATCGCCTGCATGACGCGGTCCACCGTCGCATCGGGACACGAGGCGCCGCTTGTCAGCAACACCGTGGGCGCTTCACCCTCCTGCCCCACTGGCCACGGATCCAAGGTTTCTTGGTGAATCCCGCTGCGCCAGTCGAAGTGCTTCAGCAAACCGTCCGGCATGAATTCCTTCTCGTTGCGCACGAAAAACGTCGGCACCTGCTCCTCGCACAATTCCACAAGGTGAGAAGTATTGGAACTGTTGTAGCCACCTACTACTACTGCGGTATCCAGCCGGGCAGCGGTCAACGCCGCTTGGGTCGCCTGTTGGTTGTCATTGGTCGCGTAACACAAGGTGTCACGGGTGTTGGCAAATGCTTCCTCGTCGATGGCCTTTGCTTCGATGGAGACCTTGATGCGGTCACTGATGGCCTGGGTGTCCGACGCCAGCATCGTGGTCTGATTCACCACCCCAACGCGTCCGAGGTGCACCGCAGGGTCAAACCCATCGGAGGCACGGCCTTCGAAATGCGTCCAAAAATCATCCATCGGACGCTTGCCTTCAATGAAGTCGCACAGCAATTCCGCCTCCGCCATGTTCTTGATGACCAGGACGTGGCCCGACCCGCGGGCGTGGCTGAAGGTCGCTCGGGTCTCCTCATGCTGGGGTTTGCCGTGGATGATGATGGTGTAATCTGACGTTGCGAGCTTGGCCGAACGCTTCCACACCTTCTCCACGAATGGGCAGGTGGTGTTGTACGTCGAGACGTCCACCCCGATTGTTTTGAGCTGCGCTTCGAGTTCCAAGGTGGTTCCAAATGCAGGGATCAGCACCACATCGTCCGCCTGCAGCTCGCTCAGCGGCGTGAGGGCATTGCCCTCGGTGTCCTGCAGAAATCGAATGCCCTGGGCCGTCAAGTCTGCATTTACCTCCGGATTGTGGATCATCTGGCTGAGCAAAAAGATGCGCTTACCGGGGTTCTCCTCTAAGGCGCGGTAGGCGATTTCAATCGCGTTTTCGACCCCGAAACAAAACCCAAAGTGCCGTGCCATCACAAACCGCACGGTGCCGAAGTCAAGCACGGATGGCGAAAAGTCGCGCTTGCGCGGGTCGCGGGCCTTGCGTTTCTGCTTAACCCGAGCGATGATGGGGCTGCGGTAAAATTCGGGGACTTCAAAACTGCGCATATCGGACTAGCTGTGCTCCAAACCTAACCCCTCAAGTGGCTGGTTTGTTGGATTTCGTGCCAAAAAAGCCCTTCAGTTGCAACCTCATCCCAGAAGTCCCCGTAAAGGGACGCATGAAAGCAATTCCACTTCGGTACCTGGCCTTGGCCATTTTGATGTTCATCGCCTCCATCACGACGTTCGTGTTGGCGTCTGCTTGAGGTACGGCCGAACCCGGCTGCTTTTGAGCCCGTCCGACTTGCGCACCACTTTGCGCAGCAGCCTGACGAGCGCTTTCTTTTCCCACTCGACTCCTTGCAACTCCCCCCAGGCCAGCGCCTGAATCAGGGGTGTTTTCAATTCTGGATAATGCCGCAAAACCGGCCATTCGTTCGTGGTGATTTCCACGCAGACCTTTGGGGATGCAGCGATCCATTCCAACGTCAAGGCATCCACAGCCTTTCCGGTTTCACCGCAGGCGTCGAGTCCTGTCTGCAACCGCCATGCAATCGCCGTCTCAACCCACGCGGCATCCGCAATTCCGGACTCCGGCCACGCCGGCACACCCTGGCACCCCCAACAAAACAAGCACGCCGTCAAGAGCATAAGCGGTGGGTTTCTTCAAATCGAACGCCTAGTTCTTCGAGGGCGGGCAGAATGACCTCGTAGTAATCCTTGTGAAGCGGCACCTGAACGCCGCGGTCTTTGAATTTACCAGATAGCAGCGCCTCTGCAGCCAGCGCCACGGGCCAACCTACGGTGTCTGACATGCCGGTATAAACCGCGTCTCGGCCTTCCAAACGGAGCGAGCTCGTCACTTCATGCATTTCGCCGTCCAATCGATAGGCGAACCGGTGCCACATGACAATCATGTCCCGGTCGTTGGGCTGCAATTCCCACTTCACTTCGAGCAGCGATTGCAGCACCTGTGCCGGAGTGCCTTTCAACACCGCCGGTCCCCCATCGGCATCGAACAGCCCGAGCCAGGCCAATCGATCCAATGTGGTGTCATCGGTCCCAAAACGCTGGGCGATGCCGTCCCGCACGGACACATGACTCAGGGATGCGGGCAAGAAAGAGCGCATCCAATCCGCCCAAGACGTTCCTGCGGACCATTCCATCTCTGCGTCATCGCGTACACACCCGAGTTGAACGAGCACATCCCAGCCAGCACAAAATCCCTCGCCGCGGAGGGTGCCGCGGATCAAGGTTTGAATGCCTTCTAGTCCGTAAATGGATTCGTAGGCGATGGAATCGCGATTGGGGTACCCTTCAAAGGCCGTTCCCCCCACGTCGATATGGCGAACGTCTTGGAACGTGCGGTGCGGAGGTACTAAGCGGGCACTTCCCCCTGAGAGGAACGTGGCGGCCCCGCCTTGACCGGCGAGTACGACGTTGCGCGGATTCCAGCTGAACTTGTAATGCCAGGGGTTGTCGTCTGATTCCGGAGCAATCAGTCCGCCGCAGTACGATTCAAATTCTACCATTTCTCCTCCGGCCTCAGCCACTCGATCCAGTACAGCCTTGGCACTGAGGTGGTCAATGCCCGGGTCGAGTCCGATTTCATTCAGGACCAGTACGTCAGCTGCTACAGCCTTATCGTGGAGGGCTTGCATTTCCGGCCCCACGTAGCTAGGCGTGATGACGTGCACACCGGCCTCGATTGCCACGGATGCAATCTCCGGATGCATGAACGCCGGCACCATGGAAATCACCAAGTCGCTGGAAGCGATGTGTGCGTCACGTTCCGTATTGTCTTTCGGATCGATGCGGAACGGATGGGCAGCAGGGTGGCCTTGGCACTTGGCTTTGGCAGTGGCCTCATCTACGTCCCCGACATGGACTTCCCAGTCGTTGCGCTCCGCGCGCTCCAACATCATTGCAATCAAAGAGGAGCTGGACCGACCCGCTCCCAATACCAAGACCTTCCGCATGCCGTGATTTTTGTGGTTCGCTCTCAAAGGTAGGGACAGCCTCTGCTGTCGGGCCATGAGGTTGGCATGAAATTCGCTCGATTGGCTGCATTAGCCATTAACTTGCGCTCTCATTTTACGCCCATGCCTTCCACCCGCTTCACCTTCATGCTGATTGCCCTTGCCATTATGGCGTGGGGAACCGGATGCTCAGGTTCCAAGGCCTACACCAAACGCGGACTCAAAATGGAAGAGGTGGGCATGATGACACAAGCCGCTGGATTTTACTACACAGCTGTCCAGAAAAAAGCAACCAACACGGAGGCACTCGCCGGCTTGCAGCGCGCAGGGCAATGGGTATTGAATGACCACTTACGGCAATTTGACGAAGCGCGCATGGCCAACGACCGGGCCCGGGCCGTCGCGGCATTTGAAGCCGCAGAAGCGTACAACGCAAGGGTCACGAAATTGGGTATTCGGCTGCTTTTCATGGAAAGCGCACGCCAAGCGTACGAGCAGGTCAAGGACGCCCACATGGACGAATTGTACCAAGCGGGATTGACCGCATTGGAAACAGAAGATTTCGCAGATGCACTCACGCAATTCACAGAAATCGTGCGACTGCAAGCGGATTACGAAGACGCAAAACACCTCGCGGACGTGGCGTACTGCGAGCCTCATTACCGTGATGCCTCGGCGGCCATCGAACGCCTGCACTGGCGAACAGCCCTCAATGAACTCAACGCCGTCACGGCGCGGGACAACGGCTATAAAGACGCGGCGGAATTGAAAACCGAAGTACTGGACAATGGCCGGTTTGCCTTGGCTTTGGTCGAATTCGAAAACGGCTCCAACCGGGCTGGCATGGACACCAAGCTTCGGTCCTTCGTGCAGCAGTCTGTTGCAGAAAGTAGCGACCCGTTCTTAGTCCTAGTCGATCGGGAGAACCAAGAAATCATCCTCCAAGAACAGCAACTGGCCCTCAGCGGTGTGGTCGATGGGAATACGTCGGTCGAGGTCGGGAGCATGGTGGGCGCCAAAGCCATCCTCAAAGGCACCGTAGTCTCCTGCGATGTTCGGACGTCAAGCTTGCAAAAATTCGATCGCCAGGGATTCGAAAGCTACAAAGTGGAAAAGGTCAATGAGGAGGGCAAAAAGGTGTACGAAACCCGTTACCGCAAGGTGACCTACCAAGAGTACAAGCGCACCCGCGCCGTGGACTTAACCATTCAAATCCAACTGATTTCGCTCGAAACTGGGAAAACTGAAATGTCGGAGATGCTTAAGCGCAGTTCCCGAGATGAAATTGAATACGCACGGTACAGCGGCAATGCAAACAAACTGCACCCGGCCAACTCCAGCGGCAACCGAGGCAGCCGCACTGGACTGTCCCGCAAGCTCAACGGCCGCACCGAGTTGCAATCGGAATCCAGCATGGTCGACGCGTTGGTGTTGGATTGCTCCAAGGGAGTCCGCAATTTGGTCGAGACTGAACTCAAACGCCTGGTACCATGAGTGGCACCATTCGCACCATGCTCTTGGGCGGAGTCGTCGCTCTGCTCGTGGGACTGAGCGGCTGTGGTGGCACCCAGAAGTGGGCCGCTCCGCCGGAATGGGTGGTTCAACGTCCCATCCTCTCCTCGTACTACATCGGCGTGTCGAGTGCCAGCAAAATGCAGTTCGGCACCGACGCTGATGCTACCGCCAAAAAGCGTGCCCTCGCCGATATGGCTGGTCAAATCCGCGTGGTCATCGAAAGCACCTCCATCCTAAACACCACCCAATTTCAGGGCGTGGCAGGTCAGAATTTCGCAGAACGCATTTCAAGCGCCAGTGCCGAAGACCTGGAGGAGTACGAGTTGGTCGGCACCTATGAAGACGCGACGGACATCTGGGCCTACTACCGGCTGAGCAAGGCCACGTACGAGCGCATCCGCAACGAGCGCAAAATGGCGACGCTCGAAGTCGCAGGCGGCCACTGGATGAGCGCAGAAAACGCACGAGCCGAAGGCCGCGTTGCTGCCGCTTTGGACTTTTACATCCGCGGGTTGGAAACGCTGGAGGCGTACTGGGGTGAGCTGAACGAATGGAACACACCCGGCGGAAACGTGGCACTTGACCGGGCTTGCCTCGATGGCATTTCCCAAGTGCTGGCGGATTTATCGTTACAACCTGGGGCCAACACCCTGCGCTTGTCGTTCTCCGATCGGTACCAAGGGACCTTGGCGTGCAAAGCCCTGTTCGCTGGAGCGCCTGCAGCCCAGATTCCGGTATGGTCGCGCTACAACCGAGGCACACTGCCCAAAACGGCCAGCCTGAGCACCAATAGTGATGGCCAGTGTACCTTCGACATCGGTCAATTCGAACCCGGCGTCAAAAGCGCGGAAATGCGCTTGGAGGTCCGAATGGATGACCTGTCGCCCCGGTTGAAGGATTCACCTGTTCAGCGCTTGATTCAAGGGCTGCCCACACCATCGGTGACGGTGCCCATTGTCCTTGAGACCCCGACGGTTCACCTCCACACCGTGGAGCGCATCAATGGCAAACCCTCGGCTTCGTCGCAATTGAAAAACGCCATCGCCCAAGGGTTGAACGCCCGCGGCATTCAATGGGTAGAGCGCGCAGCAGACGCGGATATGGTCTTGGAACTGGAAGCGAACACCCGGGAAGCGGGATCGGCTTCGGGGTTTTACACTGTTATGCTGAACGCCTCTGCGGTCCTCAAAAACAGCGAAGGCCAACCCATCCTGCGTCAGAATTTAACCGACGTCAAGGGCGTGCAACTCGACTGGACCAAGGCCCACGACGCCGCGTACCGCAAAGCGCAAGCGGAAATTGAAGGGGCTTTTCTCAAGAAATTAATCCAAGCCTTGTACCAATAACCACAGAATCATTCATCTTTGACGTGCAACCGAACGAAGTTGGCATGCTAATTGAAGTTCAGAATGCAAACACCATTGAAAACACCAACCCCATGAACATGAAACTCTCCTCCATCATGCTTTGCGCTGCCGCCGGAGCTTTCGCATTGACCGGTTGCAAGGGCAACAAAGACACCGCGTCTACACCCGTAACCCGCGGAGAAGTCCGCATTGTTGAATACTGCTCAGGACCTGAATTCCTGACCAACAGCGAATTCTTCCGCGCCTCAGCGACAGGCACGAGCCCACAGCGCGAGATCGCGAAGAAAATTGCCCGCCAAAACGCTGAAGCCACGTTGGCCCGTGCCGTTGAAGCCACGGTTGAAATCGTTGCTGAAAACCAAGCCACTCAGTTGGGCTTCGGAACGAAAGAAGAGGCCACAAGCAAATTCAACGAATTGTCGCGCACCATCGTCAATAAGAAGCTCACCGGGGCGATTACCATTTGCCAAGAGCTCACCATGACCGAGGAAAAGAAGTACATCGCCTACCTCGCTATCGAATTAAGCGGTGCACAGTTGGCGGACGCCTACGTCGAAGGGCTTCAGCAAGAAGAACGTATCCGCGCTGAGTACAACTACGACCAGTTCAAGGAAACGTTTGAAGAAGTGATGTCGAACTACCGCAACCAGTGATTCTCCTGCCAGACTCGAATCACTGCATTCAAAGCCTCAGTACCGCTCGGTGCTGGGGCTTTTTTCTTCCAGCCAAATGGGAATAGCGGACCGGTCCACCGGTTGATCCTTGCGGTGTTCAGCCACCCCACGAAGCCAATTGCTGAGCATGGTTTTGCCGTCAGGCGTCAATACCGATTCAGGGTGAAACTGCACGGCTTCGAGGGGTAACGTACGGTGCCGTAGGGCCATTGGCAGGCCCGCCCCATTGCGGGCCGTAATCTCCAGGTTGGCCGGCAACTCCACGTCGTCCACCACCCAGCTGTGGTAATGCCCGATTTGAACCGGCGGCTGTAACCCTGCCAACACGCCTTCTGACAGGAGTTCTGTCAGGAGCGACGCTTGCCCGTGAAGGACCTGATCGAGGTTGCGTAACGTTCCGCCGAAATGCTCGGCGATGGCCTGCATTCCGAGGCACACGCCTAAGGTCGGCACGCTGTGCGCAGCGGCGATGGGGATGATACGCATCAATTGGCCAGCTTCATCGGGAATGCCTGGGCCGGGTGACAACACAAGGCCGTCAAATTGAACGACAGCGTGCGGATTGATCACATCATTGCGCACCACATCCACTTGTGCGCCCGCGCTCACGAGGATGTGTTCGATGTTCCATGTAAAGGAATCGTAATTGTCTACCAGCAGGATGTGCATCTGGGAACTTTAGCATGCAAAGGTGGGAAATCCCTCCGTAGTTTCGCACCATGTCCAATCCGATTTCATCCTCCAATGCGGCAGCGCCGGTTGCCGCCTACAGCCAAGCCGTCGAAGCCGGAGACCTGGTCTTCGTCAGCGGCCAAATCCCATTGAACCCGAAGACCGGGGAATTGGTGGCTGAATCCATCGAAGCCGCGACGGCGCAGAGCTTGAGCAACGTGACACGTGTGCTTGAGGCGGCGGGATTGGGCTTGGAGTGCGTGGTCAAGGCCACCGTTTTCCTCATCGATTCCGGCGATTATGCTGGAATGGATGCTACCTACCGCAGCACCCTTCCTGAGCCGTTCCCGGCGCGTGAGGCGGTCTTTGTCTCCGGATTGCCCAAAGGGGCGCGCGTAGAAATTTCTGTCATTGCCCACCGAAAACGCTGAACCATGTTTTTCAAGAAAATCCTCTACTACTTGAACCCGGCCAACTTGTTTCACCGCGACGAAGAAGCTGGGATCAGCCTGCGCATGATGCACGGGGTCAACAAGATCAGTTTCTTGATGTTCCTCGTGTGCTTGGTGGTGATGCTGGTGCGCTGGTTCGGCCGCTGATCCTCAGTACAAAAACGGCAGGTCGCTGTCGCGGAATTCCAGTTTCAAGTCCTTGAGCATCGACGACTTGATGTTGAGGCGCACGTAGATGCTTTTGCGGATGCCGATGGGTACCCAATTAACAGATAGTTCCCAGCAGTGCAGGTCCCACCGAATGTCGAGCTGTGTTGGGGTCAATTCGCGGTTGATGAAATCGTACCCCCCGTTCACGTCCACGTTCCATTTTTCGGCGATGCGAATCGAACCTCGCACGCGCGCGGATTGGTTGATGATGAGCGTATCGGATTGGGCGGCTTGCTGCCAGCTCTTGCGCATGTCAAAGTTGTAATCCACCCGGCAATTCCAGGGAAATATCGTTTCCTCTCCCCCTTTAAAATTGCTCCCGAAAGCGAGGTTGGCGCGGGTCAAGCGCAACGTACCTTCTCCGGTCTCCCACAAAAATTGGTCGATGCGTTGCCCCGTCGAATCCCGAGCATAAGCGCTGTGCGTTGCACCGAAGTTGATCCGCATCCGGTTGAACAAATCGGTATTACCGCGGGTCACAATGTCGCTCAGCCCGAGCGAATCGGCAATCAGGTTGTAATTCGCAGAGGTGACGATGTTGTCAATGAGCCGCACCTTGCGCAGATCGCCGGTCACTTTGTCGCGCACCTTCGCCTCGAGGTTCTGGGACACGCTGAGGTTGACGGCACCAGAAGCACGAATATCCAGCGGGGTGAAACGGTTCAGGCTGTATGGGTTGTACTCCCAGTTCTCGTCATTCAGGCTCACCTCCTGAGTACGCTGCCGCTGAGGGGTATAGCTCAACCCCAACGACGGACTGACCACGTGGCGCAGGGCGGGAACGCGTTTTTCCTTGCCCCGTTCAAATGTCCCGTAAAACCGCGTCGAGGCGTTGACCGACAAGCGCCAATCGCGGGTAGCATCAAATCCGTTGAGGGTATCGAGTACTTCCACCACTCCTTCCTCAGTTTCGATCAAATCGCCCTGAAGGGACTGAAAAGCCCAAAACTCATTGTAATTGAACGAGGGCGTCACACTGACAAAGCCCGCCCGCATTTGGGTGGAGGCGGAGGCGGTGTGCTTGATGCCGTTGCGGAAGGTGACGTCCTGCCAATTGCCCGAATTGAATACGCTATCGGGCGCCTGCATCGTTTGTTCAAAGCGCGTGGAGCCCGTGATGGCGATTTCATCGAGCAATCCGCTGCCCACTTGTGTGCGGCCCAGCAACTTCGCCAAGCTGGTGCGCTGTAGGTTGAAGGTGAAGGCGGGAAGTGTCACATCGACATTGCCGGTCTGCGAATTTTGGGAATGGCGAGCGCTCATGGCGACGTTGAAAGGCTTCCCAGGAAAGGATCGGGACCACTGCACGCTGGACTGGAAGGTGTTGGTCAGGTAATCTTGCTGCGTGCTGCTGAGGTTGGATTGGAAGTGGTTGTTCGAACCAAAGTTCACGCTGGTGTTGAACCGGCTATTGGGCTTTGCTCGGCCGTCTTGGTTGTGGGTCCAGCGGACGAAAAATTGGTTTTGCTTGGTCAAACTTGGCAAGCCCGTGAACCCAATGCGCTGACGCTGGAAGCTCACGTTAAAATTCCCGCTCGCCCGGTAACGGATTTTGTAATTGGTGCTGCTGCGAATCGCCCACGAACCGCCGGTGTAGATGTCGCCGGTCAATCGGGTGTCTGCGTATTCGCCCAGCGGCATGTAATACCCGAGATCCTTGAGGAAAAAGCCCAAATTTCCGCCGTCTCCATATCCCGGCATCAAGAGCCCGTGGCTGCGCTTCTCCGGGGGCGTTGGAAACCAACCAAAGGGCAACGCAAGCGGTGTCGGGATTTTCCGAAACTTCAGGTAAAACGGCCCAGAAACCACCTTTTCGCCGGGAATCATCACCGCGCGTTTGAGGTGAAAATGGAAGTGGGGATTTTCGGCGTCGCACGTAGTGAATTTGGCGTTGGCCACATGAATGCGTTCGTCGGCTTGGCGCTTGGCCACCGCGGCGTGAAAAATCGCCTCGCCTTGCA
Source organism: Flavobacteriales bacterium (assembly GCA_042095135.1). GTDB lineage: Bacteria > Bacteroidota > Bacteroidia > Flavobacteriales_D > Sanyastnellaceae > UA16. Next base: position 348 of record JBELBV010000039.1, on the reverse strand, counting down.
CCGTCACGGCATGCCGGCTCAACCCGCGGCGCGACTTCATGTCGAAGCACAATTCGTCCTGCTCAAACGTCTGGCCACCCTGCGTCAGTATCGGCCTTCCAATCCACGCTCCAGTTGAATCCCTGCGGCCGTAGGCGCACGCTTGGTTTGTCTCCTGTGAATACACAATGCGGTCAGCTTCCAAGCGGATGTCATCCAGAGAGACAAAAGCGGAACCGTACAACTCCACGTCCGAGTCTATCGCATTCATTCGGGTGGAATCAGAGGCGCCCCACACCACCTCAAAAGCCGCTTCAACAGGCACCGCTGCAGAGTCCTGAACAGCCTCCTGGGCTTGTCCAAGCATGG
>JBELBV010000038.1:0-20651 GCA_042095135.1 Flavobacteriales bacterium | reverse complement strand
CAGGAATGTATAGCAACAGAAAGTGCTGTAGAAATTTAAACCGCCGATGGTCTTCGGACACAGGTAAGGGTGAAAAGGTGAGGTAAGAGCTCACCAGTTCCAGAGTGATCTGGAAGCTTAGGTAAACCTTGCGGGTTGCAAGACCACGTAGACTAATGCTCGAGGGCTGCTCGCCCGAGTTAGGGGGTAGGTTGCTCAGATAAATGGTGAATCGCTCCGGCGAACAGAACCTGGCTTACGTCATGCTTGTGCAATAAAAGGACCTAAAGGGGTCCTTTTTCAATTTAGGTGTAAAATGCACACTGTTTTTTACTGTTTTTTCTGTCAATGCTTTTTACATTTGTATTACCGAAACCACAAGAAAGATGAATAAAATGGAATTTAATGCTCAGGAGGTCAAAGATGTAATCTCTTTCTACCAGGAAGAAAGACTGCGCCTGAATGCAAAATTGAAGCACGTAGATGGAATGCTGCGCAAGCTTCAAGGAAACAACGTGGACAGTGAATCCGGTGTCATGCTTACACGTGCGGGCTCTAAAGCCAAAAAACGCGGACCAAAGAGTGTTTGGGGCAAATTCATCTTGGAACAATTGGATAATGAACAACGGCCCATGACGTACAAAGAACTCATGAACAACGCCTTGAGCACGTATGGTTACGACCAATCTAAATTTTCAAGTGTCCGAGCAAGCATTTTAAACAGTGCATTCAGACTTCGTGCGATTGCAGGAAAGGTGACGACGATAGAAGAACTAGGTAAAAAAGAAAAATTTATTGTGTCCACCAAGTGGCTGGACAAAAACGGTCAGCTCCAAAAAGCACACATCAAATGGTTGAAGGAAACCATGGATTTCACTCCAGAAAAAGTGGATATGAGCACCATCCCTCAGCCGAAGTACCAAGAGGACTTGGCTTAACAGCGTTGCGACTTATCTAGAATCAGCAAAGGGAGGCCCAAGCCTCCCTTTGCTTTTTTATGCTAACTCAATCACCCCATGAACGGGTAACGGTAATTCACTGGGGGTACTAAGGTCTCTTTGATGGTCCGTGCACTGGTCCATCGCCAGAGGTTCAGAACACTGCCAGCTTTATCGTTTGTTCCTGAACCGCGGGCTCCACCGAACGGCTGCTGTCCAACGGCAGCGCCCGTGGGTTTGTCGTTGACGTAGAAGTTTCCAGCAGCATTGACCAACCGCTCTGTGGCGCGGTTAATGGCATGGCGATCTTGCGCAAAGACAGCACCTGTCAAGGCGTATTCACTGGTGCTATCCACCAAGTCCATTGCCCGCTCAAAGTCGTTGTCCTCGTATACGTAAATCGTCAGGACCGGCCCGAAGATTTCCTCAACCATCGTTCGTGATTTTGGATCGGTGGTAACAACGACGGTAGGCTCGACAAAGTATCCCTTCGACTTATCGGCATCGCCACCCACGAGAACGCGTACAGCATCGTCGGATTTAACATGCTCTAGATATCCGTTGATCTTATCCCAAGATCGTTCATCGATGACAGCCGTAATGAAATTGCCAAAATCTTCCGGCGACCCCACTTTCAGCTCGCCGACCTGGGCGATTAATTTCTCTTCAATGGCTGGCCACAAGCTCTTGGGCAAGTAAGCGCGAGATGCAGCGCTGCACTTTTGCCCTTGAAATTCAAAAGCGCCTCTCACAAGTCCGGTTACAACTTCATCCACACCAGCGGAGGGGTGGACCAAGACGAAATCCTTACCTCCCGTTTCCCCAACAATGCGCGGGTAGCTTTTGTACTTCGCAATGTTTTGGCCAATAGAAGTCCACAAATGACGGAAAACACCCGTGGAGCCCGTGAAATGCAATCCAGCAAAGTCGGGGTGGTTAAACACGACATCACCCGCCACCGGACCATCGCACGTCACCATGTTGATGACACCGTCCGGAAGACCGGCTGCCTTAAATACTTCCATGATGACTTGCGCGCTGTAGACTTGGGAGTCGGCAGGCTTCCACACCACCACATTGCCCATGAGCGCCGGTGCAGCGCACAAGTTGGCGGCAATGGCCGTGAAGTTAAAGGGTGTAATTGCAAAGACAAACCCCTCCAATCCGCGGTATTCCATGCGGTTCCAAATGCCATCTTGGCTATCGGGCTGCACATCTTGAATTTCTTGAAGGAAGAAGGCGTTAAAGCGAAGGAAATCAATCAATTCGCAGGCCGCGTCAATTTCCGCCTGGAAGACATTCTTGGACTGTGCCAACATAGTGGCCGCATTGATCTTGGCGCGGTAGGGGCCCGCTATCAAATCGGCCGCCTTGAGAAAAACCGCTGCGCGCTCATTCCATGGCAACGCTGACCATGACGGACGAGCAGCCATGGCTGCATCGATCGCAGCCTGCACGTGCCCCTTGTCGCCGTAGTTAAAATGCCCGAGGATGTGTTGGTGGTCATGGGGCGGCGACATGGGACGCTTGTCTTCGGTTCTTACGGTCTCTCGACCAATGTACATTGGTACATCGATGGGCGATTGGCTGTACATTTCACGATAGACGCGAAGCACTTCGTCACGTTCATTCGTACCTGGTGCAAACGATAAAACCGGCTCATTGACAGGATAAGGAATGTTGAAATTGCCTCTAGACATAAAAGTGGAGTTTTTGTTCAATTCGTTGTGCAAAGCTAATCTAACTTCTCCCAAGGACCCGTGCACAGCAGCATAACTTGGCAGTTGATATAATACGTCACTGCACATGAAACGGTTTGTTCAAATCTCATCACCTCGCACCTTAACACGCCACATCAGGTTTTGGTGCATTTCTTTGCTGACCACCTCCTCAATTAATACGAATGCACAAGGAGTGGAGTGGTCCGAAAAGGACCTCGCACGCTCTGTTCATCGTGCTGAACAGACGTTCCAAGGCGGAGAAATGAGCCGCGCATACGGATTGTTTGCTCATCTGGTCAGCGTGGCGGGTGATCGGGCTTTTTTGCACTATCGATTCGGGGCGACCTGTACCTACACGTCTCAGCGATTGAATGAAGCCATTGAACATTTAGACATCGCGCGCGAACTGGGCATCCTCGACACGGAGGAAGCAGCAGGATGGCATTACTACAAAGCACGTTACCACCACGCACGGTTTGAATTTAATGAAGCTGCCGTGCACTTAAGAACAGCGATAGACCTGGCGTCTAACAAGGAGGCGTGGTTGGAAGATGCCAAACTTCGATTTGGTCAATGTACCACCAATGCGACGTTCCCAGTCGTTGCTCAACAACTCGAAAGTGTTGAAACCTTGGTATCTCACTCTGACGACTATTTCAGGTTGTATGAAATACCGGTGTCTGAAGGCCGGCTTTTGACCATTCCCGAACAGTTGCGCACCAAAGAAGACAAACGACGGGATTACACCTCGCAGTTGCATTGGCTACCAGGTCAACGCTTCGCATTCTATTCGAGCTACGGCAAGGACGGAGACACTGGTCTCGATGTGTACCGCGTAGCAGTTGACGGTGTTGGGGAATACGGCATTCCTGAAAAACTTCCTGCACCGGTTAACACCGATTTCGATGACTGCGTTCCCGTCTGCATGCCTGGCAATAGCGGCCAAACGGCAGATCGATTGTTTTTCAGCAGCTCACGGCCGGAGGCGTTGGGAGGCTACGATATTTTCCAAGTCGACGGAAATTTGACTGGAGTTTCCATTGAACTGGTGCAGAGCGCGCAAGCGGTGCAGTTGCCGTTCGAAATCAACAGTACGGCAGATGAGTTCCTCTATTGGGAAGACACAACGGAAGGAAAGGCTTGGCTCACCACCAATCGTAGTCAGGATTTTGAAGGACGGGAGGTCTGGCGATTCGCACTGGAACGAACTACCGTAGCGCCGGTGGCCATTTCCATTCGGACCGACTTTGGTCCAGGGGAGGGCCGATTGAGCATCCGAAAAGACGGGGAAGACCGAATCGGTATTGAGCAGAGCATGTCCGGTCAAGCTACGTCTGACTTTCTGTTAGCAGCGGGTCAGGCCTATCAAATTGCATGGGAAGCCAAGGATGGAACCGTTGCCACCATAGAGCGGTTTACCTTGGCTCCAAGCGTGACACCGGCATTCGTCTCAGAGCCTTTACGTTTTCATGGGATTCCGACTTCCAACAGTTTGCAATCGCAACTGGATGGACAGCAAATGATTGAGCAGTCAGACATTCACTGGTCATTCGCGGGGCTATCAGGCCAAGTTGCCGCGTCCATGTTTGGTGAAACCATGAGCCCTGACGTCTTCGCTGCCATCCGAGCCAATGGAATCCACAATGTGGGCATTGAGAAGGTGTTGCAAGCTGCCAATTCGGAGAACACGCATAGCCATGCCATTCCCGATTGGATGCTTCAAGCCATGCATGAAATTGGCGTGGCAACCGCCCTTGAGGAGCTTCCCGAGCCTGTTCAACATACGCGTGAGCAAGCAGTGAACATCCAGTCTCGTATGGAGGAAACTCAATGCTGGGATGCACCGGGATCAGAGGCTTGGAAAGTGCAGGCGATGATTGAACGCTATGGAGAACCCGCATTGGCTTTATTGTCTGAGGAAGCCCGTCAACTGCGTATTCACGCCCAATCTGAACAAGACCGGTGGGGGACCTGGAGTGATGCCATAGGCGATTATGTATACCAAACCGGAGTGAATTCTGAAGATTGGAACGTGCTCCAGGCGTACTGTGAGGCCCAGTTCCAAGCGTATGCGGGCGCATATGTGCATGCCGAGGACATGTTTAGACGCATCGATTCTCACTTACGTTTTGAGCGTTGGATAGCGGAAGCACTCCCCATGGAAATCGAAGCGTTCAGAAAAGACTTTGGAATCATTTTGACCGTGAATCCATCCGTCTTCAACACATGCACCGCAGCGGCCCAAGCAGCGTATGAGCAAGTGGAGATACAAGAGAAATTTGAGGAACTGCAAACGGCACTGTGGGGGGTGTACACCGATCGAATCATTGGCTACCAAGATCTTGGAATCTACACGTTGCCTGGAATGGAAGACACCCAGTCATGGTTCCTGCGCAGCGGAGGAATTATCGAAGACTTGCAACATCAGGCTATCGCACCGGATCGCCTGACCAAAGGGCAGCAGGCCGTCGGATTGGCCTGGGAGACGTCCAGAGAAGGTGAACGCAAAAAAGACCAAGTGCTGCTGGAATCTGAAATGAGCCCGGGTGCCTGGTGGGCATCCTTCGGTCCAGTCAACGATGAAGAACAGGCACAACAAGGCTATTCTGGCTATGAGCTTTTCGTCAAGCACGATGACCCCATCCTTAATCAAGCACATGCTTACCAGCAAGAATTGGATGTATTAAGGACATCGGCCAAGAACGGAGAGACCTACCAGTCATCATTGAAGAGTGCCATTGCCATGCGTTCTTCGATTCAGCAGGAAATGCTCGCCTTGTTCGGAGGAGAAAGCGCATACAACGGTGCAACCAATAAAAGCAATGAAACATCGAATGCCATTGAAACACCATCGGTTGAACCTGTAGATGTGCCTGCCCAAACCATTCCTACAGCCACTCCTGTGGCTGAGGAGACCGCTGAGACAATGCGCCCAGTTGAAACATCAAAGGCAAAAGAAGTTTCACCGGACACTCCTGAGCGGTTGACCGTCGAATCCATGCGCTATACAGTACAAATTGGTGCCTTTGCGGGCGAGCCTGACTTCGCTGGACTGCCTTCAACGGAAGAGGTGTTCACGTTGAACACCAGTGGACGATTGACAAAATACGGGTCCGGAAAATTCGTGAATTATGAAGCGGCCCAAGCTCATCTCAAGATCCTTCGCACATGGGCCAAAGATGCGTTCATCAAATTGACCCCTATCAAAACCACGGTATCTAACGCCGAACCAGAAGCTCCGACAAGCATGGATCCGGTTTCTACTGAAGTTAAGAAAACTCCACCCTCGAAGCCAGCACCTAATGCCAAACGAACAAAGCAATTTCGGGTACGCATCGTTTCGTACTCCGAGACGATGCAACCAACAGAAGTCGCGACGTTATTACGGTTGGGAAATGAGGTGCCATTGAAAACTGCACGCCTGTCCGCTGAAACAGTCTACTTTACCGATACATTTGAATCGTTGGATGCAGCGAAAAATGCACTTACGTTGTGCATGAAACGCGGATTCAACGATGCAGAAATTGAAGTATTGTACGAATGACAACACGACGAAATGGGGTGTTGGTGGTCTTGGCATGCTGCCTCGCCACTAGTTGGGCCGGTGCCCAATCCTTGGTAATCAATGAAGTACTCGCAAGCAATTCCTCGTTTGATTACGATGATTTTTTCCAATTCGAAGATTGGATTGAGATCTACAACGCTGGTAGCATCCTCAACCTGGAAGGGTACCACTTAAGCGATGACCCTGACACCCTAGACAAATGGGTGTTTCCTTCGAGCAATCCCGGCCTAACCACCATCTTGCCTGGCGGCCACATGCGCATTTGGTGTGACGACGATGAGCAGCAAGGGGAAGATCACACCAATTTTAAGCTGAGCAGCGAAGGAGAGACTGTTTTCTTGGTTGAACCCGACGGCGAAACCATCGTCGACAGTATCACCTTCGGCCTTGCACAGACCGATATCTCTTACGGTCGGACCTGCGACGGATGCGAAGATTGGGTGTATTTCAACGTGCCAACTCCCGATGCGGCGAATTCTACTACCGATCTACCGGTAAGCACATTGTTCATCAATGAATACGTAGCAACCAATACATCAACGGTATTTGACGAGCAATTCAATTACAGCCCTTGGATTGAGGTATTTAATCCCAATGACTTCCAAGTCAACTTGTCCGGTTACCAAGTAGAACTAAATGGAACGACGCATACATTCAATAATGACCAACCGTGGAGGACAACCATCGAAGCAGGGGAGTTTCAGATTTTCTGGATGGATGAGATGACGAGCATGGGGTCAAATCACATGGGTTTTGCCCCAAATGCCAGTGGCACCATGCGACTGCTGGGCAATGACGCGACCGTTGTGGATGAAATTGAATACGACCATACGTTGACAGCCGACGTCAGCAGCGGGCGAAGCACGGACGGATCACCTTTGTGGACCACCTTCAACATCCCGACTCCTCGCGTTACCAATGCACTTCAAATCATCATACCAGCGAATGTTGTGATCAACGAAGCGCAATCGGACAATTTCATAACCTATACGGACAATGTCAGCGAATTCGAAGACTGGGTTGAATTGCACAACCCCACGGCTGCGTCCATTGACATTGCTGGTTATTTCATGACGGACCGTTTAGATCGACCCATGAAATGGCAAGTGCCCTCAACGGCTGGCGATTCCACCATCATTCCGCCTGGTGGCTTCGTGGTACTCTTTGCTGACGAGGACGGCTCTCAAGGATGGAATCACATGAACTTCAAATTGAGCTCGATCGGTGAGCCTCTGGCACTGCGTTCACCGGATGGATTCTCCGTTGCAGACTCTGTTTTCATTCCCAGTGTGATGCAAGACCGCTCTTGGGGCCGACAATTCGATGCCCATCCCGATTGGGTTGAATTTTTCATCCCAACGCCCAATGCGAGCAATGGTGCGAATAACGTGGCAGAAATTCAACCTGAGGTCTTCACATTATTTCCGAATCCAATTGTATCAGGCGGTTTGATTCACGTGAATGGCGCGGCAGTTGTCTATGACCTACAAGGGCGATTGGTCCTTACCATCACAAAATCCGGCACATGGAACGTTAATCTTACATCCGGCACGTATGCTGTGATTGGGGAGACATCAACAGGAGAAAAAGCAGGCGTCCAAAGGCTTCTCGTGCAATAAATCTGACGCTCTTAGGTACTTATCGGGATTTCCTGTACTTTTGCACTCCGTTTTACGCTCCGGGGACACGGAGCATTGACCACTTTTCTGTTTTTGTCCCGAAGCAGAATACAAACCCCCTGGGCACAGCTATGAGCGAAGAAACCCAGCAACCCGCGGAGCAAGAAGAAAACAACGCTCCCCAGGCAGAGAATACTGCCACTCCCGAAGAACAAGTAGAACCTGCAGCTGAAGCCGCCACGGAAGCGCCTGCTCCCGAAGCGAAAGCAGAGCCTGAAACGTTGACCGAGCGACCAGCACTGGCGGAGCCCGGTGATTTCGATTGGGATGCTTTTGAGGCAGATGTAGACGATTACAGCGCTGAAGACCGCACTTCTTTGGAAACGACGTATGAGAATTCGTTGAATTTGATCCAAGAGAAGGAGGTCGTTGACGGCACCATTGTTTCCATCACGAAGAAGGAAGTCGTCGTCAACATTGGCTACAAGTCAGAAGGAATTATCAGCGCAAGCGAATTCCGATACAACCCCGACCTGAAAGAAGGTGATGTTGTGCCCATTTTCGTTGAGCGTCAAGAGGATAAAAATGGCCAGTTGGTGGTTTCACACCGCACGGCACGCATCTTCAGCGCTTGGGACAAGATCAACGAGGCGAAGGAGAAGGACATGATTATCCAAGGCGATGTGAAGTGTCGCACCAAGGGTGGACTTATCGTTGACGTCTTTGGAATTGAGGCCTTCCTGCCCGGTTCACAAGTCGACGTGAAGCCCATTCGAGATTTCGACGTTTACGTAGGAAAGCAAATGGACTTCAAAGTCGTCAAGATCAACCAAGAATTCAAAAACGTTGTCGTTTCGCACAAAGCGCTCATTGAGGCCGAACTCGAAGAGCAGAAGCGCGTTATCATCAGCGGCTTGGAGAAAGGCCAAGTCCTCGAAGGAACGGTCAAGAACATCACTTCATACGGTGTATTCGTCGATCTCGGTGGTATCGATGGATTGGTGCACATCACCGACATGTCATGGGGCCGTGTCAACCACCCGGAAGAGTTGGTTGAACTCGATCAGCAGCTCAATGTTGTTATCCTTGACTTCGATGATGATAAGAAGCGCATTGCCCTCGGCATGAAGCAATTGACTGCTCACCCATGGGATTCAATGACCGAAGACCTCGTAGAAGGTGGTCGCATCAAGGGTAAGGTCGTCGTAATTGCTGATTACGGTGCATTTGTAGAGATCGCTCCAGGAGTCGAAGGCTTGTTGCACGTTTCTGAAATGAGTTGGTCACAACACCTCCGTAGCGCGCAAGATTTCTTGAGCGTGGGCGACGAGATCGAATGCGTCATCCTTAACATCGATCGCGAAGACCGTAAGATGTCCCTCGGTTTGAAGCAATTGAAGCAAGATCCTTGGGCAGAGATCGACCAACGTTATCCAGCCAACTCAAAGCAGAAAGGCATCGTACGGAACTTCACGAACTTTGGTCTGTTTGTCGAGCTCGAAGAAGGTATCGATGGCTTGGTGCACATCTCTGACCTCAGCTGGTCGAAGAAAATCAAGCACCCCTCTGAGTTCTGCAGCGTCGGTGATGAAATCGAAGTTGTGGTACTGGAATTGGATAAGGACAACCGCCGCATGAGTTTGGGCCACAAGCAACTCGAAGAAAACCCATGGGAAGTTTTCGAGACCATTTTCGCTGTGGGGTCAAAGCATGCTGGTACCGTTGTGAAAATGGACGGCAACCAAGCGGTAGTCGCATTGCCATACGGACTCGAGGGTTCTTGCCACGTGAAGCACCTCCGCAAGGCGGACGAGTCCAACGTGGCGGTTGAAGAAGCTGCAGATTTCGTTGTACTCGAATTCAACCGCAATGCCAAGCGCATCACTGTAAGCCACACACGCACATTTGAAGATGCACCTGCTTCTGCTGCACCAGCCAAGGAGCGCAAGCCACGTTCTGGAGCTGGCAACAACCGCATGATGAATGAGGTAAACGCCAATGTGGAGCGCAGTACGTTTGGTGACTTGGATGTATTGAGTGCTTTGAAAGAGCAAATGGACGGCAGCGACACTCCAGAAGCGGCTGAAGAGCCCAAAGAAGAGAAGAAGCCAGCCAAGAAGGCTCCAGCTAAGAAGGCGCCAGCTAAGAAGGCTCCAGCTAAGAAAGCTGCGGCAAAGAAAGAGGAGGCAACTGAAGCAACAGATGCCCCAGAAGAGCCAGCAGAAGAGCCAAAAAAGCCAGCGAAGAAGGCCGCAGCCAAAAAGCCTGCTGCCAAGAAAGCTCCGGCTAAGAAAGCGAAAAAAGCTGACGATGACGATGCATCTGAGGAAGCTGCGAAAGAAGAGAAGTAATTCAATTCTATCGTTCAATGAAAAAAGGGAAGCCCGATGGGTTTCCCTTTTTCTTTGCCCGTATCTTTGTTCTCGATGGTTTCACAAGTCCTCATGGATGAAGCGCTTTTTGAGCGTGTGGTTGACCGGTTGGCGCACCAGCTGCTCGAACACCATGATTTCAATCACTCCGATCTTATAGGCCTCCAACCGCGAGGGTACTGGTTTGCTCAAGTATTACAACGTCGATTGCAAGCGCTCCTGCCGGATGTACAAATCAATTGTGGTGGCTTGGATGTAACGTTTCATCGCGATGATTTTCGCCGTAGAGAAAAACCACTGAGTCCCTCATCTACCCACATGGACTTTTTAGTGGAAAATCGGAATGTCATTTTGGTGGACGATGTACTTTTCACGGGACGAACCATTCGTGCAGGTATGGATGCATTGCTCGCACATGGCCGGCCCAAATCCGTGCAACTCCTGGTTCTTGTAGACCGACGATTCCAGCGAGAACTACCCATTGAGCCGCAATACATCGGCAAGACCATTGACAGCATCGATTACGAATACGTTCAAGTGGAGAAAGAAGAGGGGTCCGATCGGTGCCGCGTAATGCTTTTAAACGAAAAGCCGGAATGAATCACCTCAGCGTACGTCACCTCACCGGCATTCGGAGTTTGACCCTCAACGATGTAGAGCTCATTTTCCAAGCAGCGAAAGAGTTCAAGGAAGTCATCAACCGACCCATTAAGAAGGTGCCTTCCTTGCGGGATTTGACCATCGCCAATCTGTTTTTTGAAAACTCAACGCGAACCCGACTATCGTTTGAATTGGCCGAGAAGCGGCTGAGTGCTGACGTGGTGAATTTTTCGTCGGCCAGCAGTTCAGTCAAGAAAGGCGAGACCCTTGTTGACACGGTCAACAACATCCTCGCGATGAAGGTCGACTTAGTGGTCATGCGCCATCCGCATCCAGGTGCTCCGCAGTTTCTAGCTAACAAGGTGGATACCATTGTTGTCAACGCAGGTGACGGAACCCACGAACATCCGACTCAGGCATTACTGGATGCGTTCAGCATGACGGAACGGCTCGGTGATGTGCGTGGCAAGAACATTGCCATTGTGGGTGACATTCGCCATTCACGTGTAGCCATTAGCAACATCCTGTGCTTACAATTGCTCGGTGCCAATGTCCGGGTATGCGGCCCCAAAACACTGATCCCCAAACACATTACATCCATGGGGGTAGAAGTAAGCCATGACTTAGATGAGACGTTGGCGTGGTGCGATGTGGCCAATATGCTCCGCATTCAACTGGAACGGCAAGATGATAATGTGGTGCCTTATTTTCCAACCCTTCGTGAATACGCGCTGGGATTTGGACTGGATCGTTCGCGACTCGAGCGATTGGACAAGGAGATTACCATCATGCACCCAGGCCCCATTAATCGAGGGGTGGAGATCACCAGCGCAGTTGCAGATAGCGACCATGCCATCATCCTCGACCAAGTTGAAAACGGCGTCGCTATTCGAATGGCTGTTCTTTATCTCTTGGCTTCGAATAAGTGAAACCCGATTCTTCTATATTTACAGCTTACATCTGATTCATGAAGTTCACAACTGAAATCCGCGATCAAATCGCAATCATCACTTCCCATGTGGAAAAGTTGGATGCGTTGCATGCACCTGAGCTCAAGGGCGAACTCGTGCGTGTTTCCAAAGAAGGAACTAATTACATGGTCTTGGACTTGTCCGAATCTCGTTACTGCGATAGCTCTGGACTGAGTGCTGTCCTCATTGGCAACCGCCAATGCCGAGACGCCGAAGGCCATTTCGTGCTGACCGGGCTCCAGCCATCGGTAGAGAAACTGGTTCAAATCAGTCAGTTGGATAAGGTGTTGACCATCGTTCCTACGGCTTCCGAAGGATTTGATTTGCTCGTGATGGAAATCACCGAATCAGACTTGAATTCAGACAACGATTAATCTCCATTCCCATGCGATACATTACCCTCATTGCGACTGTTCTTGCCTCAGCGACCCTACAAGCACAGTGCGAACCTGACTTCGATTTTGGCGAAGCTGAGTGGGGAGCTTCCCCTGATGCTTCTGTTGGAGAGCAATTTGACACGGCCTATGTCGATGTGCCATACGTAGACGTATTCCACGTTCTGGTCCCAACAGATGCCTCGGCCATCGACCCCATGTTTCAACTTCCGTTGGACTCTGTCATTCTAATGGAGGTGGTACTAACGGATACCGTGACCTTGGAACAACACACGCTCGAAGACATTGGCCTTGATATAGTATGCAACAACATGGGCTCTTCGCCAGATCCATGCACGTTGATTGCCGGCGCGCAATACTGCGCCAGCCTTGAAGGTACTCCCACCGCTGGAGGTGTTTTCCAAATGAGCTTGGACGTTGCCGCTTGGGTCACCGTTTTCGGCGTCGGTGTGGCTCAACCTTATTCATTCGCTGGCTACATTTTGGATGTAATTGGTGAACCCATCAACGACGTAGCATCCTTGGACAAAGCTGATTGGACGGTTTATCCGAACCCAGCTAATGATGTGCTAACTATTGAGAAGGCATCATCTGATGCTGTCGTAGATGTTTACAATGCATCAGGACAGGCTCTGCCTGTGTTGGTCAACCAAACCAGCAATCGAGTTAACCTCGAAACGTCTTCTTGGACAAACGGATTGTACATCATTGTGCACCGTGACGCGCGTGGCAACAGCACACGCCGCGTTGTCGTTCAGCACTGATTCTGAGCCGCTGATAAAGCGGTTATCGAGTGCAATTCGAAATCACCATTCTAGGCTGCGGTGCCGCAACACCCACCTTGCGTCATGCGCCTACGGCTCAGGCCCTGAATTGGCAGGGTAAATGGGTTTTATTGGATTGCGGTGAAGGCTTGCAAACCAATCTACGCAAATACAAGATCCCTCTTCAAAAAATTGATGTGGTCTGCATCTCCCACATGCACGGGGATCACGTCTTGGGTTTGCCGGGATTGTTGGGAAGCATGAATCTGTTCGGCCGCGAGCGGTCTTTGTGCATTGCTGGTCCCTCATCCATAGAATCGTACGTGCGTCAGTCACTTGAACTCACGGAGACCTACGTGCGTTTTCCGCTCGAGTTCATCGACTGTGCTCGTTTGGAAGATAACCCGGTTATTATCAAGTGGGGAGATAATGCGATTCGAGGCTTTTCCGTTAAACACCGCATTGAAGCGTATGGCTTCACTTTTACCCATAGACCAGGCACACACAAGCTTTACAAAGACAGCATTGATAGGCACGGTTTGGGACGCAGCGAAATCCTCAGCTTGAAAGCAGGAACCGACGTCACACGCGCAGATGGCTCTGTGCTGAGGGTTGCAGAACACTGTGAACCCCTGAAGCCTGCGATCAACTATACTTACAGCGGAGACACCCGTCCTGCTGAATCCGTGACAGACGCTGCACGTGATGCCGATGTGCTTTATCATGAGGCCACCTTCCTCCATGATCTTGCTGCAACGGCGAAATCCACAGGCCACAGCACAGCGCAACAGGCTGCCAGACTCGGACATGAAGCCGGGGTTAAGCTGCTCATTTTGGGACACTTATCGAGCCGGTACCGAGACGAAAGAAAGGTGCTGGATGAAGCAAGGGCAATCCATTCAAACGTTTGCCTTGCGGATGAAGGAATGCGCATTCGACTCAATCCTGGAGAATTACCTGCAGTCAATTATTTGGAATGATTCCAAATAGCTAATTTTGCACCCATGTTAGGAACCATCGTCATCGCTGACAGCAGTCCGGTCTTTCGCCACGGGCTGGAGCACATCCTGCTTCAGCGAGGGGATGTTGCGACGATTTTACATGCGGAGAGCGGCAACCAACTCGATTCGATTCTCGACAACACCTCGCCTGAGTTGGTCATCATCGATTGCATGGCCCCTCAATTCAGTGTCGACCATGTGCTCTCCTGCCAACGCAAGCGTCCAGGTATAAAAATGCTGGCCATCACGGCTGCACACAGCGGACAAAGTATTGTGCATGCCCTCCGAGCCGGAATTACCAGTTATGTAAAAAAGGACTGCAGCATGGAGGAGGTCCTCGAGGCCATCGACGAAACAAGTTCAGGAGGCACGTTTTTCTGCGGACAAATTCTAGCGGCCATTGAAGCCGACGGTATTCCGGTGGATGATTTGGAATCTGTGGACGCCTCCTGCGATCCAGTGGTGCTTTCCAACAGAGAAATAGAGGTGCTGACCTTGATTTCCGAAGGAATGACCAACGTGCAAATAGCGGATAAACTGTTCCTGTCTAGCCACACAGTGAACACCCACCGCAAGAACATCATGCAGAAATTGCGAGTGAACAATACGGCTGCCATGGTAATGTATGCCGTGAAATCAGGGTTTGTAAGCCCTAACCGGTTCCTATTTCATCAATAGTTAAATCTGGCCAATTGCCTTGGGTAATTTGGACAATGGTGCCGAAAAACCGACTTTTGCACTGCGCTAAATGATAGAGGCTAACCCTGATGATGATAGATACGACTCCTTCCTTCGATATCCACCAAACTGAGACTTCTCGGCTTTCGCAAGTTGATTTTGATAACTTGGACTTTGGACGCGTTTTCTCCGACCACATGTTTGTGATGGAGTATGAGGATGGAAAGTGGCAGCGCGGAAAGATTGAGCCTTACGGACCTTTCACCATGAGTCCAGCTACCATGGTGTTTCACTATGGTCAAGCCATTTTTGAGGGGATGAAGGCGTACCGGGCAGAGAATGGGAAGGTCACCTTGTTCCGCCCAGGCAAGAACATTGCCCGATTCAACCAATCGGCCACACGCATGTGCATGCCGACGGTTCCCGAAGATATTTTTATGGAGGCCATTGCTGCCTTGGTTGCTTTAGACAAGGATTGGGTGCCAGGTGGTGAGGATGCATCCCTTTATATCCGGCCATTCATGATTGCTACGGACTCGTATGTTGGAGTCAAGGCGAGTGACAAGTACGCATTCAGCATTTTCACATGTCCGGTCGGAGCTTACTACAAAGGCTCGGTTCGCGTGAAGGTGGAGCGCACGTTCACGCGCGCTGCTGCAGGTGGAACGGGGTATGCCAAAGCGGCAGGGAACTATGCCAGTTCGTTGTACCCTTCCATGCTCGCCCGGAAGGAAGGGTATGATCAATTGCTCTGGACCGACGCAAAAGAACACGAGTTCATCGAAGAAAGCGGAACCATGAACGCGATGTTCGTTATCAATGGCACGCTCGTATCGCCAATGACGAGCGAGACCATTTTGGATGGGGTAACCCGCGATTCGGTGCTTCAGTTGGCCAAAGACTTGAATATTCCAGTTGAAGTTCGCCGTATAACCGTCAAAGAGTTACGAAATGGCTTGGCGAATCGGGAGGTGACGGAAGCTTTCGGTGTAGGCACTGCCGCAACCATCAAGCCCATCGAGGAAATTGGCATCGACGGTATTAACTACCCATTGGCTGCTGCAAATCCTTCCGTCTCTTCGCGGCTGCTGAATGAGCTGGACAGCATCCGTCGGGGACGATTAGAAGACCGACATAACTGGAACATTCCCGTTTGATTGCATTAGCCTCTAGAATCGAGTTACCCGCATGGAATAGTGGCAAGGTGTATTCGCACGTTGTCATCCTCTCCGTATTTATAAGCATCGCTTTCCCTGGATTTACTCAGAACCGGTACTTGACCACAGGCACCGGAGGAACGCCGATGGCGCTCTCTGGCGATTACCGTTCTCTTGGTTGGAATCCCGGACACCTCACATTTTCTCCGTTGCTCGAAGACCAATGGAAATCGGCTGCAGGAGGATTTGAGGCAGGAGCTCGGATCAGTTCGTCCGTTTTAGAAAGACAGGACGTCTGGGACGGTATTTGGAATCGTACAGAAGAAGAGACGGACACATGGGATACTCAAAACTGGAGTGACTACGTCGATCTGATGTCCAATGAGCGCATCGCTGTCAATGCGGATGTGGTCTCGGCCGCGTGGGCGAGGAAATGGAATACTTGGGGCGTGGCCTATTCCAATACCCAGCACCTTCAAGCAGAAGCTTTTTTTGGTGCTGAAACTTTAGGACTTCTTGTTCAAGGTGGTGCTCCCCAATGGACTACGTGGTTTGATGCCTTTTTGACGGCTAATGGTGACACGGTTCCGAACACAGGAGACTTGGCAACTGACGATCTGCTGGGATTCATCGGCGGATTGAACTCCGATGGAGGTGCCATCCTATCCCAAGTGCTCGCCGATACGCGGCTTGGATTTTCATGGCACCGGAGCCATTGCATTGGCCTGTCGAAAGCTTGGCGACTCGGTGACCTAACCCTCCATACTGGAGCATCCGGTCGAGTGTTGCTAGGAAATGGCTACTTCTCAATCCAGAATACGGAGGACGGCTTAGACGCGTTTGGAGCTTTTTCAAATGGGTTCAACGTCTCCAGTGTTGCTGCTCTATCAGGTGGCCTTCCAACAGATTTTGAACAATTGAGGATGTGGGGTCCAGTAGGCCAGGGCTGGGCGTTGGACCTCGGCGGGGTCATAGAATGGGAAGACAAAGCTTGGGCTTCAGCCTCATTGACCGACATTGGTTCCATGGAATGGCGAGGAGAGCAATACAACCTGAATACGTTGCTCTCCGAATGGTCTTCACCAATCTCCAATCCAACGAACATTTTGGACGTCGTCATTGGTGCTATGGACCCAAATACGTGGTTCAATGAAGCGGAGTACGAAATCCGAACCGTACCCCATGGCATCGCGTTTCAAGTGGGCGGGGGAATGAAATTCGGGCGATTCTTGATGCTCGCAGCTGAGGCCTCATTTGACAACCCGGAACTCATGGGTAATCCCGGCACGCGTTTCGGGGCGACCGCTGTGATTTCTCCAATTCGATTCTTGCGAGGTGACATTGGCATCAGCAAGTGGGGCGATGAAACATCACGGGTTCCTGCTGGTTTAATGATAAAAACGGGAAAACGGGGATTCGAATGCGGCATACAGGCAACAGACATACAAGCCATCTGGAAACCATCACAGCCCGAGGTTGGCTTTCGAATGGTGGCCATGCGCTGGGTTTGGTAATTTGGCTCTTGTTGTCCCTTGGACTGCTGCTGCCCGCCAACTCGCAAGTTGAAATCATGGAGAACAAAGAATCACTAGAGACCATTACGCTCGGCGCTGGGTGCTTTTGGTGCGTGGAAGCCGTATTTGAACAATTGGACGGCGTCCACACCGCCGTATCCGGTTACATGGGTGGGCACATCAAAAACCCTGGATACCGTGAAGTATGCACAGGGCGAACCGGCCATGCTGAAGTCATTCAGGTGACCTATGATGCTTCGCGAATAGCATTGAGCGATCTCCTAGCCGTCTTCTTTGCTACGCATGACCCGACAACGCTGAACCGCCAAGGCGCTGATGTTGGGACCCAATACCGTTCGGCGATTTTTTACTCTTCTGAGGCACAACTGGCCACCGCGGAAGCGGCTTTATATCAGGCTCAAGGTGATTTCGAAAACATGATTGTAACGGAAATCTCACCTGTTTCGGCGTTTTACACAGCCGAGGATTACCACCAAGCTTATTACGAACTCAACGGGGCAGCGCCGTATTGCAGGGCGGTGATCGCCCCTAAAATGCAGAAGTTTCGAAAGCAGTTTGAACCCCTACTCAAGGCCGAGTAATCACTCCGATTCTGCCTCGTTAATGAGCTGGTCCAGCAGTGTTTCAATTTCTCGCAGCTCGTCTTTGGAAATTTTGCTGTCCAATTTGGCCTGCTTTTTCAAGTAGCGATACATCGCGCCTTTCTTGATTTCCATGGCGACGTAGCACGTGTAACTGCCATCACCAGCCATATACTTCTCAGAGCCGATGATCCGAATGTCCACGAGTTTCGCACTGGTAATCTCACGAGCGAGGGTTTCAAATCGGTTCATCGCATCGTCAACGTGTTCGCCTGTCGTTGAGCGTTGATAGTCATCAGTCACCACTTCAAAATACGTCTGCACCTGCTGCGCCAATTGTTGGCGTGCACGCAATTCCGCCTGGCTCTGCGCAACATTGTCCATTTTACTCGAGCCTTTCCCCGTACTGCGGTAGTAACGATTATTCGATTCATACTTGGAACCAGTGAAAGGCTCCTTCACAGTCTTGCCCAACGGGTTGGAGCATCCCATCATAATGAGCACCATGAATGAAACCACGAACGAAATTGAAAGGGAGGGAGTAAGAATGCGCATAGCTAATCGTTTTAGATAGTTCTGACGATGCGAATGTCGTGCCAAACTTCGCATTAAATTTGTCCAGAGACCTCTGCCGTGAAATTTTTACCAACATCTATGCAAAAGCGCATTTCAAAGCGCATGCTTCGGTCGGCTAAGGCACAAGAGCATCCGAAGAAAGGAGTCAACTTGCGGGGAGCCGATCAGATTATCTTGGTCTACAAGGAGACAGATGAACGCAAGTTCAAGTTGGTGAAAGACATTGCGGTGTACCTCAAAAAAGAATACGACATCAAACGGGTCATGCGTTTTGCATACATCGAAGGCGACGCAAAGTCCGTTCCGACGTGGCACATGCGCAAACTTGAATCGGATTTTTTCTGCGCTTCAGACCTCAACTGGTATGACAAGCCAGTGAAACACGTCGAGGCACACGAGAGCGAGCCTTACGATATACTCATTCATCTCGACCCAGACGAATCCACCGCATTGGACTTTTTTGTCGCCGCTTCAAAGGCTAAGATGAAAGTGGCCAATTTCTCAGCGAATCGACCTCAGGATTTTGACATCCTCATTCCACCACAGCCCGAAGACTCGTGGAAACAGCGGAACCACCGAATAATTGAATTCATTGGAGATTCACCATTGACATGAACAACGACTTTCGACTTTCCGGAATGGGAGTAAACTTGATTACCCCGTTCAATGCAGCTGGGGAAATTGATTTTCCCGCCCTCGAACGATTGGTGCTAAAGATCAAGTCAACGCCCATTGAATTCATCGCTGTCAATGGCAGTGCCTCAGAGGCAGCGTTGCTCAGTCCCGAAGAATGCCTGCGCAGCCTGGAATTCGTAGCGGAAATCAACAACAAGGAAAAGCCGCTCATCGGCGGCTTGCCCGGTGGAAATACTCGATCCTGCGTGAGCCAAATCGTGTCCTTCACCGAGCGTGTACCATGTTCAGCCATCCTGTGCCACGAACCCTTACCACGCGCACGAACGGCCTCAGGTTACCTAGGACATTTTCGAAGCTTGGCGCAGGCCTCAGCACTTCCCATCATCCTAGAGCACAATCAATCGTCCATTCCAGACGTTTCTGATGCGATGATTCAATTGGCCAAAGACCCAAACGTGTGTGGAATCATTGAGGCTACTGGTGATGTAGCATTGAATGGAGAGTTGATCCGCAACACTTCAGATAATTTCTTTATCCTGACCAGCCGTGACGTCATGATGCTTCCCCTTATGGCCTTGGGCATCGACGGCGCCGTATCGACCATCGCCAATGCCTTCCCAAAGGAATGCAGCGAAATGATGGGGCAGATGGCGTTCGGTAACTTTCAGGATGCCCAGTCCACCCACCATGCTTTGGCGCCGCTGTTGCGCATTCTAGAGTTGGAAGGGGAGGCATCCGGCATCAAGGCCATCCTCAACCACTTCCATGAATTGGAAAATTTGGTGCGCCTGCCAAATACACCGGTCTCCGAAGAGACCCGTACGGCTATTTACAAGGAATTAGCTGCCTTACCTCAACACATGGTTGAGGCCGCAATGCAATAAAGTGATTTAGACAGCAGCTGGTGCCGTCCGCATAACGTCTTCCACTTGCGCCTCAATGGCCTTCGCGTTCAGACCGTACTTCTCCATCAACTGAGCAGGCGTGCCGCTTTCGCCAAAGGAATCCTCTACCGCCACTTGCCGCATTGGCGCTGGACAGTGCGCCGCCAAGAGTTGAGCAACCAATGCACCTAGGCCGCCGAAGCGTTGGTGTTCCTCTGCAACAACCACGCAACCTGTGCGCTGAACAGAATCCAAGATTGTCTTACCATCCAAGGGCTTGATGGTATGCACGTTGATGACTTCAGCGCGAATACCTCGATCAAGCAGGGCTTGGCTCGCGAGGAGAGCTTCCCAAACAAGGTGACCCGTTGAAACGATCGTGACATCGTTTCCTTCCGTTAGTACTTGGGCCTTCCCAATTTCAAAGGGCGCATCCGCCCGCATGAACACAGGAACCTTAGGACGACCAAAGCGCAAGTACACCGGACCTTCATGATCGGCTACTGCAAGTGTGGCTTGACGGGTCTGTTCAAAATCAGCCGTGCAAATGACCGTCATGTGCGGTAGCATGGCCATCATGCCCATGTCCTCGAGGATTTGGTGAGTCGCTCCGTCTTCACCCAAAGTCAATCCCGCGTGGGAAGCGCAGATTTTGACATTCTTGCCCGAGTAGGCAATG
>JBELBV010000037.1:0-21472 GCA_042095135.1 Flavobacteriales bacterium | reverse complement strand
ACAAGGCGACCATCGTCATTATCAACAACACCGTTTGCACCCCTGAAATATTGGTTAACGGCGACCTCTTCTTGGAGATGAATCTGCTCGACTCGGTTGAGTATGCTGCAGACGCAGGCACGTACGACTTGCGTGCGAAGATGGCCCTGATCTCAGTTTGTGTCGATTCAGAAGAGACGTTCAATACCGAGTGTGGTGAATCGTACCGATTCGAAGTCAACTAAACCAGACGACACCCGCTCAAAAAGCCCGGCTCTTCGGGCTTTTTTTTATTCGCCTTAGTTTAGCCGCATGGCTTGGAACAAAACCTCGACGCACCTCATTCGCGACTTTCAATTTGTTGATTTTCGGGCGGCCATGGCCTTCCTCAACCGCGTGGCCGACGTGGCTGAGGACCATGGACATCATCCGGAAATCTTCAACGTGTACGGTAAGGTGCGGCTCACGTTGACCACTCACGATGCAGGCAACACCGTCACCGACAAAGACCACAGACTTGCCGCAGCCATTGACGCTTTGGTCAAACCTTAAAAATCGTTGTTTTCGCGGTCCATGTGCACGCGGTACCGCACAGCATCGCCAAAAAAGGCCAGCCCGGCCATGAACACCACCAGTCCGGCTGTTCCTTCTCCCGTCCAAATCCACCAATCGGCATCATTCAACCGATGCGCCAACGCATCCAGTGCAATGGACAATCCCGCCCCGATCAACGTGCAGCCAATGGCCCCGCGACGAAACCATCTCTTGCGGTACTTCTTTTCCATGCGACAATGTAATTCAACCGCCACCCATCCCCAGCGGGAAGGGTTCGTTTGTAAATTCGATGCTCACAATGAATGGCGGAATGCATCCAACTGAATTGACACCGGAACAAGCTGAACTGGCTCAACGCATCGGAAAGGTCTTTCCCTCCTTCAGCCCCGATTTGTGCCAAGTGCTGGCACAGAACGGACGCACCGTTCAGTTTGATGAAGGCGATGTAATGATGCGAACCGGGCAGTATTTCAAATCGACCATGCTGCTACTCAGCGGCAGCGTCAAACTGCAGCGGGAAGGCACGGACGGAGGCCAGCACTTCTTATATCACCTTGAGCCAGGACATGCATGCGCCTTGTCGATGGTATGTGCGACACAACGCCGCGCCAGCATGATCAAGAGTACGGCCGACGAAGACGTGGAAGCCTTGGCGGTCCCCATTGAATTGATGGATGAATTGATCAAGGAATTTGCCGATTGGTACCACTTCGTGCTGGATTCCTACCGCTCACGCTTTGAAGAAACATTGGAACTGATCGACCAGATTGCCTTCCAATCCCTAGATAAGCGCCTGATTTTCTACCTGAATGAGCAATTTGACGCTCGGCAATCCGAGACGCTTCACACCACCCACCAAGACATCGCGATCGACTTGAACACCAGCCGAGAAGTCATCAGCCGGCTCTTGAAGAAGATGGAGCGAGAAGGCATGGTCGCGCTCGCACGCAATACGGTGCGCAAGGGGGCGGAACTTCCCATATGATTCCTGTGTGACTCTTGGCACTGTCCTTTGAACCGCAACGCCGTAACCTTGTATCCTTAACAAGGAAGTCATGTTCTTTATGCCCAAAAGCGACTTGTCGCCCCAAGAGTTCAAAGCCCAGTTGGATGCCACCAACGGCACAGTCATCGATTGCCGAACGGCCGGTGAATGCGCTGCGGGATCTTGGCCCGGCGCCAAACAACTCGACTGGCTGAGCGGGGATTTTCAAAACGCCATGGGCGGATTGGACAAATCCGGCACGTTCTTTCTGTACTGTCGGTCGGGAAGTCGCTCGGCACAAGCCGCCCGATTCATGAAATCCAATGGCTTCAGCGAGGTGTACAACGTGGGGGGATATCACTCCATCGCGGGCCAGGCGAAATGACCCCATCATTTAGAAATTAAAAAAGGGAGGCGCAGTGCCTCCCTTTCTCGTTTGGTGCTGTCAGGGTTACTCTACCTCAACGTGGAATCCAGTCTCGGTTTCGTTGCCCGCGCCATCCGTGGCGATCATTTCAAAATGACATTCGCCCGCAAGACTAGCTGGAACTTCGACGGTTTCGTCAAATGCGAATTCCGCCTCACCAGACGGCGTCAACTCCACTTCCCACACCGCCGTTTCGGTCGCTTCGTCGATCAGTTCCAGCACGGCAGATGCAATGCCATCGCTATCCGATACCGTACCGACGACTTGAACCGATGATCCTGGTGCCCATGTGGGTTCTCCGTGCCAATCAGCAGGATTTGTGCCACCTACAGAAGTCAGGCTGAACGAAGGAATGTGGTCGTTCTCGATGTGCAAGTAGGTGATAACATCCGCCGCAACATTGCCCTCGGCATCCACCAATGAAACCACGACGTCCCATTCACCTCGTGCGGTCAAGGGCACGTCTACGTGGAAATCCACTTCCGCTTCTGTTCCATCAATGGCGATGGTCTCCAATATTTCCCAGTCTGTTCCGCTGTGAAGGGTCAAGCCGTGTTCGTGCCCCTCTTCTTCCTCCTCTCCTTCATGGGCATGGCCTGCGGCATTGTGAATGTCAAAACGAACTTCACTCAAGGCCTCGTTGTCACAGAAGACATCTTCGAGGTCTGCGTGGTCGCCCGCCATGACCTCAATCTCGTCGGCGAGAATGCTGTTGGCTCCGGGCTCCGGTGTGCAAACAGTTGGGGATTCCTCATCCGTTTTTTGGCAAGAGATCAAAATCGTTGCCGCTGTCAGGACGGCTGCGGCGTTCAACATAATTTTCATATTCATTGTGTTCAATTTTTAGTGTTTTGCTTCAGCTTCGCGCTGAAATTCAATTCGACCCACCGGCCCTGGGCAACAAGGCCCAACGCACGGTAAGCGCTGATGTGATCAAGCCAAGCCGCATTGAAGAGGTTGTGAACTTTCAGCGTCCACTGGCCTATGCGATTGGTTTGACGAAGTGTACAATCAGCCAACAATGCCCCGTCGGTGGACAGTTCGTTGCGGGCTGTGAGAATAGCCGGGGCCACGGCACGGGTGGACAGCATGAGTGCTGTCCCCTTCGTGTTCCGGCCCTCCCATGATAAAATCAACTGAGGCGGCGGGGTGAACGGGAGTCCCAAACCAGACAACAGGTCCCATTGCCCAATCACGGCACCTTCAGCCTTCCAAGTTTGATTTTCCAGTCTGCGATTAACCGACACCTCCATTCCGGTGCGGAAGGCCTCGTTGGCTTCAAAGCGGTAAATCAATCCCGCATGCGAAATGGGGGCAAACCGAGCACTTGGCGTCAAGGAGATGAAGCCGCGGTGCAACGCGACAAAGCCGTCTGCGGCCCATTCCCAACCCTCGCCCGTCGCACTTTTCGCAAGCTGTCCCCGAGCTTCCAAAGTCCATTCCGTATTAAGCTCCGGATTGCCCTGTTCAAAGCGAAAGGTTCCGTGGTGGATACCGTTGGCTCCCCATTCTTGATTGCTCGGTACCCGCCCGTGCAAAGTGAATGTGGTTGTTCCCCTCAGGCCTTTGTAATCCATACGAAACGGACGCTGCCATGTCACCATGCCTCCCGGTGCAGCTCGCTTGAAAGACTCTGAGCGCACATCCACTCCCACCTCTTCGTCCAATGAATTGTACAGAGGCTCCTCGTGGGCTTCTTGGACGGAATACACCGCATCCAAACGAATTGAAAGGGTAGATTGGCTTAACGTATGCTCGCCGATGGCGGACAGGCGAAACCGTTGATGGTTTGGAATCAAAAACTCCCACCCCCCCGTTTGAACAGTTTGGGATTCAGACTGAAGACCAAAGGACCTGTGTGGACCCATTTTCCGAACTTCCAAGAAGGAAGTCCACTCTGCAAGGGAAAGACTCAAATCGGAATCGGGGACCGGTCCCCAGCCGTGCGCGTGTGGGGGGGCAAACTCCAATCTTCGGTTCCATGAAGCAGAGGCCTTAACGGACCACAATTCGCCCGTCATCTCGTTTTGCCTTCTTCCTTCCACGACGGTTTGCGCTCTTGAGGCGTTTTGGTTTGGTAATCGAACGTCAAATGGGTTCACATTCGAAGCCAGGTCCCCCTGCATCGGAATGCCGATAATGCCAGGGAATAACCCCTGGTTTACATCCGACGCCCGTGCGGACCATGACACCAACCATCCACTGTCAAAGCGACGTCCCAGTCCAGCGACGGCGTGAACCGCCTTTCCTCCAGTGTTCGGCAATTCTCGCGTCTCCAGTTGGTACGTTCGACCGATGTACGTAAACGTGCGCTGGGGCACTTGATTCGCACCAAACTGTGAAAAGGACAGCCCCAAGTGCCAGTGGCGATTCCCGCGGCTGGAAGCGTGCAGGGCATAAACCTGACCTTTCGGATTTCCCACACGCGCCGAGGTTCCAAACCGGGTGGAGACGCCTTGTGTATTCAACAAGGACGGCGACTCAAACCTCAATCCCCCTCCGACTGCATCCGGACCTAACCAGACATGCCCACCACCTGCCACCCACGCATTCGCCACTTGCAACTCCGGCGCCACCAAAATCCCATGGTCACTGCCCCAACGCCCGCCCTGCTGGGGGACACCGTCCTCGAGCACGGCCACACGCGTACCAAACAGTCCGCGGATGACGGGTTGAATCATTCCTGCTCCCAAGTCCAAACTTTGCAGACCAGGCGTCGCGTCTAGAACCGCGAGGAGATCTCCTGACCGAAGCTCATGACGCTCTTGTTCCGTTTTCCGAGTGGCCGTGACAAGGGCATTGTCCAGGTTCACTTGCAACTCTTCCAACCACACATCCACATGATCGCCTTCCGCCACCACGACTTGTGAAGCATATCCGATGCAACTCACAGCTATAGAATCAATGCCATGGGGACAGGACACGCGAAACGCTCCTGTTGCATCCGTTGAAACTGGGATGCCACAGGGATGTCCGACGACGAGAACGCCGGGCAACTTATGATGATTCGTTGCGTGAAGGACGTGGCCTTCGACAGTCGTCAAAATTCCCGATTGCGCACGCACTGTGCCCTGTGACCAAGCGAGCCACGCGAGAACTGCGACGAGAAAACGGAATAAATTTCGTTGCGAAGACCCCTCCCCACATTGCAACAGAGGCAAAATTGCCATTTGGTTGAATGGAGTTTGTAGGGTTGAGAGAAGGAAAGACGTTAACCTCTCTGCGGCGGCCCTCTCCGACTCCAATCAGCTTTCCATATCGGAATGACAAAGCCTGCCCTTGTCCAACCCAACATAGGTTGAACCACGTGGTGGGCACGTTCCTTTGTCCAAGTCTTTTTAGCCGGTAGGGACAAGGGCGAAAAATCCCAATCACACAGCGTGCAAATGTGTTCATGGCTGCGCCATTGGTCCTCAGCGTGGCTGCCAACCCACTCCTTGCAGTCGCTATGATGGTGCTCTGTTTGTCCGTGGTGCTGGTGGTGCGTGCATCCGGAGATTACGTGACCGAACTGGTGGTGCACCTCCAACCCAATGACCAGCGCCCAAACACACAAAAGTGTGCTTGCAGAAAGTACGTTTCGCTGTTTATCATTTAAGACCGTCATCCTGCCGCGAAGGTAGGTTGGGAATGGCTACGAGGTTTCCAATTTTTGGAAACTTCTCGACCCGCAGGGAGCGATCCAAGGCGTAATTTTACCCCACCGTGCCGTCGATCCTCCGCCCTCTCTTCCTTGGACTTACTTTCGTCCTTGCTTACGTCCCCACCTGGGGACAAGGAACCGTAGAAGGAACCGTGACAAATAACGGGAGCCCGCTTGGCTTTTCGGCAACGGTATACATCGAGGGCAGCAGCCTCGGTAGTGCCACAGATGCAGACGGGAACTTTAAAATTGCAGGGGTAGAATCCGGTCCGTGTGTAGTGGTGGCTTCAGCTGTGGGGTATGTCCCACAAAAACTCCCCCTTACCATCCTCGCCGAGCAGATTAACACGGTCAACTTCGAACTCGAAGCAGACATGACACTCGTGGGTGAAGTGGTAGTGTCCGGAACCATGAAGGAAGTCAGCAAACTAGAAAGCGCCGTACCGGTCGAAGTGTACAGCCCCAAGTTCTTCAAAGCCAACCCCACCCCCTCTGTGTATGCCGCGCTGCAAACAGTGAATGGCGTGCGTCCGCAAATCAACTGCTCCGTTTGCAACACAGGGGACATTCACATCAACGGCCTCGAAGGTCCGTACACCATGGTTCTCATCGATGGCATGCCAATTGTTAGCGGGCTATCGACGGTGTACGGGCTCAATGGCATCCCCGCTTCGTTGATTGAACGCGTTGAAATCGTTAAGGGTCCAGCAAGCACGTTGTACGGCTCAGAAGCGGTAGGAGGCTTGATCAACATCATCACCAAAACCCCCTCCAATGTTCCGAAGGTCGCAATGGATGTTTTCGGTACGTCCTGGGGAGAGATCAATGCAGACGCCGCCGTCAAGTTCCGAGCTGGGACCAAAGCCGAGGCGTTCGTGGGTGTGAATGCCTTTCACTTTGGTCAACGTGTGGATAAGGACAAAGACGGCTTTACCGACATGACGCTTCAGGACCGCGTCTCGGTATTCAATAAATGGAACTTCCTGCGCGAGGATAATCGGCTATTCACCCTTGCCGGACGCCTCGTTCACGAAGACCGATTCGGAGGTCAGATCGAATGGGAAGAGGACCTCCACCGCGGTGGAACAGAGGTCTACGGAGAAAGCATTTACACCGATCGGTGGGAGTTCTTCGGGGCCTATGAATTGCCCCTTGACGAGGGAATCCAATTTCAATTCAGCGCCAACGGACACCATCAAAACTCCGTATACGGAGACACCCGTTTTCTCGCAGACCAGCGCATCGGATTTGGACAACTCGTGTGGGATAAGGCCTTGGCTTCGGATCATGCGGTTTTGGCCGGGTTGACCATGCGTTACACGTATTACGACGACAACACCCCGGCTACCGCTTCACCGGACAGCGTGAATGCACTCAACCAACCCGCACGCACCTTCCTGCCTGGCCTGTTCGTCCAAGACGAATTCATAATCTCACCCCAGAGCAAACTGCTCCTAGGTATGCGCTATGATCGCAATTCGATCCATGGTAACATTTTTACACCGCGGCTAAACTTCAGGTGGAACTCAGTGGACAAACGCCATACGCTAAGACTATCCTTCGGAACGGGCTACCGCGTGGCCAACGTATTCACAGAAGACCACGCCGCCCTATCAGGGGTAAGGGAAGTAATCATCGAAGAAAACCTTCGACCAGAAACTTCCGTAAACGGCAACCTCAATTACGTGCGCCGCATTTACACCCGCAATCAAGCGATCATGGGAGTTGATGCCACTGCCTTCTACACCCATTTCGACAACAAAATCATCCCCGATTACGACTCAAATCCGAGCCAAATCCGGTATGCTAACTTGGGCGGAAATGCTGTTTCACAAGGAGTTTCGTTGAATCTCGATGTACTGAAAAATGGCTTCAAGCTGCTCACGGGTGTGACGGTTATGAATGTCTACTCCGAGCTGGATGGAATTCGGTTCCGACAGGAGCTCACCGAACAATTTTCCGGCACCTGGTCCATTGGTTATACCTTTTCCAATCACGACTTGCGCGTGGACTACACGGGCAACGTCTATAGCCCCATGGAATTGGCAACCTTGACGGATGACAATTTCATCGATCCCCGTCCTGCTCAGTCTCCGTGGTACAGCATCCAAAACGTGCAAATCACCAAAGGGTTTGGGGACCGCTCAGAAGCGTATGTAGGCGCAAAGAACCTTTTGAATTGGACACCTTGGAACAATCTCCCACCCGGCGTATCCTACATGGGCAACACGCTTGACCCTTTCGGCGCAAACCCAGAGCCCGGGGTCTTGGCCTTCGATCCATCGTATGTCTACGGCCCCAACCAAGGGCTACGTGGCTTCTTTGGGGTGCGATGGAATGTGAATTGAAGCCATGAGTTATCCCATAATTCTTCGATCATTCGTCGCTTTCAGCTTGTCACTGTGTGCCAGCGATGGAAGTTTCGCACAACTGCGAAGCGTACCTATCGATGAACTGCATGTACGCATGGTAGATGAGGGTAAACTGACGATTGCCTTCTTCCAAACGGATTGGTGTTCCATCTGCCACAGCATGCGCCAAACGACGTTCAAAGATCCGCGGGTCATTGAGATCCTCAATACGCATTTTCTCTTCATCCCTTTTGATGCAGAGCAACGCCAACCTATCCAGTACGACGGTCATACGTTTCGCTACCGTCCAAATGGGAGTTCAACCGGAATGCACGAATGGGCAATGGAACTCGCCACTGTGGACGGACGAGTCAATTTCCCAACGGTGACGGCGTTCGATGCCCAGCACGAAATCCTATTTCAGCACCCTGGACTACTGAACCCTGACGAACTATTGGCGGTATTGGAAGGCCTGTTGGCTGCGGAAAAGCCGTAATTCAACAAGGCTCACCGAATCAGCTCAAAAGCGAGAGTACATCTGAAACCCCCACCATCTCGTCTCCATTGATATCTGCGACGTAGCCTTCTGTGCAGCCTAACTCGGTCAACAGGAGCAACAAATCGGCCACAGACACCGTGTCATCCCTGTTCAAATCCTGTGGACCCCCTTCAGCTGGCAAAGATTCGTCATCGGCTAGAATCCCGCGCCAATCTACATCAAGGGAATCAGGCGTCGGTTATCAAAATCACCGTGCAAGAGCGCAAGTTGGCCATCAAGGCGGCGAAAGCATTGAACCTTGCCGTCGCTGGCGTCGACATCATCCGTTCGAACAAGGGCCGCTCCTCTTGGAAGTGAATTCCTCGCCGGGATTGGAAAGCATCGAAAGGGCCACCGGCATCGACCTTGCGAATTCGATGATTCAAGCAATCGAGCGAAAACTGAAGTACACAGCTTGATTGGACGCCACTTCGTTAGTCGCGTTGCAGCCGGCTCGCAATCAGCTCGGAAGCCGTTTCCGATAAGTACGGTTTGAGGACTGTGAAAATGTGGCTGAGGCCTTTGTGGCGCAGTTCACTGCCCTCGGCTTCAGGGTATTTCTTGTGGGAGAAATCCATCCAGTAACGGCCCAACACCAGAATAATCTCCGATGTCGCTTCGGAATCTTCACCTCCGAAGCCGAGGAGTCCATGCTTGGCCGCGTGAAGCATCCGCCCCTCTGTCCATCCGTCCAAAAATTCATTGATCTCCAGCACCTTAGTCAGCTCAGGATCATCCGATTTGAGCAGGGTATTGAAATCGTCTCGCAGCAAGTAACGGAAGTCCCAAATGACATCGTACGATCGAAAGATACCATTTATGATGACTGCGGCATCGCTCGAATTAGCTTTGGAATTTTCTTGCGCGAAGACGGTCTGTAGCAACTCCATATGGGCCGCTAGTATGTCCTTTTTGGATCGAAAATGGTACCACAGGGTGCCTTCAAGCACGCCCGCCTGTTCGGCGATGGAGGCGGTAGTGACTGCTCCAAACCCTCGCTGGTTGAATAAGACGAGGCTCATCGCCAAGATTTGATCGCGTGTTTTCTTCGAGAACAGACCCAGGGTTCCCGTGGTCAACATCCCACTTGCGGCGTCAGTCATGAGCGAGCTGAATTTTCATCTGTGCGGGAACGCGCGGATTCATAACATAAAACCAAAGCGGTGGAACCAGGCTCAATAAGATAGAGGCCGGGTAGCCCAGCGGCAACGTGGGACTCTCTTCGTGGCTGTTCAACACCTGGTACTTCTTCGTCGACTTGAAGTGGTGATCGCTGTGACGGGTCAACTCGTACAAGACGATCCGACCAATGTGCGAATTGGAATTCCAGCTGTGGTGAGGCTGCACGCGCTCGTAACGGCCGGATTCCGATTTGTTGCGCAGTAATCCGTAGTGCTCGATGTAATTGATGCTCTCGAGAAATAGGAAGGCAATAACCCCTGCCCCGGCGGCAAACAGCATGGTTTCAAATGAGAACATGTACCACACGGCTCCCAAGTAGGCTGGCTGAATCAAATGGTACCAAAGCATGTCGTTTTTCGGGGAAAGGAAGGACAGATTTTGGCGCTTTAGCAACTGCGCCTGCAATCGCCACGCATTGAGGTATTGCTTGGTGACCGAAGTGAACCAAAAGCCATATACCGTTTGGTTGTACCGCGCCGTGGCGCCGTCCTCAGGCGTTGCCACGTTCATGTGGTGGCCAAAGTTGTGTTCGATGAAAAAGTGCATATACAGGCACGGCATGTAAAGGACTTTGCTCATCAGCCGTTCCGGTAAGGACGCGCGATGGCCCAACTCGTGAGCCACATTGATGCCATTGGTCGCAAGTAGGATTCCCGCGGAGAGTAACAACCCCACCACCTCAAAGTTTGCATACGTATGGGTTTGAACTTGAAAGAAGAAAAACGCCATCAACCCGAAGACGATCGGCACATTGGCATACAGCATCGCATCGAAAATCCACTTGCGGTTTTTTTCAACCGCGGCGTCGCTATCCAGGTTTGTTGCGCTCTCACCAGCAAGGACGTCCAGCACTGGCAAGACGATGAACGCATAAAAAACCGCTGAATACGTCCAAATTCCCGCAGAATCGAATGAGAGGTATGCCGACACAGGAACCGTGTAGGCGAGTAGATACTTGAGGTCTTTCATGAGCTCAGATTTGGTTTTTGGGTAAATACCCAAAGCGCAAAGTAACCCAATTTGGGCAAACACCCAAAACCTCTACTAGTGGCTCTTTCGCTTACTTTGCAGACAGGTTGAAACCTACCGAAATAGTCAGGCGGTAACCGGTTTCGCGCATGCGAACGACATCGAAGTAGTCATCCACTGTGACGATTCCGTCCAGTCCAGATTCCCGCGGCCCCATCTTGTCCGGAACAAAGGCAATGTTGATGGGCATATTGAGATCGCCCTTGGTGTAGTTGAACCCTGCAGCAAAGACAAACGACAATCCTGTAGGCGACAGGTTGGGACCGGTGGCAAATTCAAACCCGCTCTCGCCGCGGACGCCAACCAAACTGGACAACGAAGGTAGAATCAACCCCTTCTCCATACCAGCAACCATGACCACCCACTCAACGAGCCCAACAACCGGACCACCTGTGTCCGCGAAGCGGGTTTCGAATTGCCACCCGTATTGGGTCGTCCAGGTGAAAGGCAAGTTTCCGAACTCACTGTATTGCAGGCTGTCCATCTCGTGCACCCGGTTCAAAAACTGCGACGTGCTGCCATCTCCAACGACGGTGATTCCGAATCGGGGGCCAGATAACGTGGCGACTTCACTCGGGGTTTGTCCCATTGCTCCAACCGCAAAGAGGGCAGAGAAAAGAGAAATAAATGCGATCGATTGAAACTTCTTCATAAAAAGGGATTTTTTGCAATATAGGTTTTAATGCCTGATGTGTTGACCACAGCAACCGTTGGAGGGCATCACGAGCCTTCTATTTCCAATCCTTATTGACTGACATTCAACGCTTTGTCGGGACAATTGGTAATCAACCCATGGACAGGAACAGCAAGCATAGTCAGCATTTCAATCGGATCATCTACTGTCCATCTCCAAATCTGAATATCCGCATCTCCGGCGGCTTGAACGAACGCCGCATCCAACTTGGTTTTGCCACCTACCCCAATGGCCGCTGCGTTCAATTCCGAGCAGCGCATGAGGTCTTGTATAGAAGCCTCCTCCTTCAAAAACAGCAAGGGCAGCTCCGGCGCCAATTCTCCCACCCGACTCAACACGTCGGGCAAAAACGAAAACACAACAACTTCCGAAGCCATGTCTTGCTCTTGAATGTCCCTGACGATAGCCTCCTCGATCCCGCTCACCTTGATTTCCACACACACTTTGATGCGTCCGTTCGCGAGTGCCAAGGACGCTGCTAGCGTTGGCAATGGTTCTGCAGTGAATTCTGTACCGAACTTGGACGGATACCCAACGTGCACCTCACTCAATTCCTGCAAAGTCAGATCGTCAACCCTCCCGGTATGGCCGGACGAACTCGTTCGGTCCAATGTCGCATCGTGGATGACCATGGGCACCCCTTCCGCACTGGCTTGAACGTCCAATTCGAAATACGGCGCACCGCATTCGATGGCGGCTTGAAATGCAGACAAGGTGTTCTCAGGAGCGATGGAAGAAAAGCCACGGTGGGCAACAATGAAGGTGGATTGTGCCATGGTCAGGTTTGTGAGTCCAACGAATAGCAGAAGAAAAGTCAAATCCCTCATGAGAAGAGAAGGGTATGCACGCCGGCCCCAAGCAAACCACCAATCACCGGACCC
Source organism: Flavobacteriales bacterium (assembly GCA_042095135.1). Lineage (GTDB taxonomy): Bacteria > Bacteroidota > Bacteroidia > Flavobacteriales_D > Sanyastnellaceae > UA16. The sequence goes on along the minus strand of JBELBV010000037.1, from coordinate 9,208 downwards.
ACAACGGGAATCCAACTGTACCTCCAATCGCTGCTGCCTTTACGAGCTATGGGGAGCAATTGATGCGCAATACGTGGACCGAGGTCTCGGGCGGGGTTAATGGCGTAGCCTGTGGGGCCTCCTAGTCCCATGCCAATGCCCATGACGAGAAGGCCGACAGGAAGCGCATCCAACGCTCCCATCGAAGACTCTGGAGCCGAGGCACTCAAGGCACCAAGGACGAGGACAAAGGTGCCGATGACCTCCGTCATCACATTTGAAAAACTGTGGCGAATGGCCGGTGCCGTGCTGAAGACCGCCAAAATGGCGTCCTCATCGTCCGTTGCGTCGAAGTGCTTGAGGAAGGCTAGCCACGCCACTACTGCACCGGCAAAAGCACCTGCGATCTGTGCAGCGACATATCCTCCAACAAGGGCAGCATCCAACCCGCCAAAAGCCGCAAGGCCGATGCTGAATGCAGGATTCAAATGACCGCTGCCCCCCAAGGAAGTGGCCGTGTAGGCACCGAGGAATACCGCAATTCCCCATCCGATGGTGATGACCGTCCAGCCCGAGTTGTGGCCCTTGGTCTTCGCCAACTCCACATTGGCATTGATGGAAGCTCCTACGGCGATCAGTAAAAACGTTCCTATAAATTCAGCGAGGTAGGCACTCATGGGTGTACAGGTTGGGATGTTGATTGCGGAAGGTAATTCAAGACCAATGATTGGAACGATTCGACTTGTTCCTTTTGCCAGGCGGCATCGCGTCCCAGCAGTTCCGCGAGGCATGCTGCTACAAAGGGTGCACGTTCAGAAGCGACACGCGCATTCAGCAACAACTGCCGCGTCCGCCTCGAGAGAAAATCGTCCACCGTCATGCAGAGCGACTGCTCCACTTCTGCGGCAATCCACAGGCGCACCTCGTCCTCAGTCAACCCCTCCATCGAAGCGAACCTGCGGGGATTCCCCGCATCCACCATTCGGAGCATGCGCGTATCGGCCAGGCGGATGGGTGCGGAGGAGCGCGATTCGATTTTGCGCATCACGTCTGCTGCCATTTTACGGTAGGTGGTCCACTTCCCGCCTAGGACGGAAATCATCCCCGATCGCCCCACGCGTATGACGTGATCCCGAGCCAATTCGGATGTCTTTTTATCGGACAATCGCACCAGCGGTCGAATGCCTGCGAAAGCGCTCAACACATCCTCTCGCTTTGGAGCTTCCGACAAATAGCGCTGCATGTGGTGCAAAATGAAATCGATTTCGGCGTCCATTGGCACCGGCTCGCTGCTGACCTCGTCGATGGGCGTATCGGTGGTGCCCAAGATGACTTTTCCATGCCACGGAACGGCAAAGAGAATGCGACCGTCGTCCGTCTTCGGAATAAGCAAAGCCGTATCGCTCGGAAAAAATTTGCGGTCTACCACCAAATGGATTCCTTGACTGAGCCGAATAATGGGTTTGTGCCGCGGTCGATCCATTTGCAAAATCGCATCGCTAAAGGCTCCCGTTGCATTCACTACGAAACGAGCACGGAGTGCATGCGAAGCTCCGCCCATGCTGTCCTGCACCTGCACGCCGACCACCGATTTGCCCTTTTTGATGAGGCCTATCACCGCGCAGTGATTCACAACCGTAGCACCGTGATGCAAAGCCGTCTGCACCATGGAAAGCGCCAGGTGCGCATCATCGAATTGACCGTCGTGGTAGCTCACGCCTCCCCGCAATCCCCGGTTGTTGATTCCGGGCAGAAAATCAACGGTCTCAGACGCGGTGTGAAAATGGGATTTGCCCAATCCCAATTTGCCCGCCAACCGGTCGTACACCTTCAGCCCAATGCCGTAATACAACCGGGTCCACCAGCGGTAGGTGGGAATGACGAACTTCATGTCGTTGACCAAGTGCGGCGCATTTTTCATCAACAACCCCCGTTCACGCAAGGCTTCACGAACCAATTTAATGTTGCCCTGCTGGAGGTAGCGCACACCACCGTGGATGAGTTTGGTGCTCTTCCCCGACGTGCCTTTTGCGAAATCTTCCCGTTCAATTAGTACCGTCTTCAATCCGCTCGCAGCCGCGTGGACGGCTACGCCTAGCCCGGACGCACCGCCACCAATCACCACCACGTCCCACTCGGGCGTGGACTGCAAGGTCTTCCATTGACGGTCCCGTTGGTTCATGATGCTGCTGTATCGCGTGCCCAATTGAGTACGGCGCGAACAGCACGATGCCAGGACGCGATTCGGGTTTGCATTTCCGGACGGTCGGTGGAGGGATCGAAGCCATCCCGCCTTTTCCAGCAAGCGGCCAACTCCTCCGTATCTCTCCAGATCCCAGCGCCAAGTCCCGCAAAGAAAGCCGCGCCCATGGCGGTGGATTCGCCGTTCGCTGGACGGATGACCCGGATGCCCAACGCATCGGCTTGAATTTGCATGAGCAGTGCGTTTTCAGATGCCCCGCCGTCAACGCGCACTTCTAGAATATCGACTTGACTGTCCTTTTGCATGCAATCCATCAGATCCATGCTTTGGAACGCAATGCTCTCCAGCGTGGCCCGAGCGATGTGGCTGCGGTTGGTCCCGCGCGTCATGCCCAAAATACTGCCTCGTGCATGAGGGTTCCAATGCGGTGCGCCCAATCCGGCAAAGGCCGGCACCACCACCACCCCATCGCTCGAATCCGCAGCGAGCGCCAACGCCTCAATTTCAGGCGAAGCTTCGATGAAGCTGAGTTCATCCCGCAACCACTGCACCGCCGCACCGCCTATGAACACGCTGCCCTCGAGTGCGTAGGTGGTTTGGCCGTTCAAATGCCAAGCTACTGTGGTCAACAAGGCATGCTTGGACGGCACTGCCTTGGGTCCAGTGTTCATGAGCATGAAGCAGCCTGTTCCGTACGTGTTCTTGACCATACCGGGACGCGTGCATTGCTGTCCAAATAGCGCTGCTTGCTGGTCGCCCGCAATTCCTGTGATCCGGACCGGCACGTCAAACCCTTTCGCTTCGGCCAATTCCCCGCTGTTTGGCACAACGGTTGGTAACATCGAGGCCGGAATTTGGAACAGATCACACAGTGTGGTGTCCCAGTCCATGGCATGCAAATCAAACAGCATGGTCCGCGAAGCATTCGAGGCATCGGTGATGTGCTGTTCGCCGTTGGTGAGCTTCCAGACCAGCCAGGAATCCACAGTGCCGAATGCCAATTCTCCGTTTTCCGCCCGGGTGCGTGCACCTTCGACGTGATTGAGGATCCAACGGATTTTGGATGCCGAGAAGTAGGCATCAATGACCAATCCTGTTTTTTCCTGAATCAACCGACTCGTGGCTTGATCTGCTTTCAATTCATCGCAGAAATCCGCTGTCCGGCGATCCTGCCAGACGATGGCGTTGTACACGGGTTCGCCTGTTTTGCGGTCCCACACCAAGGTTGTTTCGCGCTGATTGGCTATGCCGATGCCCGCGAGGTCACCGGCTGAAATGACTGCGCGTTGCATAACACCTTGGGCCGTCTGCCACTGCGAATCCCAGAGGTCATTCGGTCGGTGCTCGACCCAACCCGGCTTGGGATACAGCTGCTCAAATTCCTGTTGGCATTGGCACACCACTTCGCCAAGTCGATTGATCAGTAAACTGCGGCTACTTGTGGTGCCTTGGTCGAGGGCCAAAATGTAATCGGAAGGCATGGACTGAGGTTTGGACCAAGTTAGCAAGGATTGTATGCCTGCGCTGATAATTCGAAATTGACCTAAACCCAACCGCTTAGCAAAAAGAAGAACGGGTCGTATGGCCTGCTCTTTTTGTTGGCATCAATTCTCCGCGGACAACCCCTTTGCACGCTTAATGAGTGCGCGCATCATGTCCTCCGCCTTGGTGTCGGGCGGGCCGCCTTGTGCTTGTTCGAACCCGTATGGCGCGTCCGGTCCGCGGTCTTCCAAGTTGAACCGGAAGATGTAATCGTCGGGATCAGTGGCTTTGCCGGAGAATGTGCCGAACCGCAGGTCGTTCAGCTGCAGTTGGCCGTCTTCGCGGCGCACCGCATTGAAATAACCCGCACTGAACCACCGGAGCACGGCGAGCGTTTCGTCGGTGTCCAGGTTGTGCAGCAGTTCGTGGCCTTTTGGAACAGCGTGGAAACTCGGTGCCACCTCATCGAAAATGGAATGCTGTGCCAGGAGGAATTCATCGCCGGCGTCGACCACAGCATTCCAAAGGACGTTGTTGAAGATGGTCGGCGTGATGAACAAGGACGCGTGGTCGACGCGTTGATCTGCCAACGCCTGCTCCAACGTGGATTCCACTCGGGCGTGGTTGGCCACCGTCAATGCCAAGAAAGACGAACTCAGCGCTATGCCCGCACCGTTCCACCAGCGGCGGCGGTTATCCTCCCTTGCGAAGCGGGCAGCGACCAACAAGCAAACCAGAAACGGCAGGGTGTATATGGGGTCTACCACGGAAATGGTTCCCCATGCTACCCGCATGTCACTGAACGGCGCAAACACCTGCGTGCCATATGTGGTGAAGCAGTCCAGCAAAATGTGCGTGAGGAAACCCCAGAAAAAAAGCTGAACCCAACCCTTGAAATCGGTCTCTGGCCGTTCCCACGAACCGCTGAAGTACCGACGATGGCAGTGCCTCCAGAAAACCCATGCCGCCAGTGGGATGTAAAGCACCACCGGCCAAAACCCTCCCGGCGAGAAGATCTGTGTCAGGAAATTCACCACAAAACCGAGGACGACCACAGCAAACGCCTTGGTGACCATGGCAATCTTCGCATGGTGCGGACTGCGGTACAGCCGGTCAGTCACCCATCCGAAAAACAGGGCGCCCAGCACGGTGGCCGTGAGCGAATGGCTGATGCCGCGGTGAAAGGCCAAGTTGTCCAGTTCATTTAAAAAGAATTGGCCCAAAACGTCCATGTCGGGCAAGGTGCCCGCCACGGCTCCCCAGACCATAGCGCGGTTGCCCAACTTCTTCCCCAACACTGCCTCACCGACGGCAGCCCCCAGCACGATTTGTGACAACGAATCCATGGAGCAAAAATAGCCCTCGCTCGCTTGTTCTCCTGCTGATTTATCGGCTCGGAAATCGCTTGACGATATGAGCCTGCCCGAGCGGCACCGGAACTGTCCGTTCGGATTCAGCCGCCCGCCTGTCACCAAATCTTGGCAGAGGACTTCATGTCACCATTTTGTAAATAAAATGTGATTAGCATCACAAATTCCAGTCTATGAATTATCATCGCGAAAATTTTTGCTATGAAAAACATCATTCAACTCTTTCTATTGGTCTTCATGGGCCAAAACCTCAACGCACAAACCTGGGTAAACTTCGACTTTACGGTCCCAATGGAGAAAGCTGAGGCTTTCAATACAAATTGGGCGGAGTTCATGAGCTCTGAGACAGGAAAAGCACTTCCAATGTGCTTCATGAGCCAACATGAAATGGGAGCGGCAACACACAATACGTCCATTTCTTTTGTCTCGGATGATGTAAACGCGCTGGCACCACTGTTTGATTATCAGGCAATTTTTCAGAATCCGGATTGGATGAAAATGTGGGCATGGTTCGGCATGAATGTAGAACCCACTCGCCAGCAAACAGGGGTCCGTTTAATGGGTTCAACTGAAAAAGAAGGAAACTTCTACCAGGCATTTTGGGGCATTGAAGTTGCTGACCCGATGGCCACGGCAGCAGCTTTTGATCAACTCATCAAAGACAGCCAAGCCGATCTCGATAAGTACAATGTCGAAATCGCTTTGCACCAAGCGATGGCGGGTCAAGATGGTGCCATTTCGCACTACATCTCGGCCAACTTTAGGGATTATGTGACCTTCATGACAGCGTCGCAGGCCATGTACCAATCGGAAGGCTTTGGCAAGTTTGCGCAAGCTACAGTAGCCAACAGGAATCCGTTGACGTGGACCCGAACGATTATGGGAGCCTTCAACGTGCCAGAATAATTCCTTCTATTTAGCATTCACTCATTCATAACCTCCAACAGCCACCTTCTGATGATCCCAACGACTTCCAACTCAGCGCTGATTGAAGTCCGAATGAGCCTGCTCCTTGTCGGGGTCTTTTTTGCTACCGCGCTCTCTGCGCAGCTCACCACCGAATCCTTGGTCGTGGACGGACAAACGCGAACGTATGTGCAGTACGTCCCCGTGGATTTTGACGCTTCAGAACAGGTGCCGCTGGTGCTGTGTTTTCACGGAGGCGCAGGAGTGGCAGAGGATCAGCTGGCCATCGGGGATTTGCGGGATACCGCTGACGAGGAGCGCTTCATCCTTGTTTACCCCCAGGCGTTACCCGACCCCAACGATGGCGGCTCCACCAATTGGCAAGTCGTCACGAGCGGTGATTTGCCATTTACGGTCCCGAATCCGCATAGCGACATCGATTTTGTAGCGGACTTGATTGACGAGATGCACACACTCCACGGTGTGGATCTCACCCGCGTTTACGCCATGGGGTATTCCAACGGCGGTGGGTTTGTGTACGACCTCGCCTGCCGATTGAATGACCACATCACCGGTGTGGGAGCCGTAGCGCGCACCATGTACGCCGAGTCCTACGCCAACTGCGAAACGACTCACCCTACACCCGTTGTCACCATCTTGGGCACAAACGACTTCGCCTCGAATTACGAAGGCGTCGTTTACGAAGGCACATTGTATTACCACAGCAGCGACGAAGGGAACGCCTTGTGGATCGAAGAAAACGAGCTCCTACCCTACGCTGATGTCGTCGAGATGCCCGACATCAATACGTCAGACGGCAGCACCGTGGAGCGCTACCAATGGTCCGATGCCGATGGGTGCCGGGAGCTAACGCATTACAAAGTCTTGGGCGGTGACCACGACTGGCCTGGCGCGTTTGGCAACATGGACATCATCAGCCACGAGGTGATTTGGGACCACCTGAAGGAATTTGATATGAACGGTCGCATCTCTTGTGGGCCGCAGACCGTGCACGATACTGAAGCCGGCTCGTGGGCCATCGCCCCGAATCCGGCCGCTTCCCAATTGATGGTTTTGGGGGAGCACTTTACCTCATCCACGCCCTTTAACATCTTCAATGCCGCCGGCGTTCGTTGCCTCGAAGGCACTGTCGTATCCCCACGCACGACCATTGGGCTCCAAGGCCTTGCATCGGGCCTGTACGGGATTCACCTCAATGGCGAAACACGCATGTTCATCGTGCAGTAACGCGTGTCCCGATTCGATGGCTAATTTGGCCGCATGTTGCATCGCATGAAACTTGCCGCCTGCTTTGCCCTCGCTTCATCGCATCGTCCGGCGGATACCAGGGGTGCGGTCCACTTTTGAACTCCATAAATCGCTCGCGGTGGATGAAATCCAATTCCAGGCCCAGGGCGAAGTTGGCGCCGACCGATTGCTCAATGCCCAATGCCCATCGCCCGACCAATGCATCGGTCGCATTCCACTTCAACGCCGTTGTTGAACCCGTCTCGGCTCCTTCCGTTTGGGCGATCGCTAGCCACGGTGCGCATGCGAAAAGCATCCACAGCAACACGCGTCGCAACCCATTTTTCATACCATCCATGGCATCCAAACGCTGCAATCGGTTAGACTGTTGCTTCCGCATTCCCGTTTTTACATCTCGGCTGAATCATCATTCGAAAAATTGGCAGCGGTTGTAGGCCTCCACGGCACTTTTGACTTCGCGGCGCGCGGCCTTGTCGCGTTCTGCACCAAGGGTAATCCAAATCCCGCCCACAGCCGCATTGAAGGCGCCAAAGGTGTGCACATTTTCGAGTTGAACCGCTCCCGTGATGGATTGCGCAATTCCAAGGTTGGCCAAACCAAAACTCCACACCCGCTTGCGCTTGGCGGCAAGGAAGTGATATCGTGCTTGGGGGCATTCACTGCACAAGCGCGCCGCTGCAGCAGGTCGGTATACGTACCCATCGAGCTTCACCCTGATTCCACTTTCCCACACGCCTTGCTTAACCGTCATGACGCCGGCCGGACTTGCGATGTTTTGTCCCCAACTTGGAAAGGAGATGAACCAAAAGCAGAGCGTGAACATGAAGAAGCGCATGAGGACAAGCTAACAGAAAACGTGCATATGCCCGATTGTGTGGCGTCCATCGTGCGTTCGTGCTGAGAAAATTAGGGGCCGCCAAAACATGAGTTGCCACAAGACTGCACGGGCACGTGCCAATCTGCTGGCTTAGAATGCCTCACCAATGAAGAAATATATGCCGCTGCCTTCTGCTGTAAAGGCCATGTCCAGTCGGGTGTAAATGTCCTTTTCGGGGAATATTAAGAAACGAAGCCCCGCCCCTCCAGCTGGCAAAAACTGACCCCATTCAAACGAACGCTCATCGCCAAACACCTGGCCCAATGCCATGAAGACACTGGCGCCCACGCGCTTCGAAAATGAAAATGGTAAAATGCGGTATTCAACCTGACCCGCGATGAGGTTTTTGTCTCGGAATCGTCCAAGGTAATACCCACGCATCAGGCTTTCCCCTCCCATAAGTGCCAGCATGTTGAAGGGCGGATTGCCTGATGTCAATTGGCTGTAGCCTTGTATAGCCAGAACTGTATTCTCTTGAATCGGAAGGTACACACGCGTATCTGCGATGTAGGAGATGAAGTTGAACTCACGCCCATCGCGTGTATGGTAATTCAAAAAACCCCATTCGCTGTACACCCCTTTTCTCGGATTCATGGCGTTGTGGATGTTGTTGTAAATCACCCCCAATCCCACACCCATGTTTCTCGACCCCATGCTTCCGACCTCGGGCACCGTAAAATCTTCGGCTGAATTGAGGTATTCGATGCCCGTTAGCCCTTGGTAATCCAGTTCAAGTCCACAATACAATGAGGGCCACGTTTCGCGCATGACCCGCTCACGGATCAACAAGTACTCTCCATCGATTACGCTTTGAACGTCTGCCGGGCTGTTTCTGCCGATGCCATGGTAAAAAAGCGGGAAACTCTGGTACCGTGCCTTTCCGTAAAAAAACCACGTGTTCTCGTCGCTATACAACGCATGGTCCAGCCACAGACCGTATTGATTCTCCAAGGTCAAAAAAGCGAACGACTTGACCTCGCTCAAACGGTTGTTCAAATCCCGATTCGCCGAATACACATACAGGCTCGAAACGCCAAACTCCCAGCTGGTCTCCGGCGCATACGCAAGGGTGGGATAATGAATGAACTTCGCCGCAGTCGAATCCTCTGCTTGACCAAAGAC
>JBELBV010000036.1:0-23491 GCA_042095135.1 Flavobacteriales bacterium | reverse complement strand
CGGCTGCACCGGCTGTAGCCGACGCGAGCGACCTCACGGTTGAATGCGACGGCGCGGGCAATGTGGATGCAGTCATGGCATGGCTCGACAGCAACGGCGGCGCGAGCGCTTCTGATGCGTGCAGCGGTGTTACTTGGACCAATGATTACGACGGACTCGATGCAGCGTGCGGCCCAACAGGAGCTGCCACGGTGACCTTCACCGCTACCGACGACTGCGGCAACAGCAGTAGCACAACGGCGACGTTCACGATCGAAGACACAATGCCACCATCCATCGACATGGCAGCGGCGGACGCTACGGTTGAATGCGACGGCGCGGGCAATGTTGATGCGGTCATGGCATGGCTTGACAGCAACGGCGGCGCAAGCGCTTCTGATGCGTGCAGCGGTGTGACCTGGAGCAACGACTACGATGGCTTGGCTGTTGATTGCGGTGCCACGGGCTCAACTACTGTGACATTCACGGCTACGGACGCTTGCGGCAACAGCAGCAGCACGACAGCGACATTCTCTGTGGAAGACACCACGGCTCCAGCATTCACGCAGGTGCCAGGTGATCAGACGAGCGAGTGTGACGAAATGACGTATGTGGCGTTGGCCGACGATGTCTGCAGCGTAACGAACATCGTTGAAACCCGCGAGGTGATCAGCGAGGACGATTGCAACAACTACGAGCACCTCGTGACCCTCACGGCCACGGACGCTTGTGGCAACAGCGCGTCGCACAGCTTCACCATCATCGTCAGCGACACTACGGCACCGGTCATCGATGATTCGGAAGGGGTTGAAGACGGTGGCATTGTTGCCGTCTGCGCCGAAGACGTATGGGGCACGGTGAGCGTTCCAGACGCTTTGACCCTGACGGCCTCAGACAACTGCGGCGGCGACGTGGAGGTGACCGTGACGGAGACCTACACGGGCGAATACGCGCCTATGGAGGACGTAGCGGCGTTCTGCTTGCCGAGCAACCCGGCTTCAACCGAAGACGGATTGACGTGTGACAACTTCACTTCGCACGCGGCGCGTTTGTTCAACTTCCCTGGCGACGAGTTCTACACGTTGACCGGAGGACTGATGTCCAACTACGTCGACGGCACGGCTCACATCACTATGGACGTCGTTTCCATGGACAATCCAAATGCGGGTTGGACCTTTGAAATCGAATTGAACGAAGGCCTCAACTGGCAGGATTGGATTGATCAGCCGGGCGCACAGAGCTACAAGTCCGATTGCGGATTGGGCGATTACACGGAATGGATGTACTACATTATGCAGGGCACGAGCACCGCGTCCGGATGGGGAGATTACGAAGGTTCTGAATTGGCCTTGTCGCATCAGCCATCGAATGGATTCTTTGGATTCCAAGTCGGTGAAGGCGCGAACAACAAGAACGCCAATCACGGTTACAGCGGCTGGTTCTACTACATCGGTACCTTCAACGGTGCGGAGGTGATGGGAACCGGTGACGTCTTCGCAGACATCGACTGCAGCCTGCCATGGGGCATCGAGCGTGAGTACACGGTAACCGACTGTAGTGGCAACACCACGTCGTTTGCGTACACGGTTGACGTCAATGGTCTGACGTGCGAGCCGATTGAGCCTACGCTCGATGGCAACGACGACAGCGACAGCAGCTGGGGTGATGACGCCATCGGTGATGGTGGAATTGGTACTGATGACGGTTCGAGCCAAGGGCACACCATCAAAGTCCTCGGTTTGACGCCGAACCCGGCCAACGACATCGCTTTGTTGACCTTCATGACGGAAGCAGACGAACAGGTGGCTGTCCACCTCTACAGTGGCAACGGCATGCTCGTCATGACACTGTGGGAAGGTCAGGTATTCGCTGACGTTCCAATGAACATTGAAGTGCCCGCCAGCATGCTGGAGACTGGATTGTACCAAATCCAAATCCTCTCAGCAAGCGGAACGGTGACGACCAAGCTGTTGGTCGGAAACTGATTCCTTGCCAGAATCTGGGCACTGCGATCCACAACGGAAGGCCCCTCCAGCGATGGAGGGGCTTTTTTCATTTGTTGGAGCAAATGCCCCCGTGCGAGTGCAGGAAATCCGATTGGACGTCGGAACTTTGTGCAAACTTTCACTCATGGTCACACAACGCACTCCCCGAGACACGCACGCGTCCAGCACGCGCATCGTCATGCCCAACGATACCAATACGCTGGGGAACCTGATGGGAGGCAACCTGTTGAATTGGATGGACATCACGGCCGCCATTAGCGCCCACCGCTGCAGCCGTCGTATTTGTGTGACAGCCGCGGTGAACAACGTGTCCTTTAAGAAGCCTATCAAGTTGGGCGACATTGTGACCATTCACGCGGAGGTTACCCGCACATTCAACAGTTCCATGGAAGTGTTCATGCGCGTGCACGTGGAAGACCACCTCAACGGCGAACAGCAGTTATGCAATGAGGCCATGTACACCTTTGTAGCGGTGGATCAATTGGGTGCGCCCATCGCTGTGCCGGACGTGCTTCCGGAATCGGAGGAGGAGCGTGAGCGGTTTGATGGTGCGTTACGCCGACGCCAACTGCGGTTGGTTTTGGCTGGTAAAATGCAGCCCGCAGAGGCTACAGAGCTCAAGGCTTTATTTGACTGACGTCTCCTGAGTCTCTAGATAAACGCGTGCCGTTGTCTCCATGCATGTGGAGGTGTGGCGGCAGCGGTTGCCAAGTTTGGAACAGGGACGAGAGCCGAGGTGCTCGTCGGGTACGACCGTAAGCGAACCTGCAGCCGACTGCCAAGGCCCCATGCCCAGGTTGGGTCGGGTGCACCCCCAAAAGGAAGTGACGGGCACGCCCATAGCGGCGGCAAGGTGCATCATACCGGTGTCTCCCGCATATACGCGTTGGGCGTTGCGGATGATGGCAGCGGATTCGGCCATGCTGGTCTGGCCCACTAATGAGACCGTCTTCGGCGTGGATACGGCCTCACCGCGCTCCACATCGGCTTTTCCTCCGATGAGTAAGACAGGGTGCGCGGCCTCGGCGATGATGGATTGGATTAAGGCCTTGCTGAGCTGCTTGCCTGCGTGTGTGGCGCCTAAGGCCAGCACTTCGTAGTGAGCTGGAACGTTAGAGGGCGTCTTGGCATCGGCAAACAACGTGGGCCACCCGTTCGGAATGGTGGCTCCGAATGCGCCGGCAAAGCTTTTGATGTAGCGCTCGACGATGTGCGAAACTGATTGAATTCGCCAGCCGCGTACCAGCAACCATTTGGCCCAGTTTTGTTTGTCAACCGTAAATGAGATGAGTCCAAGCGCTCGCTTCACAGCCCGCGAACGCACGTTGTTGTGGAGATCGACGACGTAGTCAAAATGCAATTCCAACAGCGTGTTTTGGACTTCGGCTGTGGACTGCTCAATGGTGTGGATGCGGTCGACGAGGGTACCGAACCCTGCGACCACTTCTTCCATGCCCGATTTGGTCAGGTAGTGAATTTCGCTCGGCCCGTGAACTGCTGCTCGGAGGCTGGCCACGGCTGGAGCTGTGAGTACGATGTCGCCAATCGAAGAGAAGCGGATGACCAGGATGCGTGAGGGGCGCTCGGACATGGTGCAAAGCTACCGATGCACAACATAGATTTAACAATGCGAATCGCATGCTGCAATAATTTTGCATCATGATGATGGCATGGATTTCGTTTTTCACCTTACTGGCCATGGCGCCAGTTGAAGAAAACCCCTTGAAAATGACGTTGCACGAGATGAGCATGAAGGCGCAGGCCTTGCCCAGCGAATTGGGCGCGGAACGTTTGGAAGAACTGGATGCCATGGCCGAATGGATTGCCGAGCAGCCAACGGAGACGGCTACAGAGATGACCTTCATCTGCACCCACAACAGCCGCCGCAGTCACATGGGGCAAATCTGGGCCCAGGCAGCGGCTTGGCATTATGGCTTGAACGACGTGCGTACGTTCAGTGGCGGCACGGAGGCCACCGCTTTTAACCCGCGCGCGGTGCGTGCCCTGAAGGAATTGGGTGTGGCCATCGAAGTCGCCAAAGACGGTGAGAATCCGTTGTACAACATTCAATTGCAAGACGAGCGCGCGCCATTCGAGGCGTTCAGCAAGAAGTACACCGATGAAGCCAATCCTCAAGAGGACTTTGCGGCGGTCATGGTGTGCAGTTCTGCAGACCAAGGATGCCCCATCGTGTACGGATCGGATGCGCGGTTCTCCATCCCTTACATCGACCCCAAGGTGAGCGACGGTACGGACGTGGAAGCAGCGACTTACCTCGCCCGGGCGATGCAAATCGGGGCAGAGATGTTCTACGTCATGGCGAGAGCCGCCGAGTTGCGCAAGCGATAGTCCGCCGGCTGCGAACTTGCCGTGCGTACTTTTGTTGCAACCACAGAAGCCACGCGCATGGAAAGCCTGACCTGGACCCCTGTCAAAAAATACGAGGAAATCACCTTCACGGTGTGCAACGGCGTTGCCCGCATTGCGTTCAATCGTCCGGAAGTCCGAAACGCCTTCACGCCAAAGACTGTGGATGAGTTGTGGGAAGCCCTCATTCTATGCCACGAAAGCCAAGAGATTGGTGCTGTCATCATCACCGGTGAAGGTCCGTCGGCCAAAGATGGAGTTTGGGCATTTTGCAGCGGAGGTGATCAGCGCGTGCGCTCCACCACCGGCTACAAAGGCGAGAACGGCATCAACCGTTTCAATATCCTCGACGTCCAACGCCAAATACGGTTCATGAACAAGGTGGTCATTGCGGCCGTCAACGGTTGGGCGGTCGGCGGCGGACACAGTCTGCATGTCGTGTGCGATTTGACTCTGGCGAGTCAGGAACACGCCCGGTTTAAGCAAACCGATGCAGACGTGGCGAGTTTTGATGGGGGATTTGGTTCGGCCTACCTCGCGCGGCAAGTCGGCCAAAAGCGCGCCCGCGAGATTTTCTTCCTAGGCGCCGAGTATTCGGCACAGGAGGCCTACGAAATGGGTATGGTCAACCGGGTAGTACCCCACGACCGACTAGAACGCTTGGCTTATGATTGGGCCCGCGAAATCATGTCCAAAAGCCCCACGGCCATCAAGATGCTCAAGTTCGGCTTCAACCTGATTGACGACGGCTTAGTAGGCCAGCAGGTATACGCCGGTGAGGCGACGCGGTTGGCGTACGGAACGGACGAGGCCAAAGAGGGGCGTGACGCATTTTTGGACAAGCGGCCGCGTGATTTTTCGAGATTTCCGAAGTTCCCTTGAAAAGCAGTTGAGAGGTGCCTTGCGCTGAAGGGCTGATGGTGCTCATAGAGTCGATTTTTAAAACCTTGAAAATCAGCTATTCACAAATCAATTGTTAAAAAAAATAAAGTGTACTTAATACACGAGTGGAAAAGAGGAGTTACTTGGGAACGCATTTTAACCTAAACCTTTACAAAATGGATAATGTGTTCAAATTCATGGGAGGCTTCTTTCAGAGCCTAACCCAATTGTTGATTGGCTTTGCAGCGTTGGCTGTTGTAACAGAAGTCGTCTTTGGTGCAGCAATGTTCCCCGGTATGAATGTGGTTGACAACCTGACTGCCCTCATTTCTCAGCTGGGCAATGGTGGATTTGTGGGATTGGTCGCACTTCTGATTCTTTGGAGCATCCTCTCCAAGAAATGATGCATTGATATATGAATAAAGGGTGGTGCCGCATGGTGCCACCCTCATTCTATTCATCATGGAACGCATCATCACCATCGTATGCTTGGTTCTGAGTGCCGCTGGATTGGGGTACCTCAAAATGAACCAACTGGAGCGCATGGAGGCTGAAAAAGCTGCTCAAGCTGAGACGGAAGCCCTAGCCCAAGCTGAGGCGGATGCCGCAGCAGTAGAGGCGGCGAAGTTCCATTTTACTGTTCAGCATGACAATGACATGCAAACAGATTCCATTCGCATTGTAATGCAAGGGTATTCAACGGATCCCGATCTAGACAATGTCGACTACCAATGGGAACAAATTGGAGGCGCAACCTTGGCATTGGATTCGGATACGAATTCGGCAGCCACTTTTTCAGCAACCAACGGCGAGTACTCATTTCGGTTAACGGTGACGGATTCCTACGGAGCATCAGCTTCGGATGAAGCTGTTGTCAAGATTCATCAAGAACCGAATTCTTCTCCTTCCGCAGAAATTGACGTCAGAGCGAAAGAATAAATCTGTCGCACATATTCTCAGAGAAACCAGCCCTTTGTGGCTGGTTTTTTTTTGCGGTATCACGCGAAATAACACCAGCCTCTGCCTCCCGCCTGCGCACAAAAAAACCGATGCTTGTGCACCGGCTTTTCTATGGATGTGGAGAGACCGGGATTCGAACCCGGGTTACCCTCTCGAGTAAACACGCTTTCCAAGCGTGCGCCTTAAGCCACTCGGCCACCTCTCCGTTCCAACCGCAACGCGGAAGGGACGCAAAAGTACCGAATTTCTCAGTGTGATTCCAAAATTCCTGCAGGCCGTTTAGTGCATCGAGGCAACGGGGCTGAACTTCGTGATTTCACCGCGCAGGTTGCTCCTCATGGCGTTGTGCAAGTCGTCGCTTTCGAGGCCTTGACCGAGGCAGTGCATGAGCTTAGTGAGTGCAGCCTCGGTAGTCATGTCCCCGCCCGGGATGACGCCGCAGTCACGGAGCATGTGCGCGGTGGCATACCGTTCGGGGTGGACTGCGCCGTGGCTGCATTGCGAAACATTGACGAGGCTAATGCCGCGGTCATTGGCTTCTGAGAGCAAAGCTTTGAGTTCAGCGTTCGTAGGTGCATTGCCCGATCCGTAGGTGGATAGCACGATTCCTTTCAAATCCGACCAGGCCAAAACGCGTTTGAGGATTTCCGTGGATTGGCCTGGAAAAAGTGGCAGCCATGCAATTTGCGACTCCATGGCCTCGTGAAGTTGGAGGGAGGAGATCGGGTCTCGGAAAAGAATGCGCTCGTTGTAAACGATGTCCACGCCGGCTTCGGCCAGGGCCGGTAAGTTCGGGCTGATGATGGCTTGCATGGATTCGGCACTCGCCTTGTGCGTGCGGTTTCCTCGGTACAACGATGAGCCGAAATAGACGGCCACTTCTTGCACCACAGGGGCGTCAATTCCCTTTGCGCCTGCGATTTCAACGGCGCTGAGGAGGTTTTCGCGCCCGTCTGTCCGCGGCAGCCCAATCGGTAATTGGCTTCCGGTGAGGATTACGGGCTTGTGCAACCCTTCGAGAATGAAGCTCAAGGCGGAAGCTGTATACGCCAAGGTGTCCGTGCCGTGCAAAATCACAAAACCATCAAACGCCTCGTACCGTGATTGAATCGTGCGGGCCAATTGAAGCCAATGGTTTACGGAAACATTGGAGGAATCGATGGGCGGATCGAATGAAATGGCCTCAATGGTCAATTCATCTTGCACTAATTCCGGCACATGCCGATGGATTTCGGAAAAATCCAGCGGGGCCAGTCCGCCTGCGGCTGTTTGCACGCTGCCAATAGTTCCGCCCGTGTAAATGATTAGAATCGACCGATCCATGGGCGAAAATTACAACGCAAACAGCCGGTTTGCGTTCGCCGTGGTTGCTGCCGCCACATCTGCGATGGGACATTCCCATAAATCTGCGACGCGTTGTGCAACCACCGCAGTGTAAGCCGACTCATTGCGCTTGCCTCGGTAAGGCGCAGGCGCGAGGTAGGGGCTGTCTGTTTCTAGAATAACCCGGTCGCGGTGGACATGCGGGAGGACAGCGTCGAGACCACCGTTCTTATAGGTCGCCACGCCGCCAATGCCCAAGTAGAAGTCGCCGTAATCCAAGATGCGCTGCGCTTGTTCGAGATTGCCCGTGAAGCAGTGCACCACCCCGCGGAGCGAGTCGTCGTTCAACCGGTCCAATGCCTCGAACATGGCCTCAAACGCCTCCCGTACGTGAATGACGATGGGGAGTTTGAGTTCTTTAGCCCAGGCCACTTGACGCTCGAAGGCGTCGTGCTGTAGGGCGAGCGTGGTTTTGTCCCAGTAGAGGTCGAATCCGATCTCGCCGACCGCCACGTAGCCATGACCCGAATTGCGCAAAGTGTCTTCAATGGTGGCCAATTCTGCTTCCATCGTGTCGTGCTTGACGTGACAAGGATGCAACCCCATCATGCCAAAGCATCGGTCCGGCCATCTGTCCATCATTGCATGAATTCGGGGAATCGAGTCGCAGTCGATGTTGGGCAGTAACAAGGTGTTCACGCCAGCCTCCGCGCATCGCGCCATGGCTTCTTCGCGGTCGCCGTCAAACGCGGGCTGGTAGAGGTGGGTGTGGGTGTCGATGAAAGCCATGGTGCAAAGCTACAGCGAGCGATGCTAGATGCTGTTCATTCGGTGTTCATTTCGATTTCAACTTCATTCCTTGCACCTTGCAAGGCAACGAATTACATTTGCACCCCTGCATGGTCGAAAGTGACGCCTGTAGGCATCAAATCACGACAATAAACACCAACCTGATTTACATGAAGAAGTTGTTTACCCTCCTTGCTTTGGCAGGGTTGATGATGGCTCAAGCGCCGGTAGCGGTTTTCGCCCAGGACGCTGAGATGGAAGTGGTCGCAGATTCTGCAGCCACAGACTCTACACTCCTAGCTGTTGCAGATTCAACTGCAGCGGACTCTGCCGTTGTTGATTCAGCTACCGTGGCTCCAGCCATTGCCACAGAAGAGCCCGTTGAAGAGACCCGCGAGGTCTTGAGCTTCCACCAAACCGTGAAGAAGTACTTCATCGAGGGCGGTGCAACGTTCATGGCATTCGTTTTGATTTGTTTGATCCTCGGTTTGGCCTTGGCCATCGAGCGCATCATTTACTTGAACATGGCGACCACCAACTCAGCAAAGCTGGTAGAGGGCATCGAAGACGCGCTCGGTAAGGGCGGCGAAGAGGCTGCCAAAGAAGTGTGCCGCAACACCCGCGGACCGGTAGCGACCATCTTCTACCAAGGCCTCGACCGCTCTGCTGGTAGCTACGAGGAGGTAGCGAAAGCCATCGAAGATTACGGAAGCGTGGAGATGTCGAAGTTGGAGCGCGGATTGAGCTGGATCAGCTTGTTCATCGCTTTGGCGCCGATGTTGGGTTTCATGGGTACGGTAATCGGGATGATCTCGGCGTTTGACAAAATCGCTGAAGCGAACACCATCAACGCCTCCATCGTTGCAGGTGGTATTAAGGTTGCCTTGATCACGACGGTATCCGGTCTGATTGTAGCCATCATCCTCCAGATTTTCTACAACTACATCTTGTCCAAGATCGACGGCATCGTATTGGACATGGAAGAAGCTTCCATGGACCTCGTTGACTTGTTGTACAAGCGTAAGCTGCAAGGCAAGTAATCTTTTAAACTCAGAGAAATCATGGGTGATAAAGGATTACGCTTAGGATTGTCGGCGCTGCGCATCGGGGTCATCGTAGCCGGGGTTCTCCTCAGCTACATGATTACGTCTCGCAGCGGTGCCGATGAGACCTTCGTCGAAGGCCAAGAGCGCTACGGCGCCCTCCTCGACGGTTTGTTTTACATCATTTACTTCGTCGGCATCGCGTGCGCAGCAGCGGCGGTCCTCTTTGGTCTCGGCTTTCTCGCTTTGAAGTTGGCCAATGATCCGAAGAGCGTAACGGGGACACTCGTCGGGTTTGCGGGCTTCGTGGTCATCGGATTGCTGAGCTTCTACGTCTTCGCTGACGATACCGTGTTGCGCGCATACGAAGCGAGTGGCATCAAGGTGTCCACCGGTGAGAGCTTGTTCGCAGGCGGCGGCTTGTACTTCGTCTACTTGCTAGGCGGCCTGTCCATTTTAACCATTGTCGTTGCTGAAATCCGCAGCGCACTGAAGTAAGAGCATGGCACGCCGAGAATTACAGGAAATCAATGCGGGTTCGATGGCGGACATCGCCTTCCTCCTCCTTATCTTCTGGTTGGTTACGACCACCATTGATTCGGACGAAGGCATCAAACGCCAATTGCCACCTCCGGTTCCGCCGGACATTGATGTTCCTCAAGCAAAAGAGCAGAACGTATTCAACGTGAAGGTCAACTTCTTGGATGCGTTGCTGGTCGAAGGCGAACCGGCCGACATTTTGGACCTCAAGGACAAAGCGAAGAACTTCTTGATTGCGACTGGCGATGGCATCATGCCCCACCCGGTAGGCCGTGAGACGGTTGGCAAGAACCGGGAGGTTGAAATGATCACCGGCGCCAACGGCAAAACCAACGCTGCCTTCCCGGAGCGTTTGTGGGTTCGAAAGGCCGACGTCAGACAGAGCATCGCGGAATACGAAGCGTTTGTGGCCGCAGCGGAAGACGAAAACCGCAGGAAGAACTACACCAAGGTCCTCGATAACTGGAAAGAAAAGCTGACAACGATTGAGTTGTTGGGCGGTGACTACAAGGAACTCCCACCGTCGGCGTTGATTTCCATGCAGAACGACAACGCCACTACCTACGATACGTACCTGCAGGTGCAGAACGAATTGCAGTCGGCGGTAAACGAGTTACGCGACGAGTTGGCGATCGCCAAGTTTGGACGCACGTACAAAGAGTTGGAAGACCTGTACGACCGCAACTCCGAGGACAGAGCATTGTTGGACAAAATCATTGCCGTTCGTTCGGTGTACCCTCAGCGTATTTCTGAGGCCGAGCCGCGCGAAGGATCAACCTACTATTGATATGGGAAAGTTCAAGAAAGGCAATAAGCGCGGCATGGCGGCCATTTCTACGGCCTCCCTCCCTGACATCGTATTCATGCTGTTGTTCTTCTTTATGGTTGCAACGGTCTTGCGTACAGAGGAAGAGAAGGTGCGGTTGATTCGCCCGGAGGCCTCGGAATTGTACAAAATCGAGAAGAAGCACTTGATTCGCTACGTCAACATCGGTGTGCCCATGGACCGTCGGTACGGAACCGAACCCATCATGCAGCTCAACGATGCGTTCTCCTCTCCCGATCTCATCCAAGACTGGGTCAGCACCGAGCGCTTGACGCTTGCGGAAGCGGAGCAGAGCAAAATGTGGGTCAGCCTCAAGGTGGACAAAGACACCAAAATGGGCATCGTGACCGACGTGAAGCAAGAGTTACGAAAGGCCTCGGCCCTCAAGGTCCTCTACTCAGCCTCGAGCCGGGAGCGCACCAACTCAGAATACTGAGCGCGACTCATCCAATGAAACTTGAAATCCCCGGTCACCGCTGGGGATTTTTTTTGAGGATTTTTTCCGCTAGGAAATTACTCAATTTGAAATGGCTTTCGATACTCCAACCGGCGACATGGGGCGATAGGATCGTGCGAGGATGAGCGAGCAATCGTTCCAGCGATGGGGGTCGAACCGCGAGGCCCTCGAGGCTACGTTTCTCAAATTCAAGTACGTCCAAGGCTGCACCGCGCAATCGGTTTTGGTCGAGAGCCTCCAATAGGTCCTCCGTTCGAACGACCGCTCCCCGGGCGGTGTTCAAGAGGTAAAAAGGCTTCGAAAATGCGGCCATCCACGCTTTATTGACCATCCCTCTGGTTTCTTCGGTCAGTGGAACGTGGAGGGAAACGACGTCGGCCTCCGCCTGAATGTGTGCCAGCGTTGATTCCACTACGCCGTGCACGCCATCGAACCCCTGCACGTATTTGTCGTAGGCCAAAACCCGGCAGCCGAACCCCGTGAGCCGCTGCGCAAACGAACGCCCCATATTCCCAAATCCGATGACACCCACCGTTCGCGCCTCCAATTCCACGCCCCGGTGGCCTTCGCGGTCCCAACCTCCCTCGCGCACATGGCGATCCGCAGCAGCAAGTTTGTGAAGCAATATGAGCAATTGACCCACCGCGTGCTCGCCGACTGCCGTCGCGTTACCTTCCGGCGAGGAATGCACCTGAATACCTCTATCCTTTGCCGCGTGCAAGTCGATGTTTTCGAGCCCCGCCCCGCTCCGTGCGATCCACTGCAGCATAGGCAGTGCGTTGAGCAGCTCTCCATCCACGGTGAGTCGCGAACGCAGTACGATGCCGGTGCAGGCAGACAGCGCCCCTGCGAGCACGTCGTCGCGCGAAGTGGTTTCTGCGTGCACGCAGTCCATACCGGCAGCCGTCAAGCGCTCCCAGAGCACTTCATGTACAGTGTCGAGGAATGCAACCTGTGCCATCAAATCAAGTAGCCGGCGATCACGCCACCAACGGCGAAGTAGATCATCAGGCCTATGATGTCGTTGACTGTGGTGATGAAGGGCCCAGTGGCCAGTGCGGGGTCGATTTTGTACCGGTCCAGCATCAGCGGAACAAAGGTGCCGAACAGGGCTGCGAAGACAATGACGCAGAGCAGGGCGATGCTCACGGTGATGCACAAAGCGGTGCTGAAGCCCAATACCATGCTCGATCCGAGAATGAGGATACCACAAATGAGGCCGTTGATGAGTCCCACCCCGAGTTCTTTGGAGAGGCGGCTCATGATATTACCAGGGGCCATATTGCTGGCGGCGAGGCCCTGCACCACTATGGCTGCAGACTGCACCCCCACGTTTCCACCCATGGCCGCAATCAACGGAATGAACAAAGCCATTTCAGCGTTCTCGTGAATATCAAACGCTCCAATCACATACGCGCCGCCCAATCCGCCGACGAGGCCGATCAACAACCACGGTAGCCGAGCGCGGGTCAAGGTCCATATGCTATCGCTGGATTCGACGTCTTCTGAGATGCCGCTGGCGAGCTGATAGTCGCGCTCGGCGTCCTCGATGATCGCGTCAACCGCATCGTCGATGGTGATGCGCCCGAGCAAACGCCCCGCTTCATCGACCACTGGCAGCGCGACCAAGTCATAGCGCTCCATGAGCATCGTCGCTTTGTCTTCGGATTCTTCCGCTAGAATTGTCACGATGTCGCCTTTGGATTGCAGCTCACTGATGCGCGAGCGTGTGCTTTCCGCCGCCAAGAGGAGGTGCTTGAGGCTGAGGCGTCCGGTGAGCCGGTCTTCGGCGTCCACAACGTAGACTGTGTAAACTT
Organism: Flavobacteriales bacterium; assembly: GCA_042095135.1. Classification (GTDB taxonomy): domain Bacteria; phylum Bacteroidota; class Bacteroidia; order Flavobacteriales_D; family Sanyastnellaceae; genus UA16. The sequence goes on along the minus strand of JBELBV010000036.1, from coordinate 10,502 downwards.
GGTGCAGTTCGTCGGCCTGCCGTCGAATTTCCCGGATGGCGCGGGTCACTGTCCATTCACCGCGGACCTTCACGAGTTCCTTAGCCATGAGGGCTCCGGCGGTGCCGTCCTCGTAGTTGAGCAAGTCTCGGATGTCCGAGGCTTGTTCCTCGTCTTCCAACAGGCCGATGACTTCCTCGGCTTTGGTATCGGGCAATTCGCCCATCACGTCGGCCGCATCGTCCGAGTCTAGGTTCTCCAAGACCTCTTCTGCGATTTCCTCCGCCGTCATCGCATTGAGCAAATCCGAACGCTGCTCTTCGTCTAATTCGATGAGCACGTCGGCCTTGGCTTCATTGTCAAGCAGGCGGTACACGTAGCTCGCGTGGTCGAAATTCAATCGGTCGATGACCTCAGCGATGTCCGTCGCGTGCAATTCCTGCAGCGATGCCCGTAGCTCGGAATCTTTTCCCGCGTCGATGCGCTCATTGAGCTGCTGGAGGTATTCTTTCGTGAGGTCGAGCATGGGGTGGCTGTTGCCCCAAAGGTAATCACCACGCCTTCACCGCTGTTTCCGCTTGGCGGCAAAAAAGTCTTTGAGTAGCTGGCTGCATTCTTCTTCCAAGATGCCTCGGTCGACCGTGGTTTTGGGATGGGTCAAACTCGTTTGCTCCGGGTTCAACCACATGCGGTAGCCGCGTTTGGCATCGGATGCTCCGAAGACAATCCGCCCGACCCGGGTCCAAAACGCCGCACCGGCGCACATCGGGCAAGGCTCAAGGGTCACATACAAGGTGCACTGATCGAGGTGCTTGCCGCCCAAGAATTCTGAAGCCGCGGTGAAGGCCTGCATCTCCGCGTGCGCCGTGAAATCGTTCAAGCGTTCGCAGAGGTTGTGGGCACGCGCAATCACTTGGCCGCGGGCCACGATGACGGCACCAACCGGCACTTCGTCTTGCTCAAAGGCGTGCTGGGCCTCGGCTAGAGCGAGGCGCATGAAGTGTTCGTCGTTCAGCGGTTGTTCCACTGGTCGAAGTTACGTGGAAGCGACCAATTCCTCGAGCGCTTCGTGCGCACGGGTGTTCGCATCAAGCAGGGGGGCAGCACCGGCCGGCAAGGGCAATTGGCCGGATTCGAGTTGCTTTTGGGTGCAGGTGGCCATTCCAAAGGCCTTGGCCCAGTACTTAGCGAGGTAGACCTGTTCGGGTTGACCCGGAGTGGGTATGAGGATGGCGCGTTTGCCCAGTGCAGCGAGGTCCAATAAGGAGGAATACCCTGAACGGCAAACGATGGTGTCCGCCCCATTCAACGCTCCCGCCAATTCCTCGGCGGTGGGATCTGGCCAAACCGTTACGTGGCCATCTACGTGTGGCTGAGCGCCGGGTCTCCCTGCAATGAGCAATGCAGGTTCATCGTCGGCCTTCATCCAGGCCATGAGTGCCTGTTCCATCAATCCGCGGTGGGGCTCTGGTCCGCTGACCATGCCGACTTTTTTCCATGGTCCCGCCGGCGCATCCAGCGGAAGCCGGGTGAGTATGCCAATGCACCGAGCGTGAGGCAAAGGATTTTTGAACGCGAGGGCGCCGCTGAGCCGGGCTTCGTCGTCATCGGGAACCCACACGGCTCGGAATTTCTTGGCGTGTTGCTGGACGAACAGCCTCGCCGGCCCTTCGAGCCCTTTCGGAACTGGTAATTGCAACTGGTGGGACATGAGCACCGCGGGCACCTCAGAGTGGTGCACGCCGTAGCAGTTGTCGCTCACGATGTGGGTGATGCCGTGCGTTTCGACGGTCGCACGTGTCCACACGGTTTCGTCTGCGATACTTGTCAGGAAGCCCGGTACTTGGCCGGCGATCTTGAATAGCGTGCCGCGTTTGGCGTACGTGATGTCGGGGCCCGGTTTGTCGTGAAAAGTGATGGGTTGCCCTGCGAACTGACTTTTAAGGAAGGCGAGCGCTGTGCCCTTGGTGCCGACGTGTACCTCCCAACCTCGATTGACCGCGTGCTGGATCAACGGCGCCGTTCGCGTCGCGTGCCCCATGCCCCAATCGAGCAGGGCAAAAAGGACCGAGGGCGTGTGGGAGGTTGTGCCGTTCATCCACGCTAAGTTCTGTAATTTTGCCGGGCTATGGGCAAGGGAAAATTGGCGAAATGGAAGGAGTTAGCCACCTTCGACCGGGTATTCGAACCGCCGCTCAACGATGCGATCGAAGGAAAGGACCACGAACTGAAGGGCAATTGGGCGACCGAAGTGTTTGGGAACGACAACCCGATAGTCCTAGAGTTGGGATGCGGCAAAGGGGAATACACCATCGCGCAGGCCCGGCGTAACCCCAATTGCAACTACATCGGGGTGGATATTAAAGGCCAACGCGTGTGGCGCGGCGCCAAAACCATCAACGACGAGGACATACGCAACGTGGCGTTTTTGCGCACCCGCATCGAGTTCATCGAGCGGTATTTTGCTCCGAAAGAAGTGAGTGAAATTTGGTTGACTTTTAGCGATCCACAGCCCAAAGACGAGAAGGGCACCAAGCGCATCACGTCGTCCGTGTTCATCGAGCAGCGCTACCGCAACATCCTCAAGCCCGAGAGCATCATTCACGTGAAGAGCGACAGCGCCCTGCTGTACGAATTGTCCAAAGAGAGCTACGTCGAGGCCGGTTACCAAATCAATTACGACAGCACAGACGTCTACGGCGAACTAGTGCACCGCGTACCGGCTGATTTGCGCGACTTGTTGGAGGTGAAGACGTTTTACGAGCAGATGTGGTTGGAACAAGGCAAGAAAATCCACTACCTGCAAATCCAAATCTGAGATGGCCGCTCTGCCACCGGATGAATTCAAGCAAGCTGTTTACGACCTGACACGGCTCATCCCGGAAGGCCGTGTCTCGACGTACGGCGCCATCGCGCGGTGCATCGGGGCCTCAGGTGCCTCCCGCCGCGTCGGCTGGGCCTTGAACCAATGCTTCGGAGAAACACCCCCTGTGCCCGCGCATCGAGTGGTCAACCGGTTGGGCCTGCTTACCGGTGCGGTACACTTTCCTCCTGAAGCACCCATGGCTAAACAATTGCGGGCTGAAGGGGTGGAGGTCGTTGACGACCAAGTTGTGGGGTTTGATGGGGTTTTTTGGGACCCGTGGGAGGCAGGTGAATGGTGAGAAATGCAGACCTTTGGCACCGAAACGATAGGCAATGAATTGGAATGAAGAAGCGGTACTGGAAGCCCTGAAAGGGGTGTTGGATCCGGAGTTGGGCAAGGACGTGGTGACCCTCGGTTGGGTCGAGGTCAATGCCGTCTCTGAAGGCCAAGTCGACGTCACAGTTAAAACCGGCAACCCCGCCATGCACGCCCGCCAACGAGTCGAGGAAGCGGTCCAGTTCGCCCTCGAACGGGCGTTCGGCACCGACGCCCAGTTGACCATTGCGGTGGAGGGCGTGAAAGCGGAGGAGCGCACCCCAGAGACCCGCAAGGTGCTGCCGGGCGTGAAGCACGTCATTGCCATCGCCTCCGGGAAGGGCGGTGTCGGGAAAAGCACCGTCACGGCTAACCTCGCCGTGGGCTTGGCCCAGCTCGGCTACAAAGTGGGGCTATGCGACGCGGATATCCACGGGCCAAGTGTGCCGACCATGTTCGACGTCACCGCAGCCAAGCCCGAACCCGTCACCATTGGAGAGAAGACCCTAATTCAGCCCGTCGAACAATACGGTGTCAAGGTGTTGTCCATTGGGTTCTTCGCCGACCCCGACCAAGCCATCGTCTGGCGCGGTCCGATGGCCAGCCGCGCGTTGGGCCAGCTGTTCACCGATGCCAACTGGGGGGAATTGGACTTCATGCTTATCGATTTGCCGCCCGGCACGGGCGACATTCACTTGTCGTTGGTCCAGGACGTTCCCTTGACGGGAGCAGTTGTGGTGAGCACGCCGCAAGAAGTGGCCCTCGCCGATGCGCGAAAGGGCGTTGGGATGTTCCGTTTGGATACCATCAATGTGCCCGTGTTGGGCCTCATTGAGAACATGGCGTACTTCGTGCCACCGGACTTACCGGATCGCCGTTATGACATCTTTGGAAGGGACGGTGCGAAGCGGTTGGCGGAGGATGTTGATGCGCCGTTCTTGGGCGAAGTGCCGCTGGTGCAATCCATTCGCGAAGCCGGCGACGCGGGTCGTCCGGCTGTGCTGCAAGGCGACTCACCGGCCGCAGCTGCATTTCGCGCGGTCTTGGCTAACTTGCTGACGCAATTGGGAAAATCCCTTGACTGATGGCGGAATTGGCAGACATCACTGAACGCGTCGAACGGGCCCTCGAGGGCTTGCGGCCATACCTCGAAGCCGACGGGGGCAACATCAGCTTGGTAGAAGTTACGCCGGACCACTGCGTCAGGGTGGAATTGCACGGGGCGTGTGCTGATTGCCAGATGATCCACATGACCATGAAAGGCGGGGTGGAACAGGCGATTCGCCAAGCGGCACCCGAAGTGGTCAAAGTTGAAGCCATCAATTGGGAGGGCGTTTGAGTTTCCCTCGAACATCCGCGCACGCCTGTTGTTGAATGCTTAATTTCGCGCTCGATTTGCGCGTATTAACCCTCGGAGAAACTCATCCATGATCCAAACGGATATCCTCATCATTGGAGCAGGCCCTTGCGGCCTCTTTACGGTGTTTGAAGCCGGACTGCTCAAATTGCGATGCCACTTGATTGATGCCCTGCCGCAGCCCGGTGGCCAATGTGCTGAGATTTACCCTAAAAAGCCCATTTACGATATCCCCGCCTACCCGTCAATTCTGGCCGGTGAGTTGGTGGATCGTTTGATGGAGCAGGCCGAGCCGTTCAAGCCCGGCTTCACCTTGGGCGAGCGCGCTGAGCAAATTGAAAAGGACGACGAAGATCAGTTCATCGTGACCACGAACCGTGGCACGCAGCACCGCGCTCCCATCATCGCCATCGCAGGTGGATTGGGGTGCTTCGAGCCGCGCAAGCCACCTGTGCCGCAGTTGGCCGACTTCGAAGACAAAGGCGTCGAGTACATCATCAAGGATCCCGAATTCTACCGCGGTAAGAAGGTGGTGATTTCCGGTGGCGGTGACTCTGCCCTGGACTGGACGATTTTCCTCGCGGAGGGCGTGGCATCAGAGGTCACCTTGGTGCACCGCCGCAAGGAGTTTCGCGGGCACCTCGATAGCGTGCAGAAAGTCATGGACCTGGCTGCTGCGGGCCGTGTCAAGTTGATGACCGATGCCGAAGTCATCGGTGTTGATGGTGATGGGCAACTCGCTTCCGTTGAGATCAAGACAAAGGCCGATGGCAACCACGCCATCGCCACAGACCACTGGGTACCGCTCTTCGGTTTGAGCCCCAAGCTCGGCCCCATTGCCGATTGGAACCTCAACATCACGAAAAACGCGGTGGAGGTCGATACGTTTGATTACAGCACCAATGTCCCCGGCGTTTACGCCATTGGCGACATCAACACGTATCCGGGCAAGTTGAAGCTTATCCTCTGCGGCTTCCACGAGGCCACGTTGATGGTTCAAAGTGCGTTCAAGCGCATTTACCCGGATAAAAACCTAGTTTTGAAGTACACCACCGTCAACGGGGTGAACGGATTTGAAGGTTAAACCATGGACAACACAATTCGCGTAAGCGTCACCGACCGCGAGGGCCAGGTGCACGAGCTGGACGCTCCAACTGATATGGGTATGAACATGATGGAACTCTGCAAGAGCGCAGAGTTGCCGGTAGAAGGCACCTGCGGTGGGATGGCCATGTGCGCCAGCTGCCACATGTACGTCGAAAGCGACCACGACCTTCCGGAGAAGTCAGACGACGAAGAGGACATGCTCGACGAGGCTTTCTTCGTTGAGGACAACAGCCGCCTCGGCTGCCAGCTCCACTTGACAGATGAATTGGACGGGCTCAAAGTCAAGCTCGCTCCTGTCGGCAATTAAGCCTTTACAAAGCGGCTGCGCACGTCGCCGGCCTCAATCCACCGGTGGACCACTGGAGACTTGGCAATGGCCTTGAGGCTGTCCATGTGTCGTGTCCCGTGGGAATCCGAACAGATCATTTTTGCGGTACCGTTTTCGAGCAATGCATGCGCGACCCGGTACATTTCAGGGCCATAGGCGCCGGCGAGGCTGGCAGCATTGACGGTGACCCAAATCCCCTTGTCGGCAAGAGCTTGTATTTCGGCGGGGTTGCGGTGCCAATAGGGGTAGCGTTCGGCGTGGGCCAACACCCCGGTGTACCCCGCCATTTGCAAATCAAAGATGACCTGCTCGTGGTTCATGGGCGGCTCGTGGAATCCAAACTCAAACAGCACGCATTTCACCGGTTGTCCAAGTTCGTCAACGGCATGAAAGTGCAAGAGGTCGTTGGCAGCGATGCAATCTGCGAAGTGCTCGTCGAGGAAGTACTCGGCAGCTAGCTGGAGAGCGAAGTCCGGCCAGCGTGCAGCGACCGCTTGCTGCAACTGTTCAAAAGCAGGCACGAGTGTGAGCCGGTTGTTGGGGTAAATGTCGGAATGGATGTGGGGCGTGAGCACGGCACCGTGGTAGCCCATGTTCACCAACCGCTCGATCAGTTCCAGGGATTCTTCAAGGGTGGAACTCCCGTCATCCACGCCCGGCACGATGTGCGAGTGCACGTCGATGCGCAACGCCTCGCCGATGGCCAGTTCCGGGCCGCTAAAGTCCGGCTCAAGGGCTTCCTTCCGGCCGGAACGCATACGCTGCCACCACCCCATCAGCCTCGGTTGCCGTACATGGTGTTGTAATATTTCTGATACGCGCCGGACGTCACGGAGTCGAGCCATTCACCGTTGCTGAGGTACCAATCGACCGTTGCGGCGAGGCCTTCCTCAAACGTGATGGAAGGCTTCCAACCCAATTCATCTTCGATGCGAGATGCGTCGATGGCGTAGCGCAAGTCATGGCCAGCCCGGTCCTTGACGAAGGTGATTAGCTTTTTGGAGCTGCCGTCGGGACGTCCCAGCGCGGCATCAACCAAGCGAATGAGTTCGTGGACCAGATCGATGTTCTTCCATTCATTAAGGCCACCGATGTTGTACGTCCTTCCATCTGTTCCGGTGTGGAGGATGACGTCAATGGCCGCAGCGTGGTCTTCCACCCACAGCCAGTCGCGTACGTTGATACCTTGCCCATACACGGGCAAAGGTCGCTCGTCGCGGATGTTCCGAATCATCAAAGGGATGAGCTTTTCGGGGAATTGGTGCGCGCCGTAGTTGTTCGAACAGTTCGAGATAACGACCGGCAATCCGTAGGTGTGGTGCCAAGCCCGCACCAAGTGATCGCTCGATGCTTTGGACGAGCTGTAGGGGCTGCGCGGGTCGTAAGGCGTCTCCTCCGTGAAGAGCCCCTCCGCCCCGAGCGAGCCGTAGACTTCGTCCGTGGAGATGTGGTAAAAGCAACAATCCCCTTCGGCGTTGGCCCAAGCGGCGCGTGCGGCGTTGAGCAGCGTCGCGGTTCCGAGGATGTTGGTCTCTAGGAAGGCCATGGGGTTTTCAATGCTTCGGTCCACATGGCTCTCCGCTGCCAAGTGCACCACCGCATCGAACGCGTGTTCGGCAAAGAGTTGCTCAATCAAAGCAGTGTCTTGGATGTCGCCTTTCACGAAAGCGTAGTTTGGATTTGATTCTACATCGCGCAGGTTCTCCAGGTTGCCGGCATAGGTCAAGGCATCGAGGTTGACCACCTTCGCCTCTGGCCGGTTGGCAAGCAACTTGCGGACCACATGGGAGCCGATGAATCCGGCACCGCCGGTGACGAGTATGGAGTTGAAATTCCGCATGTGCTCAGAGGCTCCAGTATTCGAGGGTGTTGATTTGGCCCCGGTAGAGGCCTTTAAGATCAGCAAATACGCCGTTGTCGTCCCGCATGAGCGCCGCGAAATCGGGTTCTTTCATGGCCTTATACGGCGCGTGCGCTACTGCGAGGATGATCGCGTCATAGGCGCCATGATCCGGCTCATTCTTCAAATCGATATCGTACTCATGCTTCACTTCTTCAGGACTGGCGAAAGGATCGACCACATCCACTTCGATGTTATAGCTTTTCAACTCGCGGATGACGTCCGTCACCTTGGTGTTGCGGATGTCAGCCACGTCCTCTTTGAACGTGAGGCCCATCACGAGGATGCGGGATTCCAACGGGTTACGGCCTTTTGTGAGCATGCGCTTCACGACCTGTTTTCCGACATGGGCACCCATCGCATCGTTGACGTAGCGACCGGAGTTGATGACGCGGGCGTGGTAGCCCAGCTTGTCCGATTTCCAAGTGAGGTAGTACGGGTCGATACCGATGCAGTGCCCGCCCACGAGGCCGGGGCTGAACTTCAGGAAGTTCCACTTGGTACCGGCGGCTTCGAGCACCTCGTACGTATTGATGCCGATGCGTTCGAAGATGATGCTCAGCTCATTGATGAGGGCGATGTTGACGTCGCGCTGGGTATTTTCGATGATTTTGGAGGCCTCAGCCACCTTGATGCTCGACGCGCGGTGGGTGCCTGCTTTGACGACGAGGTCGTACGTTCGGGCGATGTGGTCGGCACTCTCGGCGCACGACCCACTGACCACCTTGACGATGGTCTCCACGGTGTTAACCTTATCCCCGGGATTGATGCGCTCAGGGCTGTAGCCGACTTTGAAGTCTTCGTTGAATTTGAGTCCGCTCACTTCTTCCAATACCGGGACGCAGTCGTCTTCGGTGCACCCGGGGTAAACGGTCGATTCGTATACCACATAGTCACCCGGTTTGAGGGCAGAACCCACGGTTGCGGAAGCGCCAAGCAGGGGCTTCAGATTAGGCTGGGTGGACTGGTTGATCGGTGTGGGAACCGCGACGATGTGGAAGTGGGCTTGCTTGAGCACTTCCGGGTCGGCCGTGAACGTGATGTCGCATCCATCAAAATCCGACGCCTCGAGTTCTTCTGAAGGGTCGATGCGGTTGCGCATCATTTCCACCCGCTCTGCATTGATGTCGAATCCGATGACTTTCACGTGCTTGGCAAACGCCAACGCAATCGGCAACCCGACGTATCCGAGTCCCACCACGCTCATCGTGGCTTCGCCGTTCAACAGCTTCTCATGCATTCCCATGTTCGTCTCTTTTCGATACGGCGGCCGTTTCATCGCCACCGATTGTCAATTCATATGCTTCGCCGCTTTCAGGGCAGGTGGCGAGCCCGTTTTCATCAAATTCCAAGCGGTGTCCGTGGGCGGACATCCAACCCATCTGCCGGGCGGGGTTTCCTGCGACCAACGCGTAGGCCGGTACGTTTTTGGTAACAACGGCGCCCGCGCCAATGAAGGCGTACGCCCCGATGTCGTGCCCGCAGACAATGGTGGCATTGGCTCCAATGCTAGCGCCGCGCCCGACGTGGGTGCGGGCGTACTGGCCCCGGCGGTTGACGGCGCTGCGCGGATTGGTCACGTTGGTGAACACGCAGCTTGGGCCGAGGAAGACATCGTCGTCGCACGTGACGCCTTCGTAGATGCTCACGTTGTTTTGGACCTTGACGTTTGCGCCCAACACCACACCAGGGGAGACCACGACGTTTTGGCCGATGTTGCAGCGTTCGCCGAGCACGGCACCCGGCATGATGTGGCTGAAGTGCCAAATCTTGGTGCCCGCTCCGATGCTGGCTCCATCGTCGATGACTGCGGTTTCGTGTGCTTGGTAATTCATCCGTAGCGTGCTACGCCTTTTTGAAGGCCTTGAAATCTTTGTGTTCGGACTTGTTCAATTCTTCTGTCGTGAGGGTCTGAAAATACGCATAGGTGCGCTTCAGGCCTTCCGCACGGTCGACGGTTGGCGCCCAACCCAAGACCGCTTTCGCCCGCGTGATGTCTGGGCGGCGTTGCTTGGGGTCGTTTTCGGGCAAATCGCGGTAGACGACTTTCTGGTCCGTACCTGTGAGTGCGATGATCTCTTCCGCGAAGTCGCCGATGGTGATCTCGTCGGGGTTGCCGATGTTGACCGGACGTGTTTCTTCCGAGAAGTGCAGGCGGAAAATCCCTTCCACCAGGTCATCCACGTAGCAGAAACTGCGGGTCTGGCTGCCATCGCCGAAGACCGTCAAATCTTCACCACGCAATGCCTGGCCAATGAATGCAGGCAGCACACGTCCATCGTTCAAGCGCATTCGTGGACCGTAGGTGTTGAAAATACGTACGATGCGTGTCTCCAATCCGTGGTAACGGTGGTACGCCATGGTGATCGACTCTTGGAAGCGCTTCGCTTCATCGTACACTCCACGCGGTCCAATGGTGTTGACGTGGCCGAAGTACTCTTCGTGTTGAGGGTGCACTTCCGGGTCGCCGTAAATCTCACTGGTCGAGGCGATGGTGACACGGGCGCCTTTATGCTTGGCCAAGCCAAGGCAGTTGTGCACACCAAGCGATCCCACCTTTAGGGTTTGGATGGGAATCTTGAGGTAATCAATTGGCGAGGCTGGCGATGCAAAATGCAGAATGTGATTCAACTCACCTTCGATGTCGATG
>JBELBV010000035.1:0-23913 GCA_042095135.1 Flavobacteriales bacterium | reverse complement strand
TCTGTGGGTGTGGTAATTGAAGTCGAAGCCCTGTCGCCGCAACCAAAACGCTCGGTCTTCGGCATTGAATTGTGCATAGGTGGATTTGCGCAAGGCCACCAACAATGTACGATTCCGTTGTAGCACGTGGTCAACACCGCGCTTCAACGCGTGAAGGGAGTTCGATTTGCGGTGGTGTCGCACCCGACAGGAGTCATCGCAAAAGAGCTTATCGCTGCGGCCGTTCAATCGGTCACCGCATTCCTTGCACCGGTGGGATTTGATTTTGAACATACCACCAATAAAGAACCACACCAAGTTGCTTGTAATGAGGGATTTACAATCGCTACCGCAGAATTGACTGACGTTAGACGGTGAGGCGATTCATGAATTCCGTGAACAACTGAGTCAAAAGCGGTTCCGACTCCTTGGCAATTGCGAGCACTTCATCGATGTTGAAGGGGGCCAAGTGTTCGGGATTGCATTCGTCTGTGATCACACTCACCGCGGCACACGGCATGTTCATGTGCGCTGCCGCTATGACTTCTGGGACGGTGGACATGCCTACCGCATCCGCACCAATCGTTCGGAGATACCGGTATTCCGCACGGGTCTCCAATTGAGGGCCCGGCACGCCCACGTATACACCGGTGTACATGGGAATATCCAGTGTGCGGGCGACCTGAAAAAGGGACCCGCTCAATTCAACATCGTATGGCTCACACATGTCGGGAAATCGACCGCCCAACGCGTCGAGGTTGCGACCACGCAATGGGGAATCCGGAAACAAATTGATGTGGTCTTCGATGCACATCAACGCCCCTTTCTTGATGTCAGGATTCAAACTGCCTGCAGCATTGGAAATCAGCAACGCCTTTGCACCCAGCATTTTAGAAATGCGCACGGGCTTGACCACCTGTTCCATGGAGTAGCCCTCGTAGTAATGAAAGCGCCCTTGCCACGCCAAGACTCGCTTTCCTCCAAGCGTGCCGTAGATCAGTTTGCCGAAATGAAACTCCACTGTAGCGACCGGAATATGCGGAATTTGGCTGTAATTGAATGCCAACACTTTATCTATTTCATTCACCAATCCGCCCAAACCTGTGCCCAACACGATGGCCACGTCTACATCACCCACACCCCGCTCACGCAAATAATCCGCGGAGGCCTGCAACTCTTCTTGAATATCCATGCAGGAAAAGTACGAACTTCGTCCCATGCAAACAGGAACGTCCACCATTGGCATTGTCGGCGCCGGCGCCATGGGCTCCGGCATCGCCCAGCTCGCAGCACAAGCCGGTCACACCGTCGTCTTGGTCGATCAGAATGAATCCGCGCTTGAGCGGAGTGCGGCCGCCCTAGCCAAGGTTGCTGCGCGATTGGTGGAAAAAGGCAAATGGTCCGTTGCCGACAGTGAGCGCATCCAATCCGCCATTGACCGCACAACATCACTCGATTCGTTGGCTCCGTGCGATTGGGTGATCGAAGCCATTGTAGAGGACCTCGGTGTGAAACAGTCGCTTTTTCAGTCCTTAGAGTCCATCGTGACACCGCAGGCCGTATTGGCCACCAACACCTCCTCACTCAGTGTGACAGCCATCGCCGGCAAGCTGCAGCAACCGGAACGCTTCATGGGGCTGCACTTCTTCAACCCCGCCCCCTTGATGGCCCTTGTCGAAGTCGTTCCCGCTCTCCAAACAGATGCCTCGCATGTGGACCGTGCCAAATCGATGATGGCTGCTTGGGGCAAGTCCCCTGTTGTCACCAAAGACACGCCAGGCTTCATCGTTAATCGGGTGGCGCGGCCCTTCTATGGGGAAGCGTTGCGGATTTTCGAGGAAGGATTGGCCTCCCGGGAGACCATCGATGCCGCCATGCGCAGTGCAGGGTTTCGAATGGGTCCGTTTGAATTGATGGACCTGATCGGAAACGACGTCAACTACGCCGTGTCGTGCTCGGTCTTTGAGGCGTTCTACAACGATCCTCGGTACCGGCCGAGCTTGATTCAAAAACAACACGTCGATGCTGGTTGGCTCGGTCGCAAATCAGGCAAGGGCTACTATTCGTACAAAGAAGGTCAGGTGTCTACAGCAGCGAGCGAAACTTCGGTTGATCACAACCAATTCGATTGGATTGTCGAGCGCATTGTGGCCATGCTCATCAATGAAGCGGCGGACGCCTATTACCTCAACATCGCATCTCCTGCCGACCTGGAAACGGCCATGACAAAGGGCGTCAACTACCCCAAAGGCCTGCTCGCGTGGTGCAACGAATGGGGCGCTAAAGCTACTTTGAACGTTTTGGAGAGCTTGCAAATGCGTTATGCGGATGACCGCTACCGCCCAAGCCCTGTGCTGCGGGATTTGGCCGCGCACAAGTCTAGTTTTACCCTTTGAGGCTCCAGCGACGGATGCTGTGAAAGGCATGCGTCAACCGGTCGCCCCGTTGGATGCCTCCGGGCACCAAGGAGTCCACACGCACCTCACCTGCAGCGTGGGCGATGGTTAAAGCATCGATCAAAACACCGACGTGCACCACCTTACCTGCGTCATTCTGGAAGAACACGACGTCCCCCCTTTGCTGCTCTCCCCACGAAATTGACTGTCCAACCTCTGCTTGCTTGGACGCGTCGCGCGGGACGTCCTGCCCCGTCAGTTTCCAGGCTACTTGGACCAACCCTGAACAGTCGATACCAGCGGCCGTTTTCCCGCCCCACAAATACGGAGCACCGATGAATTGCTGTGCCGCTTCGACCGCATCTTCGGCTGCCTCTAAGGCAAGACCTACCGCTTCCACGGGTTCGAGCCCGTTGCCATTGAGGGACCAATGACCAGCATCGTCTCGCCGGAGCCTAGTCCCTGCAGGGTAATGCATCAAGGCACCATCACCACGCAGCCAAGCGGAAAACGGCGCTTGCAGAATGAACGGATAACCGGAATCATCCGCTGGACACGCCCACTGCTTGCGGTCCACCCAACCTGTGTAGCCGTCTGATTCCAATTGGATGTGAATCCAGTCTTTCGGTCCTGTGTTTAGCACCACTGCAAGCTCTCCCGCCAATGCTTGCGTGCACAATTCAGCGCGGTCACTCGCATCGACCCGAATGGGGCCGACAGGGACAACAAGCACGATGCGGTTACCTTGCTGCATGGACTATTAGACCAATTCAACCATCAAGGCCGAAGCACCTCCGCCACCATTGCAAATGCCCGCTCCGCCTTTTTTCAAGTTACGGGCATGCAAGGCGTGGATCAACGTGACCACAATCCGCGAACCGCTCGAACCGAGTGGGTGACCAAGCGAGACGGCACCGCCGTTGACGTTGACCTTTGAACCATCGAGGCCCAACAGGTCGACATTGACCAAGCCAACCACGGAAAATGCCTCATTCAATTCCCACAGGTCCACGTCGTCGGACTGCCAGCCGGCTTTGTCCAATGCCCGGGGCACGGCCTTCGATGGCGCAGTGGTAAACCACTCGGGTGCGTGGGCTGCATCCGCTGTGGAAGCGATACGAGCAATGGGTGTCCATCCATTGGCTTGAATGGCTTCTTCCGATGCCAAGACCAAAGCGCTCGCTCCGTCGTTAAGGGTAGAAGCGTTGGCCGCTGTGACCGTGCCGTCCTTCTGGAAGGCCGGGCGTAAGGTGCGGACCTTCTCCATTTTGACTTGGCTGAATTCCTGGTCGGTATCCACGGAGATGGGGTCGCCTTTGCGCTGAGGAACTGCTACAGGAACGACTTCCTCCGCAAATGCACCCGAAGCCCAGGCCTGCGTTGACCGGTTATAGCTCGCGATGGCAAAGTCATCTTGGGCTTCCCGGCTGATGTTATGCTCTTTGGCACAGAGCTCGGCGCAATTGCCCATGTGGGTGGCATTGTATACATCGGTCAAACCGTCCAGCAGCATCCCATCCTGCATCTTGACGTCGCCAAACTTGGTGCCGGACCGAGCATCGAAGTAATGTGGGACCCGGCTCATGTTTTCCATGCCGCCCGCGACGGCTACATGGATGTCACCGCTCGCGATGGCCTGGGCAGCCAATGCAATGGACTTCATGCCACTTGAACACACCTTGTTGATGGTCGTGCATGGCACATCATTCGGAATACCTGCTGCCATTGCCGCTTGACGCGCAGGCGCTTGGCCCAATCCCGCTTGTAATACATTGCCCATGAACACCTCTTCCACTCGATCGGCGGCTACTCCTCCCTTCTCCAAAGCGCCTCGGATGGCAGCGGCTCCGAGGTCCGTCGCCGGCACAGTGGATAACGCTCCTAAAAAACTTCCCATCGGTGTTCGCACCGCGGAAACAACGTAAACTGGTTTGCTCATTGTCATTGAATTTCGACAAATTTAACGGCTATTGGCTCCCCGAAGGGCGCCTTACGAGGTGTTTGGCACGGTGATTGGATTTGACTGAGCAACAAGCACATGAGCTTATGCATCAGGTGAATTTGGTTTAGGTTAAGCAAAGCACTGGGAAACGTTCCGGTGCTTTGTTCTTTTTAAATGGTATTCAATGAGTTAGCCTTATTCGGCTCAAAAAACACGTACAGATTTGCAACAAACTCGGGCCTGATGCCGTAGGAAGACCACGATTCTTACAACACGCTCTCATGTCGATTACAGGTATCCCCATTATGCACTCACCAAGCGCACTCGAGCAATACAAAACGCTCATTCGCCACGTGCATGCGGAGCCGGTGATGATCCGGAGAGCAATGCGAATTGCCTTCCGCAACTTGAGCCCCAAGGAATCCATTGAACTCAGGGATTGGCTCGAAAACAGGTACCAACTTTAACGAAATTCTCCTCATAAAAAAAGCACCTTCTACCGGTGCTTTTTTTGTTTCCCGTCTGGAGAATGTTCACGCTGCTCGCCTTCGCGCTGCTTGCGTTTCCAGTTGGGCTCCGCTTTGGGGCCCTTGCCTCCCTTCATGAGGTTCAAGAACGGCTGTGGAACGCGGGATTTGACATTGATCACCTCCCCTTCAGGTCCAACCAAATCTACACCAAACAAGTGAAGGCCACTTCGCCCTAGGGGGTCAGGCATCTCCTTGCCCTTTCCGATCAGCAGGCATTGCTGACGGCGCAGGCCACTCATGAGCAACGGTACGTGCTCAAAGCCCGCTTCCATCTTCAACAAGGTGTGCGCTGGAGTAGCACGCATCGTGCGGTAGGCGAATTCGTGCTTCGTTCGCTTTTTCTTTCCCTCTTCCTGATCAAAACAGAACAATACATCGTCCGCAGGCAAGTGGCCCTCCACCAACACATACATGCGACGCTGAAACTGCTGCCACTGGTCTTGAAGGTGCTTCCGCCAAACCAGGTTTTTGGCAATGATGCTGATACCGGAAGATTCCTTTTCGATGCGGTTGACAAATTGGATGCACTCGCATTTAGGCCGGGCATTGGTCATCCACAGCTTCATGGCCGTAAAAGACGTCTTTACCTGTGGTTTCGGAGAGGCAAACACCATGCCCGCTGGTTTGATATACGCTAAGATGTTCTCGTCCTCGTATACCACTTCATAAGGCGCTTTCGAGGCTTTTTCTCGGTCTGATGCACTTCCACCTAAATCAAAATCTTTGACGCTCTTGCGGGCAGCAAGCGATTGCCACGTCACAGTTTGGCCTGCCTTCAAGTCCGCAGAAGGGATTTTGAGCACTTCGCCATCGACCGTGACGGCACCTGCTTTGATAGCTGTTCGGGCACGGGTTCGTGTTGAATACTGTCCGTATTCCATCAAAAAATCCAGCAACGACGTATCCGCCTTGACCTGCTTGCTTTCCATGGCGCGAAGGTACTGACTCCGGTGCCATAGCCGACCGGAACCAAAAAAGAAGAATTAAGCTTCAGCGTCGGTTGAGGAACTCATGGTGTGGAAGACGTTCTGCACGTCATCGTCTTCCTCCAATCGCTCAATCAGCCTTTCGACCTCGGCCGTGGCCTCTGGGTCCAATTCTTTGGTGGTGTTCGGCACGCGTTCGAGCCCCGACTCCACTATCTCCATGCCTTCCGCTTCCAATTTGGTCTGCAGTTGGCCGAAGGATTCGAACGTGCCCGTGATAACTAAGGCATCCTCATCCGCGCTCACTTCCTCTGCACCGTAGTCAATCAACTCCAATTCCAATTCCTCTGCATCGACGGCCTCTGCCTTGATCTTGAAAAAGCACACATGATCGAACATGAATTCGACTGATCCTGATGTTCCAAGATTGCCGTTGCACTTGTTAAAATGGCTGCGGACGTTTGCCACAGTGCGATTGTTGTTGTCGGTCGCTGTCTCCACAAAAACAGCGATGCCGTGCGGTGCGTACCCTTCAAAATTAACCTCCTTGAAGTCTGAAGTGTCCTTGTCAGTCGCCTTTTTTATGGCCCGTTCGACATTGTCTTTGGGCATGTTGGCCGCACGGCAGTTCTGCAGCACAGCGCGCAAGCGGGGATTCATATCAGGGTCTGAACCGTTTCCTTCGCGGATTGCGATAATGATATCCTTGTTCAGGCGTGCAAACGTCTTGGACATTGCTGCCCATCGCTTGAATTTGCGTGCTTTTCGGAATTCAAAGGCTCTTCCCATGTTTCAGTGCTTTTCGCAAATATCGCACCTTCAGGCTTATTGGCAATTCACCTCAGGCAGTGACCAAAATTCCTGTTAATTTTGAAGCAATGCGTCATGCTTATTTCATTCCCATGCTCCTCGGCTTGGCCGCTTGCCGCTACGATGTAGAAGAATCACTGTACGGACCCAATTGTCCGGATGCCATCGAAGCCTATGAAGGCAGCGTACGGCCTTTGCTGGAATCCCACTGCACGGGATGCCACAGCGGCGCTTTTCCCGAAAGCGGCCTCGACCTCACCACGTATGCTTCGGCGCGCCAAGCTGCCTTGGAAGGTTCGCTTCTGGAGGTGCTCACGCTGCCCGAATCCAACTCGAGATCGATGCCCCCAAACGGAGCGTTGGATTCGTGTCAAATCGTCCTATTACAAAACTGGGCTGCGTTGGGCGCCCCTGAATTCTAAATTATGACCAGAATTCCTTTGCTCCTCTTCTTTCTGGCATGCGCCATGCCATTCGCAGCGTCTGCTCAGCAATACATCACGCGAGAAGCATACGTGCAGTTTTTCTCGACTACTCCCATCGAGGACATTGAAGCTGAAAACCACCAAACGACAGCCTTGTTGCAGGCTGACGGCGCCTTTGCGTTTCGGGTGCCTGTTCTTGGGTTTCGGTTTGAGAAAGCCTTGATGGAAGAGCACTTCAATGAAAATTACCTGGAGTCGCACACCTACCCCAACGGTTCGTTCGAAGGCAACATCGATGGATTCACTGACGGGTTGAAAGACGGTGAATCCCACGACGTGCTGGCGAAAGGTGTCCTATCAATTCACGGGGTTGAGCAGGAACGCGAAATTCCCTCCAAAGTGCGGTGGAACGGCTCCGGTTGGGACATTGAATCGGTCTTCAAAGTCGCCCCTTCGGACCACGACATCAACATCCCCAAAGTGGTGCGCAACAAAATTGCATCCGCCATCGAGGTTACCGTTCAGGCCAACTTAAATCCACGCTGATGCGCACATTGAATGCCCTCCTTGTTGGCTATGTACTGATCACCAGCGCATTTCAAGAGTCCGCTCAGGCGCAGAGCTTGTTGGATGGTCTCGAGGTCGCTCCGCTTGTCATCACGCCGGTGTCTGCCACGTTCAAAGACACGCGGATCATCAATGCTCAGAGCAACGAAACGCCAGGCAAAAATGTCTTGCATTTTGTCATCGCCCACCGGTTTGGCCAAATCAACGAGGGCGCATACGCTTTGTGGGGCCTCGATAATGCGAGCATGCGCATGGCCTTCGACTATGGTATTACAGACCGGCTGGCGGTGGGAGTTGCCCGGAGCACGTTTCAAAAAACCTACGAGGCCAACGTAAAGTGGCGCGCATTGCGGCAGAACTCCGATAACAGCATTCCCGTGAGCGTCACGCTTTATTCCGTGGCCATGGCCAATGGTCTGCGCTGGTCTGACCCGACGCGAGAAAATTACTTTTCTTCCCGATTGAGTTATGTGAATCAAGCGGTTATTGCCAAAAAGTGGGGATCGAAACTGAGCTTGGCCCTTATCCCTTCATTCATCCACCGAAATCTCGTGGAGAGCCTCTCTGACGCCCACGACCAGTGGACCCTAGGGGCGGGTGGGCGATACAAGGTCACCTCAAGAGCCAGCATCAACGCCGAATACCATTACGCACTCGCCGGATTGCCTACGGATCACGTCAACAGTTTATCACTTGGCATGGATATTGAAACAGGTGGTCATGTCTTCCAGCTGCACGTCACGAACTCCCAGGGCATGTTCGAACGGGCATTCCTCACCGAGACCGGTGGACGGTGGCGGGACGGCGCTCTTTATTTTGGCTTTAATTTGAGCCGAGTTTTTGATTTGTAAACACAATCCTATGAACGCATTCCTTCCTTCCCTCTTGTTGGCATCGGCGTTGGTTGGAGTGCAGCACGCTTCGGCCACAACCTGCCCCACTGATTCTACTGAAACCCGCACAGAGCGGCCAAAGGAATCGAAAGGAAACTGGAGCGGACTCTCCTTCAGTGCTTTGTCCATGGCCCAGTTCCAAGGTAATCTGGACGACTACAATGCTACATGGGGTGCCCGTGAAGACCTCGGACTCATCACAGACGATGCGCTGGAATCGTTCCGATTGTCCATTAACCCTTTCGAAAAGCGACAAAAATTACTAGGCGAGTTTTTTGGCGTCACCACCGGAATTGGGTTCGACTGGATTCGCCTAGGAATCGCAACCGACCGCGTGTTAGCGTATGATGAATCCAACGAAACTGTAGTGGCGGCAGCGCTCGAACCCAACGCCATGGATGTCACAGTCAACCGCATCAACGCCGTCTACTTGCGTGTGCCATTGTTGGCTTCCGTACACCTTTTCCGCACCGGTGGCAGGGGCTTGCACGCGGAAGGAGGTCTCGTCGCCGGGTATTTACTCCACGGCAAATACAACCGTGAATTTCAAGTTGGGACAACGGATACGATTACCGAAGAAGACTTTCCCATCGCACCGATTCAGCTGAGCGCACGCATCGGCGTGGGATTTGGCAAAGTGAGCTTATTGGGTGAAGCGGCGCTTCTGCCATTTTTCGATGAGAATCCGGCAGATTCACCGAGCATGCACAGCTTTACGGTCGGCATTCAAGTCGCATTGACAGATTGAATACCCGGTTATTGAACCAAGTTCGAAGTGGGTTGTTCGATTGGCGTGTCTAGTTCGAACATTCTTTTCATCGCGGGCAATCCCCACGTAGATACATCCGCCTTTATCGCCGCCATTCAACCCGCGGTGCAAGCTCGCGGTGTCGAATGGATTGCATTGATCGACGAAACCACCAACGGCCACTTTGACGTACCTGGGTTTCAGGCGCGCATGACGCAGGCATCCACCATCATCCTGCATTTTCCATTGTATTGGTACAGCCCGCCGGCCTTGGTCAAGCAATGGCTTGACTCCATACTCACCTCGGGTTGGGCATTCCCGGCAGCGACCTCCAAGCTGCGCGGAAAAACGTTGACGCTCAGTGTCACCACCGGTTCACCATTATCGACCTTCCAACCCGAAGGCAGCAATGGGTCTACTCTGGAAGAATTGTTGTTGCCACTCGAGCGCACAGCTGCATACTGCGGCATGAATTGGGGCGGTATTGTAGCTACCCAATGGAATACGGCCTCATCCGATGAGGCGACCTTAAGCGCGAGTGCCAAAGAGCATCTTGAAGCACTGGTGACTAGGCTCAGCGCACAAGGGTGAACGAACCGGTGAGATCGTCTTTGCCCGGAATTGTGAGGACATAGTAATACGTCCCTTCAGTCACACCCTCAGCACGCCAATTGTTGCCGTAGTTACTTTTTTGGTGGACCAAATTGCCCCAACGGTCAAAGATGGTCAGCTGGTTGCCGGGGAAACTGGTTAGGTATTTGAAGACCAATTCGTCGTTTTGCTCGTCACCATTGGGCGAGAACACGTTGACGACTTCCACATCACACCCGACCACGTCCATGGTGACAGTTTGAGAATCTCCACAGAGTCCTTCAACAGTGTACGTAATCTCCAAGACGCCAACACCCGCCTGCATCAGATTGATGGTCCCAATGTCCGACAAGCATCCGTCGCAATTAGCAGTCCAGACGCCACCTGGCCATGGCACTCCCGGCTGCAAGCCTTCAAGAGCCAAACACACCCAATCGGGCAGGTTCACCGTCGCATCGGCTTGCGGCACGACCACCACCTCAATCTCATCCGAATCGACGCAAACGTCATCAA
Organism: Flavobacteriales bacterium; assembly: GCA_042095135.1. Lineage (GTDB taxonomy): Bacteria > Bacteroidota > Bacteroidia > Flavobacteriales_D > Sanyastnellaceae > UA16. Next base: position 13,593 of record JBELBV010000035.1, on the reverse strand, counting down.
TGGTGTAAGCCACTGTGTAGCTGCCGGCACCGACGGTCGGGTCGAATGACTCGCCTACAAGGCAATCGTCGCAATCCGAACTCCACACACCGCCGGCCTGAGCTGCAGAAAGAGGTTCGAGGTCGCCGCTCTCACACAGATCCGGCACCGCATTGATGGTGGCATCAACTTCCGGGGCGACTGTCACTTCTCCCGTAAAAGGAGCGCTGCACGGATGGTCAAATTCAAATTCCACATTTACAGTTCCGATCTGGTTGGCCGCAAATGCTCCCGTGTTTTCGTTGGTGATGCATCCGGGACAATCGCTCGAACTCCAATCCCCCGTTGCACCTGTCGTGTAGGCATCTGGAATATCAGCGTCGAACGTAAACGTCAAATTGGCGGTGCTACCAACGCACAAGGGCTCAATGGCATTGAAGGTGCCCTCTAAGACGGGCCGGATGTCCACGGTCCAGGTGGCCGTATCTGCGCACGCACCGTTGGAGATTTCGTATTCAATCGGCAACAGCCCAACCGGCGCTCCAGTCACATTGAGCAATCCGGACTCTGAGAGGCAGTCGGGACATTCAGCTGACCATGTGCCACCATCAACGTTGACCACCAATTGAAAGTCTTCAGCCGTCTCGCACAAAGACCCTGGCACATTTGATGCGCCAATGGCTACGCTCTCGTTGACTGCGACCTGGATTTCGTCGCCCACGGGACAATACGAATCCGGCGTGAATGTCACCGTCCAAGTATTGGGATCCTGTCCCAAGGCACTGAAAACCCCGGTCAACGAATCGATGCAGCCCTCGCAGTCCGAGGACCAGTACCCAGGAACGTCGGCCTCAAAAAATGCCGAGTCGTCCTCGCACAAAAGCGCCGGCCCTGTGATGGAGCCTGCGAGCAATTCCGATACGCCAACCTCGAGCGTCGATACACCTGGGCACACGCCTAACGTGGTGAATGTTACCGTATTCAATCCATCGTCGGCTTGATCTGCAAAAAAGACACCAGTGCTCTCAATAATGCAATCGCCACAGCTCGCCGACCACGTTCCAAACGGAGGTGTAGCGTTGAAGTCGAACGTTTCATCGTCACACAACGCCTCCGTAGAAGCAGTGAATTGCGGCGTGGGTGTGGTGCTGATGAAAATTTCTGTGTCCTCGACATCTGCAAGGCACGTACCATCAAGGACGTGGGTCACTTGCAACCAGCCTCCTCCCGCAACCCCCGGGTCAATTGTCAAGGTCTCCTCGTCAAAGCACCCGTCACACTCCACAGTCCACTGACCGGAACCCTCGTTAGGAACGAGCACAAAGGGGTCGCCACCGCTGCAAATTGGCGACGGCCAATCGAATCCAGCATCCGCATCGCTCACAGCGGTGATGTTCAATTCGTCCGATACCACCTGGATGTAATCATCCACCGTAGGTTCTGGCCCGTCGTAATCTTCAACGCAGAACGACGCTGAGTCGTTGCTGCCCGTTTCCAATGTGTACGTGCCTACTACATCGCCGTCTGGATTGGTGATGGTGAGGTCCGCACTTCCCCACCCGTTATTGGCGGAGTCGAACATCTCTAGGGTGTAACAGCCGTTGGGGAGGCACACGTCATCCGTGTACGGCGCTCCGCCTTCCAATAAGGTCGCGCCATTCTCGGACAAAATCACCCAATCGATTTGGTTGTTCGTAAAGGCCGAACCGGTCGATGAGACTCCAACGTCAAATGGGGTGCAAAATTCATCCGGGGGCAACTGTGCAAACCAACCGGTCAATATGGTCGACTGGGTGGTGCAGTAATCCAACGTATCCCCCATACCGAGGTATTCATCGCCTTCGTACCACAGGGTGGTACCTTCTACGACTTCACCGGACGAAAAACGCCACGCCTCGTTGGTGGCGCTCCAGTTTCCGGTGTTGTAACCCTCAGGCGAGATGCCAATGGTTCCCGGCTGGTTCATTATGCCCACCACCGCGCTTCCCCATCCGCATTGTGGACGGTTGCCGAGGTACACTTCAATCACATTGGTGCCCTCATACAACACCACCTCTGCACTGACTTGCTGGCTGGTGCAGCTGAATTGGCAGATGGCATTCCATGTCACGACGAATTCCCGGCAAGGCGCCGTCCCGTAAGTGTCATATCGAACGTTACCACATGTGCTTGGATTCAAGTCGCTGTAGATGCCCATCACACTGTTGTTGGGCAAATTCTGGTTGGGGTTGGTGCCGTTGGGATTGTACCCTGCTGTCTCGCCGGTATCAAAAGAGAACCAACCGTTGCTCGAAATCCGGCACTGAGTGTAATTGTTCCCGAAGAATTCGAACGTAAAGCCCAACGGTATGATCGAGCTGTACACGTCGTCCCCCGTATTGATGGCCACACTTCCTTGGTTGAACGGGTACGGCAACGCGTACTCAATTTCCTCCACTTCGTATTCCGTCCCGCCGGATGCCACTGTAGCGACGCTTGGCGACACGAGGGTTAGGCATGAGTCTTCGCAGGTGATTTCCGCATCCTCACCAATGTCAAACGCCCCGAACGTAGCGCATTGCGACCACAGCAAATGAGGAAGGAATACCAAGAGCAATGCCGCGCGCAGTTGCTTCGTCGAATGGAGTAAAGTATTGAACTTCATGGGCTTGTCTTCACCGATTGAACAATTTCTCGATTTGAAAAGTTGCACATAGGTCAACAAGTTACACGAAAACATGCGCATCGACCTGCATTGGATTACCATCTCTGGCCTATTAATTTTACTCGCCATCGGACTGAGTGCTTGGAAATTGAACAATAGCTCAGTTACTTATGCCCCTCGACCTGCCATGGAAAATTTTTATGACCTCAGCTCCACCACGTTAGAAGGCGCCGCCTATCGTTTTGATCAACTCAAAGGCAAGCGCGTGCTCATCGTCAACACTGCTTCACGCTGCGGCTTCACCTCTCAATATGCGGACCTGGAGCAATTAAACAAGGAATACAGCGGTGACAACTTCGTGATTCTCGGATTCCCTTGCAACCAGTTCGGACGTCAAGAGCCCGGGTCTTCAGGTGAAATTGCCACGTTCTGCGAAAACAACTACGGAGTGAGCTTCCAGATGATGGAAAAAGTCGACGTAAAAGGACCCGATGCAGATCCGGTTTACCAGTGGCTGAGTGAAAAGGCACGAAACGGTATTGAGGACCACAAAGTGGCTTGGAACTTCCACAAATTTCTGGTCGATGAAGAAGGACGCTTGGTGGCGTCCTTGCGCAGTGGAGTGAACCCGATGGACGCGACCATCGTGGATTTCGCGAAGCGATAAGTCGTCACTTTTGAGGAGGGGTTTTGGCGTACTTTTAGGGCATGCCAAAACCATCACGCACCTGCGCGCACGGCGCGCTCCTTTTGACTGCTCTACTCGCTTTTGCATCAGTCAAGCTGTATGGCCAACAAGACCTGCAAAACCCAAGCGAATTCCTCGGATTCGACTTGGGTGACCGCTTTAGCCTGCACCACGAAGTCACGGACTTCTCTAGGCACATTGGCAAACAAGCGGGTGCCGCATATATAGAATACGGTTCGACCTATGAGCAGCGTCCTTTGGAAGCTGTCGTATTTACGCATCCGGACAACCTTGAGAAGCTCGAAGACATTCGGCTACAGCACCTGGACCGCGTGAACGGAGGAACAGGTGATGCTGAATTTGACGAATTGGCTGTGGTGTGGATGAGCTACAACGTGCACGGCAACGAAGCTGTGTGCACCGAGGCGGCGTTGGAAGTGATGCATGCGCTGGCCGAGAAATGTGCCGCTGGAGATCCCATGATGAAGCGCCTAGTGGTATTGCTGGACCCTTGCCTCAATCCGGACGGGCACGACCGGTACGCCGTTTGGTTCAACCAACATGCCAGCTTCCCACCCAATGCAGACCCGAACGGCATGGAACACGACGAGCCTTGGCCAGGTGGACGTCCGAACCACTACTTGTTCGACTTGAACCGGGATTGGGCGTGGCAAAAACAGCAGGAGACACAAACGCGATCCGCGTTGTACCACGCGTGGATGCCTCACGTGCATTGCGATTACCACGAGATGGGCTACAACTCGCCGTACTACTTCGCCCCTGCCGCGGAACCCTACCACGAAACCATCACCGATTGGCAGCGTGAATTCCAAGAGGAGATCGGCCGAGCAGCGGCAACCAAGTTTGATGCGCGTGGCGAACTGTATTACACACGCGAATCTTTTGACCTGCTGTACCCGAGTTACGGCGACACCTACCCGATGTACAACGGCGCCATTGGCATGACCTATGAGCAAGGCGGCAGCGGACGTGCCGGGGTGTTGGTCGAACGCGCAGACGGCACGTTGCTGAGTTTGCGCGAGCGCATTGACAATCACGTTGAATCCAGCCTGTCTGCCATCGAAACCAGTGCGCGGCTCGCCGGCCGCCTAGTCGACGAGTTGGCTGCCTTCCATGAAACCAACCGCACCCAACCCCAAGGTCGATTTGGGGGGTACCACATCCCCGTTGATGCGGCTAATGCCTCCCGCATAGATCGACTGGTCGAATTCCTCGAGCGGCACGAAATCGAATGCGAGCGCGCGACATCCACCTCGCGCCCGGTAAGTGCATGGGAATACGGAGCCAACGCCAACCGAAACGTAGTCGTTAAGCCCGGAGATTTGCTCATTTCGAGCTACCAAACCCACGGCCGCATCCTCGATGTGCTGTTTGATCCCGATCCAGCCTTGACAGACTCATTGACCTACGACATCACCACGTGGAGCGTACCCTATGCGTACGGCCTGCAAACATTTGGCCTGTCAAAGCCCGTCCAAGGTGGTGAATGGCACCCGGCGCAGTCTTTGCCCAACTGGGCTCCGTCTTCATACGGATACGCCATCGCTCCAGATCAAGACGGCTATGCCCACGCCTTGGCCCAGCTACACAAAGCAGGCATCCGCGTTCGCACCTCCTCCAAGACTATCGTGCACACCGGTGCATCATACGCACGCGGTACGTTGTTCGTTTTGCGCGGCGACCAAACGAATGAGTTCTGGGCCACCACCCTGCAATCCATCGGGACCCAATCGCACGTGGCCATTGCCCCAATGGAAGGCGGCCACGCCATCGAGGGGCCTGATATGGGGTCTGATTACATCTGGTTGGTAGAGGCACCGCGCGTGGCGTTATTGACCGGGGACGAAACCTCCAGCTTGGGATCAGGTGAGGTGTGGTGGCACTTTGAGCGGGAGCTCGAGTACCCAGTCACCCGATTGAATGCGGTGGCTTCTTCCCCCTCGGAATGGAGCGATTTCAACGTGGTGGTCCTGCCCTCTGGCTGGTACGGCTCTGCATCGGAATCATGGATGGAAGAATTGAGCACTTGGGTGCGTGACGGAGGACGCGTAGTCGCCTTGTCGCGGGCCATCAATCTCTTTTCCGGAGAATCCGGATGGGGATTGGAACGCTACAACGACAGCGCCTTGGAACAAAGCGTTCGAGCGCGCAGCAGCGAAGAGCGCATCGCCAATCGCGAGAAGCCATTCGATGAACGCGAACGGCATTATGCCATGGGCATCGGCGACGGTTCCATCTACGCCGTCGGGCTCGATCGCAGTCACCCCTTGGCATGGGGCTATCCCGACCGCCCCTATTACAGCCTCCGCTCTTCGAGCAGCCGGTACGCCACATTGGAAGGCGGATGGACTGTGGGACGTTACGGTGGACACGTCAGCGGGTTTGTAGGCAGCCGAGCCAACCGCGAACTGGAGGGTAGTCTGGTTTTTGGCACCCAATCGGTGGGTCGCGGTCATGCGGTATACTTCGCGGACAATCCGCTCTTCCGAGGCTTCTGGGAAAACGGGAAGCGGTTGTTTGACAACGCCGTATTTATGCCGTTGGACTGAAGATCAAGGACCGAACATAGGGGCATACCGGTCGGATGCTTCCCGGGTGGCAAGGCGCAATGCATGGCGCACTTCGTCCGGTTCAAGCACTTGGAATTCACTGCCCCATTGCAGCGCAAATCGAACGAACTGAGCGTCCGGCACGAGCGACAGGTTGAAAATAATCCCCTCCGCTGCGGGTTCGATGCGCATGTCCTGAGAACAGTGCATGGGTTCCTTGAGAAAGCGCTGAGCCAGCCGATTAGCGACCCAGACACGGACGGGTACGATGGCCTCCTTTTCAGAAGACACCACTCCGGGTGTCAGGGCCATGCGGTTTGCCGCATGTGCCTCCCAATTGTAGACCGTAGGCTGCGATACGTCTGGCCACTCTACAGCAACGGCATCCAATGAAGTGATTTCATCCAACTGGACAATGAGGTGGAAAAAGGATTGCGCTTCTGCATCCCATGCGGTGCCAAGGGCCACTACTCCATCGGCTTGCTGGACAAGCTGGTCCACGCGATAAGCCACCCGTTCCAATCGATCGCCCATACCGGGTGCAAACGCCATCCGCAGCGGTGTGCGCTCAAAGGCCGCGTGCACCAGTGTTTCGTACCACCGGCGCTCGTCCTTGGACAAGGGAGATTCCACAATGCGGGATTGCCACTCAGCATCCCGCAATTGGCTTCCAATGAGGCCAAGTTGTCCTTGCAACGCCAAGCGCGAACGCAGCCACCAGTCCCAAGCGGGTGCGCCCTTGAACCGATCCATGGCTTGAATGAACCGATGAGCCAATGCAACCTCGTTCTGATTGAAATTTGACCGATGCATGCCTTCAGCGCCTGAGGCGTACGCGAAATGCACTTTCCCTCCTGACCGGGCGCGTTTGATGCGCAAGCCATAGGTGGTTTCCATATCGACGATGTCCTTTTCCAACGTCCGCATGGCAATGGGCTTGGTGGCCGGATTGTCTTCCCGCAGCTGCCGGTTGACCTCCAGCAGCAACGCCTCCTTGGTCCAAACTACTGATTCATCGCGTGAGGCTTGAGCCATGCACGCATCCAAGATGATGTAGCGAAGTTGGACGTTTCGTTCGGGAGAAGCCATGCTTCGCAAATGTATTGCGAATCACTGCTCACCCGGCAGCGCGCAGGGTTGAGCCTCAGAGACTTCATCGTCCAGCTGCACATCAAATCCCAAAGCGGGTGAGCGGGTGGAATTCTGGAACGGTGCCAGCGGCTCTTCTTCGGGTTCTTCCTTGGGCTTGCGCCATTTTAATCGCCACACCACACCAGCTTGGGCCGCCACATAGGGTGCCTCCGTTGGCATGCTCCACTCCGTGTATTGATCGTCATACGCTACCGTGAAACGCGACCAATCCAACGCCTGGTGTCCCTCCGCCGCAGCGAATACCAAAATTGGACCCAACGGCATCGCGACGCTGATTCCCGCGGTTGACACCAGTCCGAATCGGTTGCCGTAAGTCACGGTGGATTGTAGGCCATTGCCGATGCGTGCATTGACAGCCAAGCTCCAACTCATCGGCCGTTGTCCGGTACGTTCCAGCATGCCGCCGAGGCTAACCTTGCCACCTCCTTCTGAACGAAAGACAGAGTACTCAGCTCCCACGACAAAGCGGTTCGGGAGCTTGGCCTCGTAGGCTTCGTTAGACTCAGAGGTTGCGTGGTACGCTTCGATGGCTGCAAGTTCCTGCTCGGCCCAGAGCTCCACCGAATCGGAAAGGGCAGCCGCGCCATCGATCCAACCGTTTGCTCCGTTGGTCGCATCAAACCCGTTCAATTCCCAGTCAAACGCGTCTACTTCGTACGAGCGTACATCGTTGGTCCACCGGATGGTCCCTCCATGGTTGTATTGAAACCACGTTGACCAGCGTTCGGTCCATTCCATTTCAATGCCGGCCTCTGCGCCCCATCCCTTGTTGTTGGACGAAGTCAGTTGCTGGGGCAACGCCTGAGCCAAGGAATCAAGCTGACCGGCGGTTTGCGCTTGGTAAATGGCATTCAAGCCGCTGCTGACAATGCGACCCCCTCCTTGCAGGCTCCACGTCCAGTCTGTGGCATCTGTGGTCAACCCCCATTGGTTTTGCTCAATGGCTAAGTGGTGGAAACCTTGAAATCGGCTCAGGCGGGCACCAACACTGAGCCGGTCTCCTATGGTGCGCTGAATCCCCACACTAAAGGAGCGGTAATGCAAAATGCTCACATCAAATGGTGCCAAGTCAGTCGTTGCTGATGCCGAGCCATCAAAGGTGGCGTTGCCTGTGAACGGCAGCCGCAGTAAATCCGAAGGCAAACCCAGCCGGGATTGGACATGTTCCGTTGCAGCCAAATCGACAAATGCCTTTCTGTTTTCGCCGAGGAAAAAACCTGCGTTGAACCACGTCAAGGATGCATTTGCTTCGACCGCATTCGTCCCCGCGAAATCGTCGAACATGGCGTTCAAATCCACCTGCGGAGAAGATGGACCTGGTACCATCCACGTTGCAGGATGTGCAAACGTGTTGGAGGCCATGGAACTTCCATTGCTGAGGATGGAAAAATACCCGTGATCAGGTTGACCCGTGATGCGCCAGTCCCGATGCTGTGGAGCCATGGAATTGAACGCCGCACTGGGCACCCACTGGGCGCTCGCAACGCAAGCGAAAAGCTGAGAGATGGCCACGAAAATTAAGCGTGGGATGTTCATGGCGTCGGATCAATTTGGCATTCGACTTTGGCCGCGATACGCATCGACATGGCATCTTGGGCGAACACTTGGACAGATTGGCCGGTATCTGCACCGGTTGTTGCCAACGTCCATGCCACGGCCACTCCGGCACACTCCATTTCCATCAGTTCCAACGCAAGCGGACGATCCAGGGTGTAATCGACGCTAGCCATTGCTGGGGCATCTGCCGCGCCCGGAATCGACAATGCTGGTCCTGCGAGCAACGAGTCGCCTTCTGCGTTGATGAAGGTCACCGATCCGTTCAAATCCAGCGGCCAACCGTTGTCAACGATAAACCGAAGGGTCAACGAAGCGACGTCCATCCAGTCGAGCGGCGGAGCCACACCAGCCCTTAATTCCTGAGATATGGGCGAGTCAAGGGTATCCCTCCACGTCACTCCTTGCGCCCAACCTGCCAACGGAACTTCCAAGGCCCCGGTGCAACGCAACACATCCGTGGAAGTAGCAAATTGGGCGTTTGCCGAAGAAGGCAGCACATCCACCGTGCCGATGAGCTGCAAACTGTCTGGAGCCGCATTCAAGATATCCGATAAATCCGGGTCCATGCCAGCATTGTCCAGGACATGGGTGGTCAACGTGGTATCACCTACAGCCAAAGCACCGGCTAAATCAGGAAAGTTGTCAATTGCTGTTCCTTGCAGCAGCGTGGCGTCATTACCAGACAACAGCGCAAGTTCAGTGATATTGAGCCCGAGGTTTACACCGAGTGAGTTTTTGACCTCCATGACCAACCGCGGTGCACTGAGGTAAAAAAGCGCGGGGTCCCAACTGGTCAATTCGGGCGTCGCCATGCGGGCTTCAATGGGGTACGACAATTCCGAGGAGAACTTGCCAAAAGCACCCGTTACGGCCACCTCCTCAAATGCCGATTGGATGTACAGCGCCTCGCCCGGTTCAACCGATTGACCTATAGAGGTCAAGACAATGCTCCACGTCCAGCCCAATGTCACTCCATCAGCTCCTGTGCCCATGAGGGTAGCGCCCGTCATCGGAATGGATAGGTTCGTTGTTTGTGAACCGGCAACCAGCGCCAATTCAACCGTCAACGGCTGTTCCTCAATGACTAAATTTTCGCACACACCCGTCGCCGTAAGGTTGAGCGGCAACGCCGACTCCATGGAAATGGTCAACGCTCCTCCCCCAAGCCAAACTGAGTCTACTTCTGCCAACTCTGGCCTCGGCACTTCTATGGAATTGCTAAAGTCCGCGTTGATTTCTTCACCGGCAGGCAACAATGACAAGGCCAATGCCTGTTCCTCGTTCAACACGAAAGCGGCATCCGCAGACTCCGACAGAGGCAGCAACGGGATGGGTGACGCCTCAAAAGCCTCAAATGGAAAAACGGCCGTGATCTCGTCCGAGGCGCCTGTCTCCAACGTAGCCGGAATTTCAATCGCATCCATCACCTCCCCAAATGACCACGTCCCATGCACCAGCGGCACAGCAAAGACCGGATCCAACGTTCCCGTCAACGGGGTGTCTTCAGATAAGTTGAACTCGCGCTTGGTGCACCCTTCAAATAAAAAAGCCGCGAATAGCAGCGTCATCAGCGGCCACAATGAGCAATGGTCTCGATTCTTGTAAAGCGTCTGCATACGACCGTATACGCAGACCGATGGTATTTTGTTACCCCTCGCTACTTCTTCTTCTTGAGCTGTGATTCGTACACCGCAATCCACGCTTCCGGTGAGCGCTTGGCGACGAGCTGGCCGATGAGTTTGAACGGAATTTCTTCCCACTTTTTGAATCGGATGCAACTCTTGCCCATGTCCAGTTTGCGCAGGTTGAGGGCCTCGTACTCCGCGAGGAACCACTGCAACAATTCAGGCTCTGCGTAAATGCCCATATGGTAGAAAGCAATGAAGTTCTTTTGGTTGGCGATGTTCATGAACGGCAGCGGCAAAGCGGGTGTGCAGTGGTATCCACCTGGGTACAAGCTATGTGGTACCACGTAGCCGATCATGCCGTACGACATCACCTCCACGAATCCTGCGGGCAAATGGTCGAGGACAGTTTGGCGCAAGCGCTTGAAACTGGCCTTGCGTTCTTCGGGAACTTTTTCCACGTATTCGTCGGGAGAGTTGGTGTCGATTTTCATGACGAAGGATGGTTTTTGGCGAAATTTACAGCATGTTGCCGCTGTGGAAAGTAACCTTCGTTGCACTCGGATATTGGGCGATTGGGCATGCGGCAGCGTGCGCGCAGTCGGAGTGCACTGGCATCACCTGGGCGGAGTTAAAAGGCGATGTTGAGCCCAGTCAGCATCCAGGCTTCGCTCCAGTTCCCGACCACCTCACACACAAGTCCAATATCTACCTCCGAACCGAAGCATTGGAAGCGTTGGAGGCCATGGCCGCCGCGGCTCGCGTGGAAGGTATCAATCTGCAGGTGGTATCCGCTATGCGCACCTGGTCGCACCAAAGACGTATCTGGAACGGCAAATGGAACAGCGCTCGCTTCATGGGATTCACCGGTGCCGCACGTGCTTCAGAAATACTGCGCTACAGTTCGATGCCGGGATCGTCACGCCACCATTGGGGTACCGATGTGGATTTGAACGCCCTGGAGAACGAACATTTCGAAAGTGGTGCCGGCGCGGCGGTGTATGCATGGCTGCTCGAAAACGCCTACACCTACGGATTCGTGCAGGTGTATGGCGACATGCGAAATGGGCGCATGGGATACCAAGAAGAGAAATGGCATTGGTCGTATTGGCCACTGGCTGAGGGCTTTCTGCGCTGTTACCTCGACCTGTGTCCCGAAGAAGCTTTTGCCGGCTTTGAAGGTGCCGCCTACAGCGACTCCTTGCACATCATCGATCGGTACGTGCAGGGGGTCGATGGCCCTCAATAGGGCGCTTGGAACGCACTTGATTCGCTCCGACCAACCACGTCGCTTCGGGACGCGCTATGAGCCGGGCGTTGTTGTAGGCCATTTCCATGGTCAGCAAATTGAGTCCCACGTAACATTCCTGCGCCGCGTCCCATTCCACCGTTAACGCCACGTTTGCATCGCGCTGACGCACCTGTAAGGGCAACGCCAAAGCCACGCATTTGTCCTTGGCATGCCATGCGGGAACGGCGAGCTTGTAATCCATGTGGAGCCGGTCCAAGGTGCGGTCCAGGGCCGCTTCGAACCATTCCACTAGGCGGTTCATACCCTCGTCATCCACGAGCCGTCGCGCCGCTTCATCCAAGCAATCCATGTACGCCTCCTTGCCCACATCGCGCATGTCCGGCAATAGGATGCGATCGTCCGTCGCGTCGTGGATCAACTGGCGCGGGATGCGGCTCACGTTTTCTTCCAATAAGCGCGGCCAATCGCATTCGGGCAATCCAGATTGCGGCGCGTAGAACGCCTGCTCGGCGCGCGTGATGAAGCGTGGACGGACCGGCAGCTCCTCGTATCCCTGCAGGATGTCACCGAGCCCAATCCCGTCGCGGGTGCTGAAACCGCGGAAAAACCAATCCTGGGCGTCGTCCCGTTCGTTCGGTACAAATACTGCATAGATATCCTGATCGCTCCGGGTCAGCAAGCCAGTGTGAAAAACCGCCGACTGGCCGTCCGGGTGTAAGCTTAACAAGCCATCCTCCATGACCTTGTCGAACATGTGGTTGAAATAGCTTCTGAGCATTCGGCCGCCTTTGCCCCAATGTTCGTTGGCAGCCAAAGCTTTGAGTCGGTCGAGGGGTTCCGGGTAGTTCGGAACGAAGGCAAAGTCAAATAATCGCATACTGCTAATGATTCGGTCGGTGCTCCGGAATCAAAGTGTTGGAACAAGCCGACGTCTAAACGTAAATCGTATGCAGCAAAGATACACGTATACTTTACGGTTGAACAGTGCAACGTTGTCCGTACACCCACTTGATGGCCTCAGCCAAGCGCTCTCCCCAGTCCGCTTCAAAGTGGCGTGCTCCCTCGTAAATCTTAGTGGTGGTGCACGCCCCTTCTGCTTCGAGCAATGAGGTCATACGGTCGATGCCCGGTTGGAGCTCGGCTTCAAGTCCGACCGTGCCGTTGTCAATCCACACAGGTCGGCGCCCAAATCGCAGGCCCTGCGCCTGGAGTACCTCGCTGTGGTCAAGGCCTTTGTAGGCAAACGCCGGCGACATGCAAATCGCCCCGTCAAACGCATCGGGGTGTTGGTCCAACGCAATGAGCGAAATCAAACCGCCCATCGAGGAGCCGGCCACGTAGAATTTCACCCCTTCAGCGCAGTTGAATTGGGCTCGCGCCATCGCGATGCCCTCCGTCGCCAACCACTCCACATAGCTTCGGCCTGAATCCGTCCAACTGTAATCGGTGAAGCGTTCGTCCGTGCAATCGACGCCCAGCACCGCCACGGCCACATCCTCCTCGAGCAAACCGGTTGCTACTTCGTCCACGCCCCAATCCACTCCGAAATTGGCCAACGCCGGGTCAAACAAATTGCGGCCATCGTGCATGAGCAACACCGTGGACACCGCACGGCCGTCTTCTGGCGCCCATGTCCACACCTTGCGCGGCAGCAATCCATCGATCTCGACCTCACCCAAGGCAATTACGTTGCCCGTCACTTGACCGTACACCCGCGATGTTGCCGTGCCGTCGTTCCACTCCATTACAGTATCGCGAATGAGCGTGTCTGAAGCAATCTCCAGGATGCGGTTGGTCCGCAAATACCCCTCGCCATCAAGGGCTTCGGTAACCCACGTCCCCAGCGTTAGCTTGCATTCCACTTCCGCAGCTGGGGTGTCGAACGCACTTCGGTACGTGTCATTTCCCACCGATTCCAAGGCCAGACCATCCGGACGCCATCCACCCAAGGCCTCAGCACTGCCTGCCAAAAACGGAGTCGTATCGATGTGCGGTGCGTAGACCTCATACTGGACCGTGAACGCTCCATGTGTCGGGGCGGCTGGCTCATTGCAACCTGTGGCTGCGAGGATCATCGACCCGGCCACAAACGCGTGCGCTTTCTTCATCATGCCACAAAGATGCAG
>JBELBV010000034.1:3749-24145 GCA_042095135.1 Flavobacteriales bacterium | reverse complement strand
GCGACGTCACGCGCAGCGTACGTTGGGTGGTTCGCTGAGCATCACCGAATGAACGGATTCTCGCTTTTGTAGTTGCGGCGAACGAAGTCCAATGCTGCCTGCAAGACTGCGCCCATGTTGGGGGCCTTCTTGAAGTTGACATCCCCAGTCAGGCTGAACAGCTCGCCTTTGAGCTCGTCGATTTTGCCCTCCACGGAGATGTGGTCTTCTTTCATGCAAGCCAGTAGATCATGCAGGCGCTGGCCTTCGCTCGCGGCGCGTTTCGCCAATAAGGAGCGCTCTTCCTTGACGTATTGATCCACCGACTCCGCCGGGAGCACGTCGCGTGTCATATGCGTCAACCTGTCGTTTTCGGGCAGGCATTCCGGCTTGTAAACCCGTGCATCCCCTTCGTAACTCTGCTGATCGAAATCAATGGCGCGCAGGCGGTATTGGATGCGGTCAAAATCCTGTGTGATGACCACCACGTAGTTATACGACCGCATGTCGCCCAGCAACCGTAGGAAACAGCGCTCGTTGAATTTGATGTACTCCTTGGCAAGCGCGCGTTTGTCCTGCATGGACATTGACGAGAGGCGCTGTGCAATGAAAACGTCACCCGGGATGCCGACGATGTGCTCCTCGATGAGGGTGTTCCGGTAAACCAGGAAATTGATGCGGTTCGGTGACAAGAGCTGTTCCAATTCCAGCCCGTAGATGCGGGAAGCATCGCATTTCTTGATGTACAGGAAAATGTAATTGTCGTTGATGACGTTTCGAACCTTCACCCGGAATGGCTTGGTGTTCCCGAAGGTGCAAAACGCGATGCTGTCCACTGTGATGAACGGCAGGATGGTGTCGCTGCCGTCGGCATGTAGGATGGAATACAGCCGCTTCAGGTTTAGGACGAGCTCGTCGCTGTCCGACGTGCTGTAGATGCAATCGACCCACAGCGTGTCCTCCTCATTGCCATCTATAATCGGGACGCTTCCCTCAAACCGCAACAGGTCATCGTACGATACTGGAATCTCGATCGACCGGTCATGCTCATCCAAATACTGCTGCAAGGACGGCGTGACCGGGAAGGGTACTTTCTTTTTAGAGATGAGCTTGTTACTCTTCATGCTTTATCCACCTCAACGTGCGTTGCTTTTCGCCATCCACCAAGCGAATGAGGTACATTCCGTTTTCGTTGGCACCGGGAGTAATGTGCCCTGATGCCGCTCCAGGACGCACCTTGTGAATGCATTTGCCGTTGGGATGAAATACTTCGACCGCAGCTTGGGGTGTGATGCCGGTAATCTGAAAGGATTGGCCTCCAGGATTGGGGTAGATTTTCGCGTCGATGAAACACCGGTCCTGATCAAAGATCTCAGCGCTATTGCACCCTTCTGCCCAAGAGATCCCACTCAAGTTCCATGCTTCCTCAATGGGTAAACACATGTGGTCCATCGCCGTGACAGCGACGTCTACAATTCGCGGAGTGTTGCTGTAATCAAATAGAATCAATGATTCTGGATTCTGCCACTGTGCTCCGTCCAGTGTCCCGTCCAATTGCTCGCTCGCAGCATTGTCGACTGCATTGCCTTCGCCTTCCGTTAACCCCCAGTGGCCTTTGAGGTCATCCCAATGGGGATGCGCATTGTCCAGGGGACTGCAGTGCCAGTCGAGGATGGTGGCGTCGTCCAAGACGCCGTGCCAGAATCGAACTTCAGCAATGGCGCCCGTGTAGCTGTACCCGCCGTCGATGTCTGAGCCAAAATACCAGCCTTCCCCCACATCGAGGTTGCCGATGCCGCTGATGTCTTCTTCTGCGGAGAAGACTCCGTCAGTGTAGAGGCGCATAGAGCCGTCTCGGTCAAACGAGCACGACAACGTGTGCCATTGCCCGTCCGAAACTCCGGCGGCCCCGTTGGCATCGGCTCGGTTGTCTCCGTCTCCAATATTGACCTTCCAAGCCGGTCCGTTGGGGTATTCGAAGGAGAAGACAAAGCCGGGGTTGAGCCCGGAATCCCAGTCCTTGTTGCCAACGATGGAAACGTCGGGCGAGGCCTCCGTACGGATGCGCACTTCGATGGTGAAATCTTGATCGGCGCCAAGGGACAGCAGGGGATTCTCCGCGATGTGCACCGCGTCGCCGTTCCCTTCAAATTGCAGTTCGGCCGCGCCAGGTGCCACACAGTTCTCAGGTGGGGGTAGGATCTCGAGGGTGTCCTTGACCACGAGTTCGGGATCGACCGACAGCCCACTGGCACTGAAAAAGATGGTTTGCTCCTCAATGGACGTTCCACCGTGGCCATAGCCGATGCCGCCGTGGTCCGTTGAGCTGATGATCAGCCAATTCTCCTCTGTGAAATTAGGACGGTTCGTCAACGCAGTCATGACCTCGCCCACCTGTTCATCGACGGCTTCGATGGCGTTCATGTACGCAGCCGCTCCCGCATTGAACCCGTTGCCGTGTCCAGCGACATCGACGTCGTCAAAATGCAGGAACATCGCGTGGGGGTTTCCGCTTTCTAAAATGGCCACCGCCGCGTCGCTGACCATCTGATCGCTCGTGGTGTTAATGGCTTCATCTACATCGTCACCTTGGATGTAATCGTTGATGGGTGACCAATGGCAGATGGAGTAGGTGTTCAAATTGGGATTCGCAGTCTCCAAGCGCTTCAAAAACGACGGATATGCTGCATAGTTGCTTCCGGTAAAGTTGTTGTTGGTGACCCCGTGCGCGTCGGACCAAGCCCCGCATACCATGGCCGACCAGCCCGGTCCGCTGTAGGTGATATCGTTGTTCAGTGCGTCGGGGCTGAAGATGCCATTGGCGAACAAGGCATCCAACTCAGGCGTGTTAGCGGCGTCGATGCAATCGGGGCGGGCTCCATCAATCCCGATAATTAGAATGCGGTGGTCACCATCCTGGCTCCACAAAGAAGCAATGCTCAGGACGAATCCAAGAGAAAGAAGAAAGGATCGAATCATGGCAGTAAGGGTTATTGAACAATCAGGCGCTGAACAGAAGAAGCGTCGTTTTCACCCAAGCGCACAAAATAAATACCGCGCTTCCAGTGTGCAGTTGAAATGGCGAGTCCATCCCAATTTGAGTTGTGGATTGTGCGCCCTTGCGTATCCATAACGACAACCGGGGTGCGCTGGGCACAATTCAAAATTCCAAAGGAGGCAGAGGTGGGGTTGGGTGCAAGTGTCCAGTCGTTTGCGCCTTCTGAAAATGCTAAGGGATTGTCTTCGTCACTTATGCCAACCGCCCCTTCATAAATGAAGTACTCGTATTCGGCTCGCTCAGGCAGCAATTTGATTCCTTCTGAGTTTTGAGCTCTGAAGTAGAAGAAAAATCCAGGCTCAGCAGCTGGGGGCAATTGCAACGAGTAAATCCCATCTCCTGCAGTGGCATCTCCATTCATCCCAGCGTCATTCAAGGCAGCCGATTCGAAACCTCCCGCGTATGGTGCATTTGTCCACAAGAGTTCAACCGATTCTGCATTCATCGCTGACACCTCGAGCACTCCATTGACAGCCGATGCATCGGCGAGAAGGGGTGTTGAGACGTTGATTTCGGGGTGCGATGCGAGGAAGTCCATGCGTGCTTCAACCGTACTAAGAATCCCGCCAAACCCCCAATCGGCCCAAAATGCATTGTTGACGTTGGTCGAGAAAAATGACATGGGAAACAGGCTGTTGTTGTCTTCTGATGCCGCATCAACAATCAGGCCTTGCATATCGCTGACGGTTTGCTGAATTCCATCCATTCCCATGGATTCGCTCATGATGGTGCGGATGTGTGCCAAATAGAGTTGCCTGTATGCTGTTTGGCCGAACAGGTATTCCGTGAGGGGACGGGAGTCCCAGGCTGCGCCATTTCCGGTGAAAAATGGATCGAAGTGGTACACGTCATTTGGACTCCAGTAACTCCACCCCATGATGGCGCCAATGAATGCGTTGTCCAAATCCCACGGAATCATTTGAAACCGTCCCTCTTCGTCGAGGTAGAGGTAGTAGTTGTGGACATAGTAACCGTTGTAGGTATCCAGATTGCTCACCACGGTATTGGCTGCCATGGCCCATAAAACGCGATCGATGTTGAGCACTTCGTCCAGTTCCGCTGGATTGAATTCGAGGGTCTGAATGAGGTTGAGCAATTCGGCCCAGCCGTCATCTGATTTGATGGTATAACTATCGAAATAGAGTGCGCTGTCAGGTCCGAGGTAGCGCAAATTCGGGATGCCGCCTTCCGTTCCGTCCCCGTTTTCATCGCAAAACACACCGGCACCGTCGCACTTGAACAGGACCCCGTCGTTTTCATCAAAGTGCTTGTTCAGGAATTGACGGTTGATGCTTTCTGTATTCACATAGAGCCCCGTGTAATTCCCTTGCGTGTAAAGCTTGATGAGGTTTATTTCCGGCGTCGGCATGTAATTTCGGTAGATGCGGCTGGCGGCGTATTCCTTGCAGTAGGTTGGGTCCAACCACGCATTGGCCAATTTCACCTTGTTGTAACCGAGCAAATCTTGACCGGCAATCCAGTAGTTGAAATCCAAATTATAGGGAACCTTGACACTGCCTTCGTCGTAGGGCAGGCAGAATGTGGAATTGCCTTTGTACCGGGCGCCAACACTGTCCAACGCCACCCCGTCGACTTCTACCGTGGCAGGAATCCGGAGCGATGGGTTATTGAAAAATGCGTCAACCAGGGTTTCGTGGTAGTTGTCATCTTCGAACGTGACGTTCATCGCCCGCAGAATCTGTCCATCGTACAGACTTCCGGAGCCATCGTAGAGTAGCTGTGGGTCGTGGGTGGTAATGCTCTGTGCTCTTCCGAGGAAGCATATACCGAGAAAGAAAAGGGAGATGACCAAATGGAATCGAGCGCTCATTCGATAAAGCTACTGGATTCTGAGGACAAAGGGGATTCCTTCACTTTTGGTCGCTCACCACCTTGTACGTGGGATCTTCGAAATGATTGACTTCGATGATTGCGTCGGCCTTGTCCAGCAACTGCCTGCAGTCTTCGCTCAGGTGCCGCAGGTGGACTTTTTTGTTGGCCTCAGCGTAACGGGCCGTGATGCGATTGACGGCTTCAATGGCCGACATGTCCACGATTCGGCTTTCGCCAAAGTCCAGCACCACGTGTTCCGGATCTCCTTCTACGTCGAATTTTTCCGCAAAGACGGTCGTAGAGCCGAAGAACAGTGGACCGTACAATTCATAGTGTTTCCATCCCTTCTCGTCTACGTGCTTCCGTGCACGGATGCGGATGGCGTTATCCCAGGCAAAAATCAAAGCGGCAACGACCACACCAAGCAAGACCGCCAGTGCCAGGTTGTGCAGCACAGCGGTTACCACGGTAACGAGTACCATGATGATGACATCCGATGTGGGCATGCGTCGGAAGGTGCGAAGGGAGGCCCACTCAAAGGTTCCCACGGCCACCATGATCATCAGACCTGTCAACGCTGCCATCGGAAGGCGCTCAATCAGCGGCGCTCCAAACAAAATGAAGACCAGGAGCATGATGGAAGCGAAAATGCCGCTCAACCGAGCCCGGGCTCCGGAGCTCACGTTGATCAAGCTCTGTCCAATCATCGCGCAACCGCCCATGCCACTGAAGAATCCACTGAAGATGTTCGCCGCGCCTTGGGCCACGCATTCGCGGTTCCCTCGGCCTCTCGTTCCAGTGATTTCGTCCAAGATGTTCAAGGTGAGCAAGCTTTCAATGAGCCCTACGCCGGCAACGATAGCCGCATAAGGGAAGATGATCTGAAGCGTTTCGAATGTGAACGGAACGTCCGGAATGTGAAAGGGAGGGAAGCCGCCTTGAATCGATGCCATGTCGCCGACCGTTTTCGTGTCCAACCCCAAAGCTGCCGTGATGCCGAAGACGACCAAGATGGCCGTGAGCCCTGCAGGAATTTGTTTGGTGAGGCGCGGCAGAAAGGCAATGATGGCCATGGAGACCAAGGTCAGCCCAACGAATACTCCCAATTCCTCCCCGTAAAGCCACGCGCCGCCTTCGGTTTTGAATTGCTCGATTTGGCTGCCGCCGATGATGATGGCCAATCCGTTGACGAATCCAAAAATTACAGGCTGCGGTACCAAGCGCATGAGTTTACCCAGCCGCAAAAATCCGGCGGCAGCTTGGAGCAGACCGGCGAGGATGACTGTGGCGAAAATGTAATCGGGGCTGTGGGTAACCACTAGCGCGGCGAGCACAACGGCAACGGCCCCCGTGGCTCCGCTGATCATGCCCGGTCGACCGCCTAAGACACTGGCCACAAGCCCAACCACAAAGGCAGCATACAGTCCGGTTAGCGGACTCAATCCCGCAATGAGGGCAAAGGCTACGGCTTCCGGAATGAGGGCCATCGCAACGGTCAGGCCGCTCAAGATTTCAAGGCGGTAATTCACCGTCTGGCGGAAGTCAAAAAGAGAAAGGAGCATGAAAGGGGTCTCAAAAAGAAGCGGCAAATGTACTCCTTCGCTTCGACATCCTTATGTTTACTTTCATGAGACACTTGCGCAACATCCTCGCCGTCGTAGCCGCCTTTGTAGTGGGCAGCGCGACCATGTTCATTTTGCACGACCTGCACATGAAAATTTGGCCCGAAGAGACCATGCCGGCTTCCACCGCGTCGCGGGAAGAATTTCAAGCCTGGATGGCGGGACTCAGCATGACTACGATGCTCGCAGCAACGGTGGTCCATTGGTTGGGGACGGCTGCTGGGGCGGCCGTTGGTATGTTGGTCGCTGCACCATCTGAAGAAAGTGGCATGCGGCCCATGTGGCCTGTTTGGACCATGGGCATTTGGTTCTTCATCGGAGGCATCATGAACTCCATCCAACTGGGAACGCCACTCTGGTTATCTGTGGTGGATGCGCTCGGCTACGTTCCAGCAGCTTATTTGGCTGGGCGTTTGTTGCAGCGCTGAGTGGACACTAGCCCTCAAAAGCGGCGACCAATTGAGGGACAACCTCGGGATTGAGAAGGGTGGAAACATCACCCAATTCGGAACTGCGGCCTTCTGCGATTTTGCGTAAGATGCGGCGCATGATTTTGCCGGAACGGGTTTTGGGCAACCCGGGCACGACGAGGACCCGATCCGGTCGCGCCACACGTCCAATCGCCGAAACGACAGATGCAGATGCTTCTTCGGCCACAGTAGCGTCGATGGCATCGGTGCCCACAACAAAGGCACAAATGCCTTGTCCTTTGATTTCATGGGGGAAGCCGACCACTGCGCTTTCAACGACGTTGTTGGCCTGGTTGATGGCCTCCTCGATTTCCGCGGTGCCAAACCGGTGACCTGAAACGTTGATAACGTCGTCCACCCGTCCAATGACCCGGATCATGCCGTCGGCGTCGCGTTTGGCGCCGTCACCGGTGAAGTAGTGCCCGGGATGGGCGGCGAAATACGTTTGTCGGCACCGTTCATGGTCTCCATAGGTGGTCCGGATGATGCTCGGCCAGGGGTGCTTGAAACACAGGTGGCCCTCGATGCCAGGCTCAGTGATTTCGTCGCCATCCGCCGTGAGCAAGACTGGCTGAATGCCCGGCAAGGGAAGCCCAGCATGCCCGGGTTTCATGGGGCTCAGGCTGCCGAGTCCGGAAAGCATGATGCCCCCCGTTTCGGTCTGCCAAAAGGTATCCACCACAGGACATTGTTCCTGGCCTACTACCCGGTGGTACCAATGCCACGCTTCGTCGTTGATGGGTTCGCCGACGGTGCCGAGGACTTTCAGCTTCGAAAGGTCATGGCGCTTGACGGGCTCATCGCCGTGGGCCATCAACGCCCGAATGGCGGTCGGTGCCGTGTAGAAATGCGTGACGCCGTGGTGGGCACACGCCTCCCAGAACCGATCGACATCGGGAAAGGTGGGAACGCCCTCGAACATGACCTGGGTCGCTCCAGCCAGCAGGGGTCCGTAGGAAAGATAACTGTGACCGGTGATCCAACCGATGTCCGCGGTGCACCAAAACACATCGCCCGCGCTGGCGTCGTATTGGAAGACGTTGACAAACGAATACGCCGTGTAAACCATGTAGCCACCGTGTGTGTGAACGACGCCCTTCGGCTTGCCGGTCGAGCCAGAGGTGTAAAGGATGAACAAGGGGTCTTCGGCGGCCATGGCTTCCGCAGGGCATTCGGTTGCCATGCCATCAATGGCCTCCTTCCAGCGCACGTCCCGCCCTTCCGTCCATTCCACAGGCGCACCTGTGGAGGGAAACATCCACACCGTTCGCACGCTGTCGCATTGTTCTAGCGCCTCATCGACCACTGACTTCAGTGGAATCCGTTTCGCCCCGCGGCGCACTTCGTCGGCGGTCAACACGGCGACGGCACCGGCGTCCTGAATCCGATCGGCCAATGCCTGTGCGCTAAATCCAGCGAATACGACGCTGTGAACGGCGCCGATGCGCGCACACGCCAGTACCGAAAAGAGCAGCTCGGGAACCATGGGCATGTACAGCACGACACGGTCGCCTTTTCCGATTCCCTGTGCTTTGAGGCCGTTGGCCACTTGGCACACTTCGTCGTGGAGTTGCAGGTAGGTGAAGGATTGGCGTTCGTCCGCAGGGTCATTCGGCTCCCACAGGATGGCCGTTCGGCTGCCGTTTTCCTCCAAATGACGGTCGAGCACGTTTTCAGTGATGTTCAAGACGCCGTCATTGAACCATTTTACCTCAGGTCCTGCAAAATCCCATGCGCAGATCTCTGTGAAGGGTTGCTTCCAGAGGAATGTCTTTGCGATGTCTCCCCAGAATTTTTCGGGGTTTTTGACGCTCACCGTATAAGCGGCTTCATATGCGGCGAATGAATCAAGTCTCATGCACAGAAAGGTAGCATAAAATGCCCGTTGTAGTGGCTGAACTTGGGCCGGCTGAGCTTTGTTATTGGCACATGGGCCGGAAATGCGATCTGAAAAATGTACATGCCAAGCGCCCCCCTAAATTCAATCCGAACGATCCAGAGGAGTTGAACGAATGGGGGGAAGAATTGGAGCAAATGACTTCGCGCCGCCGCCTGCACAACGAGCGCCACCGGCCGGGCAAAGCGGGTAAGTAAGCCGTTGTACACACCTCGTTCGTTCATAGCTCGGATTATGTGATGTGACTCACATTGCCTCTCGTGCTATGTTGCATCCATCTAACCCTTAATTCTTTACATCATGGATCCATTGGTGATTGTCGCGGGCATCCCGACAGCGTTAGCGTTGTTCGGCGTTATCCGCAAAAACCGCATGTTTTTTCTCACGGGCTACTTCCTGTACGCCCTCATCGTCGTTCCCAACGAACTCATGACTTACAACGCGACCGGTGAGGTGGCTCACTTGGCGTACGCCTTCCTGTGGGCGGTGCAAGCAGTACTGGCATTCCCGAACCGGCTGAATTACGATGGCACGAAGGTGTTCAAGTCGTTTGGCATCAAGGTCTTTTTGTCGTTGAGCGCAGTCAACATATTTGGTGTGCTCCTCATTCAGGCGATGCCGGCGAGTTTGGAATTGACAGAGACCACCAAAAGCATCGCAGCCGCTTACCACGGCATTCTCGCCGTGCTCCCGTTGGTGGGCGTGTTCTTGATGACCACGGACCGCATTCCAGCCGGCACAAACGACTAACGGCATTTGTTCCCCATACCTGTCCCCGTCTTCCACTGTGGAGGCGGGGATTTTTTATGGCTGTGACGGGGCTCGGCGCTGTTTGGTTGCGGCTTCGTAGCCGGTAGCTAAGCCCAGGAGCCGCTCTTCTTCGTGGCTCGGCGCAAAGAAGGTCAGGCCGGCAGGCTCGCCGTTTTCGTAATACCCCATCGGCACCGTGAGTCCCGGATAGTAGGCCACGGCGGCATAAGCAGCGTGGTAGTTGTTGATGGAGAGTACCGCATCCAGGTCGTGTGCAGCCATCGGCTCGTCAAAAAACCGTCGGCCTTCCGCGTGCAGGGCTGTGATGAGGCTGTCCAATCCGCCTTCCGTGATGGGGTCCGCCACAATCCCCTCGAATCGGGCTTGGCCATACGGCATGTGCAGCCCACTGTCTTCACGGTTGAAGGCCATGGCACCAGCGACGTCCATTCCTGCGAATTCCGGTGCAGCCGCGGTATTGAAATAGTGCGGGAGGTCCCGAATCATGTCGCCATTCAAGACGGATAGGAATCCATTCAGGCTGACTTTGGGCGCGGTTATTTCAATGACATTGGCACCGGCTTCACGCAAGGCATTCACCGCTGCAGCGTACAAGGAATCGCCTTCCACCAATGCGGCAAGGGCGCCCAACCGTTTCCCTTTCAGCGTGCCTGCGGCGATGGCCTGCAGGAAGTTCCGTTGCGTGGGTGCCTCGGAAGTGATGGCATCAGCCTCATCCTCGCCGCACATGGCGTCCAGTACAATGGCATTGTCAATCACGGTTTTGGTCATGGGGCCGGGTGTGTCCAAGGTGCTGGAGATGGGGACGATACCGGTTCGGCTGGCGAGCCCGATGGTAGGCTTCAACCCCACCACGGAATTCATGCTGGAGGGGGACAGGATGGAACCTGAGGTCTCCGTGCCAATGGCAGCTGCTGCATAGTTCGCGGCGATAGCGACTCCGCTCCCGGAGCTCGATCCTCCCGTTTCAAAATCACCCCGTCCATAGGGATTGAGGGTTTGACCGCCCACAGCGCTGTACCCGAGGGGACAATCGTCACAAAAGAAGTAGGCCCACTCGCTGAGGTTTACCTTTCCTAAAATGACCGCGCCCTTGGAGGCTAGTTGGTCGACGATGAAGGCGTTGGACGGCGGGGTATGGTTGGCCAGCAATGCGGCACCGGCCGTGGTGGGCATGTTCGCGGTGTTGATGTTGTCTTTGAACAGAATGGGCATGCCGTAGATCGGGTGAGTAGCCTCTTCCCGCTGGCGATCGAGGAGCCGTGCTTCTTCTATGGCGTTTGGATTCAAAGCGACAACGGCGTGAAGCGTGGTGCTGGAGTCTGACTCAAGCTTTCGGATGCGGTAGAGGTAAAAGGTGGTGAGTTCCTCGTACGTCATCCGACCGGCCGCCACGTGGCCTTGCAAGGTGGGGATGTCTTGTTCGAGAATAAGCGGCAATAGTTCGGTATACCGGTCCGCACCAAAGGCATTCAATGCCGCTTCGAATGGCGTCCAGAGCTGGTTTTTGTCTTGAAATTTCGATTGAACAAGCTGGTAACGCATGCGCACGATTTCGTGCTCGGCATTGGCAGCGATGGCCGCTGTTTCATCGCAGCGTTTCCAGTATTCAACAGGCTGTTCAGTTGGGGTGCAGGCCGTTGCGAGTAAGACAACGGCTAAGGCGGCATGCATCTTCATGCCGGCCAATTTACTGGAATACGCGCACGTAGTCTACCGCCATGTACTGCGGGAACTCGGTGGTCTCGTCAGGATAGCCCGGCCATTGCCCCCCTACCGCAATGTTCAAGATGAAGAAGAACGGGTTGTCGAACGGGTAATTCTGGGATCCCGCTACGTTTTGATTGATGCTGTAAAATGGTTGGTCGTCCAGCAACCAAGTAATACCCGATTCATTCCAATCGATGGAGAAGACGTGGAATTCATCAGCAAAGGTCTGACCGAAAGGAATCCCTGTGCCTTGACCCGTGTGCTGGTGCTGCGAGTAATCATTGCCAAAGTGCACGGTGCCATGAACGTAATTCGGAGCTGAGCCGATGAGTTCCATGATGTCGATTTCACCACAAGCGGGCCAGCCAGCCGATGGGAAATTGGCACCCAACATCCAGATGGCTGGCCAAATGCCTTGGCCTTTTGGTAGAACCGCTCGCACGTCAATGCGGCCGTATTGGAATTCCTGTAAGTCGATGGACTTCATCCGGGCCGATGTGTACATGGGGCCTTCGTCTTTTGCTACGATGAGCAAGTTGCCCTCGTGCACGTAGGAATTGTCGCTGTTCGAGGTGTAGAGTTGAAGCTCTTGGTTTCCCCAGCCATGTGCACCCAAATCGTAGGTCCAGTTGCTGAGGTCAATTTGGTCTCCTTCGAATTCATCCGACCACACCAGGGTCTTGCCAGCGTAGCTGTCCGCAGAAACGTATCCATCCGTCGTGACTTGAATGGCCGTGTCATCATTGCGGATCGTTCCAATGGCTTGTTGAATGCCATCGAGAAAAAGACTGTTCTGGGATTCGGTGAGTACTACACGGAACTGCTCGTCGTCTTCGATGTATTCATCGACAATGATTTCGACGTTGATGGTGGCCGAGGCTTCGCCGGGCGCAAAAGTGACGGTGCCTGAAGTCGCTACAAAGTCTTCCCCCTCAGTGGCTGTGAGCGATCGGGCCTCGTAGTGAATGGTCACTTCTCGATCGGTTGTTCGGTCGAGAACCAATGGAAAATCGAAGATGGAGTTTTCCGCTGTTTCCAACGCACTTACATCAATGGGGAAATAAACATTGGGCACCACGCTCGGTGCATCGTCCCTGCGGCACTGGAAGCACACAACTGCTACCAAAAGGAGTATGAATGGTGAGAATTTTGTCATGGTTTCAAGTCTGTGTTAAAGCAACGATAAAGGACACTTCTAAGACGTTTTTAGAAGTCAAAAGGTTGTATTTTTAACACGCCTAAATTTAGTGAACTAAATCACATTAAGATGAGATATGCGGGGATTGTTTTGCTTTTTCTGATGAGCCTTGGGTCTGCTAAGGGTCAGCATTTCCTGAGTGTTGATGGTCAAAACATTGTGAATGAGGCAGGTGAGCCGGTTTTGCTCCGGGGCATGGGATTGGGGGGCTGGATGGTGCAAGAGGGGTACATGATGCAAACGAGTGGATTTGCCGGCCCGCAATATGAGATTCGCGCCATGATCGAAGACCTCATTGGGGTCGAAAATACAGACGCCTGGTACGACGCTTGGTTGCACAACCACGTTCAAAAGTCGGACATCGATTCGCTGAAGGCATGGGGATTCAATTCGGTGCGCCTTCCCATGCACTACAACCTGTGGACGCTCCCTATTGAGGATGAGCCCGTCGCAGGCGAAAACACCTGGCTCGATACCGGATTTGAGTTGACAGACAGCTTGGTGGCCTGGTGCGCTGCGAATGAGATATACGTCATTTTGGACCTCCACGCAGCCCCCGGAGGACAAGGCTATGCGCAGGAGATTTCGGATTACAATCCGGCGAAGCCCTCGCTCTGGGAAAGCCTCGAGAACAAGAACAAAATGGTGGCGCTGTGGAAGCGCATTGCCGAACACTACGTTGGCGAACAATGGGTCGCCGGTTACGACTTGCTCAACGAGCCCAACTGGAACCTCCCGAGTGGGTCGGCACTGCGCAGCTTGTACCAGCAATGCACGGACAGCATCCGAACGGTCGACTCCGATCACATCATTTTCATCGAGGGCAATTGGTTTGCCAATGATTTCACCGGGTTGACCCCGCCTTGGGACGACCAGTTGGTGTACTCGCCACACAAGTACTGGAGCAAGAATGAGCCCGTGGACATGCAGTTCGTGACGTCGCTGCGCGACGAACACAACGTGCCGATTTATGTTGGGGAAAGCGGTGAAAACGGCAACGCTTGGTTCCGGGATGCCATCCATTTGCTCGAGGACTTGAACATGGGCTGGGCGTGGTGGCCACTGAAGAAAATCGAGAGCATTTCTTGCCCCATGTCCATTGTGAAGACAGAGGGATACCAAGACCTTCTGGACTACTGGAATGGCAATGCACTGCAGCCATCAGTGGAAGTCGCCACCGCCTCGTTGATGGAGTTGGCCGAAGGGTTGAAGACGGAAAATTGCGTCATCCAAGCGAACGTACCCGATGCCATGTTCCGGCAGGTTGCTACGGACGAGACCAAGCCCTTCCACGGGGCGCCGCATGCCGTTCCTGGTTTGGTGTATGCCACGGATTTTGACTTGGGGCGCCAAGGGTATGCCTACAACGATGAACAGGTGGCTACTTTCCATGTGACGACCGGTGAGTTTACGGCCTGGAACAACGGCTGGCAGTACCGCAACGACGGGGTGGACATCGAGTATTCGACCGACCAGCAAAATTCCAACGGGTTCAACGTGGGGTGGATTTCCATGGACGAGTGGATGGACTACACGGTTGACGTCGCAACTTCCGGTCTTTATGACATCGATGTCCGCGTTGCGGCAGATGGTTCGAACGGCATTTTCCACTTGAATGTAGATGGCGTTCAGGTGACGTCGTCCATTAATGTCCAGACAACAGGAAGTACGAGCAATTGGTCCACGCTGACCATCGAAGATGTGTTGCTCATGGAAGGCGTGCAAAAGGTGCGTTTCTATACCGACCAATCCGGATTCAATGTTGGCAGCTTTGACTTTACGTTCACCGGCATCCCGGCCAATGAGGTGGACATGGCCTATTTGACAGCGCGCACGATGAATGTCAACCAGATTGCTTTGACTTTAAATAAGCCGATCAGCCAGCCGCTCAATGCCCAGTTGTCGGACTTCCAAATTTTCGACAATGGCCAGCCGCTGTCTTTCAACGCCTTCGCCATGAGCACTGAGAACGATCAAACGATTGTATTTGACATGGACGATATGCTCTTCGCGACCCAGGATCTGACCATCTCGTATTCCGGTTCAGGCGCAGCGGCCACCGACGGCAGCGCCTTGGTGAATTTCACGCAAGAACCGGTCGACAACACGTTGGACTTCGTTTACCCGATTCCCGGATGGATTGAAGTGGAGAATTTCGTGGAGGCCGAAGGGGTAGAGATTGAGAGCACCACCGACGTTGGGGGTGGTCTGAACGTCGGGTACCTCGATCCGGGGGACTACATGCTGTACGATGTTAACGTCTTGTACAGCGGCGATTACGACGTTTCGTTCCGCACGGCGTCACAAAGCGCCGGCGGGGTAGAGGTAGTGCTGTTGCATGACAGCGGCATCAACACCTATGTCTGTGAATCGGAATTTCCAGCAACCGGAGGATGGCAGACGTGGCAGACCACTACGGAGACGGTGACGTTGAACGCCTCCGGCGAGTACCAACTGAGGGTACTTGTGACAGCGGCGCCGTTCAACATGAACTGGATTGAGTTTAAGTACCTCGGGGACATCGATGACGATACCGCCTTTGACTTTCCCTACCAGTCCGTCATCGCCTATCCCAACCCAACCGTGGATGAGGTGAACATCGCTTTCGGATTGTTCTTCCGCCAAGATCTGACATTGAGTATTTACGACAACCGCGGGCGTCCTGTTTACGGCGAAGTCTTCCGGGACGTTTCCACCATTCAGGAACGCATTGATGTCAGCGATTGGGCAGCGGGACTCTACAACGTCTTCATTTTGCGCGAAGACGAAACCGTGGATGTGGGTCGCTTCATCAAGATCCCTGAGTAGCATTGAGTCCTCGACTATGAAATGAAAAAAGGGAACCGGCACTGTGCCGATTCCCTTTTCTTTTGAAGTCTTGCGAAGAATTATTCAGAAATCAATCGCATCGTCCAGTAAGCGGTTCCTGGCTCCTCACCGTAGTCGATGGTTACGGTTACGCGCTCAACACCGTCGTTGTTGCTGTACTCGTAGACCTCGTAGGTGATGGTCGATACCGGAGTGCCAGTGCCTTCGTTTGCCAATTCACCTCCGTTGTAGGCTTTATTGAATCCGATAAATGCACCGAGGCCATTGACCGTGATCTCAGCATCCGTAGCAGTGAAGGCATGCGTTCCTGAGCCGAAGACATCAAACGGTGCCACCAACGATTCGTCGGTGAGGCATTCGTTGTTGCCGCCCATGTAGCTCTCTGCCCAGACGTCGCCTTGTGAATCGTAAACGAAGGTGCCGTCGTCGTAAAAGATGAACTCATCGTCCATTTGGCAGTAGCGCTCTACGACGCCGGCAGCATCGAGACCGCCCCACCATTCGCCACTGCCTTGCGCAGGACCAACAATGTAGGAGGCTTCACCGTCCAATCGCCACACCTTGCCTTCCGCACTGGAAAGGTCAGCCGCCGTGAAGACTGCGGAGCTGATCGAGATAGTCGCGGTTGCCTCATCGGTCGCGAAATTGTCATCTGACGCCGTCAAAGTCACAGTGTATTCGCCGTCCGCGGCGTATGTGTGAACGGGGCTGTAGTCTGCGCTGAAGTTGCCGTCACCGAAGTCCCAGCTCGCGGTCGTTGCGTTGTTGGATGTGTTGGTGAAGGTCACGGTGTTGCCTTCCTTCACGTAGCTGAAGCTCGCTGCAGGACCTGCGATCGGAATAGGAGGGAGGTCGTTGGCATCGTGGTAGTGCACGAGGTAGAATGTCCAAGCAAAGCTGCCGTCCAATCCGACAATGGCAATTTCCATGCGGTCCGAATCAGCACCTGTTTCCATGTTGAGCACGGTGTAGGATTTGGATGCCACAGGAATGTAGTTGTCGCCATTGTCAGTCTTCTGGGCAAGCCCGATGTAGGCGCCGTAGCCTTCAATCGTGAATACGCCTTGGGCCGTGTTGAAGTCGTAGGTGTAGTCCCCTCCGTCGGCGTAAGCGCTCAAGTCCTCACCGTTCGGTCCGACCCACAAGTCAGGAGTGGTTTCATCAAAGCAGGTCTCGAAGTCGTTGCCGAGCCATCCACCGTTCGCATCAGAATCAACGAACAACGTGCCCGCCGTGTTCTTCTCCCATGTGCCGTCGGGGTTGAAGGTGTAGGAATCGTCGAGGATACAAGGACGCTCACCCAACGGTGTTACGCCGCCAAAGGACCACCACGAAACGTCACCGGCTCCAGGTCCGATACCCAAAGCGATGCCTTCACGGTCGAGGTACCATGTTTTGCCCTCGGTTCCTGAGAGGAATTGTCCAGCGGTGTTGGGGTCGACGATGTTGATGGTTTCTGTGCGGGACGCTGAACCTGAGGCGCCGGTCGCTGTCAACGTCACGTCATAGGTGCCGCCACCTGCGTAGGTGTGTACGGGACTCTCGTCGGTGCTGGTGTTGCCATCCCCGAAATCCCACGCGTAGGAGCTGGCGTTTTGGGAGTAGTTGGTAAACGTCACTTCAGCCCAGTTGTCGGCGCTGATTTCGTACTGGAACGTGGCAATCGCATCACCTGGTTCCTCCGGATCGTCTTTCCGGCATCCGGTCAAAACGAGACCGCCCAACAGGGTCAGCCCAAGACCGTAAATGAATTTGTTAAAGTTCATTGGATTAGATTTATGAATGGTTGTTATGATTAGTCGAAGAGGGAAGCATCGGGGTAGGTGGTCATGCCGTTGGCGATGACCGTTTCCTCGAGCGCAATGGGAAGCCAGAGGTTATCGGCGCTAAAATTGCCTTCTTTGTCGCCGTCGCCAACAAACAGATCCGACTCGGCGCGTCCGGAGCGCACGAGGTCCGTCCAACGGTCGCCTTCGCAAGCGAACTCTGCACGGCGTTCGTACCAAATGACGTCGAGCAGGCTCATACCTTCATCGGCCATCAGCTGCGATGCTGTTCGGAATGCACCGGCATTGTCACCCGGTCCAGCAGCACGCTCGCGGACGGCATCAATATGGGCCATGGCCGAGCCATCGTCGCCTGATCCGCGGTGCAAAGCCTCAGCCAGCATTAGCATTACATCGGCGTACCGGATGTAGTGGGTGTTTTGTGCCTTTGTTAAGTGTTCGTTGCCGCCGTTGATATTGGTGCCGGCAAACGCCTTGAAGTTTTGGTACTTCACTTGGAAGTAGCCCGTGTAGTCAATGGGGTTGTTTTGGGTCGCGTCGATGATGGGATCGCAGGAAAGACCCGCGTCGATCATGTCTTGCTCCAAGCTCGCCTCCGATGCAATGGCCGCATCCCGGCGGAAGTGGTCGTCGTCCAAGAAGTGGTTGTACAGCCCTTCTGTAACGGACATAAATCCCCAGCCCGCTTCATAGGTGGGGTGCTCCTCACACAAGCCACGGATGCCGCACAATTGAATCATGCCATTGCCGTCAATTCCTTCAAACCAACCCCAATCACTGGTGTAGAGGGGGTTGTGCTGAATTTCGAAAACGGCTTCAGAGGTGTTGCGTGTGCCTTGGGTGTAGAGCGATCCCAAGTCGTCCACCAATTCGTAGACGCCCAAGTCCACCACTTCTTGCAAAGCGGATGCTGCGGCATCGAATTTCGTGGCATCGTCGCCGCTAAGATCTGCCCAGTAGAGGTAGGCCTTGCCCATCAATGCCAAGGCAGCACCTTTCGTGGCACGTCCTTCCTGGCCCGAGGCTGGCAGGACGGGAAGCACAGCTGCCGCATCCTCGCAGTCGTCGATGATCTGCTGCATGACCTCTGAGAGGGTGTTGCGCTGCAAATTCACATCGTCAGGCGCCAATTCCTCGGTGATGACCGGGATAGGGCCGAAGTGACGGAACACTTCAAAGTGGTAGAATGCACGCAAGAATTTTGCTTCCGCGAGGTACACTTGCACTGCATCGGAAGCCAATGCTGGATCGCTAGTGTCGGTGTTGCTCAACAGGCTGTTCACCCGGTTGATGCCGATGTAGCTGCGGCGGTAGAGCGGGTGAATTACCGTGTTGGTGTTGGTTTCCGTAAAATCATCGAATTCCTGCCAACCGGGTTGGTCGTTGTTCGATGGGTCGCCGCCGGCATTGGCATTGTCCGAGCGAATCTCACCGAACATGACGGGAGAAATCCACTGCCCGTAGGCCATGGACCAACCGACAGGGTCGTAGGCACCAATGAGTGCTTCTGAAACGTGCAGCTCCGTTTGGTAATAGGTGCTTGACAGGACCTGGTTCACAGGGTCGACTTGGAGGCGATCTTTATTACAGGCTCCAAAGCTCAAAGCGAGGGCGAGAAGGAGCGTTACGTTGCGTAGGTGCTTAATCATGGGTTCTGAGCTTTAGAATGAAACGTTGAGGCCCGCACCGATGGAGCGGTTGTTCGGGTAGAAACCTTTGTCAATGCCGGTGTCCAAAATCCAGCCGCTTGTACCGATGTCCGGATCAAATCCGCGGTAGTTCGTCAGCGTGAATAGGTTGTTGCCGGTGAGGTACACTTTGGCTTCTTTCATCTTGAACTTCTCCAGCATTTTCGTAGGCACGTTCCAACCGATTTGCAGGTTGCGCAAACGGAGGAAGTTGCCGTTCTCAAGGTAAAAATCCGAGGGGCGCTGGTTGTTGTTGGGGTCTGTGGAGGTCAAACGCGGCAACTCCGTGCTGGGGTTTTCCGGAGTCCAACGACCCAGCCAGAAGCTCTGGTAGTTGGAGAAGGTCACGTCCGAACGCTCGTACGTGCGGTAAATCTCGTGGCCAATCTGCGTATTGAAGATGGCGCTGGCATAGAAATCCTTGTAGGTCACGTTGGCGCTCAAACCAATGATGTGCTTCGGCCAAGGGCTGCCGATGTCCGTGATGTCATCGGAGTTGATGATGCCGTCGCCGTTGGAGTCGAGGAACTTGATGTCCCCTGGTGAGGCATTGGGCTGAAGCTCGTCACCTGCAGCGTTCACGTGGCTGAAGATTTCGCCGTCGTTCTGGAAGATGCCGTCGGATTGGTAACCGACGAAGTGTCCAACTGCGTAGCCTTCTGTCATGCGTGTGATGGCGGTGTTGCGCACGGGCCAGCCCCATCCGTTGAGGTAACCCGTTTCACCGGCGACGCTGATCACTTCGTTCTTGAAGTGCGTGTACGTCAGCTGGGTGTTCCACTTCAAATCGCCTTCACCGGCGCGGTAGCCGACGACCAAGTCAATCCCCTGGTTGCGGATTTCGCCGAGGTTGGAGGTAGGATTGTTCGTGGCACCGATGTAGCCTGGAATCTGTTGCGTCATGAGCAAGTCCTTGGTGGTCTTGCGGTAGATGTCCGCCTCGACGGTGAGCCTGTCGTCAAACAGCCCGAGTTCCATACCGATGTCGATTTGCTCGCTCTCTTCCCATTTAACGTTGGGGTTGGGCGGTGTGGCGAGTGCAGTTCCAGTATTGAGAATCTGGTCTTCCGTTCCGAAGGCATACGTGAACACACGTTCGATTCGGCTGACGTAGCTCAAAGGTGAGATCCGGTCTGAACCGTTGATCCCCCATGAGGCACGCAGCTTGAGGAAGCTGACCGGCTCAATGGTTTCCATGAAGCCTTCTTTGGAGGCGACCCAACCGACAGAGGCGGAAGGGAAGACCCCGAATTGGTTGCCCGGGCCGAAGTTGGACGAACCGTCACGGCGAAGCGTGGCAGAGAAGAGGTATTTCTCGTCGTAGTTGTACAAGACCCGGCCAAACGTACTGATGAGGGCGTACTTCACGTTGGCTCCGCCCCACGTGTTATCCAGGGTGTCTTGTCCTGCGTCGAGGTACTGGAAGTTCGGGTCGAACTGGTTGTCCAATGGAATCTGCGAGCTGTAGCCTCCCACCTGTCTGAATTCGTTGGCGCGGTAGGATGTACCGACCAGGAAATCGAAGTTGTGCTTGTCCTGGCTGCGCGTGTAGTG
>JBELBV010000034.1:0-3649 GCA_042095135.1 Flavobacteriales bacterium | reverse complement strand
GTCAAGCGGTGATTGACCACCGTGGCAGGATTGAATATCTCCTCCATCCAGTTCGTGTTCGCCGTCAGTTGGTCGCCCATGTTAGGGAAACCCAGCACGTCGAGTGCGGAGGTCTGGTTGCTGTTGGCAAACTTTTCTCGGATGAGCATGACGTAATCTTCCGCACCGAGCATCTCGGGGAGCTTCCACGGCTGAGAATTCAAGTAGCTCGTCTGGTAGCTGATGGTTCCTTCGTCCTTGCCGCTGCCGTTCTTGGTGGTGATGATGACCACCCCGTTGGCTGCCCGGGCACCGTAGATGGCACTGGAGGCCGCGTCCTTCAAAACGTCGATGGATTCGATGTCGGCGGGGTTGATGTTGTCAATGTTGCCCAGCTGAAGTCCGTCAACGATGAAGAGGGGCGAGTTGTCTCCGTTTGTGCTAATCCCTCGCACGAGGATGGATTTGCCGGCACCGGGCTGTCCACTTGATTCGTTCACAATCAAACCAGATGTTTGGCCTTCCAAGGTTGAAATGACATCCGGTACGGCAATGCCTTCGATGTCTTCGGCGGTCACTTTTGCGATGGAGCCCGTGGAAACGCGTTTCTTCTGGCGGCCATAGCCGACCACCACGACCTCTCCGACCAGTTCAGCGTCCTCGACCAATACGATTTGCAAGGGTTGCGTATTCGTGATTTCCTTGATTTGCGCCTCGTAACCAACGAAGCTGAAAATCACCTCTGTGGGCAGCGATTCAACGGTCAAAGTGAAAGAACCATCGACGCCTGCATTGGTGCCGTTCGTGGTTCCTTTTTGAATGATGGTGGCGCCGATGAGCGGTTCACCGGTGACGCCGTCTGTGATGGATCCGGTGATGTCGACCTGAGCGATAACCGATGAGATTCCACCAAGCATGATCAGTGCCAATACCAGGATGCTGGATTGCATTCGAATAGAGTTCGGAAGCATGGGATTTGGGTTAGTTTGTGTGGCGGCTTCAGTTCATTAAGCGGCCCCTTGTCCACAATATGGGCGAAAATACACGATTTTTTTGAGACATGTGACCTGAGTTGCACGTAGAAGGTGATGCCTGTATTTGCGGAGTGTGTAACTGCGACAGGGATTGGCGAGAACTCGGTTTTTATAGATGCCAATTTCGCGTCATTGCCGTGCTACCTTGCTGACAGAATTTTCCGCACATGAACCTCGTCATCCGCATCGCTGCCATCATCTTGACCATGCTGTTTTCGCTGGTGTACATCACGACCCGTACCATCGCACCGGATTACAATTTCGAATACGCCACAACGCAGGTTGGCTCAGATGTGGAGATTGTGTTTGACGATATGGCTGTTCCACACATCTACGCCGATTCAGAACCAGACGCGATGTACGCATTGGGTTATGTGCACGCCATGGAACGCTTGTGGCAAATGGACCTGTTGAGGCGAGCTGGAGCGGGTGAACTCTCGGCGCTCTTCGGCCGGGACATGATTGAAAACGACAAGTACCTCCGCACCCTGGGCATGCGCGAAACGGCCACCCGTACGGTGGAGACTTTAGAATCCACCGCGGCGCCAGAAGTGCTTCAGGCCATGAAGGCTTATTTGGAGGGGGTGAACGCGTTCATTGCCACGAAAGAGCTGCCGTTCGAATACCGGCTGATCAATGCCAAGCCCGAACCGTTTACGTTGCGCGATGTCTATTGCGCAACCGGTTTCATGGCCTATTCTTTTGCGATTCACTTAAAAACTGAGCCCATCCTCGACTGGATGAAGACGGCACTGGATTCATCGTACATCGCGGACTTGGCATGGGGGCAAGCGGGTTTCACTCATATTCCAACCGGTGACACACCACGCGATATCTCCGGCCTTGCATCCCGCGTGCATGCCTTGGACGCGTTGCGTCCTGTGCCGCAGTGGTTGGGTTCGAATGCGTGGGTGTTGAGCGGCGACCGCACTGCCTCGGGAGAGGTCATCTTTTGCAACGATGCGCACATGGCGTATGCTTCGCCTTCGGTGTGGTATGAAGCGCACATCGTCACGCCCGAACTCGAATACTACGGCAACCACATAGGAGGCCTCCCGTTCCCGGCCATCGGCCATACTCGTGACCATGCGTGGGGCATCACGATGTTCGTCAACGATGAAATCGATTTCTACCGGGAGACGATTGAGGACGATCGGTACCTCCATGGTGGGGAGTGGTTGCCTTTGGAAATCACCACCGAGGTCATCGAGGTTGCAGGAGAAGAGCCAGTTCAATTCGAGGTGCGAAAGACACACCACGGCCCACTGTTAGAAGAGGACCTCGCCATGTGGTGGACGTTCAATCATTACCCTGAAAACCAGATCCACGAGGCGTTTTACGGGTTTTCTCGAGGGAGCGGCATTGAGGCGTTTGCAGCCAGTGCGGAGCTGGTGCACGCGCCGGGCATCAATGTGATGTACGGGGATAAAAAGGGCGACATCGGCTGGTGGGCGAGCGCCAAGTTGCCCATCCGTCCCGATCACGTGGACACCAAGGCGGCCATCGACGGCACTGACCCGGCGAACGATCCCGAGGGCTGGTACGGGTTTGACATGAACCCACAGCTCGTCAATCCCGAGCGCGGTTTTGTCTATTCGGCCAACAACGCTCCGCAGCCCAATGACAGCATTCGGTATCCCGGCCATTATTACGCAGGCAACACCCGAGCGACGGGCATTTTTGAAGCGCTTTCCGAGCCCAAAAACGATTGGACCATCGCGGATGCCCAGGCCATCCAACTGGATCACCACAGCCCGGTTTACCGACAGAATGCCGAAGCGCTCGTCGCCTATGCCGATGCGGCGGGTGCTGAGGTGGAGGACTTCCTGCGCGGATGGGACGGGTCTCACTTGGTGGATGACGTTGCCCCAACGCTGTTTTATAGGTGGATGTACCGCACCATCCAAGGGGCGATGTACGACGAATTTGAGCAGGCCGCTCCCGAGGGGTCTGCGCAAGAAAAGTTCGAGTCGTGGCACAAAACCATCGTCTCGGAAAATTCGTTCCCGCGCTTGCTCGCCAACCCGAGCAGTCCTTGGTGGGACGACGTTCGAACCGCAGAAGTGGAGAATGCATCAACAATCGTGGCCGCCGCCCTTGAAGCTGCGCGTGCGGATTTGAAAGCTGCGCTTGGTGACGACGCAAGCAAGTGGCATTACGGGCGCCTGCACACGGTGGTGCACCGCCACGCCATGACAGATGCGCCGCTTGTTGGGGATTTCCTGAACGTCGGGCCGTATGCCTTGCCGTCCTCTAAAGACGCACTAAACAAATACGAGTTCAAGTTGAAGGAGGCCGTGAACTTCGACGTTTTCTCTGGTCCTTCGATGCGTATCGGTATTGATTTTGCAGACATTGATGCGGCTGAAAGCATCTTGCCTACCGGACAATCCGGAAACGTGTTCAGCCCGTTTTACGACAACCAAGCGGACCTTTACCACGCGGGCCAATTCCGCAAGCAGCGCATGGGTCGAGCGGATATTGAGGCCCACAAAACTGCTGTGTCGCGGATTGAACGGGCTCAATAGGTCATCACGTACCTCGTGCCTGTCTCGCTGTACTCCTCGAAGGCGATGCTGCTTTCCGAGCACAGACCGGTTGCTTCGCATGCTGCTTTAAGGGCAGGGTAGGCTTTC
>JBELBV010000033.1:0-24264 GCA_042095135.1 Flavobacteriales bacterium | reverse complement strand
CCACTGGAACATCGCTGTTATCGGCCGCATCCACCGGGTGAAAAACCTGCATTTTGGATTGAAGGCGGTGCTCGAAGCCATCGCATCCCGACCCATTACGGTGAACTTCATCGGCCCTGTGGAAGACGCGACGTACCGGGAGGAATTGGAGCTGTTGGCGAGGCAAAACCCAACCGTTGAAGTGACATTTCACGGCGGAATTCCACCGTCGGAACTGGGGCCGCATTTTCACGCCGCCCATTACCTGCTTTCATCGACGACACAAGAAAACTTTGGCCACTCAATTGTAGAAGCGTGGGCCCACGGATGCCCGGTGCTCATCAGCGACCGAACCCCGTGGCGCGGCCTCAAGGCGGACAACGTCGGGTGGGATTGGCCGTTGGATGAATCGGAATGGCACGTTGGATTGAACGCAGCGTTGGCGCTGAACCATGCGGAGTGGGAGGCCATGTCGAGTGCGGCTCGGGCATATTTTTCGGAGCACGTTCAAAGCGCCGAAGCAGAACGGGCTAACTTGGCCTTATTCGACCTATGAACCGCATCAAGGAACTTTTTGGAATCCAATACCCCATCATCCAAGCCGGGATGATTTGGTGCAGCGGCTGGGAACTCGCTAGCGCGGTCTCGAATGCCGGTGGCCTCGGCATCATCGGCGCAGGCTCCATGTACCCCGAAGAGCTGCGCGATCAAATTCAGAAATGCCAAGCTGCGACAGGCCGCCCTTTCGCGGTGAACGTCCCGTTGCTGTATCCGTCGATTGAAGAGCACATGGCCACGATTGTGGAATTGGGCGTGCCGATCGTGTTCACCAGTGCGGGCAACCCCAAAACCTGGACTGAGCACCTGAAATCGCACGGCATTCAAGTGGTGCATGTCGTCAGCAGCGTGAAGTTTGCCCTTAAAGCGCAAACTGCAGGAGTCGATGCGGTAGTGGCCGAGGGATTCGAGGCTGGAGGCCACAACGGGAGGGAGGAGACGACAACGCTCTGCTTGTTGCCCTCTGTAGCGGATGCGCTCGAGGTGCCGGTGATTGCAGCCGGTGGTATCGGGGATGCACGGGCCATCTTAGCGGCCTTTGCCTTGGGCGCAGATGGCGTTCAAATTGGCAGCCGGTTTGTCGCTACGCAGGAATCCTCTGCGCATCAAGCGTTCAAGGACGAGGTCGTCGCGGCAGGTGAAGGGGCTACGCGGTTGAGCTTGAAGGCGTTGACACCGGTGCGGTTGTTGGACAATGCGTTTGCCCGGGAAGTCGTGGAAGCTGAAAACGCGGGCCAATCTCCAGAGGAATTGAAAGCTTTGCTGGGCCGAGGACGGGCCAAAAAGGGCATGTTCGAAGGCGACCTTGAAAGCGGCGAGTTGGAAATCGGCCAAGTGAGCAGCCTCATCCGGGAGGTCAAACCGGCCGCCGAGGTCGTAACGGAATTGGTTGAGGGGTATTCTGCCCTGACTCAAGGCATGGAAGACCCCCGGTTCCGTTGGGCATGATTGTGTTTTTTGACGGAGCCTGTGGGCTGTGCGATCGAGCCGTTCGTTGGCTGTGGAACCGGACCGATGTGGAAGTGCGTTTTGCGCCGCTCCAAGGCGAGACTGCGAAGGAGCTCGTTCTCGAGCAATTCCTCGCCCCACCGTTGAGCACGCTGGTTGTTTGGGAGGACGGCGTCATGAGCATTGAATCGGACGGCCTCGCAGCGATCGCACACCGCATGCCCGGTTTGCGTGGACGCACGGCGCGCGCACTGACGCGGCCCTTTGCAAGGCCTTTACTGAATGTAGGGTACCGGCTTATTGCCCGCAACCGTCATCGCTGGTTTGGCACCACGTGTCAATTGGCGCCGGACCCCGAGCGCTTACTTCCTTGAAGCTTCTGCGAAATGGGCCTGGATGGCTTTGGCGACCTTCAGGCTGACCACATCGAGCAGGGCGGCTTCGTCGGCTTGGCGTATGGCCTCAACGGTTTTGAAGTGGGCCAGCAAGGCGTGTCGGGTTTTGGGCCCGACGCCTGTGATGTCGTCCAATTCCGAACGGAGCGCGGCCTTGCTGCGTCGCTTGCGGTGATGCTCCAATGAAAAGCGGTGGGCTTCGTTGCGCAGGTGTTGAATGAGCTTGAGCGTGGAGGAGCGCTTGTCCAAGTACAGCGGGTGCTGGTCGCCGGGGTAGTAGATCTCTTCGAGGCGCTTGGCGATGCCAATGATGGCGATTTTCCCACGCAGCCCCAACCCTTCGAGGGCTTCCAATGCGTGCGAGAGTTGCCCTTTTCCGCCGTCGATGACGATGAGCTGTGGAAGGGGTTCGCCTTCGGTGAGCAATCGGTGGTAGCGCCGGTGAACTACTTCCGTCATGGAGGCGAAGTCATCGGGGCCGTCAACGGTGCGGATGTTGAACTTGCGGTAGTCCGACCTTGCGGGCTTTCCGTTTTTGAATACCACACACGCCGAAGCAGGGTTGGTGCCCTGGATGTTCGAGTTGTCGAAGCATTCGATGTGGACGGGCAGTTCGGTGAGGCGCAGGTCCTCCTTGGCGGTTTCCAATATGCGCTGGGTCGCAGCCTCGGGGTGGGTTTGCTCCATTTGCTTTTGCCGGTCGCGCATGAAAAAACGCGCATTGCGCTCGGACATTTCAACTAGCCGCAACTTGTCCCCGCGCTGCGGTACATGCAGCTGGACCCCTTCCAAAGGCAAATCGATTTCGAACGGTGTGTAGATGGTGTTGGCGTCACTGCCAAACTTGTCGCGCATCTGTACGATGGCGGCTTCGAGAATTTCCTTGGTGTCCTCGCCGAGTCTGCGCCGCACCTCTGACGTATGGCCCTTGGTGATGGTGCCGTTCTGGATCTTCAGGAAGTTAACATAGGCGCAGCGCGCGTCTTGAACGATGGAGTACACCTCGACTTCCGTGATGCCGGTGTGGACGATGGTGTTTTTGGCTTGGTACTTTTTGACCGCGGCCAGCTTGCGCTTGTACTGCTCGGCTTCCTCAAATTGAAATGTTTCAGCGGCTTCAGCCATCTGGCCTTGCAGGGTGCGCACGACTTCGCCGAGGTGGCCACGAAGAACGTGGCGGATGGCGGCGATGCTCTTCATGTACGCGTCTTCTGTTTGCTTGCCCACGCAAGGTCCCTTGCAGTTGCCAATGTGGTATTCCAAGCACACGCGGAACTTCCCATTGGCGATGTTGTCCTCGGTCAACGCGAGGGCACAAGAACGGAT
Organism: Flavobacteriales bacterium; assembly: GCA_042095135.1. Taxonomy (GTDB): domain Bacteria; phylum Bacteroidota; class Bacteroidia; order Flavobacteriales_D; family Sanyastnellaceae; genus UA16. The sequence continues at coordinate 21,058 of JBELBV010000033.1, read as the reverse complement.
GGGGTAGAGCTTGCGACACAGGTCCAATACCGTGTGCATGACCTTGACGCTGGGAAACGGGCCGAAGTACTCGCTTCCGTCGCGGATGAGTTGGCGGGTGGCGAAAATGCGGGGAAAGCGCTCCTTCTTGATGACGATGAACGGGTACGTTTTATCGTCCTTGAGCTGGATGTTGTAAAAAGGCTTGTGCTCTTTGATGAGGCTGTTTTCCAGCAGCAGCGCATCGGCTTCAGAGGGCGCGATGAGCCACTGGATGTCATGGATCTTGGAAACGAGGAGCCGGGTCTTGCCGTTGTCGTGGTGCTTGGTGAAGTAGCTGGAGACGCGTTTCTTCAGGTTTTTGGCCTTGCCCACATAAAGAAGGCGGCGGTCCACATCGAAGTATTGGTAGACGCCAGGCTGTTGGGGAAGGCGCGCCAAGGTCTGCTCGATGTGTTCGGATTTTGCCATGGTTAGCGCGAAGTTCGGGCGGATTCTCCAACTACCTTCGAAGCATGGTATTCGTTACGGGCGCAACGGGTTTGGTCGGCCGGTATTTAGTGGATGAATTGCTCCGAAACGGGGAGCAGGTGCGTGCCCTTTGCCGTCCGCAATCCGACCGCCAAGCGGTTCACGCTTTCCTTGCCAAAACAGGCACGGACGATGCCCACCTCCAATGGATGGAAGGAAGCTTGCACGACGGGTTGTTCCTCGAAGAGGCCATGGCGGATTGCCAGCGGGTGTTCCATTGCGCGGCCATGGTGTCGTTCCACCCGAAAGACGCTGAAACGATGATGCGCATCAACCGGGATGCAACGGGCTTGTTGGTCAATGCCATGCTCCACACCGGCGTGCGGGAATTGGTCCACGTAAGCAGTGTAGCAGCGTTGGGACGCAAGCCCGGTGAACCCGTTCATGAAGACGTACCGTTCGAGGATGGTCGGGACGTGAGCCACTATGCGCGCTCCAAATTTGCCGCGGAACTTGAGGCGTGGAGGGGCCAAGAAGAAGGCTTGCGCGTGCTGGCGGTGAACCCGGCAATTGTGCTCGGCGAGGGGGATTTTTCGCGCAGTTCTTCCAGGCTTTTCACCTTGGTTCACCGAGGGCTCAGCTGGTATCCCATCGGGAACAACGGATTTGTGGCGGCACGGGATGTCGCGCGGGCGTGTACCGTGTTGTCGGATCAAGGGTGTTGGGGCGAACGGTTTGTGCTATGTGCTGAAAACGCCTCGTACCGGCAGCTCATGGCATGGATGGCGGAGGCCATTGGTGCGCGCGCGCCGCGTCGTCCATTGAAGGCATGGATGTTGGGGATGGCGTGGCGGTTGACTGCCCTGTGGGAGCGCTTGACGGGGCGTCGGGCGCCGATTTCAAAGGAGTCGGTGGAGAACACCAGCAAAGACCACCGCTACGCCACCACCAAGCTCGAGGAAGTGTTGAAGACAAAAGGGGTGGACTGGGCGTACGAGCCGATTCAGGTGACCATTCAAACTACTGCTCCCGCCGTCTTGAACGCATTGGGTCCAGTGAAGAGTTAGTGGCGGCCGAGTCCTTTTCCGATTCTGTGAGTTGACGCTCCAATTCGGTCAGGTTTTCGGCCACTTCTTCCAGCAATGCATCCATTTCAACGGGCCGCTGGTACCACCATGTGTAGGTGGTTTTGAACCGTTCTTCATCGATGCTCCAGCGGTCGTACAATTCGGCGTAGTGGGAAAGGGCGCGCTCTTGACCATCGTCGTTGCGGAAGAGCCGCTGCTTCAGCGCTCCTTCAATCAAGTGGACTTCCGTCAAGACTTGGACAAAGGTGTCGCGTGCGATGACTCCTTCAGGAGCGGGCGGCCCGTCGAAAGTGACGCCGGTTCCGCAGCCTGCGAGGAGGATGAATGCGATGCTCGCGGTGCCGAATCGTTTCATCGGTTGAAGGCGAGGCGTTCGCCGGCGTGGTTGCCGTGTTCGGTGAGGATGCGCTCCCCGTTGTACACCTGGACCCCGTTGACCCAGGTGCCGCGGATGCGAGATTTGAAGGTGCTTCCTTCGAATGGAGACCAACCACATTTGTACAGGATGTTGGCCTTGGTCACTTTCCACGGGTCATTGGGGTCGACCAACACCAGGTCGGCTTTGTGTCCGGCTCGGATATACCCGCGGTTGCTTATGTCAAACAAGTCCGCCACGCGGTGCGCCATCAAATTGACGACTTCTTCAACGGGCAGAACCCCTTGGTGCACCATCTCGAGCATGGCCGGCAAGGCGTGCTGGACGAGTGGGCCACCGGAAGGGGCTTGAAAATACGAACCGGACTTCTCTTCTTCGGTGTGCGGTGCATGATCGGTGGCGACCACGTCAATACGCCCGTTTAAGATGCCAGCGCGGATGGCTTCACGATCCTCCGCTGTTTTGACGGCAGGGTTCCACTTGATGTGGGTGCCTTTCGAGGCGTAATCGGCATCGGTGAACCAGAGGTGGTGGATGCACGCTTCAGCCGTGATGCGCTTCTCAGTAGAGGGGATGTCATTGCGGAAAAGTCCGACCTCTTTGGCGGTTGAGATGTGTAAAATATGCAGGCGGGTGTTGGACTTTTCGGCCAACTCCACAGCCATGGAGGACGAACGGTAACACGCTTCGGCACTGCGGATGAGCGGGTGCTGGTCGATCGGAACGAACTCACCGTAACGCTCGCGAGCGGCCGTGGAGTTGCGCCGGATAGTCGCTTCGTCTTCGCAGTGGGTGGCGACGAGGGTGGGGCTTTCCTTGAACACGGCCTCCAGCACGGCGCGGTTGTCGACGAGCATGTTTCCAGTGGACGAACCCATGAATACCTTGACACCGCAGACGCGCCGTGGATCGGTCTTGAGCACTTCGTCGAGGTTATCGTTGGAGGCACCCATGAAGAAGGAATAGTTCACGGCGCTGACCTCAGCGGCGCGTTCGTATTTGTCTTCGAGGAGTTGCTGCGTCAATGCCTGAGGGACGGTGTTCGGCATCTCCATGAACGAGGTGATCCCGCCGGCTGCTGCGGCAGCGGATTCGGTAGCGATTTCTCCTTTGTGGGTCAACCCGGGTTCCCGGAAGTGGACCTGATCGTCAATCGCGCCGGGCATGAGCCACAATCCTTGAGCATCAATTTGGATGGCTTCGGATGCTTCGGGGTGTTGGTCGCACGCTCCGCCTACAGCGCCGATGGTGCCGTCACGTGCAAGGAGCACGTCTCCGACCTCTACTTTTCCTTCGTTGACAATGGATGCTCGAATGAAACGGGTCGGCGTGGCAGTCATGGATCTATTTTTTGTTGGCTGGGCGGATGGGGCGGAACCGCATTTGGAGCACGCCCAGGAAGGCTTCCTGGAAGATGTTCATGCTCATTTTGCTCGTCCCCAATTCCCGATCGACAAAGGTAATTGGCACCTCGTCGATGCGAAAGCCCAACCTTCGGGCGTTGTATTTCATTTCGATTTGAAAGGCATAACCGATGAAACAGATGCGATCCAAATCAATGGTACGTAGCACTTCGGCTCGGTAGCATTTGAAGCCTGCCGTGGAGTCGCGGACTCCGAGCCACAGAACAGTGTTGACGTAAACGGAAGCGAAGTAGCTCATGAGGATCCGACCGACGGGCCAGTTGCTGACTTTTCCGCCGCGGGTATAGCGCGAGCCTACGGCGACATCCGCTCCGTCAACGCAGGCTTGGCGCAAGCGCGGCAGGTCCTCGGGGCTGTGAGAGAAGTCGCAATCCATCTCATAAATGAGTTCGTACCCCTGCTCCAATGCCCACCGGAACCCAGCGATGTATGCAGTACCCAATCCCAGCTTGCCCGATCGTTCGAGCAGGTGGATGCGTTCTGCATGGTCGGCTTGTTTGGCCTTGACCGCAGCAGCAGTGCCATCGGGAGAACCGTCGTCCACAATTAGCACGTGGAAGGGAGGGTCCAAGGCGAGAACGGTATCGAGCATGCGCTCGATGTTTTCGATCTCATTGTAGGTGGGTATGATGACAACGCTTTCGGCCATGGTTAACAGCTCATCCGGAGCAAATTGATTTCGGCATCCGATAAATGACGGAAACTACCGCGTGGAACGTCTTTTTTGGTCAACGGACCGAGGGTGACCCGGTCCACCTTCACCACATGGTAGCCGAGCTGCTCCAACATGCGCCGTGCAATGCGGCTTCGGCTCGACACGAGCTTTAAACCGATTTGGTTGCGTTCCTCGTTGGCATATTCTGCTTCTTCCGCTCGGACGAAGCCTTTATCAACGATGAACCCCTTCTTCAGTTCTTCAAGGTGACTGGATTGCACCCGTTCACCCAATACAACATGGTACAATCGTGCCGCTCCGGATTGCGGATTGTTCATGCGGACCATCAACTCTTCGTCGTTGGTGAAAAGCATAAGCCCTGTGCTTTCCCGATCCAGCTTGTCGATGGACCGGATGGGCTCTTTGCAGGCCTTTTGAACCAGTTCTGCAACGCCACGCCGCGCCCGGGCATCACCAATGGATGTTCCAAAGCCTTTCGGCTTGTTGAGGAGGACATAGCGCTTGGTTTCCGGTCGGATGGAGGTGCCGCCGACCTGCACAGTATCACTGGCGTTGACCTTGTAGCCCATTTGGACCACGATCTCACCATTCACCGTGACGACGCCGGATTCGATCAGCGCATCGGCTTCTCGGCGCGAACAAACCCCGGCATTGGCGATGTACCGGTTCAAGCGCATTGGCCCACCGGAGGGGCCCAGTGGCTTGCGGGCGCGGGGCTTGTTGCTGCGGCCTCCAGGTCGGCCTCCAGGTCGGCCTCCTGAACCGGACTTGGTGCCGGGACGAAAATCACTTTGCCCGGAGCGAGATGCGTTGGGGCGGCTGTTTGAACGGCCACCGGAACGCCCGGAGGATGCAGGCTTCTTCATGGGACAAAGATACCTCAAGTCGGAAGGCAAATGAATGCGTCGGGGATGTGGTTAATGCGGCGCGCGTGGCGGTTGTACTCAATGGAGATGATGTCGAAACGGATTTGCGCTGCGCTGATGTCGTGGATGCGCATGAAATGATGCGCGGCCTGGATGATGCGTTCTTGCTTTCGGCTATTGACGGCCTCAACGCCCGCGTCACCTAACCCCCATTTGCGCACTTTTACTTCCACAAAGACCCACACCGGGCCAGTCCGGCCGATGAGGTCGATTTCAAAGCGATTCCAACGCCAATTGCGAAGGAGGACTTGGGTGTTGTTTTTTTCGAGGTGGATGACCGCCAGTGTCTCGCCCCAGCGGCCTCGTTCGGTTGTATTCATGCGTCAAAAGAGGGGGAATACAGTTTACTTTTGCGCGATGTTTTTTGGCCGTATGACGTGGGTTTGTTTGTGCTTGGCAGGGGCGATTTCGGTTCATGCGCAGCTCGAGGTGCCTCCGCTGGAAGAGGAATCCGATTGGTACGTCACTTGGGGGTACAACCGGTCCATGTACACCACATCGACGGTGCACATGTGGGGGACCGGCCCCACTGGCCAAGCCTTTGACGTTACGTTGCACGACGTGACGGCCAAGGACATGCCCGAGCGGTTTCAGGCCAAGGTGTACTTTCATCCCGGGTTGTTTACGATTCCCCAGTTCAATGCACGATTTGGTAAGCGCATCCGCGATCGGTGGATTGTGTCTGCAGGCTGGGATCACATGAAGTACAAGCTCGAAAAGCAGTGGATGCAGGTGGATGGTTATGCCGGCGCTGCGGATTTCATGGATGAGGCGCCAGAAGGGGCCGAACTCACTTGGGCAGGCGACTCTCTCTATTGGGGCCAAGGCTTCAATTTCGAGCACAGCGACGGGCTGAACTTTGTCCGATTCAGCTTGGAACACGAGCACCTGTTGTGGGCACCAGAAGGGAGGGAGTTTTCCTTGCGCATGTTTGAGGCTGCAGGAGCCGGCATTGTGGTGTGCAGCACGGACTTTCGTTGGGCGGGCGAACGGTACAAAAACCCGCAGCACATCAGTGGTTTAGGGATGAGTGTTCACGCAGGTTTTCGCGCCAATATCCACCGCCGCTTTTTCATCCAAACAACAGCGCAATTTGGCGCAGTTACGCTCCCATGGATCCGAGTTCAAGGCCCAACAGAGGCGGGCGCAACCCAGCAAATCGGCTTCGCGGAGGCTGCATTCGCTTTGGGGTATCGGATTGGCGCTTCCCGCCGTCCGCATTGAATTAGTTCAGAACGAGCTGTGTGTTGCCGATGGCCTCATCGCCTTCCAGCAATTGGATGACGTAGGCCCCTTCGGAAAGGGACCCCTCGGGGATGTAGAAAATGCACGCTTCCACCCGGTCGTTGTTGTAGTCGACCTGTCGGGTAGCGCTGATGGGCGTTCCGTTAGCGGTGTTCCGTTCGGTTTGTTCGCCTGCGAGGACTTCACCGGCCGCGTTTAAGACCTGCAGATGCAAGGTCTTGATTCCGGCTTCGGCGATGCGGTTTTCCAGTAAGGTGAAGCACACCTTGACCATGCTGGTGCGGGAGGCGCGGTCGGTGTCGCGTTGTCGCCCATTGGAAAGGACGCGAATGCCTGTCGCTGAAGCTTCTGCCGCCTGAAGGGTTTGACCGGCAACAATCATTTCCTCCATGTTTTGCTGCCGTTCGACCAAATTGGCATTGCGCTCTTGAATGGCTTCAACCCGCGCCCGCATCTGATCGTTCTCGTCAATGAGGGCGAGGTTGAGTTGATTCAAGGAGTCAATGGTCGCCACGTAGCCCTTCATGATGAACCGTAAGGTTTCGGCTTCTTTCTTCACTTTGCCGAGTTCCCAGTTGCCATTTTTGACACGGGTCACCAGGCGGTCGATTTGGCCGCGTTGGTCGGCGATTTCGGCAAGCATCAGGGCGTTCTCTGTGGAGAGGGTGTCGTAGCTGAACCGAAGCTTTTCGAGGTCAAAAAGGACCTGGTCCCGCTCAAGCGTCAGGGTGGCGTTGTCCCCTTCAATGGCTTCAATCGTTTCCCCTTTTTGATAAAGCTGAAGCCCGAGAAATAAGCATATGAAGGCCAATACCGCAGAGACGGCAACCAGGATGCGTTGTGAATCCATGAATTGAAATGAGCGGGATTAGTCGTTGGAAAGGGCGAAACGAATAGGCAACACCAATTCGACGTTCACCGGTTTGCCGTTTTGTGTTCCGGGGGTGAATCCCGGTAATCCGCGCACGACGGTTTCGGCAGCTTTGGCCAACTCTTCAGGACCCTTCAGCACCTTGGTTTCGCTGACTTGACCTGTTTTGTTGATGACAAACTTGACGATGACCGTGCCTTCGATGCCGGCTTTCTGGGCTTCTTTGGGGTACTCCAGTTTGTTCATGATGTGCTCCATGATGCCTTGATTTGAACACGTTTCGCGTTCCGTTCGGTCTTCGATCAGTGCGCATGAATTCAGGATGGGCGTTACCTCAGGGGCATTCACAGGAGCGTCTTGAGCTTGGGCTCCCAAGGACAAAAGCACGAAGCAGAAGGCTGCGACGGCAGCGCGAGAACGGGCAAGGGGTTCAATCTTTCGCATGATGTAAAGTAACAGCATTCCAACTACAAACGCGATAATCGAGGGGTTTAGTTCATCCCAGGGGCACAGGCCACAAATTGTTGATAACCATGGTTCATAGCTTTTCGAAATGCGGCGTTTCAGCGGGTCGGACTCCGGCTAATTTGGATTTATAAATCAAACCCTATTCTGTATGAATCGAATTTTTACGTTACTGCTTTTGACCGCGGCCTTCGGGCTCAACGCGCAAGAGCGTTATTTGGATGAAATTTTTGATGAGGTTCAAGTCACGGAAGACGTGGAATACGCCTCGAACATCACCGTGATTACAGCGTTGCAAGGGCTGCCTCCCATGCAAATGACGCAGTTCATGGACGTATACGAGCCGGTCGGTGACACCCTCTCCAGCCGACCGCTCATTCTGTTATTCCACACAGGCAATTTCTTGCCACAGTATCTCAATGGATCAGCCCTCGGCACCCGCAAGGACAGTTCCATTGTGGAATTGGCCAACCGTTTTGCCCGAATGGGATACGTAACGGCTTCGGTGGATTACCGATTGGGTTGGAATCCGCTTGCCGGCACCCAGGTGGAGCGCACCTACCAATTGATTAACGCGGCCTACCGTGGGGTTCAAGACGCGCGCACAGCGGTTCGTTACTTCCGCATGAATGCGGCGGAGATGGACAACGAGTACGGCATTGACCCGAACAAAATCGCCATGTTCGGCGACGGCACCGGCGGATACGTCACATTGGCTTCGGCCACGTTGCAGGACTACAACGACATCATTTTGAACAACGCCGGAGAAGCCATTGCGAGCTTCTGGTACGATCCCGGTGACGGCTCCTACATCCCGATGGTTATAGAAGCTATCAATGGCGATCCAGAGGCTAAGCAGGACGGCTTTGCTCCTGACGGCACGCAACTCTGTGTCGGGCACTACCCCGAATACAGCTCGGAATTCAATTTCCAAATGAACACCGGCGGTGCGATGGGTTCGGCGGAATGGTTGGATGCCGGCGATGTTCCAATGGTAAGCTTCCATTGCCCACATGACCCCTTTGCTCCTTACACAACCGGGGTTGTTGTTGTGCCGACCACCAACGAACCGGTGATCGAAGCCACGGGAGCGTACGACTTCCACGCCATCATCAACGCGCAAGAGGCGCCGAACAACAACGATGTCTTCCAGAGCTTGGAATTGGCAGACGACATTTCAGTCGCGGCGAATGCCATCAACGATGGCATGGACGGACTGTACCCCGTCTTGAACAACTATGTGGACGGTGCGCCATCGGAGCCTTTTGACAGCTCGCCCTGGCAGTGGTGGGACGTTCCCACAACGCAGGCGGTTGACTCGGCCAATGGCACGAGCATCGCAGCGACGCAGTTGTCGTTGAATCCCACCATGGGCTCTGACGAAGCGCTTCCGTGGATTGACGTCATCCAGGGCTACACAGCGCCGCGCATGGCGGTAGCATTGGGCTTGACGGAATCCAGCAGCGGTTTGGAAGACGTGGTGAAAGGCGAGACCTTCACCGTCTACCCGAACCCGACGAGTGGCTACACGACCATTGCCTTCAATAAGCCGGCGCCCTTCTGCTCGCTCTACACGATGGACGGCCGCATTGTGCGCCAATGGCCATTGATCGGCCTCGAGGGCAGCTTCTCTGTTGACCTGAGCAACCTGACCGCGGGCACCTACGTAGTCCAAATCGGAAACGAATCCCAGTTGGTCTCCATCGTTCGTTGATGGATGGCATTTAGTCTGAACAAAACCCCGGGTGTACGCGCATCCGGGGTTTTTTGAATCATTGAATTTTGGAAACACCCCCTAATCCCTCCGCTTGGTCACGCATCGTTGAGATTTTGAGGCCACAGCTCATTGAGCGCCTTCAAATCCGCGACTTGGCAGATCCCGAGGCCACCATTGAGGGCATCAAGAAAGACATTGAATTCCGCGGGTTCAACCTCTGGATCCTCGTGTTCTCGATCGTGATTGCGAGCATCGGTTTGAACGTGGACTCGACGGCGGTCGTCATTGGTGCCATGTTGATTTCCCCGCTCATGGGCCCCATCATGGGCTTCGGCCTGGGGATCGGCATCAACGACGCGGCAACGGTGCGCAAATCGCTAACCAATCTTGGTGTGGCGGCTGGAATCGCGGTCCTGTCTTCGGCCATTTACTTCCTCATTTCGCCCATCGATGAAGCGGGGAGCGAGCTCTTTGCCCGAACGAATCCGACGTTTCTCGATGTGTTGGTCGCCTTGTTTGGTGGACTGACGGGCATCCTCGCGGGCTCCCGCAAGGAGAAGAGCAACGTCATCCCTGGTGTGGCCATCGCCACCGCCTTGATGCCGCCGCTTTGCACTGCGGGTTTCGGCTTGGCCAATGGAGAATGGGAATACTTCTTCGGTGCGTTTTACCTGTTTCTGATCAACGCCATCCTCATTGCAACGGCTACTACGCTCGTCGTTCGCTACCTCAAATTCCCGCAAGCCACCTTCGTCGATCCGGTGCGCGAGCGGAAGTACAAGCGGTATTTCGCCGTGGCGCTCCTCGCTCTGGTCATTCCGTCGGGGTGGATTTTTTACAAAACCGTCAGTGAAACCGTTGTCACCTCCCGGATCGATGGGTTCGTCACGGAATACGCCAAGTTCCCTGGAACGGAGGTGGTCAAATCCGAGATTGTCTGGGTGTCCGGCGCGCCGCATGTGCACTTGGTGCTTCTGGGCGAGTTTGTGCCGGAGTCGCTCATTGACCAATGGTCTGAAGGGTTATCTGGCGCGGTTCCGAACGCAGTCATGCACGTGGTGCAAAACACCAAGGACGCGACGGGGTTGGCTGAGATGACTCGGCTCATTGACCTCTATAGTGAGGGCCGGGAGGCGCTGGCCGCTCGGGACGAGGAAATTCGGAATCTCCGCACGGAGTTAGGTGTGGCCAACGATTTGCTCGATGAGCTGCGTTTGCCGCCATCCCTCGGTGCGGAAATTCGATTGCAGCATCCGGCGGTGCAGGGTGCCCGCATGGGCCTAATTCAGTCGACGGGCGCAATGGGTTCAACGCCTTGGATTGAGGTGCTTTGGACCGCCCCCAACGACACCTTGTCATGGACGGAACGGGATGCGCAACGGGTTGAAGATTGGTTGCGGGTTCGGCTCGGGGAGTCGAACGCCGAAATCCGGAACATCCGCCTAGAGGTGGAAGGGGCAACCGGTTGAAGGGGGTTTTGGCTTCCACAACGGCGGTTGGTAGAAGAAGTTGGTGTGCTGGCACACCGCGTTGTCGTATTCTCGATGGAATTGCGGAGTTTGCGGCCCTGACAGGGGCGGATTGAGCCATGTCCAGTCTCCGGTCACCTCTCGCTTCTGCCCCGACTCATGGGTACAGAACGCTTCAAATTGCGCGCCGAGGTTGTGGTGGTCACCAACGGTTATTCCCGCTTGGTCAAAGCTGTACAGCACGGCCCGGTTCAATTCGACCAATGCCCGGTCCCGCCACAAGCTGCGTTCGGTGGAGGTATCCAGTTCGAAACACGCCGCGACATCCTTGAGGCGATTGTACCGATCGGAATCGGCGAGGTTACGGGCGCCAATTTCCGTTCCCATGTAGAAACCATTGAACGGGGCGAAAGGGTACACAACCCCTCCTACTTTCAAGGCCATATCGGCTAACACCGGTAAGGCATACCATTTCAGTTGAAGCGCACCAAACGCATGATTTTCGGGGTGTTCGAGCGCGACTTCTTTGGCCAGCTCAGGCCGACTGAAGAGTACGGGGTGCACAGCACCAGGTTGTTCGTCCCAGTAAAACTGCCAAGGCAGAAGCGTGAAATCGCCATGCTTCTCAGGCTTCCAACCCGCTTGCATGAGGTGCGCAGTCAGTTCACGTGAATCCGGGTCGCCCCCAGCGGCGAAGCCGGCGTAACGGATGAGTTGGTGGTTTGCCATGCGCACCGGGTCGGGCTGAGCCGGGGTACGCGGTGCGAACACGCTTATGATGCTCTTGATTTTGCCGTCGCGGTGGGCATCGGTCAAATGGCTGGAGAGCGCCGCAATACTCCGTTCCTCCCGGGCGGGTGAGCGGTGAAGCGCCCGGCAGTCCCGCACTTCGAGCGAACGCCAAAGGTGGCGGCCGATGCAGCGGTTGCTGTTTTTCCAAGCAAGTCGGGCACCAAATTCAAGTTCGCGGGTCGTGTGCGTGTACGATCCGGTTGCGTCAATTTCTTCGGCAATGGCCTTGAGGCGGGAGTCGCATTCCGCCTGTGTTGGCGGATTCGATTCCGGGTGGGCGCACCAAGTTTGCAGGAACGCCAGGGCTTCTGCCTTGATAATGGCCGGAGTGGATGCTACGGAATTCATGCGCTGCTATTGCAAACGCACTGAGAACCTAAATGTTCGCGGCTACTGGCCTCCTGGGTTGAATTTTCGCTTGCCAAAGCCACCGCCCTTTTTCTTTCGCGCCGGTCGATCTCCGCTTCCACCGCCGCTTGCCCCTCTCGAAAACTGACCGCCTTGGCCATCTCTTTGTTTGAAGCCGCCTTTGTTTCGGGGTTTCTTCTTGAATGATCGTTTGCCGTCGTTGTTGCGACGTTGGCCTCCACCGTCCTTGGCTGTGTTGGAGCGTGAGCCCTGGCCGCGTTGGAGAGGGATGTCATCCATGCCGTTGTGCCAAGGGTGGTCTTCGAGCACAGGGACTTCCCGATCCATCAACTTTTGAATTTCGAACATGTGCTTGCGCTCGTCCTCTTCATTGACGAATGACCAGGCCACCCCAGAGGCTCCGGCACGACCGGTCCGTCCGATGCGGTGAATGTAGGTTTCTGAGATGTTCGGAATTTCAAAGTTGATGACGTGGCTGACGCCGCTGACATCGATGCCACGGGCGGCGATGTCGGTGGCAATGAGCACGTTCAGCTCGCCGCTTCGGAAGGCCTTCATGGCCCGGTCGCGTTGCGGCTGGGTTTTGTTGCCGTGGATGGCTTCGGACCGGATCTTGTTGCGTTTGAGGTAGCGAACCACTTTGTCCGCGCCGTATTTGGTTCGAGTGAAGACCAAGGCAGTTTCTACTTCCTCTTGCTTCAGCAGGTGCACGAGCAGATCACGCTTGTCGGTTTGATTGACAAACAGCACGTGCTGGTCAACGGTGTCTGCGGCCGAACTTTCAGGCGCCACCTCCACCCGCTCAGGATCGCGGAGCATGGTGCTTGCAAACTGCAGAATGTTGGGGGGCATCGTGGCGGAAAAGAAGAGCGACTGCCGATTTTGCGGCAAATGCTTGATGATTTTTCTCAAATCGTGAATGAAGCCCATGTCCATCATGGTATCGGCTTCGTCCAACACGAAATACTGCAAGTGCTTGAGGTTGACAAACCCTTGATCCTGTAAGTCGAGCAAACGGCCGGGGGTGGCGACAACGATGTCTACGCCGCGCCGCAGTTGTTGCACCTGGCGGTGCTGGCTGACGCCGCCATAGATTGTTGCTGTGAATAGCTTCACGTGCTTCGTGTAGCCGAGGATGTTGTCCTCTATCTGGCTGGCCAATTCGCGGGTTGGCGTCAAAATCAATCCACGGATGGGCCGGTGCTGACCAGAATACCGCTCGAGGTGAAGGCGGTGGATCATGGGCAGGCTGAAGGCCGCGGTCTTACCGGTTCCTGTTTGCGCTACGCCGAGCACGTCATGGCCGGCGAGCACTTTGGGGATGGCTTGGGATTGAATGGGGGTTGGGGTTTCGTAGCCCAACGCTTGGGTGGCCTGCAGTACTTCTGCGCAAAGGCCTAAATCGTCAAATGAACTCAAAGAAATATACATCGCGGGCAGGGCTGATTCGCACTACCCGTGGTACAAAGGTCGGTGAAGAGTGGTGACGGGAGGCGTTCATTGTAATTTCTTTTCACTATGTTGTGATGACAATCACCAACACAACGAAGATTTTGATGCGATTCACATTCCGAAACCAGATTTACGGCCTCATTCTGTTGGCGACTGCAACCCTTGCTGTTGCTTGTGGTCAGTATTTCAAAGCAACAGAGCATTACTCGGGCCAAATCGAAGAGGCCCTCGAAAGCATCAAGACCCCGGCGTTTTACAATGTGTTTGTAACGCTGCAAGCGCGGGAGATCTTCCAATTAGACTACTTCTTTTACGACCGTGAAGCGCGTTCAGTTATGGGTGTTTACAAGGAGGTTAATCCTGAGCTGGCGGAACGAAACTACCGGTATGCACCCAAGATGAACCGGTATACACGGAAAAAAAACGGAAGCATTGATGGGCCGGGAGGTTTGGTGTATGAAATTCGGATCCAAGCGAATGAAGTGATTTTTGATGGAGGAATCGCTTCGGAGGGTGTACGCGTAAAGATTCCCATCGAGAATATCTACCAGCTTGACTTGCTGGAACACAAAGAGGCAGTAGGTATTTTGTATAAAGTATTGGGCGGGATTGCCGCCACGGGTGCAGCTGCAGGGACCTTCGTTGCATGTTGCTTGTCCTGCCCTTTCATTTACATCCAAGACGGAGATGTTGAGCGTTTCATGGGGGAATTCTTCAGCGGTGCGGTAACGGAGAACATGGCGCGTCACGATTTCCTTCCGCTCCCTGGGTTTGACCCGGTCGACGGCGTTTATGAATTGCGCATTGCCAATGAGATGGAGGAGCGCCAATACACGGATCTCGCCATTCTCGAGGCGGTAGAGCACCCGGCAGATATGGAGGTGTTGATGACGCCCGAAGGCATGCCCGTCCTGTTCGCGGCACCCCAGTTGCCCGCAGAGGCGGTGACGGATGAAGGGACCAACTGCGAGGCGGTCATGGCCGCGCGCGACGGCATTGCGTACGACTTTACCGATGAGTGTGCAGAGAAAGAAAATTTCAGCTCCCTGTCGCTTGCTTTTGACAAGCCCGCAGGCGCGGACCAGGCCCATGTCATCCTGCACGTGAAGAATACGATGTGGTCGATGATGATGTACGAATCCTTCATGAGCATGTTCGGCAGTCGGTACGATAATTATGTTGAACACCAGCGCGACCGTTCAGCGGAACAGAAAACGCAATGGCTCAAGGACCAAGGCCAGATGCTGGAAGTTCAGCTCCGCCGCGCCGGTAATTGGGAAACGGTTCATTGGGTGAACCTTCCGGGGCCGTTTTCGTTCCGAAGCGAGGTGGTGCCTTTGGACGTTTCGAACACAGATGAAGGGCCTGTTGAGCTCCGCTTGGTTGCGGGGTACCATTTCTGGGAATTGGATTACGCGGCCATCGACTACACCGAGCAGCCAGGCATGGTCAAGACTCCGTTGGCCCTCTTGAGTGCAGAAGATGAATTAGGCCAAGACGTGGCGTCTCATTTGTTGGAAGTGGATGGGGACTACCTCGAGCGTTTGTTCATTGGTGCCGATGCGACCTTGAAATTTCAGGCCCTCCCCGCTCCAGAGCCGGGCAACGTCCACAGCGTGTTCATGCATGCATACGGCTACTATGAGCCGATACGCCAATACGCGGGCATTCCGAATATGACTGAATTGAAGAAGTTCAAGGAGCCCGGACACTTCGCCCGCTTCTCCAAAGAGCAGTTCAACGACATCGCGGGAATTACACCATGAGCGTCGACCCAGCTCCTGCCAAGGTGATCCAGCCGCTGGACGTGGATTACGATGCCATTCGGTCCAGCAATCCGCACCGCATGGTGCATGGCTTGGAAGCGCGATTGATACGGCTGCGCCAGCAGGCCATCAATGTGTGGACCGCCGTGCAAGCATATCGTTCGCCCGCTGGAATTCGGGCGGTGATTGCTCGATTGAAAGAGCACCGTGCCCTTGCTTCTGGGGGTAAGCGGGTGGTGAAACTCGTCACCGCCGCCGGCAGCAACCATTGGCGGTTGTTCATCCCAGCCAACACTTCGCCCCTGCACGTTCCTTTCTTGAAAGGGGAGCTGAACCGCCTTGTGCCCCATAGCAGAGGCGGCCATGAGTTGGCGGTGGTGTTTTTGTCTGTGACCAAGAAATGCCCACTCAAATGCGAGCATTGCTTCGAGTGGGACAACCTCAACCAGAAAGAGGTCATCGGCCCCGAAGACATCAACCGCATGATTGAGAACCTGCAGTCGATGGGGGCGACCAACATTGCTTTCACGGGCGGTGAACCGATGCTCCGGGTGCGCGAGATGGCGGAATCCATCCGGCGCTACAAATCGAAGTCGCAGTTTTGGATACTGACCTCAGGATTCAATTTTACCGCGGCAAATGCCGCTGAATTGCGCAGCGCAGGAGCGCACGGCGTGGTGGTGAGCATCGACCATTACGACCCACTGGCGCACGATCAATTCCGCGGAACACAAGGGTCTTTCCGAGATGCCATCACAGCGGTCAAACACGCCCTCGACCAAGGGTACTTGACAGCGATCTCGACGTGTGTGACGCGCGAAAACGCCAACCGAGAATACATCGATGCGTTCATGGATCTGGCGAAAAGCCTCGGAGTGGGCTTCGTGCAATGGATTGAGCCGAAGGCAGTCGGCCACTATGCCATGCAAGACGTGCTCCTCAAACCAGAGCACCAAGCGGTTTTGGAGGAGGCGTTATTGGACTACACCTACACAGACACGTACAATGACCACCCCTTGGTCATCTATCACGAGTACTACCAGCGGAAGCTCGGCTGCTTTGCCGCCGGCAACAAAATGGTCTACGTGGACACCGACGGCGACTTGATGTCGTGCCCGTTCTGCCATCGGAAAGGGGGAAGCTTGCTGGGCGACGATTTTCGCCAATCCCTCGAAAGCCTGCGGACAGCAGGCTGTTCCGACTATGGACCCGTCATGGTGTGATGTGCAGCTTGACAGCGGTAGCGGTTCCCCATGCGGGGCAATTCAATACATACAGCCCTGAGGGCAGATGGATGTCGTAGGATGTTTGCCGTGAGGCCGTGTTGATGGTGTGCACCAATTGGCCTCGGAGGTCGTACACTTCGATTGTGGGATGTTCAACCGAGGCGTTCCAAGCGAGGGTCACTCGTCCATCCGTGGGGTTTGGGTACACCGTAAGCTGAGGAAGTTTGGTTGCGTCAGAGACACTCAGCTCCGTGCAATCCACTTCCTCATCCACAAACGCGCCGCGCTCGGCCACAAACGACTTCAACCCGTACAAGGATCCGCCCGGACCACCGCCTCCACCCGGTCCGCCCCCGCCTAGGTCGTTGTCGAAATTGGCATCGAAATCGGCGTTGGAATACATCTTGTTGTCATCGGCATACACCGCCGTTTCAATTAAGGCCTTCAAGGCGTCCAAGCGCAGGTTGAGGTAGGCAGAATTGAAGTAGGTGTCCCGCAGGTCGCAGATTTCGGCGAGGTAGTCTGCACGCAACGCTTCACTGGCCAAAACGCGCTGCAATAGGGGCCGCTCGTAGTTGCCGCCGTCGAAGGCCACGTCGAGCTCGGTCATGGGCCCGGGCACGCCCATGGCGTAGCTCCCGAACGTCTCGTTGCAATCCCACTTGATCCACTGCCAACGGCCGAGTGTGGTGTTCTGGTAGAGGTAGTAATTGCGCGCGGACAGCGTGTAGCTATCGAGGTTGGCGAACAGGTTGTCGAGCGCCGCCGAGCGGAGGTAGGGTTGCAGGTCGAGGTGCGTGCCGAGCAGGGCTTCGAAATCTGCGTCGGATGAGGTGTTGAGGAATTCGAGGAAGGCGATGAAGTCGGACCAATTCCCGGGGTCGTTCATCTTCAATTCGTAGGCGTCGCCGTAATCCGCTTGGGTCGGGCCTTGGTAGACCAAGCTCGCTTCGTCGCTGCCAGGACCGAAGTTGGAACCGGCTTTGAAGAGCATGCCGTCGTCGTCGCCGATGCTGCGGTCGAGGAATTGGTCATCGATTTGCTCCACGACGGTGTAAAACCCCCAAGGCTCCCCGTTGAAGGTGACCTGGGCGAAATTGGCCCGCGGCGCGAGAATGCCGGCCTCCGCACACACGTCGTAAAAGATTTTCTCCCGAACGAGAGTGGGGTCTTTGAAGCCGTTGTTGAAATTGAGCTTTTTGAGGAGGTCGTATGCTTGCCCCGAAATGAAGCGGTTGAAGTCCACCTTGAAGGGCTTCTTATCGCCGGGGTGGTTCATGCTTGAATTGCCTTTGAGCCGGATGCCGACCGAGTCGAATTGGGCGACACCATCGAGGCTCGTGATGCTGATGCCCGCGGGGATGTAATTCTGTTCGCCGTCGTATTCGGTCAGGAGTTCGTTCCAGAAACCGTCGCTGTAGAAGGTCACATCGACTTGGAGGATTTGATCGGTGCCGAAGACGTTGTTGCCTTCGGTTTGGGCAGTACCGATGAGGACAATGGATAACAAGGCGAGGCAAAGGAGATGGCGCAATGGGAGAAGATTTGTATTGTGACGACTGAAGCCGTGAAGGGTTTAAAAAACCCCGGCCTTTTGGGGCCGGGGTTCTGAAATTTGTTTGGTTTCCGCGATTAGCGAAGGACCTGTAGCCGGGTCACGCCGGCGGTATCATCGGTGTTGATTTGCAACGTGTAGAACCCATTGGGAAGGTCGAATTGCTGTTGCGATCCGCGTTGAACGTTGGGCCAGGACGCAACTTGCTTGCCGGTCATATCAAAGACCTGCACATCGGCGGTGAAGTCTGCTCCAGACCACGACAAAGTCAATGTATTGGTGGCAGGGTTGGGATAGGCATCAATGACGAGGTCGGTCAAATCGGCCTCCTCCATTCCATTGATGTTGCCCAAATCTGCTCGGAGGCAAAATGCACCGGAAGCCTTCCACTCGTATCCTTGATTTTCCCAATGGTAACCGTCAAATCGGAGGTAATAGGTCTCTCCTTCTTCGCTGTCAAAACCGATTTGGCTCCAGTACCACCCTTCATCGAAGTCGATGTCTTCATGGCAAGCAATGGGGACCAATTCTCCGCAATCACCTTTGTACAAGGCCATTTGGCTATCCCAAGCGAAATAGTAGACAAAGGTCTCATCGCCTTCTTGGCACTGTGAGTGTGTGATGGTGTATGGATTCCCGTCTCCGGTCCAACTGAACCAAACTGATCCGTCATCCACCCCATCGGTCCAGCATTCGGTGCCCAACATGTCCGCGTCCGGATTCATTTCTATGCCACTGCCAGAAGGCGAATCATCGAATGGACCCACGAAGCCAGGTGTGCTTGCTGTGGTCGCTTCGAATAAATCGTCGATGGCGCGGGAACTTTCACACGCAACGTGGTCGGTCATCGGCTCGACCTGGATTCCACCGATGCAGAATGAGCCTTGTGCCACGCCTTCCCAGGTTCCACCTTCATAATGGTTGAAACCGTCAATCATGAGGTAGTAGTCAACCCCTTCTTCTGCCTTGAAATTCATCCAAGAATGCCACCAACCCCACCAAGGCTGCATGTCGTCATTGCCCAGCACAAAGTTCAGGCTGTCGCAAGTCCCGGTGTACAGGGCCATTTGGGTGTCGTTGCTGTAAATCGCAGATCCGGGGCAATTCCACGTCATGATTTGGTAAACGTTGCCGTCCCCGGTGAACTTGAACCAAATGTTTTGGTCGACCGAGGGCTCGGATTCGCCAGGGGCGATGTCGAACCAAAAGTCGACCAAGTCCGCAGCAAGTGTGGAGTCGCCAGTGGCGTCAAGGTTGGAGTAAGGACCGACAGACGCACCTTCTCCTATGCCAGGGGTGAACAAATCGGTGATGTCAATGGCTCCAGAGCACAAATCGTTTTCGGGTTGGGCAAGGGCCATATTGGCAGATAGCACCAGGATCAAAAGGGTAAAAAATCGCATGATGAAAGGTTTACTTTGATGCCATGAAGATATTATTTGTGAATGAAATCACAAAAACGATCAATGCCAAATCGCGGTCATCACATGTGGTTCCGGGCTGGGATTGGTCCACCCTAGCATGGCACTCTCGCGCATTCCCACCAAAGCGGGAAAGCCGCCGGCCCGACGTTCGCTCGCTGCCACGAGCACTTCCGGTTCCTCCGTTAGCCGCTTACCGGCTGCGTCCCATCGCATGCCGACCCAATCGACCCCGCCCGTTTCATTGGTTTGCAGCCAAACGGCATAAAACCGCCCTACGTCATCGGCGGCGGTTGCGATGCGCCCGAGCGGGGCGTTGGTGTGCAACGCAACGGGGTTGACGAATCGCCTGTCATCATGCGTGCGCCATGCGGCCAACACCTGGGGTTCATCTCCAGCAGCGGTGTACCAAACCGCAAGCGCACGAGCTCCGTTTGCCGCCAATGAAGCCCCGTTTACAGGACAAGCAGCGATTTGCCACCCGTCTTCGTGCAGGGGTCCGCGGGCCCTGTGCGAGCCTCCGGCCGCATCGATGTGCATGCGGCTGAAATCGCGAATTTCATCGGCAGTTCGATCGCGGTAGATGAGTTCATAAGCACCGGTTGGCGTTTGCACAGCAGTCATTGGACAACACGTGCAAGCCGAGGAGTCGAGGACGGTCTCGGTACTCCACCCGCCGTCAGCCGGCCAGTTGTTCATGCGGACTTCCATCCGTGCCCGAGACGGATCGGGGTGTCCGTCGAAGTCGCGTCCGTCTAGCCAAACAAGCTGGGCTCCATCATCATAGGGTAGCCATTGGGCGAAACCGTGCTCCGCCACGGCCGTATCGGCGTGGGGGCGGGAAGGCGTGGACCACGTCTGCCCGCCGTCTTCGCTCCGGGTTGCAGAAATGCCATACGCGAAGTCGCCTCTGTCGTCAAACGTGAGCCAATGGGCGTATGCTGAGCCGGCGGGGCCAAAAGCGAGTTGCGGTCGGTCAGCCCAATTGACCAACATGGCCGTATCGGTTCCAATGGCAATGGGTTCGCCCCAACCCGTGCCGGTCCAAAGCCGGTAAACGAATCGATGCCCGCCATCGATGGCCTCCACACAAGCGAGTGCTGGAACCCCGTCAGGAGATCGCAGCAATTGGGGCACCAAGGTTTGGTCCGGAAGCGAATTCAGATGCTCCAATGCGTCGTCGCCGTTAGAGCACCCCACCAGGAGCAACGCCCAAACGAAAATGGCGCTATACCAATTCACCGTCCGACACGTGGGTTTCGTCATAGTCCGCATCACCGAAGGCCAAAATGGGCAAGAAGACGATGCCTAGGAGGATCATTCCCACTCCAAAGCCTGCGGACTTACCAAAGAGCTTGGCCAGGCGCAAGCTGTCGATGATGCTGACGAACAATACGCACAAGCCGCCAGCTATGGGGATGACGCTTGCGAAGTACAACAGCATCCACCAACCCGGACGTTTCGCCACTTGCGTTAGGATGTACAGGTTGTAAAATGGAATGAGAACGGCCCATCCCGGCTGACCTGCTTTGGTGAAAATGCGCCACATCGCGACAATGGCGATGAGGACGATGGGAATGACGATGGCCAAGTAGGCAGTGATGAGTACCATCCAGGTAGCGGTGTCGAAGTTGTCCATGATCAAGGGTAAAGGTTATGCAACGCAAGTAACGGCGAATTGTCTTCTACGTGAAATCCTATTGCGCGGCAGCATGGCGCACAAAAAAACCCCAAGCGGGTGCTTGGGGTTTTTGTTTGGTTGGAGGTCCG